>CAISBR010000244.1 GCA_903883645.1 uncultured Myxococcales bacterium | reverse complement strand
GTTCCGTGTCGGGCCAATAGATTGTAGTTAGGGCGCAATCGCCACTTTGCTGCCACAGCGCAGCATCTGCGAGCCCCAGTACGGGTTGGCCAGCGGCTCACTCAGCTGCAGCCACTTCTGGTAGGTCTTGGTCATGGTGCATTGGTAGCAGAGCACGCCGCGCTGCGCCTCGGGCTGGGCCGCGACCAGGGTGATAAGCCCGCGCGACCACTCGCCAAACGCCATGCGACTTAGCTTTAGATCCGGTGTGCTCGCCACGCGCCCTGCCGCCGACTGCAGTGCCTTGACCGTCGCCGCATCGCCGCGCAGTCCAACTAGCCCCGCCTCGGCGGTTTTCGCGGCCTTCTGCGCCGCCGCGCCGTCATCCCTGCTCAGGGCCTCGCGCACTGTGTCGTATTCCTTCAGGATCTTTTGCCAATCCGCCTGCACCGCTTCGGCCTTGGGCGCCTCAGCCTGCACTGCCACCGCAGCCAGAGTCAGCATTGCCACCACGAACACCACCACCCATTTCGGCTTCTTCATTGTAGTCCTGTTGCGGGCCCCGCCCGTGAGCGCCAATTTGCCACAAGCCCGCGGCGAATCGCCACCGACTTCATGCTATTCGTCGCATTCCTGGCCTGCGCCCCTTGTTCGCGCCGCCGCCCGTGGCATTCTCGCAGCCGGAGGCTCTGATGCACGCTCTGACCTTGCTGCTCCCCGCGCTGGCGATTCTTGCGATCGCTTACCGCTATTATTCCGCATTCTTGGCTACCAAGGTGCTGGTGCTCGACGACGCGCGCATCACGCCTGCGCACCGGCTGCACGATGGCCAGAACTACCATCCGACCCACAAGTGGGTGCTGTTCGGCCACCACTTCGCCGCGATTACCGGTGCCGGCCCGCTGATCGGCCCCGTATTGGCCATGCAATTTGGCTTTGCGCCTGGCTTTTTGTGGATTCTCTGCGGCGTAGTGCTGGCCGGCGCCGTCCACGACTTCACCATTTTAGTGGCCTCGCTGCGCCACGACGGCAAAAGTCTCGCCGAGATCGCCCGCGCCGAAGTGTCGCCCAGAGCAGGGCTTTTGGCCTCGCTCGCCATCTTGTTCATCGTGGTCATCGCGCTGGCCGGCCTAGGTGTGGCCGTGGTCAACGCGCTGTCCGAGTCGGCCTGGGGCGTCTTCGCCATCGGCGCCTCGATCCCACTGGCGCTTTTCATGGGTGTTTACCTGCACATCTGGCGCCCGGGCAAGGTCGTCGAGGCCACCACCATCGGCGTAATCGGCATGACCGCCGCCGTGGTCTTCGGTCGCGACGTCGCATTGTCGAGCTGGGGCCACTACCTGCACCTCTCGCGCGGCGAGATCACCTTTGCCATCGCGGCCTACGGCTTTGTCGCCTCGGCGCTGCCCGTGTGGCTTTTGCTGTGCCCGCGCGACTACCTCTCGTCGTTCATGAAGATCGGCACCATCGGCGGCCTCATCATCGGCATCCTCATCGTCAACCCCGAGCTGCACGCGCCGGCCCTGTCCAAGTTTGCCGACGGCGGCGGCCCCATCGTGCCTGGAAAGCTTTTCCCCTTTATGTTCATCACCATCGCTTGCGGCGCCATCTCGGGCTTTCATTCGCTGGTCGCCTCGGGCACCACGCCCAAGATGCTCGACCGCGAAAGCCAAGCCCGCACCATTGGTTACGGGGCGATGCTGATGGAGGGCTTGGTCGGCCTGGTGGCTCTCATCGCCGCGGCCAGCCTGCATCCCGGCGACTACTATGCGATTAACGTGGCGGCGCAGAAGTACGCGGGCATGGGTATCGCCGCGGTGAATCTGCAAGACCTGCAGGCCCAAGTGGGCGAGGCCATCGCCGGCCGGCCCGGTGGCGCGGTGTCGCTGGCGGTGGGTATGGCGCAAATCTTCAGTGCGCTGCCGGGGATGCGCAATCTGATGGCCTATTGGTACCACTTCGCCATCCTGTTCGAGGCGGTGTTTATCTTGACCACGATCGATACGGGCACGCGCGTCGGTCGCTTTATGCTGCAAGAGTTCTTGGGTCGCCTGCACCCGGCCTTGGCGCGCACCGAGTGGCTGCCGGCCAACCTTTTGGCCACCACGCTCGTGGTCGCGGCTTGGAGCGGCTTTCTGTACACGGGCTCGATCGACACCATCTGGCCCATGTTCGGCATCGCCAACCAGCTGCTCGCGGTGATTGCGCTAGCGGTGGGCACCAGCTTCTTGATTAACGCGGGCCGGCGCCAGTACCTGTGGGTCACGGTCGGGCCGATGCTGGTGCTGTGCGCGACGACGCTGTCGGCCGGAATCCTGAGCATGCAGCAGCTGTTTTGGCCCATGACCCAGAACCCCGACACGGCCATCAAGGGCTGGTTCAACTTGCTGTGCACTTTGGGGATGGTGCTGTGCGTGCTGGCGATCTTGCTGGATGCGGTGCCGCGGTGGCGGCGCGGGCCACCGCAACATATGGCGCTCTAGCGGGGCCGTCGAGCGGGTTTGTGCCCGAACGGCCTGGTGTGCGACAGCTACAACCCCTCGGGCACCGCCGCTCCCACCTTCTCGGCATCGAGCAGCGAGCCCAGATTGGTACGTCGCCATCGCGCGTGCCCAGCTAACCAGTCGCGCCGCCTGGCGTTCGAAGCCATCGGAATATCAACATGTTCTTGATTGTCTTCGCCGCCGTGCCCTGGGCCGAGTGCAGCTCTAGTGCTCGCCCCGGCCGTGCGCCGTGCCCTCGTGGCTGCTGGCGCGAAACTCGCCGCCCTGGCTCGCCGTCGACAGCTTGGCCAGTTCGAGCAGGTTGATTTTACCGAACTTCTGGTCGCGGCGGTTGCCCGTCGGCACCGAGTGCACGCCCGAGTCCATGCGGATGGCATCGCACGGGCACGCCTCTTCGCAAAAGCCGCAGTAGATGCACTTGAGCAGGTCAATCTCAAATGTACTCGGATACTTCTCGATGTCGTGGTCCGAGCTCTCGGCGGCGACGATGGTGATGCAGTTGGCCGGGCAGGCGGTCGCACACAGCATGCACGCCACGCAGCGCACCTGGCCGTCGTCGCGCTTGGTCAGCAGGTGGCGGCCGCGAAAGCGCGGTGTATACGGATGCTTAACCTCGGGGTATTGCACCGTGACCACATCTCTGCGGCCGAACAGGTTGCGCAAGAACTGGCGGCTCGTAATGGCCATGCCCTTGACGGCCTCGAAGACGTACGACTGCTCCATGAACGCCGGTTCGAAGCGATTGACGAGTTTGGCCATGGGGTCCTCGCAGCGGAAGGTAACGTGAAAATCGGTCGAAACGAGTGCAACCTCGTTGACTTAGCGGTCGATGAATGCCAGGACCACGCCGGTCACCAGCAGGTTCAGCAGCGCCGCCGGCAGCATAATCCGCCAGCCCAGTCGCATCACCTGATCGTAGCGGAAGCGCGGCAAAGTCCAGCGAATTGTCATCTGCACCAGAATAAGGAAGATCACCTTGACCACGAATGCGCCGATCTGCAGCATCACCAGGCCAGGGGTATCGCCGTGCACGCCCGGGATGTTCCAGCCACCCAAGAACAGTGTCGCGCCGACGCAGCCGATCAGAATAATCTCAACGAATTCGACGAGCGCCAGCACCGCCCAGCCCATGGCACTGTACTCGGTCCAGTAGCCGGCGGTCAGCTCCGACTCGGCCTCCGCGGTGTCGAAGGGCGCGCGCTTGTTTTCGGCGATGGCACAGGTCAGATACAGAATAAACGCCAGAGGTTGCGTCAGGATGCCCCAGGCCGGCAGGCCCAAGAAGGTCTGGCGCCCTTGCTCGACCACAATCGACTGCAGATCCGTCGAGTTGTAGATCATGAACACGCCGCAAAGCGACAGACCGACCGCGACTTCGTAGCTGATCATTTGCGCTGAAATACGCAGGCCGCCCATGAGCGACCACTTGTTGTTCGACGCCCACGAACCCATCACCGTGCCGTACACATTGAGCGACGACAGTGCGAAAATAAACAGGATTCCCAAGTCGGTGGTGGCGATCATCATGTTCTCGCCGGGGCCGAACGGGATCACCGCAAAGATCACCAGCGCCGGCACAAAAGCCACCAGCGGCGCCAACGTAAACATCCACGGATTGGGGGTATCCGGGGTAAACGCCTCTTTGGTCAGCATCTTGATCGGATCGGCGAGCATGTGCAGTAGGCCGCCGGCGCGAATCTTGCCAAAGTTGGCGCGGTTCGGCCCCAGGCGATTTTGCATCAAGGCCGAGAACTTGCGCTCCGTCCATGTCAGAACCGTCGCCAGTCCCAATACGAACACGAGCACGAAGCCGGCAAACTTGATCAGCGTCCAAACGATCTGATTGAGCACGGGATTGGCTAACAGTTGCATGATCGGTCTCCGCCCCAGGGGCTCGACTTCAGGGTAAACTCAGGCGCCACGGCGCAGCTGGAACGGGCGCTTCGCGGTGGGCGACACCGGATCGGGCTCCCACTGCGGGGTACCGTCAAGGCGCGGCCGCCGGGGGGCCAGCTCGCCGCCTTCGGCCAAGTGGCGTCCAACATCGCCAATCTCGCCGTAATTCAAGCTCTTGAACTCACCTACCGCGCCGGCCAACAGGTCGAACAGCTCGGCCGGGCGGGTGGTGTCGGCAAAGTCGAGGCTCTGGTCGATCGCCGCTGCCAGCAGCGCTGCCGCCACATGCGGGGCCACACTGGTGACCGACGGCTTGAGCGGCTGCTGCACACGCTGTACCCAGCCGGCCACATTGACCACGGTGCCGTCGCGCCCTTGCAGCGGCGTCAGCGGCACCACCACGCTCGCAGCTTGGGTAAAGCCGCTCGCTTCCGAAGCAAAGACGCCCAGCTTGGGCACGCGAGCCAGGGCGTCGCACAGGTCGCCATCGCAGGCCGCGCCGTTGTCGACCACCAGCAGCACTTCGAGTGCGCCGGCATCGCCGATAAGCTCGTCCGCGCTGCCAAAGCTGCCAAAGCTGCCCAGCACGCTCGTCAAAATCGCCTTGGTGCCCATGCTGTTGCAGTCGCGGTCGTCGCTGCGGAGCAGGGTGTCGCCTTGCCAGCCGGTGCGCGGCAGCAGGTACACCTTGGCGCCCGCCGCCTTCGCCAAGTTCGCCCAAGCGTACACGTCTTCGTTGCTGAGCGAGGCCGAAAGTCCAATGCCCACGCCTGCTTGCCCAGAGGTCTTGGCCTCTTTTAGCCAGGCAGCAACTGCGCTCACGCCTTCGCCGGCGGGGGCTTGTCGCGCCTTGCCGTCTGCACCGGGCAACCAACCCATGCTCAGGCCATCTTTCAAGCCGTTCAAGCTCTTGCGGCCGTCGTCGCACATCCAGTAGCTGTTGACGTCGGGGTTGTAGCGCGGCACCAAGCGCTCGACTTGGTTCTTGTACGAGTCGACGCGGACCGAGCAGCCGCGGCCGCAGCCGGTGCATAGCGAGTCGCGCATGTCTAAGAACCACACGCGGCGGTTGAAGCGGAATTGCCGCGAAGTCAGCGCGCCCACGGGGCAAATGTCGACCACGTTCTGCGAGTAGGCGTTGTTCAGCTCCACGCCCTCGGGGGTGGTAATTTCGCTGTGTTCGCCGCGGCTTTCGACCGTTAGCTCGCAGGTCTTGGTTACTTCTTCGCAAAAGCGCACGCAGCGGGTGCAGACAATGCAGCGCTCCGCATCCAAGATCACGTTCGGACCCAGCGGCTTGGCCTTGGGCTTGCCCACCTTCTCGTGGGTTAGGCGCGAAGCCTGCAGGCTAAAGGTGGCAAAGTGCTCTTGCAGCACGCACTCGCCAGCTTGATCGCAGATCGGGCAGTCGACCGGGTGGTTCAAAAGGATGAACTCGAGCACCGCCTTCTGCGTCGCCTTGATCTTCTCGGTCTGCGTGTGCACGACCATGCCTTCGCCAACCTCGGTATAGCAACCGGGCAGCGGCTTGGGCGATTTCTCAACCTCGACCAGGCACATACGGCAGTTGGCGGCGATCGACAGGCCCGGGTGGTAGCAAAACACCGGAATTTCGATGCCGAGCTGCTTGGCCGCGCGCAGAACCGTAGTTCCGGCCGGCACTTCGATCGCTTGTCCGTCGATGGTAACTTTGGGCATTGCCTGCCTCGCTTGGCTGCTAAAAGACTTGAAAATGCAGTAGAACTAGCGATCGACCTCGCCGCCGATCATGTTCAGGGCGTCGAACGTGGGCACGATGTCGCTCAGCAGGTGGCCAACGATCATCTTCTTGACGATGCCCATGGCGTAAAAGCACGGCGCGCGCACGTGAATGCGGAACGGTCGACCATTACCCTGCGAAACTACATAGAAACCGAGCTCGCCGTTGCCGCCTTCGGTGGCTTGATAGGCCTCGCCCGCGGGCACCTGATGGCCGTCGATCACCAGCTTAAAGTGGGCGATCATGCCTTCAATCGAGTTGTAGACCGCGTGCTTAGGCGGCAGCGTCACCCGCCAGTCGCCCACGTTGATCGGCCCGGCCGGCAGCTTGGCGAAGCACTGCTTGATGATGCTGACCGACTGATGAATCTCTTCGATGCGGCACAAGAAACGATCGTAGTTGTCGCCCTGGTGGCCAATGATGACGTCGAAGTCGACCTGATCGTAGTACAAGTACGGCTGGTGCTTGCGCAAATCCCAGTCGACGCCGGTCGAGCGCAGCATCACGCCGGTGCAACCCGACGAGATCGCGTCCTCTTGGCTCAGCGGCCCGGTGCCGATCATGCGGTCGTAGAAAATGCGGTTCTTGGTCAGCAGTCCGCCCATTTTATCCAAGCACCACAGGGCTTTATCGATGCCCGCCATTAGGTGCTTTTCGTAATCGTCGGGCAGATCGTCCTTTAGGCCACCGATGCGCGTGTAGCTGGTGGTCAGGCGCGCGCCCGTCAGTTCTTCGATCAAGGGGTACAGCGTCTCGCGGGCCTCTAGGCCGAACAAGAACGGAGCAAATCCACCCAGTTCAAGCGCGCCGGCCGCCAGCGCGGTAAAGTGATCGACGATGCGGGCCACCTCGCTGATAATCATGCGGATCCAGCCCGCGCGCGGCGTGCACTGCACCCCCATCAGCTTTTCGATCGCCAGCACATAGCCCACGTTGTTGAGCAGCGGCGACACGTAGTTCAGGCGGTCGGTATAGGGCAAAACCTGTTGCCAAGTACCCTGTTCGCTCATCTTCTCGAAGCCGCGGTGCAGGTAGCCGATGTGGACGTCGAGGTCTTCGACCATCTCGCCGTCGAGCGTTAGCACGAACTTGACCGTGCCGTGGGTCGCCGGGTGCGACGGCCCCATGTTGATGACCATCAGGTCGCCCTGGCGCTCGGCGGTCAGTTTATGCCCCCCGGTGCTGATTTTTGCAGCAGAGTTGCCAGGGATGGCGGTGGGAAGGTTCGCGCTCATGCGGTGCTCCGTCGTGCCGAGCATGGGGCTCGGCTCGCGTGATTGCCTAGCGGAAGGTCTCGTTATCTTTGTATCCGGCCAGAGTCGGCTGCTCCACCAGCGGCTGGTAGCCGCGCAGCGGAAAGTCCTTGCGCAGCGGGTGGCCGACAAATTCATCATACGTCAAAATACGTCGCAAATCTGGGTGGTTGTCGAACAGAATGCCGAGCATGTCGAACGTCTCGCGCTCGCCCCAGTTGGCGGCGATCCACAGGCCGCATAGCGACGGCACGTGCAAATCATCTTGCGACACAGCCACTTTGACCCGCAGCCGCTGCTTCTTGCTCATCGACAGCAGGTGGTACACCACTTCGAAGCGGGGCAGGGTGTCGCTCGTCAGGCCCGACGGGTGGTTGGCATCCACCGGGCTCACCGCCGCGCGCTCGCCCTCGGGGTACGTCGAATAATCGGCGGCCGTCACATCGACGAGCACATCGAAAGCCATAGCCGAGTCGTCTCTTAAGAACGCCATAATCTCAAGCAGTTTCTCGCGCTGCACCAGCACCGTCTGGTCGCCGACGTGGCTGTGGCTGCCCAGAACGGCGTTGCCGAAATTCTTGCGCACCAGGTCTACAAGGGTCGGGGCCATGATCGCTCCCTAACTAGGCATATGGCTTGGTGGGGTCCGCTGCAGGGGCACTGGCTACTCCCAGTCGAGCGCGCCGCGGCGCCACACATAGGCCAAGCCGCCACCAAGAATGCCAATAAAAATGAACATTTCGACAAGGGTCATCAGCCCTACGCCCGGTTCGACCAGCAGGTCGCGGAACATGCCGGCCCACGGGTACAAGAACACGGACTCGATGTCGAACACGATAAAGAAGATCGCCACCAAGTAGAACTTGACGTTGAAGCGCTGGCGAGCCGAACTAATCGGATCTGAACCACATTCGAACGAAGACTGCTTCACCGGGCTGGGGCGCTTGGGGCCGATCAGCGAGTTCAGCACTAGGATCGCTGCGCCCATGATGGCGACAACGATAAGTACTGTTAGAATCGAGACATAGCCGAGTTGGGTGCTCAACATGCGGGCTCCTTTCCGGGGCAGGCTGGGGTGTCGGTGCGCCGTGGTGGGCGTTAAAACGCCGACGCGCTGGCCGAATGCCAGCACCTGTCCGCCGGGCGGAATACCGCCATGGGGCCTAAAAATCAAGGACGCGCCGCCACGGAATCGCCACAAGGCCCACCGGAGCTGGCAGCGACCCCGCACCGATCGCCGCAACGGGGCGCCTAGACCCCAGGGGCCAAAGGGGCGTGCGGGTCGCGGTTGCAGCCGGTGGCCAGCAGCGTTACCTTGACCGCTGAAGTTGCTGCGCCTTGGGCGCACACTTTGCACGCGCGCACGGCAACTCGAGGGGCCTGCCGCTATTCGGTCCGAGAGCGAGGTCGCAATGCTGATGGAACGCAAGCGCGAAGCCTTCAAGGTACAGGGAGTTGTGGTCGGCGTCGTCGTCGATAACAAGGACCCCGACGGCCACTACCGCGTCAAGGTCAAGTTTCCGTGGGTGTCCGAAAGCGACGCCAAGTACACCGACGCCAAAGACGACGAAGACTTTCGCACCTCGTGGTGCCGCATTGCCACGTTTATGGCCGGCAAAGACCGCGGCGCATTCTGGCTGCCCGAAGTGGATGACGAAGTGCTGATCGCCTTTGAACACGGCGATGTGCGGCGCGCGTTTATCATCGGGTCGCTCTGGAACGGCGTCGATACGCCCATCCACGCCAACTCGGAGCAAGACGGCAAGAATCACTTCCGCTCGATTCGCTCGCGCTCGGGCCACATGCTGCAGTTCGTGGATAATAAAGAGGGCACCGAGCGAATTGTGCTGCAGAATTTGGTCAAGGCCAAAGACGAAGAGAAGGACCCGAAGCAGCGCGACGGCCACTGGATCGCGCTGGACCAGTCGGGCAAGGTCGATCAGATCGAGATCTACGACCACACCCAAGAGCATTACATTCTGATCGACACCAAGAACAAGAAGATTACGATCGAGTGCAAGACTGGCGACATGCTGCTCAAGACCGAAAAGACCATGACTTTGCAGTGCAAAGACCTTGTCATCAAGGCTGACTCGACCATCAAGCAAGAGTCGGGCAGCGCGACCGAGACCAAGTCCGGCTCGACCATGGACATCAAGTCGTCGAGCACGATGACCGTCAAGGGTTCGACTATCAACCTGAACTAGCTGCGTGCCGAGCCGAATCTGAGTCAACTCCACGGAAATGTTACGGGTCTGTCTGTTCTTGAGCGCCAATCGCTCGAACGGCTTGGGCATCAACGGGTTTTGCCGCAAGAGCTGTGCTCGGAGGCCCTGGCGGTGCGCCTGTGCGGGCTGGCCGAGCGGCTGCGCCGGCAAGTGGGCGTGCTGATTGACCGGCAGGGCACGGTGACCCACGCACTGGTCGGCGACGATCACCAGCTGATGCTGCCGGACTTGGGGCGGTGGGGAAAAGATTCTGGGCGGTTGCGTGGCCTGCGGCTGGTGCATGTCCACTTAAAGGGTGAGCCGGTCGACGGCGACGATCTGAACGATCTAGGGCGCTTAGGGCTGGATGTGGTGGCGGCGCTGACGCAGCGCGATGGGCTGCCGCAGCTGGTGTCGATTGCCCACTTGGCCACGGAGCGGCAGGCGGCGCCGTATGTCAGTGTCGAACCGACCGCGGTGCTGCCGCAACAGCCGTTTAATACGCTTGAATTTGACTGTCAGGCCTTTATTGCCGAGCTTGAGACGCATCTGTCGCGGGTGCGCCCGGCCGGCCGGCTGGTCGATGCGCGGGCGCGGGCAGTGCTGGTGCACGTGGGGCCCGATGCCATCGCCGAGGCCGAGGACCGTCTTGATGAGATGGAGGAATTGGCGCGCACCGCCCATGTAGAAGTGGTGGGGCGGGTCATTCAGCGGCGGCGCGACATCGACAAGCGCACGCTGATCGGTTCGGGCAAACTTGCTGAGATCACACTCAAAGCCTTGCAGACCGATGCGACGGCGCTGATTTTTGACCGCGAGCTGACGCCGAGCCAGAGCAAGTCGATCGCGAACCAGGCTGAGCTAAAGGTGCTGGACCGCACGCAGCTCATCTTGGATATCTTTGCCCGTCGCGCGCGCAGTCAAGACGGCAAGCTGCAGGTCGAGCTGGCGCAACTTCGTTATTCATTGCCTAGGCTTGGCGATCGCGATAACGCGCTGTCGCGGCTAGCCGGTGGCATTGGCGGCGTCGGCCCGGGCGAGACCAAGCTCGAAATCGACCGGCGCCGGGCGCGCGACCGCATTCACCGCATCGAAGACCAACTCGACCGCCTCAAGCGCGGCCGCGATGTGCGCCGGTCGCAGCGCAGCGTCAACGAGGTGCCTTCGATCGCCCTGGTTGGCTATACGAATGTAGGTAAGTCGAGTGTTCTCAATGCGTTAGCCAAGAGCGATGCCTATACCGAGGACTTGCTGTTTGCGACGCTAGACCCCACCACGCGGCGGCTGCACCTGCCGAGTGGTATGCAAGTGGTTGTAACCGATACAGTTGGCTTTATTCGCGACCTGCCCAAAGAGCTGCTGGGCGCGTTCGAGGCCACGCTCGAAGAGGCCCGCGCTGCCGACTTGGTGGTGGTGGTGGTCGATGCAGGGCACCGGCAAATGGAGCGGCAACTGGCGTCGGTGTTGCGGATTTTGGCCGACAACGACCTAGGCGATGCGCCGCGGCGGATTCTGGTGAACAAGTGTGACGCGGTGGCCGATCCGGCGGCGCTGCGCGAAGTGGTCGGCCAATACGATGCGTGGCAGGTGTCGGCCAAGACGCGCAGTGGTATTGGGGAGTTACTAGGGGAGCTGGAGCCGGCCGTGCAGATCGCCCGTGCGCGCGCCGCCGAGTTGGAACAGCAAGACCAAGACGACCGCGACGAATTGTCTGAGGCCACGTGGTCGCCGATCTAGCAAAATAGCGTATAACTACTCGATATCGTCAACTTTACCCAGATCCTTGGCGTGCGAGGCATGGTGGGCATTGGGCTTAAAGCGGCCCTCTTCCATGCGCGCCAAGTCGCGCTCCCACGTGGTTCGCATCAGATTCCACTTGGCGATCAAGTTCTGCGCCTTGAAGCGGAACGTGGGCGACGCAAACCCCTGGTTGCTAAACTCGCGAAACTCGCGCTTGAGGGTATCGAACTCCATGTTCGGCGGCGTTTTTTCAAAGCCGTTGAAGTACATGTTGAACTTGCGGCGCACCACCTCAAGCCGCTGCTCCAAGTGGGCCATTTGCTGCGCCGCTTTGTCGGAGCCGACCGGTCCTTTGCCGATTGCCATGCGTTCCCCCGGGCGGTCTAGTCGCCGCCGATCCGGCCTGCGCAGCCTGGCAAGCCCGTGACTAAGCGGGTTTGCCCTGGTGCTATGTTCGTACTACCATCCCCGGCGCGCGTCTGGCAACGTCACCTGGCTTGGCGGGGCCGAAGTAGCCCGAATGGGCCGGCACATACGCGCGCAGTTATGCCCCACCCACCGCGGGGGGAACTCCAGGGAGGCTCGAGATGCATAAGGCAATCATTCGTCAATCTAAGCAGTTGCTGCGGTGGATGTTGCCAGCAGCTGTGGCGATGGCCTTGGCCGGCGGCGCACTCAGTGGCTGTGGCAAGGGCGATCCCGAAGAGAACTTTCGGCTTTGGATGAACAACGAAGCGGGCTGGGCCGAGATGGCCAATTACGTCGCCGACAAGGGCAACGACACCAAACTGCGTGTACGTGCGCTCGAAATCCTGGTCAGCGAAGGCGGGCAGCCGTCGCAAGTGCAAGCCGTGACCGAAAAGGCGTCTGACAAGACAGACCTGCTCGTGGCGCTGCAGCCGGCGATGTTCAAGCTGCTGTCCGACGGGAATCCCAAAAAGCAGGCGCACGGCAAGAAAGTGCTGTTCGATATCATGAAAGAGCCCAAGATGCCGCCGGCTAAGGTCGCGGAGCTGAAGGCGCAAGTGGCCAAGTGGGCCTTTGGCGATCTGTCGCCCGACGACCCGCTCGAGCGCGTGCGCGACAAGCTGAAAGACCGCGTGAACCCCGACGAGATCCTGCTGCTGGGCGCCGAAGCGATTCCGGGGGCCGAGATCATGCTGAGCAAGGGCCTGGCCAAGAGCGAGATCTTGAATCTGCTCAAGGACCTGAAGACCCCCGAGGCGAACAAGGCGCTGGTGCGCGGTCTGCGCTACTTCCACACCAATACCAAGAACGTCAAAATCACAGACGACGACTTGGGCAAGATTCAAGGGACCAACAGCCTCGACGGGTTTGTGTACTTCTTGGAGCTGTACCTGAACAAGGTCGTGTTGGCGAAGGGCGTGATCCACCCCGACGACAAGCACGCGGGCGATCTGGCTGTGCGCGCGGCGCTTGAGTGGTCGGATCCCGACGACAAGAAGATCGCGCAAGCCAACAAGAAGGCTATCAAAGAAGGCTGGGCCCAGGTGGCGCCGGTGCTCGACAAGTACCTGACCTCGGCGAACTGCGACGACCGCTGGTGGGCGCTGCAGCTCTTTACCGCCAACGCCGGGGTCGAAGGCTTCAAGGCCGCGATGGCCAAGCTGCCCGACGACGATCTGTACGGCAAGGGCCCGCCGCACGGCGACAACGATGTGCAGAAGCTGCTCGTCGATACCTGCAAGAACGAGATCGCGGTCCTGGGCGGCGACGCGGTGCGCCCCGAGCTGGCGAACATGTTCAAGGCGAGCACTCGCCTGATCGATCGCATTGTTGCCACCCGTTGCCTGTCGGCCCTGGGCGATGCGGCCTCGGTGGGCGTGCTGCGCGCCTTCGACAAGAAAGATCCGTTGGCAGTCAAGAACGTGCAGCCGGTGATCAACGTCGACGCGCCGCTGAGCTTGGTCGACCTGGTGCAGGCGGCTGTTGATGTTGCCGACTACGTGGCCGCGACGCAAAAGCTGGCTAGCGAAGGCAAGATCGATGCCGAGACCAGCAAGTGGCGCCAATACTTCGCGTCGTACAGCTTTGAGCGCAAGGCCAAGGTGCTCGCGCCGTGGGCCGAAAACGAGGCCAAAGAAAAGGTCGAGAAAGACAAGGCCAAGAAGGCGGCCAAGCCCGCTGTGGCCCCGGCGGCGAAGTAGCTCTAAAGTCTTTGCCATCTGGGCTTTTCTTTAGCCCGCTGAGCTTTCGCCCGCATGCTTCAGGCGCCGCCAACCCAGCCCGATGCGCCAGCCCAAGTGCGCCCAACGCTTGCCCATCGCGACCCCTTGCCCGGCGCGGCGGCGGTGGTGGTGGTGCTGCTCACGCTGCTAGCGCTGTGGCCGTTGGCGGTGGGTGAGCTGACGCCCATCCTCGATGCCCCGCAAGTGCAGCACCAAGCTGCAGTTATCTACGACTGGAACATGGTGTCGGCGTATCCGCGCGACTTTGAGCGGGTGCACTACCCCGTGCCGAATCACTTGCCGGTGGGCCTGCTTACGCTACTGGCGCCGCTTTTTGGCGTGGCGCTGGCGTGGAAGGTGCTGCTGGGCGCGAGCATGGTGGCTGTGGCGGCGATGGCATGGCGGCTGAACCGGGCGGCCGGGCACTCGCGGTGGCTGATGCTGGCCGTGTTGCCGTGGCTGTGGCACCCCGACATGTTTGTGGGCCACGCGGCGGCGATCGTGGGTTTGCCATTGTTTCTTGCGCTGTTGTCGGTGCATCTGCCGTTTGTGCGGCATCCGGGACCCTGGCGGGCCCTGGGGCTGGCGCTGCTGCTTGGCACGCTGGCCGTGACGCACCTGCTGCTGTGGCTCGTGGCTGTCGCGATGTTGCCCATCTTGGCGGCGGCGATGACCTGGCGGCGCGAGCATAGCTCGCTGGGGCGGCGACTGCTGGCGTTGCTGCTGGCGATGGGGCGCGACCTGTTGCTGAGCGTGCCGTCGCTGGCGGTGCTGGTGCCGTGGCTGCGGCGCGATGTGCTGCCGGGGGGGCCGCTGCAGGCGGAGTGGACGTTGCCCGTCGATAGCCTAAAGGGTCTATTTTCGCACATGTTCGACCAGTTCGCGCCGCGGGGCACCAGCCTAGAGAGTATGGCCGACCTGCTGTTTAACCGGCCGGGCGATCCGATGACGGGGCTGTGGCTGCTGGGGTTAGGGCTGTGGCTGTTCGCCGCGGTGGCGCAGACGCGGGCGCGGGTTACCCATGCGCAAGAGGGGCACCCGGACCCGGAGCTCCACGCGCGCAGCCCCGATGGCACTTGGTACCTGGGCTGGGCCTTTGCGCTGGCGCTTGTTGGCTATTTTGCCTTGCCGACCCACCTGTTCCGCCCCGTGTGGGTGCACGGTTTTGCGCCGCGTCTAGCTGAGGTGGTGGGGATTTTGGGCGTGCTGGCGCTGCCGCTGTCGCCGCTGGCGGCCCCCAAGCTGGCGCGGTGGCGGGCTTGGGCGGGCACGCTGGCGATGTTTGTGGTGGCGGTGTGGATGCCGCTGGCGACGGTGCGGTCGACGGTGCTGATCCAGCCTGAGTTCGCGCCCTTGCGCGAGGCACTGGCGTCGGTGGCGCCCAATAAGTCGCTGCTGGTGCTGCGGCCCAGTGCCGAGAGCCATTGGATGCAGGCGCCGCTGCTAACCGAGGTTGTGGCGTATTATTCGGTGTTTCGCGGGGGTGTGGCGCCGTCGGCCTTTATCGATCCGCAGCTGCAGCAAGTGCGGTGGAAGCCCGAGCGCATGCCGCCGCAGCCGCCTGGCGACGAACAAGAGAAGCTGACTTGGTTCGATCACGCACGTTTCTACGACTATATTGCGGTGTTGCGCGACCCGTTCTCGCCTGAGCCGCGTTACGAAGCCATGCTGCGCACCTGGCCGCGGGTGTTTCAGCGCGGTCGTTGGCAGGTGTTCCGCAACCCGTCGCCCGAGGCGTGGCCACCGCCGCCGCCGCCGCCAGTCCTTGACGAGGCTGGGCAGGCCGCCGCCGGTCTGGTCGAGGATGTGGGCCAGTTGCTCGGCTGGGGATGGGGGTTGCCTGTGGCGCAGACGCGAACGGCAGTGTGGCGCGAAAACCAGCTGCGACGCGCACTTGGCTGGCCCGAGCGGGGTAGCAGCGCCGCAGATGCCGTGGCCCTGCCCGAGCCGTCGACCAGCCACGCCGTGCCGTCGATCGTCTCGCCGCTGCGGCGCAACCTGATCTTGCCGCGGGGGATGCAGCGCCGGCCGGGCGTGCTACCTTAGTCCGCGGAGGTGCGCGTGGGTCGGCCAAGTTTTGTTCTGTTCGGCATTCCGATTACGGTTTCGCTCTGGCATTTCTTGTGGATGCTGCTGCTGCTCGGCTGGCCAGCTTCGCAATCGCTGGGTGGCGCAGGCGCGCTGGCGCTCATGCTGCTCGGCAGCTTTTCGGTGCTGGCCCACGAGTTGGGGCACGGCCTGCTGTCAAAGTGGTACCACCTCGACCCCGAGATCTACCTCGTGAGCCTGGGCGGCTTTACCCGCCATGCGCCCGCGCGCGGTCTGGGTCAGCAATTTGCCATCGTTGCCGCCGGGCCGTCGGTCAATTTTGCATTGGCCGTGCTGGGTTACTTTGCCATGGACCATTTGCCTTTGCCGGTGATTGCGCTGGGCAACACCTTCGTCTGGCTCAACGTGGTGTGGGGCATCTACAACCTGCTGCCGGTGTGGCCGCTCGACGGTGGGCAGCTGATGCGCATCGCTTTCTTGCGCTTTTTGCTGCCGGTGCGGGCCGAGCGCTGGACACACATCACCAGCATGGTGGTGGGCACGCTGCTCGCGCTGGTGCTGCTGAAGATGAATCAGACGTTTGCCGCGGTGTTCTTGGGCATGTCGGTGTTCCAGAATTGGCAGATGTTACAGGCGGTTGAGTCGAGCTCGACCGCCAAGGTGCACAAGAAGCACGGGCGAGTGCGCGAGCTGCTCGAACAGGCGCGCGAGGCGTACAGCACCGAGGACTACGCGACTGCCTTGCGTCTGGGGCACTTGGCGCGCAACGAGCCGTATCTGTCGCCGGCCGAACTCGAGCATATTTGGCAGCTGCTGGCCCTATCGGCGGCGCGGCTGTCGAGTTACGACGAGGCGGTGCGTTTTGCCGAGCGTGTGCCCAAGTCGCCCGAGATGGCGCAGGTACAGGCCCACTGCCTGCAGTCCTTGGGTGATCCATTGCGAATTCGCCGGTTTCTGACCTCGCCCGCGGCGCTGCTGCTGCCGGGTGAGCGGGTTGAGCAGCTGCAAGAGCTTGTGCGTGTTCAAGATTTGGGCCGTCCCCAGGCCTCGTAGGCTGCCGTGCATTTTAAGCTGAATACGGCGAGTGCGCCGGCGCTGCTGCGGCTGCGCGGCGTGTCGCAAAACAACTTGCGTCACATTGACTTAGACCTGCCCCACGGCAAGCTGGTGGTCGTAACCGGCGTGTCGGGCTCGGGTAAGTCGTCGCTGGCCTTCGACACGATTTTTGCCGAGGGTCAGCGCCGTTACGTCGAGTGCCTGTCGAGCTATGCGCGGCAATTCGTTGAGCGGATGGATAGGCCGAAAGCCGATGAGATTACCGGGATTTTGCCATCGGTCGCGCTGCGGCAGGGCAAGACCATCCGGGCGGCGCGGTCTACAGTGGCGTCGCTGACCGAGCTCGGCGAGCTATTTCGGCTGGTGTTTGCCCAGGCGTCGAGCCCGTTTTGCCCCCAGTGTGGCCAGGCGGTGCGGCGGGCGACGCCGAGCGAGCTGGCGGCAGAGCTACTGGCGGCGGCAGCAGGGCGGCGGGCGGCGATTACCTTTGAATTGCCGGTGATTTCTACGGCTGCGGCGCGGGCTGCTCTCGAGGGCTTGGCGGCGGCGGGCTACCATCGCTGCTTCGAAGGGGGCAAAACCCTGGCCCTGGCCGAGGTTTTGGGGGTCGAGCGTATTGGCTCGGCGCTGGCGGTGCTGCAAGACCGGCTGGTGCTCGACCCGGTCGAAGCGTTGCGGCTCGGCGACTCGCTGCGGCAGGCGCTGACCCGCGGCAGCGGCGTGGTGTCGGTGCATATCGAAGGCCAGGCACAGGCGACGGCGTCGTGGCAAATTCGCGAAACACAACATGGTTTTACCGAGCTGCGCGCCACTTCGCAGCGGCGGTGTGTGGCCTGCCGTACCCCCGTGGCCGACCCGTCGCCGCAGCTGTTTTCGTCGTCGTCGTCGCTGGGGGCGTGCGCGACCTGCAATGGTTTTGGGCGGATCGCCGACATCGATCTGGGGCGGGTGGTGCCCGATGCGGCGCGCAGCATTGCCGAGGGGGCGATTCGGCCGTGGACCACCGAGGCGACCGAAGACGCGCGCGATGATCTGCTGCGATTTTGCGAACGTCAGGCCATTGCCACCGATGTGGCGTGGCGCGACTTGCCGGCCGAGCAGCGCCAACTGATTCTAGACGGGGTGCACAAAGGCCCGGCAGGTACGCGTTTTCGGGGTGTGCGCGGCTGGTTCCGCTGGCTCGAGGGCAAGACCTACAAGATGCACGTGCGCGTGCTGCTGTCGCGCTACCGCAGCTATCGCACGTGCGAGGCCTGCGACGGCACCCGTTTGCGCAGCGAAGCGCGGGCTTGGCGACTGCGCGACCTGGACCTGCCGGGCTGGCTGGGGCTGCCGCTCGATGCTGTGCTGACACGCCTGACAACCCTAGAGCTCGAGCCCGCGGTGGCCCAGGCGATCGAGTTGCCGCTTCGCGAGCTGCATAAGCGTGTTGAATTCTTGGTTGAAATCGGCCTTGGCTACCTAAGTGCCGATCGCTCGGCGCGCACCCTAAGCGGTGGCGAGCTGCAGCGCGTGCAACTGGTGGCGGCGCTGGCCACGGGGCTGTCGCAGGTGCTGTATGTGCTCGACGAGCCGTCGATAGGGCTGCATGCCCGCGATAATGATAGGCTTTTGCGGCTGCTGCAGCGTTTGACTGCGGCCGGCAACAGCGTGGTGGTGGTCGAACACGACCCGGCGCTGATTCTGGCGGCCGATCACTTGGTCGACCTGGGGCCCGGTGCGGGGCAAGAGGGTGGGCAGCTGCTGTTTTCGGGGCCGCCGGCCGAGCTGTTGCCGGGGGCGGGTAGCCTGACGGCGGATTACCTGCACGGGGTCAAGCGCGTGGAACTGGCGCAGGCATCGCCCGCGGTGTCCGTGCGCGGCAGGGCAAAACCCTTTGGAACTCTGAGTATTCTGTCGCCTACAGCCCGCAATCTGCGCGGCCAAGATGTGCACTTGCAGCTGGGTGCGCTCAATGCCGTGTGCGGCGTATCGGGCTCGGGCAAGTCGACGCTTATCGAAGAAGTGTTGTACCGCAGTCTGTTGCGCCTGCGCGGCGAGCCGACCGACGAGCCGGGGGCGTGCGCGGGTCTGCAAGGGGCTGAGTCGATTAAGCAAGTGGTGCTGGTCGATCAAGAGCTGCCGCCCGGTTCGACACGGGCCAACTGCGCCACTTACCTAAAGATTTGGGACGTGATTCGCGCTCGCTTGGCCGCCGAGCCCCTGGCCGTGCAGCGCGGCTATACCACCGCGACCTTTAGCTTTAACCGCGAGGGTGGCCGTTGCCCGGCGTGTGAGGGGCTGGGCGTCGAAACGGTCGACATGCAGTTTTTGTCTGACGTACAGGCTACTTGCGAGCTGTGCGAGGGCAAGCGCTTTGCCGCGGCGACCCTACAGGTGCGGCACCGCGGCCTGGATGCAGCGGCCTTCTTAGAGCGGACTGCGGCCGATCTGGCCGAAATGTTCAGCGATGACAAGAGTTTGGCCGGTCCGGCCCAGGCCCTGGCCGAGCTGGGCTTGGGCTACCTGCGCCTGGGGCAGTCGCTGTCGACCCTGTCGGGCGGCGAATTGCAGAGGGTCAAGATCGCCTGGCACTTGCTGCAAGCGCGCACCAGTAATGCACTTTTCTTGCTCGACGAGCCCTCGACCGGGCTGCACTTGCACGACGTATCGGTACTTTTGGCCGCGCTGCGGCGGCTGGTGGCGGCGGGCAACACCGTGGTGCTGGTCGAACACCAGCTCGATCTGCTGGACGCCGCGGATCATCTTGTAGAATTGGGCCCCGAGGGCGGTCCCGGTGGCGGCCATGTGGTCTATCAGGGGCCGCCGGCCGGGCTGCGGGCGCTGCTCGACTCGCCGACCGGTCGTTTCCTTAGGCAATACAAGCGGGAGCACCGCTATGCCGCCACGCCGGGCCTGGGCGAAGAAAACGCCGAGCGCGACCCCGGCTGCATCGAGGTGCGCGGCGCCCGTGTGCACAATTTGCGCAATATCGACATCGACTTGCCCCGCGATCGCCTGACGGTGGTTACGGGCCTGTCGGGCTCGGGCAAGTCGTCGCTCGCCTTCGACCTGGTTTTTGCTGAGGGGCAGCGGCGTTTTCTCGATTGTTTATCGCCCTATGCGCGCCAATATCTGCCGCCGGCGAGTGCGCCCGACGTCGACCGCATCACCGGACTGCCGCCCACGGTGGCGATTGCCCAGCGCACCACCCGCGGCGGCCTGCGCTCGACCGTGGCGACCCTGACGGACGTGCTGCCGTACCTGCGGCTTCTGTATGCTCGCTGTGGAAATCAGCAGTGTCCTCATTGTGGTGGCGCAGTGTCGGGACAGTCGGCGGCGGCGGTGGCGCTAGCGCTCGCCGAGCGGTACCGCGGCGCGCCGGCCGTGTATGTCACCGCGCCCGTGGTCCGGGGTCGCAAGGGTCATCACCGCGATATCGTAGAGAAAGCTCGGCAGCTGGGCCACGCCTGGGTTCATATCGACGGCAGCCTGTGTGCGCTGGCCGCCGTTCCGCCGCTGCGTCGCTTCGCCCCGCACGACATCGACTACGTGGTAGCCCGCTTAACCCCAGAGGAATTGGCCGATGCCAAGCGGGTGGCGCAGGTCGTCGAGACGGCGTTGGCGTTGGGCGACGGCACCATCGGCAGTCGCAGCCCGGCCGAGCCGCTTTTGCCTTGGAGCTTGCGTCGCCACTGCGGCCGCTGTGACAAGTCGGTCGAAGCGCCGGATCCGCGATGGTTTTCCTTCACTTCGCCGGTGGGCTGGTGCGCGCGCTGCGAGGGCACGGGCGTGTGGCGCGAGCCGCCGAGTACCAAGAAGAAACGCGGAAATCCGGCCGATGGGCGCTCGACGGAAGACCTGGCCCGCGCCGCAATGCCCGACGGCGGCGAGACCGTGCAGACGGATGCCGAGCGCCAGCAGCAAGCTTGCCCCGAGTGCTCGGGGAGGCGTCTAAAACCTCAAGCAAATTCGGTTACTCTCGCGGGTATGCCGCTGCCGGCGCTGCTCGACCTGGGCCCGGCGCAGCTGCTCGACTGGCTCGCCGGCCTGCAATTCAGCGGCGCCCTGCAGCAGACCTACGAGGCGCTGCTACCCGAATTGCGCAGTAAATGCGCGTTGATGCTGCGGCTTGGCCTCGACTACTTGGCCCTGTCGCGCGGCGCGGTGACCCTGTCGGGTGGCGAGAGCCAGCGGCTCCGGCTAGCGGCGCAGCTGGCGTCGAACCTGCGGGGGGCATTGTACGTGCTCGATGAACCGACGATTGGCCTGCATCCCGAGGATAATCAGCTAGTTTTGCAGGCTATGCGCGAGCTAGTGGCGCGCGGCAACGGCCTGCTGGTGGTCGAGCACGACGAAGAGACCATCCGCCGCGCCGACCACCTGGTCGAACTGGGGCCGTCGGGCGGTCGCGAGGGTGGGCAGGTCTTGTATCAAGGTGATCTGGCTGGGCTTTTAGCCTGCGAAACTTCGCCTACGGGGCGGGCTTTGCACGCAGCGAGCGGGCTGCAGGTGGCGGCGGTGCGGCCGGTGGGCGGCGAGGTGCCGCGTCTGACGGTGCGGGGGGCGAGGCGCAATAACCTAGAAGAAGTAACGGCGAATTTCGTGCGCGGCCGCTTCAATGTGGTCACTGGCGTGTCGGGTTCGGGCAAGTCGACCCTAGTGCGCGATCTGCTTGTGCCGCTTGGCAATTTGGGGCTAACCGCCCGCGAGCGTCGCCCCGAAGTCTTCGCTGGCAATGCCGAAGTCGCCGCCATCGACGGGCTCGAGACCCTGGGCCGCATTGTCGAGATCGACCAGTCGCCCATCGGCCGCACTTCGCGTTCGTGTCCAGCCACTTATATTGGCATCTTCGATCCCCTGCGCCAGGTATTTGCCAAGCAGCCCGAGGCCAAGCTCGCCGGTCTGGATGCTGCGGCGTTTTCGTACAACCTTGAGGCGGGGCGCTGCCCTTCGTGCCAGGGGACGGGCGAACTGCGCGTCGAGATGTCATTTTTGCCGGCGACCCACATCGCGTGCGACCAATGTGGCGGCCGGCGCTATGCCGATCACGTGCTGGCGGTCAAGTTTAAGGGAGCCACGATCGCGGATGTGCTGGCCATGTCGCTGGCCGAGGCCGCCGAGCACTTTGCCCACGTCCGTGCGATTGCCGCCCCCCTTGAGCTCGCCGTCCGCATGGGGCTCGGCTACTTGACGCTGGGGCAGGGTAGCCACAGTCTCTCGGGTGGTGAGGCGCAGCGTATTAAGATTATTACAGAACTTGCTAAGAAGCGCCGCAGCGAGACGGTCTACGTGCTCGACGAGCCTTCTACCGGGCTGCATCTGCGCGATGTGGATAAGCTGCTGACTGTGCTGCAGGATTTGGTTGATCGCGGCGATACCGTGATTGTCATCGAGCACCACTTGGGCATCGCCGCCCAGGCCGACTGGCTGGTCGACCTGGGGCCCGGCGCGGGCATTCGCGGTGGCAAAGTGACCTTTGAGGGACCGCCGGCCGTGCTGCTGGCGAGCGGACCGGATGTGCCGACCCGGCGGGCGCTGCAGCGGGTGAGCGCTTGACGTAGCCCGCAGCCCGCCTACCGTGTGCTTTGGACCACGAAAGGGAGTCGGTATGGCATTCGGAGACCGCCGCGAAGGCAAAGAAGACGAAGGACGCCACCTGCCCGACATGGTGCGGCGCGCGGTCGAGCGCAGCGTGAACGTGCTGCTGCAAAGCGACGACGACGCCAAGCGGCTGTTTGGCAGTCTGCTGCCCAAGGAGCTGGTGCAGTCGGTGGTGCAGTCGGCGACGCAAGCGGTCGACACCACCAAGCGCGAAGCCGTCGAGATTGTGGCCCGCGAGATGCAGCAGTTCTTGACCACGCTGAATCTTTCGGAAGAGATTCGCAAAGTGCTGACGTCGGTATCGTTCGAGATTCGTACCGAAGTGCGCTTTGTGCCGAACCCCGACGGCACGCTGAGCTCGCAAATCAAGTCGCGGGCGGCGCCAAAGCGCACGGCGACAAAGAGTGCCCCCGCAAAGCCAAAGAAGAAGCCTGTGGCGAGCAAGCCCAAGCCGAACGCCAAGACCAAGGATGCGACGGAGCACCAAGGCCAGCGGCAAGAGAGCGCGCTGTCGGCGGTGCAAGATGCCGTGCAAGACGCGATGCAAGATGCCATGGCGGGGACGCGGTCGCGGGTGCGCAAGGTCGTAGACCGCATCGCCGAGGCGCGTGCGGACCTGGCGAGCGACGATTACGACGACGAGGACTGAGCCTAGCGCAAGGCGATCGCTGCTTACAAAACGCCATACATGGTAAGCGGCTGTTCTGCATGTGAAGATAGGTTTCGCATTTCTTGCGCACCCCCCAAGGATCGGGCACCATGGCGGCAGCGATGGGGGGCGGTGCTGGCTTTTGCGGCATGACTGGCGACCATCGCGCTCTACTTGGAGGACTGCGATGTCGGCGAAGACTTTGAAATCAAACACGGACTGTTGTGCGAATGCCTTGACTCCGGCGCTCCGGGGTTTTGGCGCGCTTTGGGCAGCCTTGCTCGCGGCCTCCCTCGTTCTTGCCAGTTGCGGCGACGACCAAAGCATCATCGGTGCGCCCACTGACGCGACCGCAGACACCAATACGGGCGATGTGGCCACCGACCTTGCGGGCAGCGATGTCGGCAGCGATACCACGGTGACCCCGGATGCCGAGCCTGGCGACACGTTCGTGGCCGATGGCGCGACCGACCAAACCGATATCCAGCAACCCGATGTTCCGCCCGACGAGTTTGTGGACGTTCCGCCCGACTCGACGACCGACCAGCCCGACACGGCCGACGCTGACGTCGCTGCCGATATTGCCGACGACGCGACCACCGCCCAGTGTGTCAGCGATGTGGACTGCGCCAAGTTGGTCAAGCTGACGCAGTGCCACGAGGCCAAGTGCAACGCCGGAGCCTGCGAAGTCGTGGCCGTTGCCGATGGCAATAGCTGCCAAGTCGCCGACTTGTGTGCCGCCAGCGCCGCGTGCGCCGCAGGCGAGTGCATCGGCAGCGTCAAGAAGTGCGAAGACGCCGACACCTGCACCACGGACACCTGCGACCCCACCACCGGCGCCTGCGTGTTTGCGCCTGCGGTTGGCTGTGCGGCCGCGTGCAAGGTCAACGCGGACTGCGACGACGGCAACACCTGCACCGCCGACACCTGCGATGCGGTGGCGGGCGCCTGCATCTCTGCCCCCAAGGCCGATGCGACCGCGTGCGACGACGGCAATCTGTGCACCTCGGGCGACGCTTGCCAAAAGGGCGCTTGCATCGGCACGGCGGTGTCGTGCGATGACAACAAGCCTTGTACTGCAGATAGTTGTGACGCGACCACTGGTAAGTGCGTAAGCACCGCCCTGGCCGACGCCAGCGTGTGCGACGACGGCGACCTGTGCACCGAGAAAGACGAATGCGCCAAGGGTGAGTGCGTCGGCACCGCGCTGATTTGCACCGACAACAGCCCCTGCACCACCGATGCGTGCGACAAGGCCAGCGGCAAGTGCGTCACCACGCCGGTCGCGGGCTGCAACCTAGAGTGCACGGTCGACGGCGACTGCAACGACAAAAATGCTTGCACTGCCGACACCTGTGTGGCCGCCAAGTGTGTGTACGCCCCCGCCAGCGGCGCGAGCTGCGACGACGGCAATGCCTGCACCGAGAAGGACACCTGCCAGAGCGGCGCGTGCGCGGGCACGGCGATTGCCTGCACCGACAACAACATCTGCACCGACGACGCCTGCCTGGCCGGCAACTGCGTCTTTACGGCCAACACCGCCGCGTGCGACGACGGCAACGCCTGCACCAATGGCGACTCCTGCGTCGCTAGTCAGTGCGCCGGCAAGGCCGTGACCTGCGACGACGGCAATCCGTGCACCAACGACGCCTGCGTCGACGGCCAGTGCGCCGCGGTCAACAACACCGCCAGCTGCGACGACGGCGACTTGTGCACCAGCGGCGACGTATGCGGGGCTGGCAAGTGCTCGGGCGCTCTACAGAATTGCGACGACGGCAAGCCCTGCACGGTCGACGCGTGCAAAGACGGCAAGTGCTACTCGACCCCCAACGACGGCAAGAGCTGCGACGACGGCTCAGCCTGCACGAGCGGCGACATCTGCACTGCGGGCACCTGCGCCGGCGCTACGGTGGTCTGCGACGACAAGAATCCTTGCACCAAAGATAGTTGCGACCCGGCCAGCGGCTGCCTAGCGACCAACGACGACGGCGCAACCTGCACCGACGGCAACGCCTGCACCACCCCCGACCTGTGCAAGGCCGGCCAGTGCACCTCGACCAACATCGTCTGCGACGATAAAGACCCTTGCACGAACGACTTGTGCGACTCGACCAGCGGTACGTGCATCGCCAAGCCCATCGTCGGCTGCGGCGGCAACTGCGGCTCGTCCGCCGACTGCAACGACAACAACCCTTGCACGAACGAGACTTGCACCGCTGGCAAGTGCGCGGTCACCCCTGCCGATGGCGCGACCTGCGACGACGGCAACGCCTGCACCGCCAAAGACAGCTGCTTGGGCGGCAAGTGTACGCCCGGCACGGCATCGGGCTGCGACGACAACAACGAATGCACCGCCGATTCGTGCGACCCCGTAACGGGCAAGTGCGTCAACGCCGCCGTTGCCGACCAAACGGCCTGCAACGACGGCGACTTGTGCACGGTGGGCGATGGATGCGCCGCGGGCAAGTGCGTCTCGGGCGCCGCCGCGGTGTGCAACGACAGCAACCCCTGCACCACCGACTCGTGCGACAAGACCACCGGCAAGTGCCTGACCGCCAACCTCGCCGACGCCACCGCCTGCGACGACGGCAACCTCTGCACCAACCCCGATGCCTGCACCGGCGGCAAGTGCGGCGGCAGCGCCATCCCCTGCGACGACGGCGACGTTTGTACCACCGATAGCTGCGACACCGTGACCGGCAAGTGCATGTTCTCGGCCATCCCCAACTGCACCAAGCCGTGCAAGGCCGACGTCGACTGCCCGATCGACAGCAACATCTGCACCACTGAGAAGTGCGACACGCCCACCGGCAAGTGCGTCTCGGTCAATGCGGACGGCTCGCCCTGCAGCGACGGCAACCCCTGCACCACCGACGCGTGCGGCACGGGCAAGTGCGTGGGCACCGCCATCGTTTGCGACGACAAAAACCCTTGCACCAACGATGCTTGCGACCCCGCCACCGGCAAGTGCATCGCCCCAGCCGGCGCCGACAACACCCCGTGCGACGACACCAACCCCTGCACCCTGGTCGATGCCTGCAAGGCGGGCGTGTGCACCGGCGGCAGCCCCAAGAACTGCGACGACGGCGACGCGTGCACGGCGGACAGCTGCGACACGGCCAGCGGCAAGTGCGTGAACTCGGCCATCCCCGGCTGCGGCGTGCAGTGCATCGTCGACATCGACTGCAACGACGGCAACGTCTGCACCACCGAAAAGTGCATCGCCGGCAAGTGCATCAGCGGCCTAGCCGACGGCACCGCGTGCGATGACACGAATGCGTGCACCGCCGGCGACGTGTGCAAGGCCGCCAAGTGCGTGCCCGGCATCGCCAAGGTCTGCAACGACAACAACGCCTGCACCAGCGACTCGTGCGACACCGCGACCGCCAACTGCTTGTTTGCCAACGTAACGAACGGCACCTTGTGCAGCGACGGCGACCCCTGCACCCTGACCGACGTCTGCGCCACTGGCAAGTGCGCCGGCAAGGCCGTGGTTTGCAACGACAACAACGCCTGCACCATCGACGCCTGCAACTCGAACACCGGCACCTGCGTCTTTACGGCGACCACCTGCAACCAGTGCAACAACGTGGGGCAATGCAACGACAACAACGCGTGCACCACCGACGCTTGCACCAACAACGCCTGCGTGCACACCACCTTGAACGGTACGGCCTGCAGCGACAACAATCTGTGCACCAGCGCCGATACCTGCAAGTCGGGCGTCTGCTTTGGCACCGCGGTGGTCTGTAACGACAACAACCCTTGCACCAACGATACTTGCACGGCCTCGACCGGCAACTGCGCCGTCACTCCCGGCACCAACGGCCTGCCGTGTAGCGATGGCAACTCCTGCACCACGGTCGATACCTGCACGGCCGGCGCCTGCATGGGGGCCAGCCCCGTCGCGTGCGACGACAAAGACGCGTGCACCATCGACTCGTGCGACACGGCCAGCGGCAAGTGCGTCTTTACCGCGGTGGTCGGCTGCGGCGGCAACTGCGCCACGGCGGCGGACTGCAACGACAAGAACGGTTGCACGGCCGATACCTGCGTCGGGGCCAAGTGCGCCAACACGTTCATCAACGGCGCGGCGTGCAGCGACGGCAATGCTTGCACCATCAGCGACGCCTGCTTGAACGGCACGTGCGTCGGCAACACCGTGACCTGCAACGACAATAAGGTGTGCACCACCGACTCGTGCAGCGCCACTACCGGCGCCTGTGTCTACGCCAACGTAACCAACGGCACGCTCTGTAGCGACGGCAACGCCTGCACCACCGCCGACGCGTGCAACAACGGCAACTGCGCGGCCACGGCCAAGAATTGCAACGACAACGACGCCTGTACCACCGACAGCTGCAATGTGGCGAGCGGCGCCTGCGTCAACACGGCCATCGTGCCGTGCGGCAACAACTGCAATCAAAACAACCAGTGCGACGACAACAACCCGTGCACCAACGATGCGTGCGCCAACGGCAAGTGTGCACATACCAACAACACCGCCAACTGCAACGACGCCAACCCGTGCACCAACCAAGATGTGTGCGGCGGCGGCATCTGCAAGGGCACCGCGGTGGTCTGCAACGACAACAACGTCTGCACCAACGACAACTGCAACGCCAACAACGGCAACTGCGTCTACACCAGCGCGCCGGCCGGCGGCACCTGCAGCGACAATAACGCCTGCACGGTCGACGACTTGTGCAGCTTGGGCGTGTGCAAAGGCTCGCTTGCCAACTGCGACGACGCCAATGTATGCACGACGGACTCGTGCGTGGTGGCCACCGGCGTTTGCGCCCACGCCGCCATTGCCGGTTGCGGCAGCCAGTGCAAGGCTGACATCGACTGCAACGACAACAATACGTGCACGAGCGAGGTTTGTACCACCGGCGCGTGCGTCGTTACCAAGCTGACTGGCACCACCTGCAGCGACGGCATTGCCTGCACCTGGGGCGAGGCCTGCGCGAACGGCGTGTGCCAAGGGGCCAAGATCACGGTGTGCAACGACAACAACCCGTGCACAAGCGACGCCTGCGACGCCAAGACCGGTGGCTGCGTGATGACCGCCAACACGGCGGCCTGCACGGACGGCAACGCCTGCACCACCGGCGACGTCTGCGCCAGCGGCAAGTGCACCGGCTCGGCGGTAGTGTGCAACGACAACAATCCGTGCACGCTCGACAACTGCAACACGGGCAACGGTACCTGCCAGTTCCAGAACCTGCAGACCTGCAACGCCAACTGCACCACCGACGCCAACTGCAACGACAACAACGTCTGCACCAGCGACGCGTGCATCGGCGGCAAGTGTGTGATGACCTACCTCGACGGCTCGGCCTGCACCGACAACAACAACTGCACGCAGAAAGATGCTTGCATCAGCGGCACTTGCAAGGGCACGGCGCTGGTATGCGACGACAACAACCCGTGCACCAGCAACAACTGCGTGGCGGCGTACGGCGTCTGCTCGTACCCGCAGATCTTTGGCTGCGCCGCGGGCTGCGTGCAGAACAGCGACTGCAACGACAACTACACGTGCACGCTCGATGTTTGCAACACGCTCAACGGCCAGTGCATCAACCAGACCCTCGCCGGCTGCAACCCGCTGCCGCCTTGTAAAGCCAACACCGACTGCACCGACAACAATGTCTGCACCACCGACCTGTGCAACACGACCACGGGCGCGTGCCTGTTCGTGCCGCTCACGGGCTGCAACCCCAATCAGCAGTGCAAGATCGACGCCGATTGCAACGACAACAACAAGTGCACCATCGACTCGTGCAACACGTTCAACAGCTCGTGCATCCACGTGACGCTCGCGGGCTGCGTGCCGTAAGCCAGAACGCGCGGGGGCTGCTGGCTGGGATTCGCCGGCAGCCCTGCGAAATAATGGTAAAGACTCGGGTTTTCTAGTTGCCGCGCTGGCTGCGACGCTCGGCTTCGATCAGGCGCAAGGTGGCGCGGTCGATGGGCGTGGGGTACTGGCCCGAGAAGCAGGCGTAGCAGCCGGCGGTGGTGCCAAACAGGTCTTGTAGGTCGCTCAGGCGCTGGTAGACTACCGCGTCAGCCCCCAAAGCTTCGCGAATTTGCTCGGTATTTAGGCCAGCTGCCAAGATTTCGCCGCGGGTGGCGATGTCGATACCGTAGACGCAGGGGAAGCGCACCGGCGGCGCGGCCGACAGCATGTACACGGCCTTGGCGCCGCAGTCGCGCAGCAGCCGCACGATGTGCCGCGAGGTGGTGCCGCGCACGATGGAGTCGTCGACCACTGCGACACGCTTGCCGGCGATTACCTCGCGAATCGGATTGAGTTTTTGCCGCACGGCGCGCTCGCGTTCGACTTGGGTGGCGTGCAAGAAGCTGCGGCCAAACTCGGGATTTTGTGCGAGGCCACGGCGGTAGGGCAGGCCCAGGGCCTCAGCGAGACCAGTGGCGGCAAAGTAAGCCGAGTTGGGCACATCGATGACGATGTCGGGCTCGAGGCCCGCTTCGCGCACCCGTTCGGCCAGCTTGCGACCGGCCAAAATGCGCTGGGCGGCGACGCGGGCGCCATTCATCACCGCATCTTCGCGGGCAAAGTAGATGAATTCAAAAGCGCAGAAGTGGCTAGGGCCGGGCGGTGGCGCAACGCTGTGGACTTGGCCGTCGAGGGTGATGAGCACCGCCTCGCCGGGGGCAATCTCGCGCTGTACGTCAAAGCCCAAGTGGTCGAAAACCGTTGATTCACTAGCTAAAGCTACGCTGTGGCCGGTGCCCTGGCGGCGCTCGCCCAGCACCAGTGGCCGAATGCCGTGGCGGTCGCGAAAGCCCAGCAGACCCAGGCCCGCGACGACGGCGACCACCGAATAGGCGCCTTCGACCTGATCGAGCAGGGCCGTGACTGCCGCCAGCACCGCCGGCACCCCCAGGCGCTTGAGATCTTCGCGCTCCAGAAGTGCGGCCAAGGTATATAGAATTAGCTCAACGTCGTTATTCGTCTCGACCAAACGGTGGTGCTCGCGGTTCAGACGGGTACGCAACCGTGTGAAATTGGTGACATTGCCGTTGTGGGCCATCGCCAAAGCGAGCGGGTAGTTGACGGCCACGGGCTGCGCGTCGAGTACGTCGGCGCTGCCCTGGGTGGCGTAGCGCACGTGGCCGATGCCGATGCGACCGCGCAATTCCTTTTGTACATCCACATCGCCGAAGACGCGGGTGGCGCGACCGGCGCCCTTGTGCAGGTGGAAGCGGTCGGACCAGGTGACGATGCCGGCGGCGTCTTGGCCGCGGTGTTGCAGCGCCGACAGGCCGACCACCAAGTCGCTGGCGACGGGGCTGCTGCTGACGATGCCGATGACTCCGCACATAAAACTAGTGTTCCAACAAGAAGTTGCGCAGTGTTTGCGGGTAGAGGCGGTGTTCGACCTGCAGGCCGCGCGCCTCGACCTGGGCCAGCGACTGGGCGCCGCGCAGGTCCACGCCTTCTTGCGCCAGAATCGGCCCGCTGTCTAGCCCCGCGTCGACCAGATGCACGGTGATGGTCGTCGCCGGCAGCTGCTGCGCAAACGCCCAACGGTAGCCGTGCAGCCCTACGTAATGCACAGGATCGGCGGGGTGAATGTTCAGGATGCGCGCGGGGTAAGCTGCGATCAGAGTCGACGCCAGGATGCGCGCAAAACCGGCCAGCACCACCACTTCGATGCCGTACTGGTGCAGCAAGGGCAGGGCGCATTGGGCCCACTGCTCGGGCGAAATGCCTGTAGAGTCGAGCTGATGCGTGGCAATGCCCGCGGCACGGGCGACGCTCTGGCCCGGTGCGCCGCGATCAAACAGGGCGAGCTCGATCTGGGCGAGGCCCTGCAAAATCCCGTGGCTGCTCGCAGCGATCAGGGCAGCTAAGTTCGAGCCGCGCCCCGAGGCCAGCACCGCCACCCGCGCCGGCTTGGCCTTGGCACCGATGTCGCGGCGCAGCAGAAGCCCTTGAGCGGCAAGCGGTTCAGCGCGGCAGTAGGCTTGCTTCAGTGCCAGATCGAGCGACGGCCCTTGGCCCACTGCGGTGGCGACACGCCCGGCGCACGTCTGCCAACCGGCCGCCGTGGCCTGCATCCCGGCCAACGACAGGTCCTGAATGCTTGGAATATCAATAATCGTGCCAAGTTGAGGGGCGTGCGGATAGCCCGGCGCGGCCAGGACCACCGCCGCGGCAAAGCCAGGCTGCACAGCGATAGGCTGGTCGCGCAGCTCGCCGCGGGCCACAGCCATTAGCAAGTTCGCTAGGTTCGTGGCGATCAGTGGCAACAGCACCTGGCACTCGGGGTCGCCAAAGCGGACGTTGTATTCGAGCAGGCGCGGCCCATGGCGAGTCAGCATCAGGCCGAAGTACAAAACACCGCGATAACCAATATTTTCAGCTTGTAGACCGCGCAGCGTGGGCGCGATCACCTCGCTCTCGATGTCGGCCAGCAGCTGCGGAGTGCACCAAGGCAGCGGAGCTACCGCACCCATGCCCCCCGTATTCGGCCCTAAGTCTTGGTCAAATAAGCGCTTGTGATCCATCGCGGCCGGCAGCAGCACGCACTGGCCATCGCTCACCAGGGCGTGGAGCGACAGCTCGCGGCCGACTAGCAGGTGTTCGAGCACCACCAGCGCGTGCGGACCGTCGCGGTCGTGGGCCTGTTGCAGAGCCGCCACGAGCTCCGCAGGCGTGCGGCAGACACTGACCCCTTTGCCACCGCACAGACCGTCGCGCTTGACCACCACCGGCAGCGGGCAGGTAGGCGCCTCAAGCTCAGCCTGGTGCACGGCCATGGCCCGCCAGGGCGCAGTGGCGACCCCGTGGCGGGCCATGAAGCCTTTGGCCCAACTCTTGGATGCTTCGAGCTGTGCGGCGCCCTGGCCGGGCCCCACGGTAGCGACTCCGACACTACGCAGTGCGTCGGCCAGGCCCGCTGCGAGTGGAGCTTCTGGGCCGATCACAGCCAGTTCAATGCACAGGGCTTGCAACTCGCCGCAGAAACTCGCGAGATCACCTGTAGGTGCAGCGAATTGTGCGGTGGTGTTGCCCTCGGCGCGCAAACGCAGGGCCAGTGCCGCCTCGCGGCCCCCGCTGCCGATGACGGCGATGTGCATAGAAGGTGGCATCTTAATGCAGGAAATGTCGTGTGCCGGTAAATAGCAGCAGGGCGCTCGCGCGATCGCACGCGGCGATGACTTCGGCGTCGCGCAGCGAACCACCGGGCTCGACCAGCGCGCGCAGACCGGCCCGCAGCGCGAGCTCTGGCCCGTCCGCAAAAGGAAAAAAAGCGTCTGAAATTAGGAGGCACTGCCCCAAGGCCTGCGCCGGGTCGCGGCTAGGGTCCTCGCGCAGCAGGTTCGCCGTCGCTTGCTCGACCGCCAGCCGCACCGACGCGACGCGATTGGGCTGACCCGCACCCATCCCCAGCAGCTGCAAAGCGCCGCCGTGGTCGCGCACGATGGCAATCGCGTTCGACTTCTGCGCGCGCACCACCGCGAGGCCAAACTCGATGAGCGCGATTGGGAGTACAGGGGGCTGAACACGCGACATACACTCGTATTTTTCGCTTAGGCGGTTGTCGCGGCTCTGGCTCACCGTGCCCATCGCCAAGCTGCGGCGGCGGCGTTCGGGCAGCTGGCCCTGGTAGGTTACGATGCGCAAGTTCTTGTTATTGCCGAGGTAGCTCACGGCATCGGGGCTAAAGGCCGGCGCCGCGACCACCTCGACAAAGCGCCGGTCCGGCTGGTCCATCTGCAAGTATTCGAGATCAAAGCGATCTACCGGTCGATTGCACGCCACCACCGCGCCAAAAGCCGACACCGGGTCGCCCTGCCAGGCTAGCTCAAGCAGGCCCCTCACGGCGGGCGCCGAGGCCACGCCACAAGGGTTTTGATGCTTTACGATGCAAAACGCCGGGTCGGGCAGGTCGTGCACCAGCGTCAGCGCCGCGTCGAGGTCGAGCAAGTTGTTGTACGACAACGCCTTGCCGCCATGCACACGCATCGCCAGCGGGCCATCGGCGATGTACACCGCGGACTGATGCGGATTTTCGCCGTACCGCAACGGCTCGCCGGCGTAATGCTCCGCAATGGCGGCATCGTATGCGGCGGTGTGTAAAAAAGCCTTCTGCATCCAGCGCTTGCGTGCATCTAGGCTGGTCGCGCCGCCGTAAGTCTGCAGTTCGCTGCCCAGCTCTGCATACTGCGTCGGGTCGGTCAGCACCGCTACCCCAGCGTAATTCTTGGCTGCGGCGCGAATCAGCGTTGGGCCGCCGATGTCGATCGACTCGACCAGCGCTGCGCCATCGACACCGGCGGCGGCGCGCTCGACAAAGGGGTATAGGTTGACCACCACCAAATCGATTGGCTGCAGGCCTAGTTGCGCGGCCTCGGCGGCGTGCTGGCGGCGGTCGAACAAGATGCTGGCCATCACCTCGAACGACAGCGTCTTGATGCGGCCGTCAAAGGCCTGGGCATGGCCCGAATAGGTTGCAACGTCGACAACTTGCACCCCCGCGGCCTGCAACGTGCTGCGCGTGCCCCCGCTGGCCACAAGCCGAATGCCCAGATTGGCGAGCGTGCGGCCCAGCTCGACCAGGCCGCGCTTGTCGCTGACGCTGAGCAATGCGGTGCGGATGGGGTGCAATGTGCTCGAAAGGCTAGACATCCTTGCCCTCTTCGACAAACGGCCCGACCAGCCAACGCAACACCGTCGCACCGTCGCCAAACTCGGGCAGGTCGCCCCACCGCTGCCGCTGCGGCCACGCCGGGTGCTGAAACGGACTCATCGCGGCCTCGGGGTGCGGCATCAGACCGAGCACGCGCCCGTTCGCCGAGAGTAGGCCAGCCACGGCCATTGGGCTACCGGCAGGATTGTGCGGCGGAGCTTCGCTCGGCTCGTCGAGGTGATCGACATAGCGCAGAGTGGGCAGCCCAAGAGCTTCGATTTGCAGTGCAATCTCGGGCGTAAAGGGCACGACCCGCCCCTCGGCGTGGCGCACCGGCAGCTCGAGGTAGTGCAGCGGCGTACCCGGCGGCTGCCACGTACAGCGCACCCAGCGGTCGACAAACAGGCCGCCCACGTTGGCCTCCAGCGCCACTTCGGGGGTATAGGTGCCGGCCAAATTCGGCAAAAGACCAGCGGCAGTCAGAATTTGCATGCCGTTGCACACCCCCACCGCGCGGCCGCCTTGCTCGAGCCAAGCCCTCAGCACGGGCCAGCCGGGGCCGCTCCGCAGCTGCTCGGCCAACTGCTGCCCCGCGCCGCCCACATCGCCAAAACTGAATCCGCCACTAAAGTGCACAAGATCATAGCTAGTCAGCGCGAGCGTGCCGGCGATCAGCGCGGTGGCCTCGACCAGTTCGGCCGCGGCACCCACCTCGCGATAGGCAGCCAGGGCTTCTGTATGGCAGTGCAGGCCCAGGCCACACAGCACGGCGACGCGCGTCACAGTAGCCCCCCCATGCTCCAACTGCGTGTCATGGCAGCGACTTCTACGTCGACAATGGCCTCGTCGCCGCGCAGAATCCGCAGCTTGGGGCCAAAAGTCACACTGCCGAGCAGCACGGCGTAGGTACCCAGCACCTCTTCGAACGCTGCGGCATCGCTCGGCCGCACCGACACGACCAGACGGCTGTGCGACTCGCTAAACAGCCAAGCGAGATTCGATAGTCCGGCCGTCGGCAAGCGAATCTCGGCGCCAAGCCCGCCTCCGATACAGCTCTCGGCCAAGCACACGGCCAGCCCCCCATCCGATGCGTCGTGGCTCGACTGCAAAAGACCTTTGCTGTGCGCGGTGTTGTGGCGGGTATAGCCCGCGCGAGCCTGCTTGTAGCGCACCTTGGGCACACGCGCCCCCAGCTTGCCGAACAGCGCATACAGCTCCGACCCGCCCAATTCGTCGTAGGTCGCACCGATCACATAGATCAGGTCGCCGGCCCCTTTCCACTCGCTGCTCACCACCTTGCGCACATCGGGCAGCTGCGCCACCAAGGTCACCAGCAGCGTCGGCGGCACCGACAGCCTGGCCGGCCCGGCGCGAAAGTCGTTCTTCATCGAGTCTTTACCCGAGATCATTGGGATGTCGAAGTGGACCGACTGGTCGAACAGCGCCTCGGCCATCCGCACGAGCTGGCCCAGCTTCTTCTTGCCGTCGCTATTGTGCTCGGGGTGGTAAACGCTGTCGGGCACACAGAAATTGTCGCAACCGACCCACGGCGTCGGCGCCTCGAGGCTAGGCAGCTGCGCACCCACAGACACCAGCGCGCGCACCGCCTCGTCGAACGCACCGGCAGCCATCTCGTAGGGGTCAATGTCGCCGTACTTTGGGCAGATTCCGTGCGAGATCGCCAAGCCCTGCCAGCTGTCGAGGTCGGGTCGCAGCACTGCAGCATCTTGCGGCGCTAAGCCCGCGTCGCCCATCAAGGGCTTGAGCACGCTGCCGCCCTGTACCTCGTGGTCGTAGCGGCGGATCACCCCCTCGCGACTCGCGATATTCGCGCTGGCCAGCAGCTGGAGCAGTGTCTGCGACAGGTCGAGCGGCCCCAAGTCGGGCTCGCGCAAGATCGGCGGCAACCACTGGGCTTGCAGGTGCTTGCGCGGCACACCAAAATGCAGAAATTGCAGGTCAAGGTGCGCCAGTAGCTGTTCACCCGCGCGCACGGCAAACACGCCCGAGTCGTCGAACGCGCCGATATCCGCAGCCGTCACCTGGTGTTGCGAGGCCAAGGCCAGCACCGCCGCCACATGCTCGGGGGCCACGGCCAGCGTCATGCGCTCTTGCGACTCGCTGAGCAGCAGCTGCCACGCGTCAACTTCGCCATCCTTTGTGGGCACTTGCTGGATATCGATGCGCGCGCCACCGCTGAGCAGGGCCAGCTCGCCCACCGACGACGCCAGGCCACCCGCGCCATTGTCGGTACAGCCGCGCACCAGGCCACGCTGGCAAGCCCGCTCCATCACATCGATAAGTCGCCGCTGCATCGCCGGATCGCCGGGGGGCACGACGCTATCGGTCTGCCCGGTTTGCAGTGTCGCCGACGAAAACGTCGCACCGTGCACGCCATCGCGGCCCGTCGGCCCGCCCACCACCATCACCCGGTCGCCAGGCAGCACCTGTTTTTGCCACGCCGGGCCATTCGGATACTCGGCCGGCAGCAGTGCCACCGTGCCGCAATGTACTAATGGTTTCGCGGCATAGCGTCGATCGTAGACCACCGCACCCGCTACCGTGGGCACGCCGGTCAGGTTGCCCGCGCTCGCGATACCCGCGACTACTCCGCGTGCCACGACCTCGGGGTCGAGCTGACCCGGCAGCAGCGCTACGCCCGGTTGTGGCGGCGCAAAACACAGCACATCGCAGCCGGCAATGAGCCGCGCGCCCCCCTTGCCCGTGCCCAAGGCGTCGCGTTGGCAGCCCAAAACCCCAGTAGTGGCACCTGTTTGCGGGGCAATGGCCGATGGCGCATTGTGTGTCTCGACCTTGAGGACCAAGTGCTGGCGGTCGCTGTAGCGGGCCACACCCGCATTGTCGCTAAAAGCTGTGATAACCCAGTCTTTACCGGCAGTTTGATACTTGTCGCGCACGATCTCTGTGGCACGAACTACATAGGTCTTAAAGAGCGAGTCGACCCGCCAAGCCCTAGCGCCGTGCCCCGCGCCCAGCTTCATGTCGATAATCGCGTTGAACTCTTTGTGTTTACAGTGCTCAGACCAAGTCTGCGCGAAGATCTCGACCTCGCAAACGCTGGGCCCTGCCGGTAGGCCGAGTTGGTCGCGAAGAGCGCCTATCTTGCTAAAATAATTGATGATAGCCCGTAGCTCCGCCAAATTCAGGTTGAGCTGGCGCTGCGCCGAAACCGCGCGCAATTCGGCATCGCTGCTACCCAGCGGCAAGGCTTCGGCGCGGCTAGCGGTCATGCTCACTCCCCCGCAGCGCAAAGGTGCAGGCCTGCAGTCCATCGTACAGCCGCAGCTCGGGCTTGGCGACGACTTGCCCCGCCGGTCGCGCCCGCAGCCCGCACTCTGCCGCGACGGCGACGATTTCGGCCACATCGCCGGGGTCGACCACCAGCAACATGCCATTGCCGCGACCAAAGTGCTGCCAGGCCTCGTGCGTCTCGATTTCGCACAACTGCTCGGCAAGTCGCATGGTTGCAGTCGGCGGCCACAGCTGCTCCAGGTCGGCGCCCAGTCGATTCGGGGCCACTACGCGACCCAGCTTGGCCGGGATGCCGCCGCCAGTAATATGTGCAATTCCAGAGGGATGTATACCCTGAGCCCGCAAGCGCGTCACCAGCGGACAGTAGAGCGTGCTCGGGGCCAGCAGCGCCTCGCCCCAACTCTGCTCGCCACACGCTGCGAGGTGCCACAGATCGCCCAGCGCACGCTGTAACCCCTGGCGCAACACCGTAAAACCATTGGACCTGAAGTTATCGCTTGCCAGCGCGACCACCGCGTGCCCGGCGCGAACCGAGCGCCCATCAATAGGCTGCCAGCCGGGTCGCAGATGCCCAAGCGCCGTGGCGCTCCAGTTGGCGTGCATGCCCGGACCATGGCCCGCAACTCTAGAACCCAGCTCGGCAATTTCGCCACCAGCTAGGCTCACCCGCGCCACTTGGGCGGCCGCGTGCAGCCCGCGCATCAGCTCGCCCACCACCTGCGCATCCAGGTGATCGACGTCGAGCACATTGGCCACCGCCACCGGCTCCGCGCCCGCTGCGGCCAAGTCGTCGCACACCATCGCGATAAGGTCCCAGCCCAGTGAGCTGTAACACTGCATACGCTCAGCCAATTCGAGCTTAGTCCCTATGCCGTCGCTCGTCATGGCTAGCGGTCCGCCGGGCAGGTCGAGCCAGGTAGCAAACCCTGCCCCCGGCGCCGCCACTACGGCACCCTGTCCTTTTGGGCGAAAATCAAAGGATTTCGCGGCCCAAGCGTAGGCCAAGGCAGAGGCATCGGCCTGTGCACCTAGGTCGGGTGTCATCGCGCGCCGCGCTACTCGACCGTGACCGATTTGGCCAGGTTGCGCGGTTGGTCTACGTCCGTGCCCTTTAAGTCTGCGATATGGTAGGCAAAAAGCTGAAGAGGCACCACCGCCACGATCGGCGCAGCCCACGGCTCTACGGCCGGCAGGGCCAGGTAATCGTGCACCACCGCCCGCAACTCGTCGTCGTCCGCCTGGCCTACGGCGATCACGTGGCCGCGACGGGCCAAAATTTCTTGCAAATTCGACAGGGTCTTCTCGTAACTCGGTCCGCGCGGCGCCACAATAACCGTGGGCGTGTGCTCGTCGACCAAGGCGATCGGCCCATGTTTCATCTCGCCAGCTGCGTAGCCTTCGGCATGTATATAGCTGATCTCTTTGAGCTTGAGCGCCCCTTCGAGCGCAATCGGGTGCAGCAGCCCGCGGCCCAGGTACAGCGCGGACTGCGAGTCCATGTAGCGCCGCGCCACATCGCGCACGTGCCAGTTGAGCGTGATCGCCTGTTCGACCGCGCTAGGCACTTGTGCCAATGTTGTCAGCAGGGTGCGAGCCGCATCCTCGCTCAGCTTGCCGCGGCGCCGGCCCAGATACACCGCCAGCAAATAGAGCGCAACCATCTGAGTGGTAAACGCTTTTGTCGACGCCACGCCGATCTCGGGCCCTGCGTGCGTGTACACTACATCGCCCGAAGCGCGGGCAATCGACGAGCCAATTACGTTGCAGATCGCGGCGGTCTTCGCTCCGCGCGCCTTGGCTTCTACGATCGCTGCCAGCGTGTCGGCTGTCTCGCCGGATTGGCTGATGGCGATAACCAGCGTCTGCCCGTCGATCACAGGGTCGCGATAACGGAATTCACTGGCTAAATCCACTTCGACCGGCAGCCGTGTCGCCGCTTCGAGGTAGTGCTTGCCCACCAAGCCTGCGTGCCACGATGTGCCGCACGCCACGACGACAATGCGCGTGATCGCCGCCAAGTCTTCGGCGCTAAGGCGCAATTCTTCGAAGAATACGTCGCCTTGCTCAACCGAGGCGCGGCCGCGGAAGGTGTCGGTAATCGCGCGCGATTGCTCGTGAATCTCTTTGAGCATAAAGTGCTTGAAGCCGCCCTTCTCGGCCGCCACTGCGCTCCAGCCGATATGGGTCGTCGCCCGCTCGACCGCCTGGCCGTCGTCGATGCGCCAGATCTGCACCTTGTCGCACTCAATCTGAGCAAAGTCGCCGTCTTCTAGGTAGACTACATTGCGCGTGTGGGCGATCACCGCCGGAATGTCGGACGCCGCGAAATTCTCGCCCTCGCCCAGTCCGATGATCAGCGGCGACTGCTGCTTGGCCACCACCAGCCGATCCGGCCGACTGCTATCGACCACAGCAATCGCATAACTTCCGCGAACTTGCTTGGCCGACTGCCGCACCGCCTCGGGCAGATCCAGCCCCTTCTGCAGCTGTTCGTCGATCAGATGCGCGTAGACCTCGGTGTCGGTCTCGCTGGCGAAAACGTGACCGCGCTCGCGCAATTCTGCTTTCAGCTCAAGGTGATTCTCGATAATGCCGTTGTGCACCACGGCGACGGTGCCCACACAGTGCGGGTGCGCGTTCATCTCCGTCGGCCGGCCGTGGGTGGCCCACCGCGTGTGGCCGATGCCCACAGAGCCGTGAACAGGCTGTTCTAGCAGCAGTTTATCTAGGTTACGCAGCTTACCGACCGCTCGCCGCAGCTGGATAGCGCCGCCCTCGACCAGGGCCAAGCCCGCCGAGTCATAGCCGCGATATTCCAGGCGGCGCAGGCCCTCGACCAAGATGGGCGCCGCTTGCTCGGGGCCAAGGTAACCGATGATGCCGCACATGCGCACCTGCCTAGAAGGATTAGGAAATTAAAGGTTCGTCGGCGGTAGCGGCCGCGCGGAAGAATCGCATTGACCCTGTCGCGGCCCTTAGTCGTAGAACAGCTCGAGATAGTGGACCGATGGCACCGGCACCGTGCGCGTAAAGCTGGTGGAACCACTCGTGATGTCGACGATCCCCAGCTCGCGGTAGACAAAATCGGTCCACGTGCCCGGCGGCGTGCCGTCCATCCAGGCCCAGCGGTAGCCGGCCACTTTGCTACCCGCCGGTAGTCCGTCGACTTGGATGCGCAGATTATGCTCCAAATTCTCGAGGTTACCTGTTTGCTCGACCTGGAAGTCCGAGACCATAATGCGCAACACGCCCTTCTTGCCCATGGTGACAAACGCATTGCGGTCGGTCGCGGTCGTGACGCCGGGGACGCAGTCGGTGGTGCCGCCTTGGCTGGTCAGGCAGGTGCTGCGGGTGGCCATGACCACGATGCCCGAGTCGGGGTTGATGCTGGCCGAGCCGGTCATGCCCAGAGCGTCGGGGCCGTGCTTGACCGAGACCCGCTGCTTGCCGCCCATGTAGTCGGGATGAAACCAAAAGCTGTACCATCCCGCGGGCTTGAGCGAGCCTGCGGTGATGTCTTCCTGGCCGAACCAGAGGTAGTCGCTGTCGAGGGCGGTGCTGACCAACGCCGCCTTGTCGGTGGCCGGGCTGTCGGGGTCGAGTGTGGGGACGCGCACCAAATTGCCAATCGTGGCCTCGGTCGCTAGGCCTTGCAGCAGCATCTTGCTGGCCGCGTAGAAGCCGCCTTTCCACGCCGAGGCGCGCCACGGGTCGTAAGTGACGGATTTCGGGTCGGCAAGATTGGCCACCACCGCCGGCAACTTGCTGATGCGCAGATCGGCAATCCAGATCGGAATGGCCTCAGTCCCGGCCGCGCCATCGACGTATTTCTCGGATTTCAGGCCCTTGGCGGCGGCATAATCGGTAATGCGCTGCAGAATCTGCTTGGCCTCGCTGGGCGAAGCGGCCTCGACTTCGAGCGACAGATGCGACAGTGGCAGGCGCACGGTCTCTTTGACGTCGGCGCCAGCGGCGTCTTTGCCCGACACGAGGGTGTACTGATTGGCGGGTGCCACAACGAAGTCAATGAAATCATAGATAGGATGGCGATTCGCCGAGGTGCTGTCTTGCACGGCCAAGTCGCCCTTGATCACCACCGAGGGGCCGATGATCTTGACTACGCCATTGGCCGGCAACCAGAAGTGCTTCGTTCGCAAATCCATAGCGAATTTCTTGTATGCGGCGAGCCACGCCTGGCGGTCGGCGGGCACATCGGCCTTATAGCCGCCCGCGCCAAAGGGATCGCGAAGAAACTCGAAATTAATGAGTGTATGCGAGCAGTACCACGGTCGAGTGATGCTCGGGTCCTTGCTCAGGCACAGCGCGTCGCCGGTCTTTAGGTCGTTCTTCATTGCCGGTTGCACGCGATCGTACCACTCGGCGATGTTGCCAACCACGGCCATCCACTGGTCAATATCCTGAATTTTCTGGCCTTGTACCTGGCCATTGGCATACGCGCAGCCCTGGCCGGCGGTGCCGATATCGTAGCCGACGGTCCATACCGGCATGGCGCTGGTGCTGCGGGTCGCACCGATCAGCGCATCGAGCCCGGTCAGGTTGTAATTACTGATATCGCCAGCATTTTTCTGCACATCGCCGGCCGGCTTGGTGCGATCGGGGAACAGCGACTGCAGCAGCGGCTTGCAGCCATAGCCGACCGGAATGCGCATCCACGTGGCGTACAGGCTGCTGGCGCTGGTGGCGAATAGCTTGGTCTGGTCGGTGTCGGTAGGCAGCAGCGTCTTGAGCGTGCCGTTGATGCCCTGCATCGAGGCGACTTTGGCGCCGTTGGTAGCAGAAGCTTTGAATTGTGCGCAGTTCGCACCGATACACACGCCCGAGTAGTCGAGCAACTTCTGCGGCGCCAAGCTGCTCGCATCGACCAGAGAGCCGTCGGTAGCCAAGAACTTGCTGGCGTCGATAGCCACCGAACGGTTGCGCACCGTGTTGTAGTTCTTGGGCAAAGTGACCGTGGCTTCTTCGACGCACGCGGTCAGGCTTGCTACAGCCAGCAGCGAGGCCAGGGCGCACGCCAACGGCTGACGGGGTGAAACGTGGCGGTTCAACGCGGCAAAACCCATGGCAACCTCTGCGCGACCTGCGGCAGCTCGCACGACCCCAGTATCGACATGTGCAGCCCGCTGGTCAAGGACGCTGCGAAAGGCCAAGCGGCCAACGCAGCTCGACGCGGATGCCGCCGTGGCTGCCTTGCGCCAAGCGCACTTGCCCGCCGACCTCGGCCAAGTGCAGCGCCGCGACGGGCAGGCCGAGCCCCAAGTGCCCGTGCCCGTTGCGCCGCAGTCGACCCGCCGCCGCGCTCGCCAAGTCTACGGTCTCGCTGCCATTGTCTGCCACGACCACTCCAGACCAGTCGCCGTCGTGCAGGGCCGTGATCGCGACGCGGCCGTGGGTCGCCAAGTCGCCGCATCGGCGTGTGATTTCGCGCGAGTCGAGTGCGTTCTGCACCACGTTGTCGAGGCATTGCACCCAGTCGGCGGGTTCGATAGGCGGTGCCGGCAGGCCAGTCTCAAGCGTGACCGTGCAGCCAAGCTTGGCGGCCTCGCCCTGCACCTGAATCTGCCAGTCGCCAAACTGCCGCGGGCGCTGCAGCGAGCGGGTGGGCAGTGTCCGCATGGGCGCATCAAAAATAGCCCTAGGGGCCGACAAGTTCTGTCGCACACTCCGCAGCCCAGCGGGCAGATTCGCCTCGAGGTCATCCTCGTAGTCGGCCATCGCCAGATCGAAAAGCGACACGGTCGACACCAGGGCGTTGCTTACGTCGTGCGACAGTTTGCGCAGCGATGCCACTAGCAGCTCGACGGCGGCACGATTCGCTGGAATAACTTGAAAGGATTGGGTATCAACGGCGGCTTCGCTCACGGCACGGCCTTGCACGTCTGGCCCAAGCGCGCCACCTCCGACGACACCGCACCGTCGGGCTCTAGGCCACCCGCGATCCAGGCCGAGCGATCGGAGCTGACGTACTGAAAGCTGCTCGAAAATAGGGCAGACGGGGCCCACTCGAGGGCTTGCAGACTGGGCTTAGCCGCTAGCTGACCCCCGCAAGCACCGATATCCAGGCTGAGCTGATGGTTCATGTGTAGCGGAGCGACCTTGGCCACACCGAGGTCGCCGCATTCCAGTTTACCGTCGCCGGGAACGGGGGGCGGCGCATCGGGTACGGCGAGCCAAGCGTGGCCGCCAAAGTCATCGTAAATCACGGGCGCGAAGACAGGACCGCCGAACCACGGGCTTAGCAAGGTGCCGTCTTTGGTTGGGTTTGTCAGCGACGTGAACAGGGGCAGGGGCTGTGGGACAAACTGCGGATTCGCCAGCGTGGTCGACACGTCGAACGGAACAAAACCCGTTGCCATACAAGAGCTTACTGGCAATCCTACGGGGCCGTTGACTATGTCGTAGCCGATGCTGCCGTTGGGATGTCGCAGCGAACCGCCGATGACTGCAATGATATCGCGTTGGGCGTCGTATAGGGCGAGGGCGCCGTAGCGGGGCATGGGCAGAAACGGCTTGGCGTCGTTGGCCTTTGGCAGCTGGCTGGCGAGGTCGGTCCAGGCGAGCGTCTTGAGGTCGAGCACTTTGAACAGCGGCACTTCGCCGCTCGAGTCATAGCCATCGACCAAGATGAGGCGGTTGCGCTTGGAATCATAGGCAAAAGCTGGCGCGGCGAGTTCGGGAGCGTCGGGCGAGGCAACAATGCTCCACGTACCCGCACTGCTGAACCCATTACCGAATGCTACGGTTTGCAGAGTTGCGGTTGGTGCGAGCGCAGCAACGACGGTGCCATCGCTTAGCAACCCCATGCTCCACAGCTTGCTAACCTCACTAAAATTGCTTCCTTGCAGTGCCAAGCCGCCCGTCAGCACCAGCCGCTGCCCCGCCGTGTCGATGGCGGCCGCACCGTAGGCGTAGCGCACGCCCGAGCTAACCTTCTGAGTCCACACGCCATCTTTATTGACACACCAGGCATCGTCGATAGGCACGACCCGCGCCGTGCCGCCGTCGGGCAGCTCGGCGGTTAGCCCGCCGGCGATGCAGTAGGCATTTTGCTGCGGCCAGTAGCCCCCCGCATGGCCGAAGCGCGCCCGCGGACTTGGCTTGTCGGCGCGCGCTACGCCGTGCGTGTCGGGATGCCAAACACTGACGTCTGGTCGACCGTAACGCCCTGTACCGTCGTTGCTTTCGCCGCCAGCGAGCACTACGGCGCTAAGACTAAGTGACCATGCCGCGATGCCGCCAGCTCGCGCAAAAGCTGCGGACTCCTCTGCGGTTGACGTGACCTGGAATAGGCCGCTCACAACGGCATCGTTGCCTGTGCCCACGATGCTCGCGACCAGGTGGTCACCGATGACCGTGCTACCGCTGTAGCCCCCTAAGGCATGAAAATAGTTAGCATTGTCGATAACACATTGCGCGCCGGGGTGCACGACTGCGCTGGCCGCGGATAGCTGTACGCTTGCGGTCACTTTCAGGCCATCCCACACGAAGCGCAGCCACGAACCATCGGCCTGTCGCGCAAAAACTACTTGATGATCAGGTGTTTGTGCCGCACACAGCACCTCTGTTGAGCTTTGCGAGTCGTCGCCCGCGGCCGTGACCCAATCGCCCGTTGCTTCTCCGACGCGGTGCCACAGCGGCCGTGAATAGTGGCGATCGAAAATGAGCAGAGCACGTTGATCGTTGAAATTCAGAACGAAAGCTGGGGGAGCAGCCTTGCCGACTGGAGTCGTCAGGCTACTCGAAGGCAGTGCCGGCACCGCGTGGCTCGCACCGGGCGTCGACTCCGAGTTCCATGCGTTAGGCTCTGGCGAAGAAAAAACCTCTGTCTGCAGTGTGTCTTGGCCATCAACGCCGCCGATCAGCCACAGCAGATCAGACGTCGGGTCGCTGGCGATCGCCGCCCCCGCGCGCGCTTTGGGGTCTTGCTGCTGGGCGCGCTGCCACGGCATCGGTACACCCGTGTCGTCTACCTTGAGGAACCACTCTTCGTCGCGGTCTACCATGCCTCCGGCGGCGACTGCGGCAACTTTCCCCGAAAATACAGTGACTTTGCTGTGTGTCTCGCGCCATCCCATGCTCCAGATGTCGCGCGGCTCGGGGGCGCCCACGGCGATGCTGGTAAAGCTTGTGTCGAACGGTAGGCCCAAGCAGTCGGCGCTTTGGCCGTCGGCGCTACAGCCGACCAGTGCCGCGTTCATTTGGCTGCCGTCAGGGCAGGTGGGGCCTGTAAATCCGCACTTTTCGCAGCTTTTGCCCACTGCCGTGCCCTTGAAAAGGAAGCCGTCGTCGGTGGTGCCGTTGCAGTCGTCGTCTTGCAGGTTGCAGCTTTCGCTGGTGCCGGCGCTCTCGCTGCCGCCGTCGGTCGAACAGATCGCGATCTTGTTCTTGCATTCGATCTTGCCGACTTTGCTCGACAATGTGCAGATGCCGTGGCTGGCGACGCAGCCCCCGCCGAGCGGTTGGCCGCCTAGGGTTGCGCTCTCGTCGGTCTTGCCGTTGCAGTCGTTGTCGAGGCCGTCGCACCACGTCTCGGGGGATTGAAAGTCTGCGATACTGCTCGACTTGCACGAGCAACCCTTGCAGCCGGCCACGACTGCGCCGGTGGCGGTGGGGTCGGCGGGGGTGCATACCACGGTGACCTCGCCGGTTTTGCCGGCACAGACGCCGCTGCCGCAGATCGTCGCAGAGTCGGGCAAGGTGTCGATTTTGCCCGGTAAGGAGTCGAAAGCGTCGACCATGCAGTCGGCATCGGAGTCGTTGAGATTGCTCTGCAACGCGTCGATCACGCCGTCGCCGTTGCTGTCGACCGGGGCCAGCACGTTGCCGACTTCCTTCTTGTCGGGGATGCCGTCGCCGTCGCTGTCGGCTTTTTCGGCGTTGAGGCCGTGCTTGGCTTCCCACGAGTTGGTCAGGCCGTCGTGATCGTAGTCCTCGTCGGGCGGCTGACACACCTTCTCGATGCATACGCCGCTGCTGCACGTGGCGCCCGAGGTGCAGCTGCTGGTGCAAAAACCGTTGTAACAGAGCCCGCTTTCGCACTCTGCGCTTTGGCCGCACGAGGCGCTGAAGCGGCGGGACTTCTTGGTGATGCAGCCGGTGGCGCTGGCGAGAAAAAGGGCGAGCACGGCCAGCAGGAGCGTGCGGACGACAACGGATCGTGCTGGCAAATTAGTGGAACTCACGCTGCCAATGTAGCAGGGCCGACGCGGCCTTTCCAGTCGGTATCACGGTATCACTTTGATACTGCTGATACTGGCGGGTGCCTTGTAACATATTGAAATAGTGTATCTTTAACTTGGCACGCGCTGTGCACATGCTCCGATCGCCTAGCGACAACGCGCCGGGCGGCGGGCGGCAATGCAAAGCAAGATCTGGAGTGCGGCGCTGGTGGGCGTGGATGCGCGGCTGGTCGAAGTCGAGTGCGATGTCGCCTTTGGCGTGCCCGCGTTCGATACGGTGGGGCTGGCCGAGCTGGCGGTGCGCGAGGCGCGGGTACGGGTGCGATCTGCGCTGAAACAATCGGGAATTATGCTGCCGAACAAGCGTGTGACGGTCAATCTGGCACCGGCGGACCTGCGCAAAGATGGCACGAGCTTTGACCTGCCGGTGGCGCTAGCGCTGCTCGAAGCGGATGGCAAACTGCCCGTTGGCTGCCTACAAGGCTTTCTGGTTGTTGGGGAATTGAGCCTGAGCGGCGCGCTGCGGCCGGTGTGCGGCGTGCTGGCCGTGGCCGAGCTGGCGCGGCAGCTGGGTCTGCGCGGCGTGCTGTGCCCAACCGACAACATGGCCGAGGCGCGGGCGGTGGGCGAGCTGCAAGTGCTGGGTGCCGACACGCTGGGCGAGGTGATTGCGCGGCTAAAGGCTCAGGATTCTTGGCCAAATCCGCCGACCGAGGCTTTGGGCGATACGGGGCCGCGGCAGTTCTTGTGCTGGTCCGATGTGCGCGGCCACGACCAGGCCAAGCGCGCGCTCGAAGTGGCGGCGGCGGGCGGCCATAACGCGGTGCTCAGTGGGGCGCCGGGGACTGGAAAGACCATGCTGGCCAGGCGCTTGCCCACCATTCTGCCGCCGTTGACGGACCGCGAGGCGATCGAGGTGACCAAGATTCACTCGGTGGCGGGGCTGTTGCCTAGTCGATCTGGGTTGTTGCGCACGCGGCCGTTTCGCGCGCCGCACCACACGGCCTCGGCGGCGTCGCTGGTGGGCGGTGGCAGCGTGCCGCGCCCGGGCGAGGTGTCGCTGGCGCACCGCGGTGTGCTGTTCCTTGATGAATTGGCTGAGTTTCCGCGGCAAGTGTTGGAGTGTTTGCGCCAGCCGCTCGAAGACGGGCATGTGGTGGTTACGCGGGCGCGACAAACCGTGTCGTTTCCGGCGCGGTCGCTGATGGTGGCGGCGCTGAATCCCTGTGCTTGTGGGCACTTTGGCAATGGCGACGGGCGCTGTGTGTGCACACCGATGCAGCTCGAAAGGTACCAAAGCCGGCTGTCGGGGCCGCTTTTGGACCGCATCGATGTGCAGCTGCGTTTGCCGAGTCTGCCCGGCGAGCTGTTGCGGCATGGGCCCTCTGGCGATACGTCGGAAACGGTGCGGCTGCGGGTAGTTGCGGCCCGTCTGCGCCAATCTGAGCGGTTTGCTAGCTGCGACCTGGGCGGCGCCGTGCCCACGAACGCCGAAGTGAGCATGGCGGTGCTGCGCAAGACCTCGCCGCTCGAGCCGGCCGTGCACGACATGCTGATTCGCGCGCTGGATGCCTATGGGCTGTCGCCGCGGGCCCACGACCGGGTGTGGCGGGTGGCGCGCACCATCGCCGACCTAGATGGCGCGGAGCAGATTGGCGCGGCCCAGCTGGCCGAGGCCCTGCAGTACCGCTGGTTTGATCGGCGGCCACAGCTGCAGATGGCCGCATAAGTCGATAGAAAACAACAGCTTCGCAGCCTTGCTGCACCAGCCGAGCGGCGCGTTGCCGCCTTGGGCCGCCGGGGTCCGGCCATTTTGACCCCAGTTCGTAGCGTTTTAGGAGAGCACCATGGCAGACAAGTTTGGCATTCCGGCGTTGGACGACCTCATTCGCTCGGTCGAAAAAGCCTTTGGGCGCGGCACCTTGATGCAGGCCAACGGCGACGCGGTCGACAAGACCATCGAGACCATCCCCACCGGCTCGTTTGCGCTCGACCGGGCGCTGGGCATCGGCGGGCTGCCCAAGGGCCGCATCATCGAGATCTATGGGCTCGAGAGCTCGGGCAAGACCACCATGGCGCTGTCGGCGATTGCCCAGGCGCAGAAGCAGGGGGCGATCGTGGCGTTTGTCGACGCCGAGCACGCCCTAGACCTGCGCTATGCCCGCGATCTGGGGGTGGATTGCAGCAAAATGCTGCTGAGCCAGCCCGACTGCGGCGAGCAGGCCATGGATGTGGTCGAAGCGCTGGTTCGCTCGGGCCAAGTGGGCGTGGTGGTGGTGGATTCGGTGGCGGCGCTGACGCCCAAGGCCGAGATCGACGGCGAGATGGGCGACAACCACGTGGGCCTGCAGGCGCGGCTGATGAGCCGGGCGATGCGCAAGCTGGCGTCGCTGGCGCACCAGACGGGCACGACGCTCATTTTCATCAACCAGATCCGTATGAAAATTGGCGTGACCATGGGCAGCCCTGAGACCACTACGGGTGGCAACGCGCTGAAATTCTACGCGTCGGTGCGCTTGGACGTGCGCCGCATCGGCTCGATCAAGAAGGACGAGCAGGCCCTGGGCAACCGTGTGCGCATCAAGGTGGTCAAGAACAAGCTGGCGCCGCCCTTCCGCCAGGTCGAGATCGATCTGCTGTTTGGCACGGGTTTCAATCGTGAATCCGAAGTGTTCGACCTGGCCGTGGCCCAGAGCAAGATCAGCCGCAGCGGCGCTTTCTACCGCTTCAATGACGAGCTGGTGGGCCAAGGCCGCGACCGGGCGCTGGCGGAGCTGAAGGCCAAGCCTGAGCTGTGTGCGCGGATTGTCGCGGCGCTGGGCGACGACACCCTGCTGAGCGCGGCCGAAGAGTGTGAAGAAGCCGCGTAAAGCTCACAAAGTCATTAAAGAATCATGCCGCTCAAGGGGGCGGCGTGCGAGGAAGTCGGTGCGGCGTGTGCTGGCCGACATGGATGGGCGTCCAGAGCGGCGCCTGCAAGGGAGTGCGATCATGGGTGATTTGAACAAGGTGATGCTGATCGGTCGGTTGGGCAACAAGCCGGAGCTGCGCAAACTGGGCAACGGCGACGCGGTGTGCAACCTGCGCGTGGCGACCTCGTACGGTACGCAGCAAGACGGCAAGTTCGAGCGCGAGACGCTGTGGCACCAGGTGGCGGTGTTCGGCAAGCAGGCCGAGTCGTGTGCCGAGCACTTGGAAAAGGGCCGGCTGGTCTACGTTGAGGGCGCGCTGCGGCCCGACGACTGGAAGGACAAGGACGGCGTGATTCACCATGGCCGCGAAGTGCGGGCGTCGCAGGTGTATTTCTTGGGGGCCAAGCCTGGGGAGGTGCAGGCGATTGCGGCGTAGTTAGACAAGGTTAGATAGCGTCGCCGGGGCCCCCTTCGCAGCGTTTGGTTGCGGAGGGGGCTTTGGCGTTGGCGAACCTACCCCACCACCACCACGCTAACCATCTTGCCCGGCACCACGATCACCTTGGCAATCCGCTTACCTTCGGTAAACTTCTGCACATTGCTATCTGCCAGCGCCATATTCTGCAGCACGTCTTGCGGCGTATCCGCCGGCACCACCAGCCGGCCCCGCAGCTTGCCATTGACCTGCACCGGGATCTCAATTGTGTCGTCGACACACAGCGCCGGGTCGTAACTGGGCCAAGGCACGAGCCCAATCGACGGCTCGTGGCCCAGTTTCTCCCACAGTTCCTCGGCGATGTGCGGTGCGTAGGGAGCGAGGATGACCGCAAAGTTTTCGGCCACTTCGATCGGCAGCACGTCGAGCTTGGTGCAGTCGTTCAGCAGCCCCATCATCGCGGCAATCGCGGTGTTAAAGCGCAGATTCGCCGTATCGTCGCCCACTTTGGCGATGGTCTTGTGCAGCGCCCGGCGGATCTTGTCGTCGGGTGCCGTCGCCGCGAGCGGCTTGTCGTACAGCGCCCACAGCCGCGACAAGAAGCGCCGCGTGCCGTAAAGGCCATTGGTCGCCCAGGGTTTGGTGGCCTCGAGCGGGCCCATAAACATCTCGTACAGGCGGAAGGCGTCGGCGCCGAACTCGCGCAACATGTCGTCGGGATTGACCACGTTGCCGCGCGATTTCGACATCTTTTCGCCGTCTTCGCCCAGGATCATGCCTTGGTTCACCAGCCGCTGGAACGGCTCGTTGGTTGGCACTACGCCCAGGTCAAACAGCACCTTGTGCCAAAACCGCGAGTACAGCAGGTGCAGCACGGCGTGCTCGGCGCCGCCCACGTATAGATCGACGGGCAGCCAGTGCTTGACCGCCTCGGGGCTGGCAAGTGTCTGATCATTATGGGGATCTAGGTAGCGCAGGTAGTACCAGCACGAGCCCGCCCACTGCGGCATGGTGTTGGTCTCGCGGGCAAACCAGCGGCCATCGCGCTCAAAGTACAGCCAGTCGTGGCACTTGCTCAGCGGCGGCTCGGAGTTGCCGGTGGGCTGAAAGTCGTCGGTAACTGGCAATTTCAGGGGCAATTCGCTCTCGTGCACGGGCAGCGGCGTGCCGTACATCACCCGCCACGAGTCGGTGTGGACCATATCGGCCACTTGCGACGGCGACAGGCCCGACTCGCTGAGCGGCGTGCCATCGAGCACCGAAACAATCGGATAATAGATAGGAATCGGCTCGCCCCAGTAGCGTTGCCGCGAGAACACCCAGTCGCGCAGCTTGTAGTTGACGCGCCTTTCGCCAATGCCGCGGTCGGCCAGTTCGGCGGTGATGCGGCGCTTGAATTCCTGAGTAGTCATGCCCGAGTACGGCCCACTATTCAGCGCCAGACCGTCGTCGGTAAAGGGTTCGGTCAGCTCGGCAGCAAAGGGCTCGCCATCGGGCGAAAGCACAGGAATAATAGGTAGATCAAAGGCTTTGGCAAAGGCGAAGTCGCGCTCGTCGTGCGCCGGCACCGCCATGATCGCGCCTGTGCCGTACCCCCCCAGCACGTAATCGGCCACCCAGATAGGGATCTTGGCGCTATTCACCGGGTTCACCGCGTAGCGGCCTGTAAACACGCCCGTCTTTTCTTTGCCGGCATCTTGGCGATCGCGCTCCGACTTGCGCCGCGCCGCCTCGACATACGCATCGACCTGGGCATGCCGATCGGGCGTAACCAGGCGATCAAGCAGGGCATGTTCGGGTGCAATCACCATGTACGTTGCGCCGTATAGCGTGTCGGGCCGGGTCGTGAACACCCGCAGCGTGCCCAGCTCGCCCTCGACGGCAAAATCGACCTCGGCGCCTTCGGAGCGGCCGATCCAGTTGCGCTGCATGGCCTTGATGCCCTCGGGCCAGTCGAGCGTGTCGACGCCACTGAGCAATTCCTCAGCATATGCAGTGATCTTTAGCATCCACTGCCGCATCGGCATGCGTACCACTGGGTGCCCGCCGCGCTCGCTTTTGCCGTCTTGCACTTCCTCGTTGGCCAGCACGGTGCCCAGGGCCGGGCACCAATTCACCGGAATCTCGGCTTGATACGCCAGACCTTTCTTGAACAGTTGCAAGAAGATCCACTGCGTCCACTTGTAGTAGGTAGGGTCGGTCGTATCGACCTCGCGATCCCAGTCGTAGCTGAAGCCCAGCGCCTGGATCTGCCGGCGAAAGGTCGCGATATTTTTCTGCGTAGTTACAGCTGGGTGCGTACCCGTCTGGATCGCGTATTGCTCGGCGGGCAGACCAAAGGCGTCCCAGCCCATGGGGTGCAGCACGTTGTGGCCGCGCATCCGCAAGAAGCGGCAGTAGATATCGGTGGCGGTGTAGCCCTCGGGGTGGCCGACGTGCAGCCCCGCGCCCGAAGGATACGGAAACATATCGAGGACATAGGTCTTAGGCTTGTTGTGATCGATATGGGTAGCAAACGTCTTGTTTTCGACCCAAAAACGCTGCCACTTGGCCTCGATGCGGGCGAAATCGTGCTTGCGGGCCTCGTCGTCGGCTTGCGGCGCGATCGGGCTGGCTGGGTTCGACATGGCGGTTCCTTGGCAGGCGGTCATCCCTGCTGGGCGCGAACCGTGCCGCTTTTTGCGTGGCGACGCAAGCCGCCGCTGGTCGTTGTGCGCGGTCTAGTCGGCGCGCTGCCACATCCGCACAAAATCCGCGGGGGTATCAAAGCGCGGCCAGGGCGGACCGGGCCAAGTCGCAGCGGCCGGCAGGGTCTTGGCATCGCCACTCGCGAGCTCGGTAGCCAGCGCGGCAAAAGCCGAAGTGCCGTCTTGCCCAGGGGCAAGTCGCTGCAACATCTGCGAATTAGCGCACAAACGCACCGCCTTGGCCGGGCGATCGCGACCGCCACGGTCCGCAATGCAGTCGATGTAGATCTGCGGCACCGCGGTAGGGTCGTCGCTGTGCACAATCACGCCCACTGCAACAGCTTGCAACTCATGCGGATTTAGCGTGTGCCAAGTGCCGCCGCAATGGGCGTGCAACACCCCCTTGGCATCGCGGCCCACATCGTCGGCAACGGCAAGTTCGGTCGCAACAACGCCGTGGCGCAGCGCATCGGTGACCGCGGTTCGCATCACATCGCGCGCACTGTAGGCCATGGTGGCCTCACTGACCGGTCGCGGCTGCGGACCCGTAATCGGCGGCGGCGGTTGCGCAACCATCACCGTGGCCTCGTCGGCAACGGGCTGTAAGGGGGGCGCCGGCCGCGCGATCGCGGCGTCGAGTGCCGCCAGCAAATCATCGTCGGCCACTGTCGCCGGAGTCGCTGAGGCGCCGTCCTTGGGGCGATTGTGCAGTAGCCAGGCTAGGTTGCCACCCGTCGGCGGCGCGGTCTCGACCACCGGCGTCGGCGCTGGCTCGGCCCAAGCGTCGGGGCCCAGCAGGTCGCGCTCATCGGGCAGATCGAGCTGCCGGCGACGCGCAGGCCCATGCACCAGCGCGGGTAGCGGAGTCGGCGCGGCTTCTAGGGCAAACAGATCCACTTCGGGGCGCTCGTCGTCCCTAAGCTCCGATTCGTCGTCGCGGGCATCCTCGATCGGCGCACTGGGCGCAGAGGGCGGAGGACTGAGGTCGCGCTCGGGCTCCTCGACCTTCTGCGCCATACGCCTAACCTTTTGCATGGTTGCGCCCAGCGCCGGACCCGCAGCCGCCTGCAGTTGGCCGATCCAGCCCAAGTGCACCGCCATACCGGCTGCCAAACCAATGGACCAACCGGCCAATTCGCCGATCACACCCGCCCGATCCACCCCCGTCCACCACATGGCGAGCAAGCGCACCATGAGCCACCACGCGGCCACGCTCCACGCCGGCAGAGTCAGCGTGCGCGGCGGCCACGACGGAACTACAAACTGCACCTGTGCTGTTAGGTAAACTACTGTAAATGCAGCAACAAGCGCGCCTAGCCAGCCCTGGGCACCGGTCCACGGCAGCGAGCCGCTGTTGCAGACCAGGGTGCGCACCCCGGCACTGCCCAGCGCCGATACCGCGATCACCGCCAAGTAGGTGCGGCGCCCCCAGCGCTCCTCAAGATAGGGGCCCACGCCCAAGAACAGCAGCGCACAGCCCAGCAGCGCCAGCAAGGGGTTGGCAAACACCAGCGGATGCAGCAGCCAGTCGAGCGGCCCGTTGTGCTCATAACCCAGCGAAAGACGAAGCGAACCCGAGCGTAACTCGGCCTGTCGCAGCTCGCCGCACAGGTTCTCGTACGCGACCGACGCCGGCTTGGCGCCTTGGGTCAGCCACGGCCCCATGCCCATGGGTACAGTGCAGTCTTCTGGAGGAATCTCAGTGGGATGCGACTTGCCAAACGTCCGGATGTCGGCCAATACGTTGTCGCGATGGGCATCGGGCGCGAGCCACAATAGCACCGACAGCACCAACGCTCCGCCGGCCAGCAGCATTGTCGCCTTCGGGGGACGACCTACTCGAACCCCGGTCAGTCCAACAGGAATCACACATGCTCCACTTGCGTCGACGGCCGCGATCGGGGGACCGCAACAACCCGCCGCGCAGCGTATGTCGAGCCAGCCATCGACTGCAAGCCGCCTCGCACCAATTTGCACCGATCTGCTGCCGGTGCCCTGGGTTATGTCGGTTGCAGCCGTCGCGCCGGCCCGGCATGATGGTGCCGCATCCAGCGCCATGCGAGGAACTATGGACACTCCCCAAACTGCTGGCGATCCAGCGAATGCCAGTAAACCCGTTGATACTCAAAGTGGTATTGGTGGTATTCCTGGCCAAGCCGATGGCCGACGCCACCACACCTTGTGGCGTACTGGGCTGGCTCTGCTGGCGGCTGCGGCGGCCATCGCGATGCTGCCGACCTCGTTGCCGTGGCCGAATCGCTTGGCTGTTGGCTGGTTAGCGGGGGCCGGCGTCTTTCTTGCGATCGCCTGGTACTCGATTCTGCGTTTTTCGGCCACAGACACGCGCGACCACGCGGTGGGCGACGACCCAGGCCGTGCTGCCGTGCTAGTTGTGGTCATTGCCGCTAGCACGTTCAGCTTCTTAGCCGCCACGCAGGTGATCGCCGGTGCGCGGACGATGGTGGATTCAGAGCAGAAATTCCTTTGGACGGCGCTAGGTTGTGCCGCAGTCGCCGCGTCGTGGCTCCTCACCCACACCGTGTACGCGTTGCGCTATGCCCACATGTACTATCGCCGCCATCACCATTTGCAGACGGACAAGAACGTCATTCATGGCATGATCTTTCCGGGTGAGAAAGAGCCCTGCGACCTCGACTTCGCCTACTTCGCCTTTACGCTCGGCATCTGCTTTCAGACTTCGGATATCGCGATCGACAGCACGCGGGTGCGCCGCACCGTGCTCGTCCACGTGCTGTTGGCGTTCGTCTACAACACCACCATCTTGGGCTTGGTGATCAGTTTGCTAGGATCTCTGCTGGGTTAGCACCCCTAGCCCTTGGCTAGCAGCCACGCGACCGTCTTGTCGGCCAGCTTGTCGAGCGCAATCACACCCTGCGCCAAGTGTTCGTGGCGGGTGTCTTCGATCTTGTTGTGGCTAATCCCACGCAACGACTGGGTAAAAATCATCACGGTGGGGATGCCTGCCCGCGCCACTTCGGCGGCATCGTGCAGCGGGCCCGAGGGCAGCCGATGGCGGGTACCGCTGGCGTCGAACACGGCCTCTTCGCAAAAATCGAGCAGCGCCGGGTCGAACGGGATCGGCTCGATGGTCCAAATCGGCGCCCACTCGACCGTGCAGCCGTGCTCCGTGGCAAATTGCTTCGAAGCCGCCTGGGCTTCGCTATACATCTGGGCCAAGTTGCCGGGGTCCAGATCGCGCTGGTCAAGGGTGGCCTCGCAGCGCCCCACCACCGCCGTGACGATGCCGGGGAAGGTCTTGACGCTGCCCATCGTGCACACGGCGTCTTTGTGCTTGCCGGCAATGTTATAGATCTCTAACGATAATTTGGCGCAGGCTGCCAGTGCATCGTGGCGCAGCCCCATTGGCGTGGCGCCCGAGTGCGCGGCTTGGCCAAAGAAGGTAATGCCGTGGCGCTCGACGCCCTTGGTGCCCGTGACCACGCCCAGCGGCAGGTTCATTTGCTCGAGCACCGGGCCCTGTTCGATATGCAACTCGAGGTAAGCACCCACGTTCTTGCGCCACTTCTCGGCCTCGGGAAAGCGGTTGATGTCGACGCCGCAGGCCCGCATCGCGTCTTCGAGGCGTATGCCCTCGCGATCGGTACGGCCGCGGTCGGCTTCGACGCTATGGTTGCCGGCAAAGGCTGCCGAACCGAGCAAGCTGCGGCCAAAGCGCGCCCCCTCTTCGTCGGCCCAGTCGACCACCTTGATCGTGATGGGGGGCTTTGTGCCTGTGGCCGCGAAACGACGCAGCACCGCGAGGCCGGCGATGACGCCCAGGCAGCCGTCGAGCCAACCGCCACCGGGCACGCAGTCTAGGTGGCTGCCCATCACGAGCGAAACGTCGGACTCGCCGGGCAGGGTGGCCCACAGGTTGCCGGCGGGGTCTTGCTCGACTGTAACAGGCAGTTCTGCCAAGTGATCTTTGAACCACTGCCGTGCCTTGAGCCAGACTGGCGTCCAGGCGACGCGTTGTCCACCGTCTTCGTTCGCGGTCAGAGTGCGCAGATCGATCAGATCTTGAATCATTCGCTGAGGTTCGAGCATTTTGCCTCCAGGTCGATAGTGGCCGCCGCAGGTTGCGGAAGGCGACGATAGCTGAGAATTTCGATCGCGACCAGATGGCAGCGTCGCCGAGTGCAAGCTGACCACGGGGTGCCGTTTGACGACGCCGGCTACACGGCAGAAAATGCGGGCTGTGCGGGCTCGACCCCGTTGCCAAAGGAGTCTAGATGGCCCACGTTTATGCGAAAATGCCGAGTGCTGTGGGGATTGCCCTGTTTGTGGCCGCGACCGTACCTACGGTGGCGGCGGGTACCGCCGTGGCTGTAGAGCATTCTGCGGCGCAGTTGGCCGCCCGTCCGCAGCAGGCACCGGCTTCGTCGTCGTCGATCAAAGAGAAGGTGATGCAGCGGGCTGCAGAAAAGTTGGGTTTACCGCCTGTTGCGGCCGCCGCGGACACTGCTGCCGTGGCCCCGGCCGCCGCAGCCACTTCGGCGATCGACCCGGGCGACACCTTTGCCACCGCGGCCAAGCCAGCGGGCTTTTCCTATTCCATGTTAGAAAACGCGTGGATCGACGACGTGCGCGAGACGTACCTGTACATCAAGTCCGGGCCGAGCAAACCGACTTCGCTGGCCGTGCCGATTCCAAAAAACCGTGTATTTCTAGCGACATGTATCGAGGGTGGCACGGTTGATGATCTGGTCCGATCGGCCACCGCCACCGTGAAGTGGGACCCGGCGGGCGTGGTGCGGCCGCAGATCATCATCTTGAAGAAGGCTGAGCTCGAGATTTACGACAACGCCAAGGTGCTCGATCGCGGCGGCGACCGCCTTTATATCAATACCGCCGAGGGGGTGGCGCGCGGCTTTGCCCTAGAAGGCGGCGCGGCGGCGTGGGACGAGGTCATCGAAGGGGCAAAATTCAATGATCTTGTTGCGGGCACGCTGGTGCGGGTCGAGAACGACCCCAGCGGCCGCAAGGCGATACGAGTGGTCTTTAAGCAAAAGGCGCCCAGCATCGATGCGAGCGGCATCAAGAAGGACCGCGGCTGTGGCTGTGACTTGGGGCCAAGCCAAGGCGTTTCGGCTGGTTCAGCGCTGCTGGGCGGGCTGCTGCTCGGCCTAGTTGCCGTCCGCCGCCGGCGCGCTTTCTAGTAGCCTGCAGCGAAGGCGGAGTTCGTCTTGCCAAATGCGGGGCTCAAGCTGCAGGTCGAGCCCCTGTAAGGGCTTGCAACGCCCCAATCGTGCAAGGTGAAGCGCCAGCAGCCGGGTCGCCTCGCGGGCAGCCAGTGGCCAGCGCGGTGCGATCTGGGGTAGCAAAGCGACCAGGTCTTCGATAGCCCGCTCGCCCTCATCCTTGCGAATTTGCTGGCGAAGCTTCAGGTATTCTACCAAGGGATGCTGCGGTGCCTGGCGCACGAGCTCCGCCACGGCCCGCTCAGGTTGCAAGGGCTCGAAACCATAGGCAAGTATCGCTCCCGCCGCCGCGCGCAGTTCGGGTAGCTGAGCCAGTTCCTTCTTAATTTCAAGGATTCGCCGTGCGCCCTCTGCGATCGGGAACAACGCTGCCTGGCCCCACAGGCCGCGCGCCGCCGCGATGTCGCCCCGAAGCCACTGCAGATCACCTTGCATCGCAAGCACTTCAGCCCTCTGCAAGCGACTCGATCCCCGTGTCGGCAGGCGCTGCAGGCGCCCCAAGGCTGGCTCGATAGCCCCTGCCGCAGCCTCGGCGTCGGCGACCGTCAACTCGAGGCCAAGATCGCGATCGGCCCCTACCACCTCCAAACGACTCAGCAAATCCTCGCATAACGCTGTGGCCTTGCGCGCTTGCCCCACCCGTCGCGCGCGGTCGATCTGCTCATGCTGCCGGCCCACGCAAAGTGCACAGGTGCGATCAAACAGCCCAGCCGGCTCAAACCGCGCCCGCGCCCGCTCTAGGTCCGCTTCGCTCAGGGGTGTTTGGGCGGGATTCTCAATATAAGCAAGCCATTGTCGCTCGATCTCGGCCAGCGGCAGCTTGAGCGCACCTTCAAGATCGCCGTCGCGGTACAGGGTCTGCAGCGCAGCAGGGCCCCTTTCATCGCGCACCCAGCGCAGCAGCGAGCCGGCAATCGTATAGGCCAAGTCATTGTTTTGTCGCAAGAAACCGCCAGGACTGCGCAACTGCGCCAAGCTGGGTGCCTTGCCCAACTGCCGCGCCGCCCGTGCCCACTGGTGGGGATCAAGCCCGCCGCGCATCGGCCACTCCGCGGCCACCGCCATACCCTCGATGGTCAGTGCATCGGGCAGCCAGCCGTGGCGCAGGGGCACATGCAGCGGGTTGTCGGCCCACGCGCCCGCCACCACATGGGCCAGCTCGTGGGTCAGCACACTGGCTCCAAACTCGGGAAGAACCAGGTTAATTTGCCGCAGCCACGGTTTTGCCATCTCGACGCGATGGGCGCCCATGCCGCGGCGCTTGGTGTCGGCATCGGGCCAGGCAAAAATATCGACCCGACCGGGCAACCGGCCAAACCACTGTCGCAACTGCATCTGGCGAAATCGCACATCGGCGACAAGAAGCGTCGTGGGCCGCAGCCAACGGGGACCAGCGGGGGCGTGAACCCGCCAAACCACTTCGGCGTGGCCCGGCTCTGGCACCTCGACCACCACAGGCAGGTCGCGCAGCACCGTTGAGTCGCCCAGCCGCCACCCCTCGGGCTCCGCGCGCAGCAGCCCCACCGCCAGCGCGGTCGCCGCCAGCCCAAGGAGCATGAGCAGTCGCGGTGCACGCCAATCAGCTAAAAATACGCGCAAATGTGTGGGACGGGCGAGAAGACCATCGACCGCGATCACGGGGCCACACCAAGCCAAATCCAGAAGGCGATAGGCGACGTAAGACCACGTTGGCGCCACTGCATCTTCGTACAGCGCGCCCGCCACCCAACCCGTGGGCATCGCCACACCGAACACCTGCGGCTGGGTCAAGAACGCCAGCGCCGCCGGTACACAGGTAAAAAAAGTAATAAGTACAGACAGTAACATGGCCATCATCGGTCGCCGCCCCGCTAGCCAGCGCGCGACCGTGCCCAGTGCCATGCCACATAGTGCGGCCGACGCCGGCCCAAGCAGCCAAAACGTCAGCCCCGTCGCGGTGTCGCAACCCGGTTGCCACGGCGACAGCGCGAGCAGCAGCGCCAGCGGTGCCAGCAGCGGTAGCCCCAACGCGCGCAGATAACCGGGCCGCTCGCTCTGCACGCCCAGGATCAACGCGGTCAGGCACGTGGCCGGCGCCAGCACTAGGTTGGCGTGGTAGTCGAGGACTGCCAGTCCACTCGCCGCCAAGCCCACCACCACCGCCAGCGGTAGCAATGGCACTGCCGCGTGCAAGATCTTGAGAGTGCGGATCTTTTGTAGCAGCGCGGCGGCTCGGCGCCAAGTCATGGTCGGCTCCACTGGGGCGCAACCCCGGCCGCACGCAGGCTACACGGCCGCGCCTGCCGCGCCAACCAAACCATGACGATTGCCGCAAATCGCGATGGCGCTCGCGGCCCATCATGCTAGACTCGCGCAGTTTTCTGCGTCGCGGGGCGCAGTCTGCAGCGAGCGTTACGAGGAACTCCATGGGTGTCACCAAGCTGGTCCGCATTAGCACCGGGCCTGGTCAGCACGAGATCATCCTGGGCGATGTCACGACCATCGGCCGGCAGCCGACGAATACGCTACAAATTGTCGACCGGCTCGTGTCGAAAGAGCACGCGATCATCTCGCGCCACCCGAAGCTGCCGCGCTACCAACTTATCGATCTTCAGTCGCGCAACGGCACGTTTTGCAACGATCAAATGGTGGATGGCGAGGTTGCGCTGCGTCATGGCGACGCGATGCGGATTGGCTCGACCACCTGGCGGTTCGTGCAAGAGGGCGCCGATACCCTGCGCGTGGGCGAGGCCGAACCGATTCCTGCTGAGGAACCCGGAGCCGCGTCGATCCATGCGACCATGCAGATCGACTTGGCGCACGATTTTCAAAAGGCCGATTTCATCTTAGATGACAAGATGTTGCGCGCTGACTACGAGAAGCTGCGCCTAGCCTATACGCTCAGCGGCGACCTGCACGCGGCGCCCGATATCGACACGGTGCTCGAGCGCTTGCTCAAGCGCGTGCTCGAGTGGCTGCCGATCGACCGCGGCGTGATTCTGTTTGTGGACCCCAAGAAGGGCAGCGATCCGGCCGAGACGCTGCATCAGGTGGCGGTCAAGCTGCGGCAGGGCGCGACGCTCACGGCCGAAGAACGCGAAATTAATGTGCCCCGCTCGATTGTGCGCCATGTGATCTCGAAGCGCGAGGCGGTGTTGTCGACCGATGCCCGGCTTGATGCGCGGTTTGCCAATGCCGCCTCGGTGGTGCTGCAGGGCATTCGCTCGTCGATGACCGTGCCGCTCATGACCACGGACCGCATCTTGGGCGTGCTCCATGTCGACTCGCTGATTAGCTCGGGACTGTTTGCCGAAAAAGACTTGGCCGTGCTGGTGGCGGTGTCGCGGCAGGCGTCGATCAGCATCGACAATGTGCTTTTGCAGCGGCGGCTGGTCGAAGAGGCGGCCCTGCGCTCGTCGCTGTCGCGGATGTTGTCGCCGAACCTGGTCGACCGCATTGTGGCTGGCGATCTGGCCATCGAAAAGGGTGGTACGCAAAAGCGCGTGACCGTGATGTTCGCCGATATTCGTGGCTTTACCAGCCTGACCGAGCGCCTGGCGCCGGCCGACATGGTGGCGCTGATGAACGAGTACTTCGAGCGCGTTTCCGATGTGATCTTTAAGCACGACGGCACCTTGGATAAGTACATCGGCGACGCGGTGATGGCCCTGTGGGGTGCGCCGCTGGGCACCGAGCACGACGAACTGCGCGCGGTGCAGGCGGCGTCGGGCATTCAAGAAGTAGTGCGGCAGATGAACGCCGAGCGGCAAGAGCTCGGGCAAGAGCCCATCGGTGTGGGCATCGGCATTGCTACGGCCACGGTGATTGCGGGCTATGTGGGCTCGTCGCAGACGATGAGTTACACGGTGTTCGGTCGCGGCGTGAACCTGGCGTCGCGACTGTGCTCTGCGGCCAAGCCCGGCGAGGTGCTGCTGTCGCCGATTACGCTCGAAGCGGTCCGCGCGCATGTACTGGCCGACGAGATGGACGAGCTGCGCCTAAAGGGCATGGCCGATCCCGTTAAACCGTATAAATTTATTGGTCTTCGCTAGGTTGCCCATCGGCAGCGGACTACCCGTCGAGCAGGCCCAAGCGGTGTGCCAAGGCGCCAATGACTTGGGCTGGTCCTGGCCCTAGCGCTGAGCTGGCCAGGGATTCGAACGCAGCCAATTCATCGTCGAATAGCGTCCGAGCTGCGGTCTCGCCGCCATGCTCGCCGATCCACGCGACCCACTGCGCCACCTCGGCATCGGCGAGCGGCGCGCCGTCGGTGGCTGCCGTCAAACGCTGCAAAAGTTCCGAAAATCCTTCGGTATCCTGCTCGGCAGCTAACACGGCCGGCACCGTCAACTTGCCTTCGCGCAGATCGGCTCCCGGCTGCCCGCGACCTTTCTTGCCGATTAGGTCGAGCAGATCGTCGCGCACTTGAAACGCCAGCCCCAAGTGCCGGGCCGCGCGCTGGCACGTGTGCTGGTTGGCGACAGGCAGCCCAAGCAAAATGGCCGCGCCCTGCAAGCACACCCCAAAAAGCGGACCCGTTTTAGCCAGATGCACCCCCAAAAGGTCTTCGACGGTCGGCCGCTGCACCAGCCGCCAACCCACGTCGGCCACCTGGCCGCGGATCGTCTCGACAACGGCGTGGCCAAGCAATTGCGCAAGCTGAGCGCCCACTTGGCGTTGGTCGTGCGGAGAATTCAGCAGCCACACGAGCGGCGCCACCAACATCGCATCGCCGGCGTTGATCGCCTGCGGCAGGCCGACTTGCGTCCACAGCGTCGGCTGGCCGCGGCGCAAGCGGTCGCCGTCTTGCACGTCGTCGTGGACCAGCGTGCCGTTGTGCACCATCTCGATCGCCGCCCCCAGCCGCAGCGCCGCCTCGGCCGGCCCGGCACCTGCTTGGACGAGAGCCATGGGCAGCAGCCCGCGCAACCGCTTGCCGCCTGTAGCCAAATGCGCCGCCACCATGTGCCCCAACTCGTTGCGCCCAATCGCATTTTGCGCGTCGGCCGTCATCGCATAGTCGGTGGCAACGCCCAGGGACCCGCGCAGCGTCGCCTGGAGCAAGGTCTCTTCAAGGCCAGACAGATGCGGAGTTAGAAGTTGATCGAAATCCATAGTGAACCTACCCCGGTTGCGGTGCGGCCAGGTCGCGAGGCAACGCAGCGGCTACCAACTTTCCATTTTCTTGCCAAGTAGTTACAGCCCTTGCCACTGCGGCGGGGGTGCCGCACGCCAGCACGCAATCGCCGCCGCCCGCACCCGATGTCCGCGCCACCAAGCCGTGATCGCGGCAGAATTGGCGGGTGTCGCGGAGCGCCTGTGGCAACAGCTCGGGCACGCGTACTGCGGCGATATCCAGAGCATCTTCGCAGTGTTGCAGGGCCGCCAGCAGCGTCTTGGGCGCAGCCACGGGCCACAGCGCCAAAAGCTCGCGCGCCGCCGCATCAATGGTCAGCAGCGTCTCCGACATCGCCGTCACGCGCGCCAGCGCCGGCGCTGTGGGCGCGGGTTCGCCAGTAAAAAGTGCAGCCATGGCCAGGCCTTGCGGCCACTCAAGCGACTGGGCCGAGTCGCCTTGCCGATCAAATTGCACACATCCGCCGTGGGCGATCGTGGTCACATCGTAGCCGCTGCCCGCACCCTGCACAGTGCGATGGACCGTGCGGGCCAACTCGGCCACTTCGTCTGCAGTTACATGGTGGTGCGCCTGCATGGCCAGCCCGCGCAGCGTCGCCACCGTCACCGCCGCACTTGTGCCCAGGCCCAGCTTCTTGCCATCGCGACTGCCGTGCACGATTAGCTGCAACTGAGTATTTAGCTTAATATTCCAAGTCTTTCTTGCCGCCTGCTCAGCCGCCAGCACGTACTGCCCCAGCCCTGCTGCGGGCTCGGTCACGCGGACGTTCTGGCCGAACGCATCGAGCCAAAACTCGGCCGCACCTGGCACTTCATACGCATCGACGAGCCGCCCCACCGCCACCGCCAAGCACACGCCAGTGGGTCGCAACACTGCGTACTCACCGGCGATCATCAATTTGCCGGGCACGCTCAGCAGGTGCACGCGCTCAGACTGCATCGCCCACCAGCCGCGCTCCGCTGCCCACATGCGTCTGCAGCACTTCTTCGATGCCCGCCACCGCAGCCAGCTCGTCGGCCACCGCCCGCGCATCTTGCGGCTCGCACAGCACCACCACCGAACTACCCGCATCGATTGTGAAACAGCACTCGGCACCCTCGCTGCGCAGCCGTTGCACGGCGTGGATCAGCGCCACCGTGGGCGCCTGCCAGTACAGCAGCGGCGGCCGATTGCTCATCATGGTGGCGTGCATGGCCAGGGCATTGCCCTCGACCACCTCGGCTAGGGCTCGCATGTTCTTGTCTTGCAATGCTTTCTGGCAGGTCACCACGTCGCGCTGGCACTGACCGATCCACGCATCGAAAAGCGGCGACGTCCCCGCAGAATTCATCTTCATGCCCAGGGTCGAGCTCACCTTCTTCTTTTGGTCCGCCACCACCGCGACCAGGATCTTTAGCGGCCAGTGCTCGGCATCAAACACGCGCTCTGCGTAACTATCGCTGCCATCAGCGGTTGTCCCGCCATGCCACAGCACGTAACCGCCTGCCACCGACCGCGCCGCCGACCCCGAACCCGTGCGCGCCAAGATCGACAGCTCGCGCTCGTCGAGGTCTAGCCCGTAGGCCTTGCTCGCCGCCAGCGCCAGCGCCGCAAACGCCGAAGCCGAGCTCGCCAGGCCGCGCGCCGTGGGCACAGTGTTGACCGAGCGCAGCCCCGCCTTGACCTGCGTGCCCGCACGTTGCCGAATGATATTCAGCACTCGCCGCACCTTCGTCATGCCTGCGGGGTCTAGCTCTTGGTCGTCGACCATCATCACGTCGTCGTCGAGGTCGGGATTCGGCGCCACCACCGTCAGCGTGCCCAAGTCCGACAACGTGACCGAAAGCGACGGCGCCAGCGGCAGATTCAGCGTGTGGTCGCGCTTGCCCCAGTACTTGGTTAGCGCGATGTTCGAGGGCGCAAAGGCGGTGGCACGTTGCAGCATTTTATGTCCTTTTCAGTGCTTAGCGGTCGTCAGCGGCGAAATCCAGCCGGTCCAGCCCTGGCGTTCAGCAACTTGCAGCGCCCGCGTCGCGATCGCCGAATTCGCAAACAAACCCAGCGTCACACCGCCCAGCCCAGCGCCGCTCGACTTGCTCGCCAGTGCACCGTGCTCTAGCAGCAGGTCGCGGCACTGCTTCAGATTTTCGTCTACAATACCAAGCGGTTGCAGGGCGTCGCCCGCCAGCGCCAGTGCCGCTGCAAGCCCCTGCAGGTCGCCATTACCAAGCGCAGTCGCCGCGTCTTCGGCGGCCCGCGTCACCTTGGCCAGCCAGGTATGTCGAGGCAAATCCCCCATCTGCTCGCGGGCTTGTAGGGCCATGGCAATGGCGGTGCGGGTCGGCTGGCCCTGGCCTACATCGACCACCAGCCAGCGCGCCTGTGCAAAATCCACGTGAATTTGCGGCTGTGCGAGCACTTGCCCCTCTTGAAACAGCACCGCCGAGCCGCCCGCCGCCGCCGCAGCCGGATCCAAGCCCGACGACCGTCCGTGCACCAACGCCTCAAGCGCCCGCGCCCGCAGCGCAACCTCGCTTACCTCGAGCGCTTCTGGGCTTTGCAAGTCGTGGGCCGCGCGCACCAGCGCTACCGCCAGCGCCGCTGACGAGCCAAGTCCGCGCCGTATCGGCACATTTGAAGTCACGCTTGCGTGCAGCGGCCCGCGCCAGCCCACTTGTTCCAGCGCGCTTTGCAGCATGTTCGCGGCCTGCGCGTCTTCGAGCGGACACTCAATTTCACTCGGAATCAAGCGCACTTCGGTGCATAAATCGGGCAGGCCGATCGCCAACGCCCGCGCCCCGTCGAGCACCCAATGCTCGCCGACTAGAATCAGCTTGGCATGACCGCGCCCAACCGCCACTTACAGACTCCGCAAGCCGTGATCGACGAGCTGGGTGCGCGCGAGTTGATGCAGGTCCGGTGCCCCAGCCAAGAACATCACGATGCGCAAAGTCTCGATCACACCTTGAATTTCAGTTACTACCGCGTCGACGCCCTGGTGCGCCGCCTTGAGGAACGGCCACGCCATCGCGCACGCATCCGCCCCTAGCGCAATGCCGCGCGCCACATCCAGCCCCGTACGCAAGCCGCCAGAACCAATCACCAAACGATTTTGCATCGCCTCGCGCGCCAGCTGAATCGACGCCGCCGTACCCGTGCCGTACCCGGCCAGCACCTCGCCCGCAATCGACCGCGGCGTCCGTTCCAGATGGCGCAAGCTCTCGATTCGCGCCCACGAAGTTCCACCCACACCCGCGGTTTCGACCCCTGCAATCCCCAGCGTGCGCAAGCGCCGCAAGGTCTGCGCGCCCAGGCCCATGCCCACCTCTTTGATCACAATCGGCGTACCGCTGCTCGCCGCAACCTCGGCCAGCGCATCGTGGATGCCGCGCCAGTCGCGATCGCCCTCGGGCTGAATCGCCTCTTGCAGCGGGTTCAGGTGCACCATCATCGCATCGGCGCCCACCGCCCGCGCCAGCCGGTCTAGGTCTTGCCCCGACAGGTGGTCGCGCAGCTGAATCGCGCCAATATTGCCAAAAATCAGTGTAGTTGGCGCCACATCGCGCACCGCAAAACTGGCGATGCTGCTATCGTGCAGGTCGAGCATCGGCCGCTGACTACCCAGGCAGAAGCCCACGCCGCAGCGCTCTGCTGCCTCGGCCAAGATGCGATTCAGCTGGCCGGCCAAGGCGTTACCACCCGTCATCGCCCCCACCAGCAGCGGCGCCTTCAGCGTCTTGCCCAGAATCGTGCAAGCGGTCGACACCTGCTCCAAGTCGAGCTCGGGCAGCGATAGTGCCTCAAAGCTCAGGTGCTCCAGGCCGTTGCCCGGTCCTGGCTGCTGCGTCCGCTCATCGTACGCGGCGATGCGCAGGTGGTCGCCCTTGCGATCGCTAGGCATTTCGGTCGGTTCACTCATCAATCGCCGCCTCCGCCCTGCTCGGGAGCGTATCAGGATCGCCGACGCACGCAGCCGGCGCAAGCCCGGGTAGCGCTGTCGCCCGCTTTGCCCCACACTTTGGCCATGCGCCTGCTCGTTCTCGTTCTCGCAGTCCTGTTTTCGCTGCCTGCCGTGGCTCTGGCGCACCCGATCGACGAGGTGGCGTCGCAGGCGCTGATCGACCTGCAAAGCCGCGACGCGACTGTGTTTGATGCGACCATATTCCTCGACAAGAAGCACATCGAAGGCTATGCGCAGGTGCTCGAGCGCATGGGGCTGCCGCCCGAGAGCAACCTCGATGCGCTGACGCTCACGATCTCGCGGGCGTTTACCTTTGGCGACTGCAAGGTCGAGCAGCGGGCGCCGGGTCAGCGCAGTAGCCAAAAGGCCGGTGGCGCCTGGGTGGGTTTTCACTTCACGCTGAAGTGCCCCGGTCCGCAAGGCGAATTGACCCTACAGCGCGAGGACTACCGCCGCGACAAGACCCGCACGACACTGCTCTGGACGGTGACGGTGGTGGGCAAGCAGCCGGTCGAGGCGCTGGTGCCGCCCCACCTCGCGAGCCTGACCCTGGCGCTCGACGGCTCGGGCGTAGTGCGGGGTGAGCGCGGTAAGCGTATGAGTTCATACAAAGACTCAGGATCGGGGCGCAGTCCGGCCGACCCGACCACGGGTGCGCAGATGCTGGCAGAGCAGGGCGTGGCGCGGCAACTCCCCCCTGTAGATATCTTGACGGTATGGGCCGAAGAGGGCGCGCTGCACCTGGCGACCGGCATTGATCACCTATTGTTTCTGCTGACTTTGGTGCTCGGTGCCCGCGGCTGGCGGGGTCTGCTGGCCGGCGTGACTGGGTTTTCGCTGGGCCACATGGCATCGATGGCGCTGTCGCTGTGGCTCGACTGGCCGCCGCTACCCCTTCTCGACGTGGTGATCGGTGCAACGATTGCGCTTTCGGCGTGGCAGGGGCGCCAAGTGGTCGGTCGGCCGGCGTTGCCCATGGCCTTGAGCAGTATCGCCTTTGGCCTCATCCACGGCTTGGGATTCGGCACAGGTCTCAAGCACTTGACTGTGGGTGTGAGCAATTTGTGGTGGCCGCTGCTCAGCTTTGGCCTGGGGCTCGATGCGGCGCAGACCATTTGGGTGGGTATCGGTACGCTGCTGTGGAAGTTCGCGCCGCGCCAGCGTAATCCGAGCGCATGGCAACTCGGCGCCGCCCGCGCGCTGATGCTGGGCGGGGTGCTGGCGGGGGTGATCGCCTTGATCACCGAGCTGACTGCGTAATTACGCTTGCGGTGCGGGCTCTTGCGGTGCGGGCACGATCGCCAGCTCCACGCCGCTCGCCCCAATCATCAGCCATTCGGCGCCTTCGGGCTGCTGCTGGTCAAAACCCTCGGCGCGCGACCCGGCCAGCCAGTCCAGCTGCACAGCGCTAAAGCCCTTAAGATTATTTATATCTCCGCGCACATGGATGACCTGCAAGGGCCGGCCCCCGCCGATCTTGCCCGCCGTCCGCGCCGCACGCACCGCAGCGATCAGATCCAGCAGGGTCTGCCCGTTGGTCATCGCCTCGGCCGTCGCCGGCGCGCCAAACACATCGATTTCGCCACTCTCGCTCTGCGGCCAGGGCGCAATGTGCAGCGACGCCGGCGCCTTATCGCCCAAGAACCCCTTGATTGTGCGATTGTAGAGCTCTTCAGTAATAAACGGCAGAATCGGCGCAAACAGCCGCAACAGCGTCCAAGTGCCCCACAGCAGCGTCTGCCGGCCCGCTTCGACCTCGCCGGCGCCAAAGCGGGTGCCATCCTTAAAGCGATCCTTCACGATTTCTAGGTAGTTATCGCACCAGTCGCCCCAGAAGAACAGCTCGCTCGCCCGCAGCGACCGGTTGTACTCGTAGTGCTCAAAGCCGGTCGTCGCATCGGCCACGCACTGCTGCAGCTTGCCGCGCACCCACAGATCGGCGGCGGTCGGCGTCTCGGCCACCTGTCCTGGCTGCCAATCGGCCAGGTACATTAGGGCGAAGCGCGTTGAATTCCATAGCTTTGTCAGCAGACGACGCCCGCCTTTCACATCCTCTTCTAGGTAGCGCAGGTCGTTGCCCAACGTCGCGCCGGCCGACCAGTAGCGCAGCGAGTCCGCGCCGTACTTACCGATGACCTCGGCCGGATCCACAAAGTTTCCAGCGCGTTTGCTCATCTTCTTGCCCTGGCGATCCAGGCCCCAGCCCGAGATCATCACATCTTTCCACGGCAGCGACTCGGTGTGCAGGTGGCCCTTAGCAACGGTGTAGAACAGCCAAGTGCGAATAATCTCGTGGGCTTGTACGCGTACGCCGGCGGGGTAGATCTCGGGGCGCGGCTGGTCCTGAATCGGCAGCGACTCGGGATCTTTGTCGTTCCACATCGCCCAGTTCGAGTTGATGAGCGGCGTCAGCGACGACGTCATCCACGTGTCCATCACATCGGGCTCGGGCCGGCTGTCGCGACTGCCGCACTTGGGGCAAGCCTTGCTGCACGCCGTCATCGTCGGGTCGATGGGTAACTGGTCCAAGTCCGCGAAAATAGGCTCATCGCAGCCGTTGCAGAACCAGACGGGGAAGGGCACGCCGTAGAAGCGCTGCCGCGAGATGTTCCAGTCCCAGCGCAGGTTTTCGACCCATTGCTCGTAGCGCTCGCGCATGAACTCGGGGTACCAGTTCAGCTCGCGGCCGCGGGCCAGCAGCGGCTCCTTCAGGTCGAGCAGGCGGATAAACCACTGCGGCGCCACCTGAATTTCGACCGGCGTGCTGCAGCGCTCGTGCAGGCTGGCGCGCGACACGTTATCGGCGATGCCCTCTAAATACGCGTGCTCGCGCAGCAATTCGACCGCCGCCAGCCGCGCCTCGCTATACAGCTGCGAACCCTTGGCCTGCACATGCACGCGCTTGTTGTGCAAAGTCGGCAGGTTCGGCGTGACGATCCGCCCCTGCGGGTCCAAGATCAGCACGGTCTCAAGCTGGTGCTTGCGCCACTTGGCAATGTCTTCGGGGTCGCCAAAAGTGCACACCATCATCAGGCCCGTGCCGAATTCGGGGTCGACCGTCTCGTCAAAAACCAGCGGAATCGTACGGAAATCGCCCGGATCCCCCGCCTCGCCGGCCTCGTTCGCCCGCAAGTTGGTCAGCGGCACGCGAAAGCGAATCGTCTTCAGTTGGGCAAAGCGCTTATCGCTCGGATGGCAGGCCAGGGCCACGCAGGCCGGCACCAGCTCGGGGCGCGTCGTCTCGATCTTGCCGCTTTGGGGCGAATCCGCAGTCGCCGTGCTGGGATCCACATCAAAGCGCACCGCGTGCATCGGCCGGTTCTGCTCGTCGCCCGACTCCACATCGGCCTGGGCCAGCGAGGTCGCACACGCCGGGCACCACAGAATCGGGTCCTCGCGGCGCTCCATACGGCCCTTGGCAACCAGATCCAAGAAGGATTGCTGCGAGTTGTGCACGGCGCGCGGCTGAATCGTCGAGTAGGTCATGCGCCAATCGACCGACAGGCCCAGGGCGCGCCACAGCTGCTCGTAAACCGCCGCGCCTTCGCGGGTCTCTTTGAGGCACAAGTCGACAAAATCCTTACGGGTAATCTTGCCCTTTTGGATCTTGTACTTCTGCTCAACATAGCGCTCGGTGGGCAGCCCGTTGTCGTCGAAACCCATCGGGTAGTAGATCTCGTAGCCACGCATCCGCTTGAAACGCACCACAAATTCGGCCTGCGAGTAGCTCATGGCGTGGCCGGTGTGCAGATGCGCGGCGCTCACGTAGGGCGGCGGCGTGTCGATGGCATAGGTCTTGCCCGCCTTGGCCGCGGCGCTGTCGGGCCGGTAGCGGTGCACGCCCAACTCTTCCCACGCCTTGACCCAGCGCGGCTCCACCTCTTGGTGTTCGTAGTTTTTTGGCAGCGATTCAGCGGGGTTATTCGTCTTGTTGGCGTCAGTCATCGGCGGCTCCGCGTGGGTCGGGCGCGGCTCAAACACTGCCGCGCGGGGCCGAGAGGCTAGCACGCAAGGCCAAAGCCGCCAAGCAGGGCGCTATTTACTAGTGATTGCCGCGAAGACCGCCGCCGCCAGCCCGCGCACGTACTCGTCGTAGCGCTGGCCTTCGCTAAATCTTGCGCCACCTTGCAGCACTGCCACCCGGCCGCCAGCCAGCCGCACCACCTGGTCCGAGGCGCTGCGCGGGTAGTACTCTTCTTGCAGCAGCGCTAAGCCATGCACGGCCTTTAACTGACCGATTACCTTAGCCAAGTGTGCGGGGTCCGGCGGAATTCCCGGCCGCGGCTCGACGGTCGTCACCTGCTGCAGGCCTAGCCAGTCGACTAAGTAGACCAGCGAGTCGTGGTACACGGCCACCTGCCGCTGAGGGGCAGCAAGTGCCTGAAACCGCTTCTGTTCACTGGCAGCCAGGGCCCGCAGTCGCCCCGCCAACTCCGCAGCATTCTTCTGGTAATCGGCAGCATGGGCAGGGTCAGCCTGACCCAGCGCCCGGCCAAGCCCCTCGGCAATCGCCGCGCCAGCCCGCGGATCCCAAGCAAAATGCGGATTTCCGCCAGGATGGATGTCGCCCTGTGCCCGATCGAGCGTCGCTGGCACATGCAGCTTTTGCACAAAGCGCGACGCGTCGAAACTGCCCGCCGCACCAGGCAAAATCTTGGGATTGCGCGCTTGCCGCACCAGCCCCGGCAACCAACCCACTTCCAGCTCTAGTCCGTTGAAGATCAGTAAATCCGCACGGTTCAGAGCCAAGACCAGGCTCGGCTTGGCGTCGGCATAGTGTGGGTCTTGCCGCGGCGACAGCATCGCTTCGACCTGGGCGTGCGGCCCCGCGACCTCTTTGGCGAGCGCGGCGAGCGACGGCAGGGTGGCCACCACTTGCAAGGCATGGGCCGGCAGGGCGGCGAGCAGGCCGCACGCGAGCGCCAGAAAGCTAGAAAGTTTCTTCTGTTGCATGGGGTGCCTTGGGTTCAGTAGCCGTGGGAGCCGTGCGAGCCGATCACCGATTCGAGCATCAGCAGCGCGCCGTACACCGGCGTATTCAGCCAATTGGGCCGATCCATAGAGACTTGCAGGCGAATTCGCGAAAAGTGACTTGGGTAAAACGTCGCCTGCACGGCATGGCGGGTGCGCAGGTCCGTCCATTGCGGGTCTAGGGGGTCGTTTGCCACGCCGGAGGCCCACTCGCTGCGCCAACCCGTCTCCCACCGCTCGGCCACGCGGGCGACCAAGTGAGCATAACCGGCTTGATCATCTACGATCTTGCCCCCCAGATCGCGCCGCCTCCCGGCTTGCTCGACCTGCAGCGACAGCGAGCGCCGTTCGGAATCGGCCACGGGTCGCCAACGCAAGTAGAGGTCGCCGCCCACGATTTGCGTCCCCAGCCCCGTGGTCTGCGGATTGGGCCCCGTCTGCCCCGACGCGCCCACATACAGCGACCAGTCGTCGTTCAGCGGCACAAAGGTGCGCAGCGTCGCCGTATACAACAGGTCGTCGCCCGCGCGCACCGGCCGGCCAGCATCAGAAAACATCGAGCGATTACAGCAACTACCATCGGCAGCCTGCGTCGCCAGCTTGGCCTCGACGAACCAAGGCAGCGGCAGCAGCCACGCCAGCTGCGCGCCCATGCCGCGATTGCCGTCGGGCCCAAAGAACTTGCCCGCCATCAGCGGCTGGTCGGCAAAGCTCCATACGTGCGGGTGCGTGGGGTTGATACGCCCAAAATCACTAAGGAACTTACCCGCCTTGACCTGCAAGTTGCCGGGCAGCGCCAGGGTGTCGGCAAACGCCTCTTCCAACTCGACGCCATCTTTGCCAATGGCGATGCTGGTCTGAAAGTGCAGGTACGGGTCGACGTTCGATTCGGCAAACAACTCAAGATAGTTCAGGTTAAACCCCGAAGCCGTCGCGTCGTGTCCACCCAGTTGTTGCGGGTCGGCTCGCGAAAATGCCGCAGCCGATCCGCCAAAAAGTAGCGAAATAGCCGGGTTGCTACCTGCACTCGCTCCAGAAGCCGCAGCAGGTGGCGGAGCTTGGTCGGCGGCAACCGCGGCATTCAGCGCAGCTTGATCCTCGGCCGACAGGGCCACTGGCGACGCATCGGCGGGCAGGTCAGCGGCCGCCACCGGTCGTGTGGCCAGTGCCGCCAGAGTCGCGAAGATCAAGGTCCGTTTCATAAGCCGTCCGCCGCAGTTCCATGCACGCAGATGCAACTCTAGTGTAAATGCAAATCGTTTGCAACTAGCGGTGGCAGTGGTCGCAAACTCCACGTAATTGCACGTCAACATCCATCGCTGCCACAGCCCGCGGCGCATTGCCCCCGGCCGTCCACTGCAGCGCTGGCAGGCACTGTGTCTCGCCGCATTCCACGCAGGTAAAATGCGGATGCTCGCCCTGATGCTCTGCGCCCATGCGGTGATAGCGCCACACGTGGTCGCCCAGGTCCACTCGTCGCGCCAGCCCCACACGCACGATGTCAGTCAGGTTGCGATACAGCGTCGTGGCATCCCAGTCGCTCAGTTGCTCGACAAGCTCAGCGTGACTGACACCATGTTGCGAAAGCTCAAGTACTTGCAGTACAGCGAGCCGTGCTGGCGTCGCCCGCAGACCGGCGGCACGCAGGCGATCGCGCCCAGTGGCGGCCTCGACAGCCGTCAAGGCACCAACCCCAAGCTATGCCGGATGCCAACCAAGGTTTTCTCTAGACCTTCGCGCAGTTGCACCTTGGGCTCCCAGTCTAGATCGCGCTTGGCCCGGCTGATATCGGGCTGGCGCTGCTTGGGGTCGTCGGCCGGCAGCGGGTGATAGACAATGCGCTGCGGACCCAGCAGCTCCTGTACGCGTTCGGCGAGCTCCATGATGGTAAACTCGTGGGGATTCCCAAGGTTATAAGGCATGCCGTCGCCGCGATCGAGCACCCGCACAATGCCCTCGACCAAGTCGTCGACGTAGCAAAACGACCGCGTCTGTTGGCCATCGCCAAAGATACTAAAGGGTTGGCCGCGCAGGGCCTGGGCCAAGAACGCAGTGACCACGCGGCCATCGTCTGGCTTCAACCGGGGTCCGTACGTGTTGAAAATACGGATGATGCGCGTGTTGGTGCCAAAACTGCGGCGGTAGGCCATGGTGGCGGCCTCGGCAAAGCGCTTGGCCTCGTCGTACACCGATCGCGGCCCAATCGAGCTGACATTGCCCAGGTACGACTCGCGCTGCGGGTGCTCGAGCGGGTCGCCGTAGATCTCCGACGTCGAGGCCAGCAAGAAGCGAGCCCCTTTCATTTTGGCCAGTTCAAGGGCGTTAAGCGTGCCGACCGAACCGACTTTCAGCGTCTCGAGCGGCAGCGCCAGGTAATCGAACGGCGAGGCCGGCGAGGCGAAGTGCAGCACCGTGCCCACTGGGCCGTCTACGTCGAGACCCTCGCTTACATCGCGAATCTGCAGCGTAAAATTAGGATTCTGCAGCAGATGTTCAACGTTGCTGGTGCGACCGGTGCAGAGGTTGTCGACCGCCAAGACGGCGTGGCCATCGGCCAGGAATCGCTCACAGAGCGACGAGCCGACAAAGCCCGCACCGCCGGTGATGACTACGCGATCCTTGACCATTGTTCGCCCCTTGCCCACGTCGGGCCGCGAAAGCATAGCGAGTCGCCCGCACTTGTCCATCGTTGGCATTGCGCTGCGGCGTGTGCTATGCCGATTGTGCCAGTGTCGCAGCTGGCAGGAGTGGCCGATGCCGCGAGCAGCAAAAAACGAAAAGAAAACAGCGCAAGCGCCGGTAGAGATGCGCAGCGTACCCAGGCCCAATGGTCTTGAGGCGGCGCAGTGCACGACGCAAATCGCCTTAGATAAGCTGAAGTTCGACACGACCGACGATGTCGAGCGCATGCCCTCGGTGATCGAGCAAGAGCGCGCGATGGCGAGCCTTGAGCTTGGTCTGTCAGTCAACCGCCCGAATTACCATGTGTATGTCGCAGGTCCCTCGGGTACGGGCAAGCGCAGCCTGCTGCGGGCGATGCTCGACAAGCTGGCGCCAACGCGCAAGACGCCCCAAGACTGGCTGTATTTGCACAACTTTAGCGACAAAGATGCGCCGATCGCCGTCGGCCTCAAGGCGGGCGAAGGCCGCGAGCTCAAGAAGGCGATGGACAAGCTGCTCGGGCGGCTGCAAAAAGAAATTCCCGCGTCGTTTCATTCGCCTGAGCACCAGCTAAAGCTGCAACATGCGGTTTCGCGTTCGCAAATGGCCTCGACCGATGCGTTTGTCGCGCTGTCGCGGCACGCCGAGGCGCTCGGGTTTGTGGTGCGTGCGACCAAAGACGGCGAACTGGAGACGCTGCCGGTAGTGGGCGGCAAGACTCTCAAAGACAAAGATATTATGGCTTTGCCCGAAGATGACCGCAAGGCCATCGACAAGCGCCGCGAAGATTTGGAGCCGCTTTTTACCACCTTTGTGCAGGCCAACCGCAAGATCGAGCAGCTCACCCAAGACCGCATCGAGAAGGTGCAGCGCGAGATGGCCGAGCGCGTCACCGCCAACCTATTCACGGACTTGCGCGACCGTTTTAAGTCGGGTGGGCGTAAGTTAGGTGGTTTTTTCGACGCCTTGCGCGATGATGTGCACGCCAACTTGACGCGATTCTTGCCCGAGCACGATGCCGACGAAGAGAAGTCTGCCAGCCGCGGCGACGACAGCGACCCGTTCGTGGGCTTCCATGCCAATTTGGTCGTGGACCATGGACCAGAAAAAACGAGTAGTTCCAAGGTTGTAACCCCCAAGGGCGCACCGGTGGTGTTCGAAACTCACCCGACCTACTACCGCTTGTTCGGTCGTATCGAACGCCGCGTCGAGCAAGGTATTTACTTTACCGACCACACCATGATTCGCGCCGGCTCGCTGGCCCAGGCCAACGGCGGTTTCTTGGTGTGCCACGCCGCCGACTTGGTGCAGGGCGTGGGGGTGTGGGAGAACCTGAAGGTCACGCTGCGCAACGGTGAGTTATCGATCGAGGATCTGGGCGAAACTGCTGGACTTCTGCCTACTTCAGGCCTCAAGCCCGAGCCGATTCCGCTGCAGGTCAAGATTGTGCTGATCGGCTCGAATTCGCTGTACCACGCGCTGTACCGCGGCGACGACGACTTCCGCAAGATCTTCCGCGTCAAGGCCGACTTTGATCACGAGATCCGCCAGTCGCCTGATTCGATTCAGAAATATGTGAGTTTTATCGCGACCGCCGCCAAGAACAACAACTGCCGGCCGGTTGACCGCGAAGGTGTGGCGGCGATCCTCGAGCACGGCGCGCGTCTAGTCGATTCGCAGCGTAAATTAACTCTGCGTTTCAATCGGATATCTATGCTTCTGATCGAGGCGGATTGGTTCGCGGCGAAGGCACGCAGCAAGCACATCACGCGCAAACATGTCGAAAAGGCCATCGCCCAGCGCAGCCAGAGCTCGGCGCTTATCGCCGACAAGATGCACGAAGACCTGCTCGACGACCAGTGGCTGATGGAGGCTGATGGCAAGGAAGTTGGCGTAATTAATGGTCTAGCGGTGCTGAGCGTGGGCGAGCACGAGTTTGGCCGTCCGTTTCGCATTACCGCGCGGTGCTTTGCCGGCACTGCGGGCATCGTCAATATCGAGCGCGAAGTGGCGATGTCGGGCGAGATTCACGATAAGGGCGTGCAGATCCTGTCGGGATTCTTGGGGAATCGCTTTGCCCAAAAGCATCCGCTCTACTTGACCGCTACGGTCACCTTTGAGCAGAGCTACGGCGAGGTCGATGGCGATTCCGCTTCGAGCACTTGGCTTTATGTGATCTTGTCGGCGATCTCGGGCGTGCCGATCGACCAGGGCGTCGGCGTGACGGGTTCGGTCAATCAGCTCGGCCAGATCCAGCCGATCGGCGGCGTAAACGAAAAAATCGAAGGATTCTATCGTTTTTGCAAGGCCAAAGGCCTTACCGGCGAGCAGGGGGTGATGATCCCTTGGCAGAACGTGCAGCACTTGGTCCTCGACAAAGAAGTGCGCGAAGCCATTGCCAAAGGCCTGTTTCACGTGTGGCCCGTGCGCACGGTCGACGAGGGCATCGAGGTCATTACCCGCGTCGAGGCCGGCCAACTGGGCGCCGATGGCACCTATCCGCCCGGCACGCTGATGCGAAAAGTCGCTGATCGCCTTGATGAATTGCGCCGACACGCTGTGGTGGGCAAGTCCGCCCCGGGCAAGCGCGGCCTAGTGAGTGGCACGGGTGTGCGGGCGCGGCGCCGTCACGACGACGAGTTCGACGACGAAGCGGCGAGCGACGAGCTGGGCGGCGATGACGAGCTGCGGGGCACCCTGCCGTGGAGCGACGAGTAGATGGCGACTGCTCCCCTTGATGCCCTGCAACACCTTGTTGTTGCGCTGAATTCTGCCGGAGATGCCGCCGAGTTGGCGCAGGCCTGTGCGTCGCAGATCCATGTCGACCGCATGGGCTTCCACCACGAGCGCGACTGCGTGGTCGAAGTGCTTACAGGCCTGCCCCAGGTGCAGCAGTGGCTAGCTCGGACGGCGCCTGTGGTACAGTTTGCTATAGATATCCGTACATTCCAGTTGAACGGGCAGGGCGCTTGGCAAGTGCGCTACGTGGTGACCGCCCCTGACGACTTTGTGGGTGGCGGCCTGTGGCAGTTGCAGTGCGATACCGCTGGATTGATCACGTATCTTCGGCATACTCCAGATGATTTGGCGCTTGAGCACTGGGGGCCCGCGCCCGGCCAGGGCCGCGATCACGACCACTCAGCCCATTAGCGCGGCCGGGTCCACATCGCCTTTGCGCACAGCAGGCACGCCGGCAATCAGACTGTAGGGGGGGAACTCCTCGAATTCTTTGATCACTGCCCCCGCAGCAACTACGCTGTGGTGACCGACCTTTGCGCCCATCAGGATAACCGCGTTGGTGCCCACAAAAACGTGGTCGCCGATCACCGTTGGCGCGCGGTCCACATGCGGATGCCTGCGTTCGGTCACCGTGCGGCGCATCGAACTGTGCGTCAAGATCTGCGCGCCGGAGCTAATATCACAGCCTTTTCCGATGGTTAAGCCGCCCGAGCCATCGATGAGGGTAAAGGCGCCGATCCAGCATCCTGGGCCGATAGACGGCTCGCCAATCAGCCAACACATTGGATTATAAGGGTTTGGCGGCAGCGGCCAACGTGGTGGATAGCCGGGGGGCAGAGTGGCGTCGGCCGGTCGCTCGGGTGGTGCATTGCTCATGCCGCACACCTTGCCAAGCTCGCCGCCGGAGGGCAAGGGCGAGGTTAGGCGACTTTTGATTATTCGACGCATCGGCCAGCCGTGGTAGCGTGCCTCGCAACTGCACGTCTGCGGGCCGGATCTCCCTTTGAAAGTCACATTCGTTCGCCACGCTGCCAGCGAGTGGGCAGGCACCTCGCGCCTGCTCGGTCGCACGGATATCGGCCTTTCGGATCTGGGTCGCGAGCAAGTGCCGCTCGTGGCAGAGCGCTTGCAGTCTCGGGCGTTTTCGGCCCTATGGTCGAGTCCACTGCAGCGTTGCCAGGCCACCGCGACCGGGATCGGTGCCCGTCTCGGCCTCATGCCGGTGCTCGACGACCGCCTGATGGAGCTCGATATTGGCCAACTTGAGGGCCTATCCTTCGCCGAACTGCCCAAGGGGCCTGGCACTTTTCGCGACCGCTGGCAGAAGCGGCCGGGTACAACGCGCTTCCCCGGCGGCGAGACGATTGCCGAGGTGGTCGCGCGCACTTGGACCGTGCTCGAAGACTTGTACGACGTCCACCCGCATGGTCATGTGCTGGTCGTGGCGCACATGTTTGCCATCAGTGCCGCGCTGACTCGGGTGTTCAAGCTAAAGCCTGGGCAGTTTCGCACCTTTGCGGTCGATCCGGCCTCGCTGACTACTGTGCAGATCGACCGCGGTGGCTTTCGCCTGCTGCAACTCAATGATACCAGTCATCTCGGCGAATTGCGTGCGCCGGGTAGCCACGACCTGTAGCTCAAGTGTCCGGATCGTCTGCTTTAGGCCGTTTAGGCCGATTGGCTTGGCGCGCCGCTGGTCCGCAGCGGACGCGACTGCTTGCGCCGGCCCAGCACCGACGCCAACATGGCCTTGGCCGCGGTCTTGGGCAACGAAGTCAGCGCCGCCATCCGGGTGCGCACCGGTAGCCCGCGGCACAGTTCCAGGATTCCGAGCAGCGGCTCCAAAAAGTCGCGGGCGACGTCGTACTTCGAAACTTCGGCAAATCCGTCTAGATTGCCAACCGTTTGCTGTGATACCCACGCCAGCGCCTCGCGCGCCTGCTCGGCCGAGTCGGCATAGATGCAGTGGGGGTAACTGCGCGAGTAGATGACATATCGCCCCCGGCCAAGGGCTTCAAGCACCATGCGCGGCAGACCGTCGTGCCGGGTCAACCGCAGCAGGGAGCCCGCCTGCCGGTAGATGGGCTCCATGTCTTTGACGAACGGCAAGCTGACCACATTGGGCAGGTCAGCTAGGTCGCCGTTGGTGTCGGCCACCACAATGAAGCGCAGGTGCGGGCACGCCAGCGCCAGCTGCCGCACGGCCTGCGCCCCATAGAAATCCGCGCCGTCGGTAGGCAGATAGGCGAGGGTCGTCCGCGCGACGTCGTGGCTCCACGGCATCGCCATTGCCGCCGGGCGGTGCGTCGGAATCGCCAGCACCGAGGCGCGAATGCCGATCTCCTCCAGCTCTTGGCGCAAGTGCGGCGCCACCGTCAGATTGATGGTGATGTGGCGGCTAAGTTCGCGTGCAGCAGAGGCTTCTTCTGGATCGTGCAGGCACGCCAGCACATCGCTGCCCACCCACCAGCGGACTACCGGGACATCGAGAGCCTCTGCAATTTGCAGGCGCCAGGCGGCATCCGGACCACTCTCATAGCCGACAAAGATCACTGCTTCAGACTGCTGTACTTGCCGCAGCCACATTTCGGGACGACGCGAGCCGGCCTGGAACTGCACGTGAAAACCCGCCGCGCGACCGATCTCCGTGATGGTCAGCAAGGGGGATGAACCGGCGGTCGACTCGCCTAACAGCAACAAACGGGTCAAATTCGGTTGTCCTCGCGTCATGGCCGGCGGCCCGCGCCGAGCATACGGGTAGCGGACCGGGCCGGTCAAATCGAGGCATCTTCGCGTGTTGGCGACTTTGGGCCGCAGATGCCACGCAGGGCGGTGCATTTCGAAGTTCACTTTCAAATTTGTCAGCTTGCGGTAACTCGACCTGCGGCGTTTGGTCATCCGCCGCACGGACCAAGATGTCTGTAGTGAACTGAAAATACGAAACAATCGCAACCAGTGTCGCCGGACCGGCCAGGCCGCGCTTGCTTGACAACGAACACATGTAAAGTAACCTTACATTTCTCCGGCCCTATTGCGTCGGGTCGTGGAACCGAATGTGCGGACTTGTGGGCGTTTTCGACCGTGAACGAAATGCCGCCCGATTCTCCGATGATCTTCAGCGCGCGAGCGATGCGCTTGTGCATCGTGGGCCCGATGACCAAGGATCCTTCTTCGAAGATGCCGTAGGGCTTGGTTTTCGTCGGTTATCGATCCTTGACCTGACCACGGCCGGCCATCAGCCAATCCAATCCGCCGACGGCGCGTGGACGATTGTCTTCAACGGTGAGATTTACAACTTTATCGAATTGCGCCGCGAGCTGTTGGCGGCGGGCCGCGCGATCCACGGCGAGAGCGATACGGCTGTCTTGGTCGAGGCTTTGGCGCACTGGGGCCTCAGCGCCTTCGACCGCTGCAACGGCATGTGGGCGGTCCTGGCATGGCATCAGCCCACTCGCACGTTGCACGCGTGTCGCGACCCGTGGGGTATCAAACCGTTGCTGGTGTCGCCGTTTCGTGGCGGTTGGGCCTTCGCGAGCGAGATCGGTGCGCTGACGGCATTGGGCTGCGATCGTGGCGAACTCGACCGTCGCATCATTTCGCACTTCTTGGTCCACGGTGAGCTTGATATTGGCGAAACTACAGTGTTTACCGGTGTGCGGCGCCTAAAGCCGGGCCACATCTACAGCTACCGTGCCGAAGGAGCCAGCGCGCCGCGGCCCTATGGCGACGGCACTCGTCACATCGAGATTCCGCGCCACGACGGCAGCGCCATGGCGGACCGCGAGTACGTCGATGCGTTCCGGGCTGCCTATGTCGAGTCGGTGACCCGGCGCATGCGCTCCGACGTGCCTGTGGGGACTTGCCTTTCAGGCGGCCTCGATTCGACAAGCATTGCCTGTATCGCGGCCCGCGCGCAGTCGGCCGAGCGTACCCGGCCGTGCCGCTACGCCTTTTCGGCGCTGCTGCCCGAATTCGACGAAACCCCCTACATCAAGGCAGTGATCGACCAGACGGGAGCGGAGTGGTTTCATACTGTTTGTGACGACCGCCATATCGTGGACCGCATTGACGGCTTCATCGCGGCCAGCGGCGAGCCAGTGCACTCGCTGTCGGCGTTCGCGGGCTACTTGGTGATGGAACTTGCGGCGTCGACTGGCGTCAAGGTTCTGCTCAATGGCCAGGGAGCCGACGAATTGTTGGCTGGGTATTCCTCGACTTCGCAGCCCTATCTGCGCACGTTGGCGGCTACAGAGGGTCTTGTCGCGGCGCTCAAGGCGGCACAGAGTGAGGCGACCGGCCAGTTTGCGACCGTCAAGACCGCCGCGCGCGTGGGTGGTGGGTTGCTCATGGCCGCGCTGCCGACGCGCCAGCAGCAGTCGATCTACCAGCGCCGCGCCGTCGGGCAAGATGTGCCGCTGCTCGACAAGTCGTATCACTTCGACTTAGCGGCTACGCCCGAGGCCCATAGCTTCCTCGGCCCGAACCTAATCGACCAGCAAACGCGAGCCCCTCTGCCCCTGTACTTGCGCATCGAAGATACCAATTCTTCAGCGTTTTCGCTCGAGTCGCGCCTGCCCTTTCTCGACCCTGCGGTGGTGGCGCTGGCACGATCCGCGCCGCCGAATCTGCTTCGCCGCCACGGTCTCAACAAATACCTGCTGCGCGAGTCGCTGCGTGGCCTAGTGCCCGAGGTCGTGCGCACCCGCAAAGATAAGATGGGCTTTCCCATTCCATCGGAGCGTTGGTGGCGCGGACCGCTCGCCGACCGCATCCGGCCACTGCTCACCCCAGAACGCTTGCAGCGCCGCGGCCTATACGATGTGCCCAAGCTGATGCCGTGGGTGCAAGCATTTTGGGCGGGCGAGAGGCTCACGCCCTGGCTGGGCCGTGTCTTCATGGTCGAGCTATGGGCGGCGCACCACATCGACCGTGCGCACTAAGTCCACGTAACTTCTGGTTAGTTTCCCCTTGCTGTGTGCGGACGAGTGGGCTTGCTGTACAGTCTGCGGCCGGCCCAACCCGCCGCGGTGGCGCGCGACCCAGTCTAGCGGTGAATCGACATGAATAACCAGATATTGCTGCCTCCTCATGTGGCACTACAGACCGCACTTGCCGCGGTGGTGCCGCTGCCGCCACACGGGTGCGCCATCGACCAAGTAGGCCCGGCCTTTGCAGTTGCGCCCATTCTCGCCGACATCGACCAACCTCCGTTTGATCGCTCTGCCATGGATGGTTTTGCTCTGCGTATTCAAGACTTGCGTGAGCATGGTCTGCGGCTGCCGTGCGCGGCGACGGTGCTGGCCGGTCAGCCGCTGCTTGAGCCTGTGCCACAGGGTGCGTGTGTGCGCATCATGACCGGCGCGGCGGTGCCGGCAGGTTTAGACGCCGTTGTGCCGATCGAACTCGCGGTTGTCGAGGTGCGCGCGGGCTCGCAGATTATTGAATTTACCCATGAACCTCGCCTTGATCAGCACATTGCTCGCAAGGGTAGCGAAGTTCGCGCCGGTGCTCAGGTGATCGCGGTCGGCGACGCATGGACGCCCGCGCGCGTCGGCGTGGCAGCCAGTTTTGGTGCCGCGCAGGTGCTGACCCGAGGGCCCGTGCGTGTAGGGCTGGTGGCCACGGGCGACGAGATCGTCCCGGTTGGCCAGACACCGGGGCCAGGGCAAATTCGCGACAGTAATCGCTATGCACTTCAAGCGCTTCTCTGCCGTTACGGCGCGCAGGTTACGGTTTATCCCACGGCGCCCGATACGGCGGAAGGGCTGGCCAACTTGCTCGAAATAGCCTGGCGCGACAGTGACTTTCTGATCACGACGGGC
>CAISBR010000243.1 GCA_903883645.1 uncultured Myxococcales bacterium | reverse complement strand
GGGGCGCCGGGCGCCAACGCCGGTCCGCGTGTTGCGCGACGGCAAGGTCGTCCAGTTGCGCTGGAAGTTGATGAGGGGCGGGTACGGCATCGTCGAGCCGTGCGAAGCGTGGACGGCGAACCCGAGCGCTGTGCAAGCCTGTGACTGCTCAGTCGCGCCGGGGCCGCATGTGTATTCGTTTTCGTGGCGGGGCCGGGCGCGGTCCGTCATGCCAGCTAGCGAAGAGGCTTTGGTGCTGCTGCCGTGGCAGCTTCGGCAGCAGGCGGCCGAAGAGCGTGAAGAGGCGGAGGAGAAATACAGACGCGCGCAGGAGTATTCGAGGTCGCTTCCGCCGAAGGTGCGAGCGAGGGAAGAAGAGCAGTGCTACGACTACCTGCAACCGGACTGGGAGGATATTGCGAAACGCAGACATGTCGACTGCGCCGCGGCCTGCTCGACCCGTGGAGCTCGGCAAAACGTCAATGCCCAACACGGTCCAACCCGCTCCAAGTCGGGACCTAGCTCGGCCCCGCATCGCCAATAGCTGCCCTGAGCGGTCGAATCCTGGCGCCAGCACGCTTGCCCCACCACCCCGACATGCACACAATGACCCCAGAGGTCGCCATGCAGCAGCCAAAAAACTCCTATACCTACGCCGACTACCAGAGCTGGGACGATGGCCAGCGCTGGGAGCTGATCGACGGCGAGGCATACGCGATGTCGCCGGCCCCCGTTGTCGACCATCAGACCGTGGTGGGCGCGGTGTTTGCGCAGTTTTACCAGCAACTTCGCGGCAAGCCCTGCAAGCCCATGCTCTCGCCGCTCGACGTGTTGCTGCCGCGCGCCGGTGAGGCCAACGACGACGTCACCACAACCGTTCAGCCCGACCTGCTGATCGTCTGTGATCCCAACAAGATCGAGCGCAAGGGTGTGCGCGGTGCCCCCGATTTCATTCTTGAGGTGGTTTCGCCGGGGCACGCGAGCTACGACCACGTCCTCAAGCGTCGCCGCTACGAGCAGGCTGGCGTGCGCGAGCTGTGGCTTGTGGACCCCGCCGAGCGGGTGCTTTGGGTGTACGTGTTGCAAGACGGTGTGTACTCCAATGTTTCGGTTCAGGAACTGGCAGGTACACGCCCTCTAGCCATCCTCCCCGAAGTGTCCGTCGACTGGGACGCCGTGGTCGCCGAGCTGCCGCCGCTGCCCACCGCGTCGCGCGAGCCGCCGACCCCGCCGCAGCCCTAGCCGCTCGGCCCCCTTGCCAGTCCGCCCGGCTTGTGTGATCTTCGACGGGTTCGCGGAGACGATCGGCCCAAGCAGCGTGCCCCCGGCCGTGCTCCCTCGACCACCTATCGGAGAAAGTCCATGTCATTCATGACCCAATTCGAGTTTACCCTTCCGCGCGGCTACGTTGACAAAGACGGCGTTGTCCACAAGAAGGGCGTGATGCGCCTCGCCACCGCCAAAGACGAGATTCTGCCGCTGCAAGACTATCGCGTGCAGAATAACCGCGCGTACTTGGTGATCATTCTGCTCTCGCGCGTGATCGAGCAGCTGGGATCGCTCAAGTCGATCAATCCCTCGATCATCGAGTCGCTGTTCTCGGTCGATCTGGCGTACCTGCAAGACTTTTACCGCCGCGTCAACGAAGAAGGCACGGCGATGATCAAGGCCAAGTGCCCTGAGTGCGGCCACCAGTTCGAGGTCGATACCGGAGGTGACCTGGGGGAATCGTAAGCTACCCCCTGGAACGGCTCTACCAGGAGGTAGCGTACATCGCTTACCACTTTCATTGGCCGCTCGACGAAATCCTCGACATGGAGCACAAAGAGCGCCAGGTCTGGGTCAAAGAGATCTCCGAAATCAACAAGGAGATCAACAAGTCGCGCAAATAGTCTGCTGATTCGGGCGACACCGGCCCAGAAGTGCGACGCGCTAGAGCGACACGGTGGCGACTCGGTCGCGAGTCCTTGGAAGCAGGAGCAGCATGGTCAACAACCGCGCCCCCGGCGTCTTTATGGAGCGCGGCCCCTCGCGGCCGACCGAGCTCGGGCTATTGCCCAGCGGCATTCCGGTGTTCTTGGGCATGGCCCAGCGCGGCCCGACCAACGACCCGGTGCGCGTCACCAGCATTGAGCAGTTCTATAGCATTTTTGGCAAGTTACCGCCTGAGATGGACACGTTTCTGGCACCGTCGGTCGATGGGTTCTTCTTGAATGGCGGCCGCGAGTGCTACGTCATGCGCATTGCGCACCTGTTCGACCAGCCTACGGACGACGACCGCCCCAACTTCCGTGCCGCGGCGCCAGACCGCTTTGATTTTGCGATCAAAAGCTCCGTTCGGCTGCGCGACGGCGCGAAGCAGAACACCTTACTCGTCCAGGCCATGAGCGAGGGCGTGTGGGGCAACGAGATCCGTGTCTCGGTGGTGGCGCGGCCGTCGCCGGTGCAGACGTTTCTCACCGTCGATGGGCAGCCGGGCGACAACTCGGTGATGGTCAAGTCAACGTACGGCTTTGCCCGCGGTACGCAGATCAAGCTGAGCGATGGTGTGCACGAAGCCTACCGCGTGGTCGCCGCCGTCGAAGGCCGCCTGCTGTACTGGAATGAGCGCGAGCCGCTTGAGACCACGTTCGCCTCGTCGGCGCCCACGCTGGTCGAGCCGGTGCACTTTGACCTCATCGCCGAAACCCACAGTCAGCGCGAGGTGTTCCGCGACCTCAACCTAGCGAGGCAGTCGCCGCGGTTCGCTGAGCGCATCATCAACGGCACGTCGCAGCTGATTCTTGTCACCGACCTGAACAGCGACTCGCCCATGCCCCTCGCCTTCCCCACCGAGGTTGCAGGCCAGCGGCTCGAAGGTGGTGCCGACGGGCTGTTTACCGTGCGGCCCGAAGACTTCAACGGCATGGATAATGGCCCCGGGCAGCGCTACGGCCTTCTAGGTATTGCAGAATTTGAGCAGACTGACTTGCTGTGCATGCCCGACCTGGCGTGGTGTGTGCAGCGCGGCTTGTGGACCGTGCGCGACATGGAGGTCGTGCAGCAGCAGGCCGTGGCAATCTGCGAAGAGCGGCAAGACCGCTTTGCGATCCTCGACATTCCGCCCGAGTACTCACCCACCGCGGCGATGCAGTGGCGGCGCTTGTTCGACACGTCGTACGCCGCGCTCTACTACCCCTTTGTCAAACCGACCGGCTCATCGCGTTTTGTGCCGCCATCGGGCTTTGTGGCCGGCATCTACGCCCGCTGCGACCGCGAGATGGGAGTGTACCGCGCCCCCGCCAACGAGGCGTTTCAAGGCGTCGTCGATCTGCAACTCATGCTGCAGCAAGGCGATCTGGCTATGCTCAATGGCGAAGGCGTCAACTGCCTGCAGGTGCTCGGCCAGCGCGGCATTCGCGTGTGGGGTGCGCGCACCGCATCGTCGGAGCCGCAGCTCCTGTATATCAACGTACGTCGCACGATTCTGGCCATCGGCCGGGCGCTCTACCGCGGCCTGCAGTGGGTGATCTTTGAGCCGAATGACCAGCAGTTGTGGCACATTATCCAGCGCGATGTCGGCTTCTTCCTCGATGGACTTTGGCGTCAAGGCTACCTAAAGGGCGAAAGCGCGGACCAGGCCTACATTGTCCGCTGCGACGACAGCGTCAACAACGAGGAATCGATTACGCTGGGTCAAGTTGCGGTCGACGTGTGGCTGGCGCCGTTTCGGCCGGCCGAGTTTATCGGCGTGCACGTGGTGCAAGAGGTGGATTCGATGGCGCAAGAGGGTGGGGTGTGACAAGGCTCCCGCGCACGGCGGCTAGTGGGCAGAGAGTTTGCGCGATCGCCAATCGGCGCCGAACTGGGGTCTAGGGGCACCACCTCAGCGAAATCTGCGTGACCCTGGCATACATTGTGCATAAGATGAACTCGGCGACGGCAGAGGGTGCGACCCCGCCTAGAACCGCCAAGCGCCAGAACGACGCACACCGCGTCGACCCAGAACGACCTTCGGACCCGCTGCAGATGCCGCGGTCCACCACAGAGCCAGCCCCGTCCGGGCACCCTGTTCCACGTACCTGATTTTCGGAGGAAACCATGGCAGCCAACCTCCCCACCTCTGCTTCGCCCAAGGCGATCACCGCCCGCAGCCGCGTTCAAACCGTGGCGGCCGAGCCTTCGCGCGCACAAGGCTCGCTGATCGCCCTGCCGGCCACTGCGCCGGAATGGATCGGCCCGCACGGCGAAGAGCAACTGGCCCTCGCCGCAATGGATCAGCCCAAGAAGCCCGCGCCGAAGCCCGCTCCAAAACCGGCGCCGAAGCCCGCTCCCAAGCCGGCCCCCAAGACGCCGGCCAAGATTCCCGCCAAGCCCAAGACCCCCCCTCCCAAGGCCTGGCAGCCGCCTGTGCTCGACTTGGTCGTGCCGGTTGGCGGTGGTGGGCAGGCTTCGAACAGCACCAAAGAGCCGGGTGACCCCGATGTGGCTTACGCCTTTAATCTGACCATCTCCGGAACCAAGTACGGAATGTTCAGTGAAATCGGAGGTTTGTCGTGGAAGGCTGAGCCCGTGCCGGTTCGCTCGGGTGGCAACAACGAGTGGGTCCACAGCATGCGCGGCCCGGGCAAGTTCGAGCCGCTGACACTGAAGCGCGGTTGGTTTGCCTCGACCGGCGAATTCTTCAACTTGCTGCAGCTCGGTCTGCAGGGCACGATGATCCCAACCGGCGCCGCCGGGCGATTCATCTTGACGATCGAGTGCTTGGACCGCGGCTATCAGCCGATCGGCTACTACGATTTCACTGAATGCTTCTTTGTCGAGTACACCGGCCCCGGCTTCAATTCGATGTCGGGTCAGGTTGGCTTTGAGCAAATCCGCGTCGCGTATGACTATTTCACCTACAAGCCCGCTTAGGGCTGACTAGGCAGTAGTCGACTCGCAGCTTGGGAGGTTCCCGTGGCTGAAAATACTCAGGATCTGGCCAACCAGAGCTTGCCCGTTACCGACGACGTCTTGACGCTGCACCACGCCGTTGTTGCGCGTTGGGGCGACGAGCGCTCGGTTAGTCGGCGTACCGCCGCGGCATTCGATGCAAGCGCGGGTCGGCATGGCGACTGGATAAGCGCTCTGAACGGCCTAGCCACCTTGGGCGGCAGCTTTGGACCGCAAGCCTGGAATATTGCTTCCGAATTGGCTTCGGCGCCGCAACTGCTACAACGCCTCAGCCCGGGTATGCGCTCGCTGCAACTCGGCGAACTGGCTGATCTAGTCCAGATTGTACTTGAGGAAGAGGAGGGCGGCGCAGAACTAGCCGACCTCGAAGAGCAAGCGGTCAGTCAGGCGTCGCTCCGCAGCGGCAAGACCACCGCGACCACGGCGATGGCCAAAGCGCGTGCTGCGGCTGGTCCAACGGGTGGCAAGAAAGCGGCCGCGGCCAAGAAGTCGCCGGCAGTTCAGACCAAACTTCGCGAATTGCGACGCCTGCTCGCTCAGTTGCGTGTCGATGCCTCCCAATCAGCTACTGGGGTCTCTGTGCCCCAGCAGGCTGGGATTGTGGGGCCCAATAGCCCCGACGCCGCGATCGCCGAAGCTCTAGCCGCCGGGCGCAGCGTTGCGGACCCGGCACGACTTGGCTCCGCCGCCGATGCGCAGCGACCTGCCGCCCTGGCTGCCTCTGCGGGTGATTCGATTGTTGGCGGCTCGATCGCCGCGCTGATGGCCCGTGCCAACGCAAGATCTGTCGCGAATCTGCGGGGTTCAGCTGCCACGCCGGCACGCCGGGGCATGGCCCTCAATCCATGGGCGGCCGTGGCCCAAGTTCAGGCCGAGCTACCGTCGCGCGCGCTGCGCATGGCCGAAGCTGCGGCCGATATGGGCTTTCTGAATCTGGCTGCTGAGCCCGATCAAGCTGCAACGCCCGACTTTGACGCAGTTTCGGCTACGTCATCTACTGCACGTGCGCCTTCGGCTAGCCGGGCTGCGGCACTGGGTCAAGGGGCTGCGGCACTGGGTCAAGGGGCTGCGGCGCTGGGTCAAGGGGCTGCGGCACTGGGTAAAGGGGCTGCGGCGCTGGGTCATGGGGCCGGGGCGCAAGCCGCTCAGACTGAGAATCCTGCTGCTAAGAGTGGTCTTGCGCGTGCTGGTGGCTCGACTCCTCAGGCTGCCATCCGGCTCGCGGCGCCATTGGCCCAGGCTGGCGCGTCCGAGAGCGTTTCTGCTGCGTCATCGACAGCACGTGCGCCGTCGGTAGGCCGAGTCGCGGCCCTGGCGTCTTCGACCAAACCTACCTCGGCGACGTCGATTGCTGCGCAGGTTTCGGCCTTTGCCGCAGCGCAGCAGGCGTGGAGCGGCGTTGCCGCAGCGCCAGTGGCGAATCGTGCAACAGCTGCGGGTAGAGTCGCTGCTCAAGCCTCCGCGCCGACTACGGTTGCGGGAGGTCGCGCTACGCTGGCACTGCAGGGCATGGTCGACTTGGCCCACAAGACTTGGCTGCGCGGCGAGCGTGCGGCGACCACGGGTCAGCGAAGTGTGGCGGGGCTGGCATCGCTGGGCGACGATGGTTCGCTGCCGGTCGGTGTGGCGAGCGCCCGTGCGGTCACGAACGCAGGTCCAGCCTCGGCTTGGGCGCGCTGGGTTGATGCTGCAGGTCGAGCCTACGCCGGCGCTCCAGCTCGCTCTGGCCACGCAACTGCCGGCTCTAGCTTCGCTCCTGCAAGTTCTGGTTCTTCAGCGGACCGACGCGAATCGGCACTCGTCGGGTCTTCGCCTGACCGTCAAATTCTTGAACTTAGGCAAGATGTCGCGGCACAAGACGACGTTGCTGGCGACGACACGGCCGCGATGCCCCTGCGCAGCGCCACCGACGCGCGTGGAATGAGCGTGCCGGTGCAGTCGCAGCGCGCCGCAGCCGCTTTGCCGTCTTGGGTGGCTCCGCACGCGGCGCGAATTGCCAGGCAGCATCTTGAAAATGCACGTGTTGCCACCGCTGAGCGCACGCGTCTCGCGACCGCCGTGGCGGCAAAGACTTCCGTTGGCCCATTCGGCGCTTTGACCGGCGGGGATGGCGTGGCATCGGGGCCGGGTGGCGCCGTGCGAGCCCCCCTTGGGCTTGGGCACGTGGCTGGCACGGTGGGGGCGCCTTCCAAACTGGCCACCCTAGGCCTTCCCGGGCTTATCGGCGCCGTGGCAGCGGGCGTAAGTGCCCGTGTGGCCGAGCGGTCTGGCTTCGAACTGAGCGTGGCCGACCGCGGCTGGGCCAAGCCAAGTGTGGCGGCTCAGGCGGGTCCGTCCGTCCGCGAAGCTCCCGGCGAATGGCTCGATACTAGCACTGATTTTGCCGAGTTTGCCGCCGATTTCGTCAGCCCAGGCGTCCGTACTGCGCGCGCTGCGGCCGCCGAGTCGGCAACGGTGCGGTTGGCCACATCAGCCGCAGCGCAGCGTGGGGTCGCAAGTCCCCAGGCTAGCTCGGTTCCGGCGGGGCGCACGGCTCCATTCAGCAAATCGACGCAAGTGGGCGGCGCGACTCCATTCGGCGCAGCCGCGGGCGAGTCCGAAGTTGGGCGCAGGTCGGCAGGCATGGGTGCAGCGCCCGCCATCGCGGCGGCAGCTCGGACGATCGACTACCTTCGCGGCCGCGTGCAGTCGACTTGGCTGGCCGACCAGGCGGGTCAGGGCGTGGTCAGCCAGGTAGCGGGTCGCGGCGAGCTTGGCCTGCTGGCTGTGCGACCTGCGGGACGGGCCGACGCGCTCAGCACATGGCTATCGTCCAAGTCTGTGGCAGCTGCACAGGCCGATCGGCCCGATACTGCAGGTGAATTGCTGAGCTTGGCCAACGAGCTTGAGCTTGGCGACGCGGCGTCTGCCGAGGCTACGGTCGGCAGTGTGGCGGCAGCCCGGCGCGCCGTCGATAAGGCTGCAGCCAAGTCTACCTCGGCTCGCAGTGCAACTCAGTCGGAGCGTGCGCCACCGGCGAATGGTGCGAGTGACCGTGGTGCGGCTCTGGCTGGTGTAGCATCGGGCAGCGTCCAGACTCCGGCGGCCCTTGCGAAGCGGTCGCTAGTCGACTCGGCCCGCAGCTCAGGCACGCGGCTCAATCGTCAGGCAGCTACGGCCGCAGCAGCGCCGATCGCGTCGTTGGGTTTGCAGAATCCGACCCCGCGCGCCCTTCGAGCCATCTTAGAGGCACTGGGCGAGTCGGTGCCTGGCGGTGCCAGCGATGTCGCCACCGCGTTTGCTGCCAAGTGGCTGGGGCGGAGCGATGTGGCGCGGCAGGTGCTCGCCAAAGCGACAGCGCTGGCCGGTCGCGACGCCGCCGTGGGCGACTTGCTGCAGACGAGCGACGCAAGTGAATTTGAAATTGGCAGCACAAACAATGAGTTTGCTCCTGGTGAGGGCCCCGCGCTGCGCGGCAGCGAGCGCCGGGCGCCGCGAACCTCGGCCGCAGCGACCACCGCAAGTACCCCGCTGGCGGCGGACCTGCTAGCCAACCGCAAGCGCGACGCGGTGCCGGCAACGGGCGACGGCAACACCATGGTGCTGACCGGCTTGGCCGCTTTGGCGGCGCTCAGCAGCGGCGACCTGTTCGGCAGCAAGCCGGCGGGCCGGACGATGCGCACGGCGGAGACCGAGCAAACTTTGCTGCAACCCGCGGCCGAAGCCACGCAAGTGCAAGAAGCTACAGTGGATGCCGGCGAGTCGTCGGCTCGGGTGCCGGCCAAGCCCGCCCAGGCGGCGGCTTCGCGCAAGCTGGCTGCGGTCAAACTGCATGAGTTTGCGCCCGTTGGCTTGGCTCGCGGTCGCAATCTTTTCGGTCAGCAGCGTCGCGCAGCTTGGCAGTCGCGCGGCAGCAAAGGCCTGCACACTACGCCCAAAGGCAACGTGCACGCGACGATCCAGAGCTTGACCCGCATGGCGACCGCCCGCGGCGAGCGGCGCTTTGGCTACGGCGCGGCCTCGCTAGGTGGCGGCGAGTTGCTGGGCCTGACCGGCGCGTCGATGGGCGAAGGCGATGTATTCTTTGGCGAAGCGGCGCCTGCGACCGGTGTGGTGCGCGGTGCGGACCGGCTCAGCCAGTCGGTGATGGGTCGCCGTCAAGGCTCCAGCGCGACGACTTCAGCACAGCGGCCGATGCGGTTGCCCGACTTTGACGGCGCTCCGGTGATTCCGACGAATTTCTCGGCTGGCGATGCCGGCGCTACGGTCCATTCGATGGCCGACGCGGTGGCGGCTTCGGGTCGGCGCGGCGGCGCGACAGCGTCGGGTCAAGGTGCGCAAGCCGCGGCGATGACCCGTGTGCTTTCAGTTACTTCAAGCCCGACGGGCAACATGCTGCCCCTGGTCGCTCCGGCGGCGCAGGCGGTGGTGGCGGCGGCGGCGGCAAAGCCGTTGTCCGAATCGATCGTGACCAGCGGCGCGGATCCATCGCTGGGAGTGCCGATCGTCGGTGTGGGCGACCACAAGGCCGGCAAGGCTGGCGGCGAAGGCGGCGGTCAAAAAGCCCGCGACGGTGCGGACGAACACGCAGCCAACGTTCAGGATATCGAGGCCTTGGCGATGAAGATCGCGCGGGCAGTGATGGTTCGGATCAAGCGCGAGCGAGAGCGAAGGGGGCTCCATGTCTAACTTCACCAAGGCCCGAATCGAAGTGTATGGAGATGACGCCAGCAAAGGCCATTTTTCTCCGCCATTTCACGAGTTTATGTTCAACCCCGAGGCGGTGCGTGTCACCAAATCGGTCACGCCCAAGCAAGGTCGTACGGCCAGCTCAAGTGCGCCGAAGCATCAGTTTACGTCGGGCAACCCGGCGCAGCTGGAGTTTGGCGAACTGCTGTTCGACGAGTTTGACAGTCGCGGCAACGTGTACGTCAAGCATGTCGCATGGTTCGAGGCGTTGCTCAAGGCCAACGAAGACCTGCACCGGCCGCCCAGGGTGGTGTTCATGTGGGGACCTGGTTGGGGGGCTGAGGCCAGTCCTAACAAGATCAACACGGGAATCTGGTGGGTCACGGGCCTAGACGTGAACTACACCATGTTCATCGCCGACGGCACACCGGTGCGCTGCACCTGCAAGTTGACGCTCTCTGAAGAGCGGCCCGAGTCGGGCGAAAACAAGCAGAGCCCCGACACGGCGCACGTGCACATGGTTGGACGCGGCGACACGCTGCAGGCGATCTCGGCTTCGGAGTACGACGATCCAGGCGAGTGGCGGCGCATCGCCCAGGCCAACGGCATCGACGACCCGATCCACCTCAAGCCCGGTCAGCGCCTGCTGATTCCGCCGATTCTGCGCTGATCTGTTCGCGTCCGTTTCGAACCAAACGAGGGTGATGTCATGGACAAGAACGTTGCAAGCCTGACTGTAAAACTTGCAGGCAGCACGTCGATAAAGACCGACGCGGGCGACAATCTCGAGACCCGCGCCGGCGAAGGCATTGTGTCGGTGTCGGTCGATCTGCGGCTGGACCAGCCCGACATGTTCTCGGTCGAATACGACATGATGAAGCTCGAAAAGCTGAATCTTATCGATTCGTTCAAGCCGGGGGCCGAGGTCGAGATTGGTATCGGTCTCGAAAAGCAAGAGACGCTGCTCCACGGCGAGATCAGCTACATCGAGCCCAGTTTTGATGTGGAGCAGGGCTACCATACGACGATTTCGGGCTACCACAAGGTGCACCGTCTGACCCGCGGCCAGCGCAGCAAGACCTGGGGCGACGGCCTCAAGCCCGAAGTGTCGCCCACCACGCCTATCAAAGACGTGATCAACAACTCGAAGGCCAATCAGGGCGGCACGACCAGCGACAAGATGAGCGCCGGCGATGTGGGTTCGACCGAGGTCAAGCACCACTATGTGCCGCAGCTAAATGTGTCGGATTTCGAGTTCTTGCAAGCCATCGGTGCGAGTCTCGAGATGAAGGCAGGCGACGACGGTGCCACCAAGGTCACCTTCCGCAAGCCCGATCCGAGCAGCGCGCCGGTGATGAAGATCTCCCGCGAGCGGTCTGGCCAGGGCGGGCAGAGTGAGTCGGGCTCGTTCTTGCACCTCAACTTTCGCCTGTCGAACGTGCAGCAGTACGCCGCTGTCGAAGTACGCAGCTGGGACTTTGTTACCAAGAAGAACATTGTCGCCAAGGTGACGTCGTCGAAGTACAACTTTGAAGGCACCAAGGGCCACAGTGATACCGGCACGGGGCTTTGGGGCGGCGGTTCGACTGGGCGCAAGTTCGTCGTCGTCGACCAGCCCGTTAACACCAAGGCCGAGGCCGAGGCGCTCGCGCAGTCGCTGTTCGATCAGTTCTCGATGGATTTCTTGACCGGCGAAGTGGTGCTCGACGGCAATCCCAAGTGTGTGCCTGGTAAGACCATTGAATTTGAGGGTTTCGGTAAGGCGTTCAGCGGCAAGTACCTGATCGTCGCTGCCACGCATACCTACCGGCCCGACGAAGGCTATCGCACTTCGGTGTCCTTCTCGCGCAACGCCAAGGGCGCCTAGCCTGGGTTGCCCGGGGCTTCTTCGCCGAAATTTTCGCAAAACCGCCACATTAGCGCCGAACCGATCGCGACTGCCGCAGCGGCGGGCGGTTTTTCGCGCCGGGCATGGGCGCGCGATACAGCGAAAACATGTGCATTTCTGCCACTTCTGCCCGCGGTCCTGCGACGATTTTCGCTCGCCGCTGCCGGTGCCGTTGACAGCATGGGTCCCGTCGCTACGATGGTCGGGCGTTTCGACTGCCCAGGCTAATAGTGCGCCCGACGCAGGGGATGGGAATGGTCAAGAACTTTCTCGGTCACGGTCTGAAGTTCCCGTTGCAAGTCAACGCGGTCGGCGGGATGGCCATGTCCGAGGGGGCCGACAACATCGAAGAGGCCGTGCGCCTGATCGTCGGTACGGCAGTGGGCGAGCGGGTGATGCGGCCCATGTTTGGCTGTCGCATCCACGACTACGCCTTCCACCCCAACTCGACCGCCACATCGGGCATGGTGGCGTTCTACGTCGCCGAAGCGCTGAACAAGTGGGAGCCGCGCATCACCGACGTACGCGTCTCGGCCAACCCTAGCGATAACAACGAGTCGTTGATGAACGTGTCGATTCGGTACAAAATCCGCTCGACCAACGTGGATCGCAACTTTGTGTATCCCTTTTACTTGAGGCGGGAGCAGGATCTATGATCCCAAGTCCGAATCTAGACGATCGCACCTTTGAGGATATCGTCCAAGAGGCGATCCGACTCATCCCGCAGTACTGCCCGGAGTGGACCAACCACAACCGGTCGGACCCCGGCGTCACCCTGGTCGAGCTTTTCGCCTGGATGACCGAGATGACTCTCTACCGGCTCAACCGCGTGCCGGAGAAGAACTTCTTGGCCTTCCTTGAGCTGATGGGTATCACCCTGGCGCCGCCGCAGCCGGCTCGTACTGTGTTGAAATTTGGGCTCAATCCCAAGGCTGACATGGTCGTGGTGCCGCGCGGCTGTCGGGTGGGTACCAAGCCTGGCTCCGACGGTGCGGCCATCGGTTTTGAGACCGAGAACGACCTGTGCGTGACCAACGCCGCGCTGGCGATGTGCATGAGTCAGTACCACGAAACCTTTAGCGATTACACCGGGTTGCTCGGTCGAAAGCGCGAGGGAGTCGAGCTGTGGTCGGGCGTGCGCAGCGTCGAGCGGTTTTTGTTCTTGGGCGATAAGCGTCTCAAGGCCTTCAACGAGACGTCGATTTTGACGATTCGCACCACCGTGCCGGGCTCGACGCCGACGCCGCTGTGCAAGCAGCTTGAGTGGGAGTACTTCGACGGGGAGCGTTGGCGCGCGTTGGCGAATCCCCCGCTCGAGACCGAGGCGGACCAGGTGGCACTCATCGGGCCGCCCGCGATGGCCGAGTCCGTGGCAGGTGAGTTCCAGGGCCTGTTCCTGCGCGGCAAGCTCATCGAAGTGCCGAATCAGGCTTCGGATACGCTGCTTGACACGGTGTCGATGCGCCTTGAGGTCATCGGCGAGGGCGAGCCGCCGGACTTTGCCTATTCGGACCGGTCGGGCGGCATGTTCCAAAAGCTCGAGGTCGACCGGCTGATGCTGCCCTTTGGCACGGAACCGGTTGCCGATTCAGCGCTTTATGTGGCTTGCGCGCGCGTACTCGACCACCCCGACGCAGATGTGCGCATCGACTTCGAGTTGGCCGACCCCTCCGTGGTGCCAGCGCCGCAAGCCTCGGGCGACCTTGTGCTCGTTTGGGAATACTTCAACGGCAAGCGCTGGCGTCTGATTGGCCGCAATGGTTTCGGCGACTTCGATGTTGAGGACCCGGGGTTCAGCTTCAAGGACGACACCAGCTGCCTGACCGTGTCGGGTGCCGTGGCCTTTAGGCGGCCCAAAGACATTAAAGCCTGCGAAATCAACGGTAAAGATGCCGTGTGGATTCGCGCCCGGGTTGAACGTGGCGACTTTGGCGTGCAGGGTACCTACGAGCTCGAAAACGACCGCTGGGTGTGGAAGGATATCCGCCCGCTGCGGCCGCCGACTCTAAAAGGCCTCGCGCTGCGCTTTGTCGAGCAAGAGCACGAGTTCGACCGCGTCATCGCGTACAACGATTTCTTGTACAGTGATTACTCGGCGTTGGCTGTGCCGACGGAGACGGGTAAGCCGTTCCAGCCGTTCCAGCCCATTGCCGAAGAGAGCCCGACGCTGTACCTGGGCTTCAAGCTCGCGACGTACGATGGCAACGCGCCCCCTGGACCGCAGCCATTCCCCAACGAGCGAATTCAACTGTACTTTGAGCTGAGCGAAAGCGATGGCCCGGGGCGTCGGCTGCGCGCGGGACCGGGTCAGACCAGCCGCCAGCTTGCCCAAGTGCACGCCGAGCAGGTCATCAATTGGGAATACTGGAACGGTAAGGACTGGATATCGCTGATTACCCGCGATCAGACCTACGGTTTTACCCAGTCTGGCTTTATCGAGTTCGTTGGGCCGAGCGACCATCGCTCGCACAAGCGCTTTGGTGTGCCCCTCTACTGGATTCGGGCGCGCCTCGAATTCGGTGGCTACGACGAGCCGCCGCTGCTGCGCAACATCTTGCTCAACGCCACCTATGGCACCAACGTCACGAGTTACAACGAAGAAGTGATGGGTAGCTCGCGCGGCACGCCCAACCAGAGCTTCAAGTTTGTGCGCGGGCCGGTGCTGCCGGGTCAAGAGATCTGGGTGCGGGAGCGCGAGCGTCCGCCCACTCCCGATATCATGGAGCTCGAACGGGAATTCGGCGATCGCTTTGTCGAAGACAGCCCCGAGGGCGGCGTGATGGTGCGGTGGGCCGAGATCGATAGCCTGTACGAAAGCAAGGCGGGATCGCGGCACTACGTCAAAGACATCGTCACGGGCGAAGTGAAATTCGGCGACGGCATCCACGGTTTGATCCCGCCCAAGGGCGACCGCAACATCGTCTGCAAGCGCTACCAAGTCGGCGATGGCGAGCGCGGCAACGTGCCACCGGACTCGGTCTCGGTGCTGCTGCAAAATGTGCCGTATGTCGACTCGGTTAAGAATGTGTTTGCTGCGACGGGGGGTTGCGACCTCGAGACCATCGAAGAAGCCAAGCGCCGGGGCCCGCACAGCTTAAAGGCCAAGGGGCGCGCCGTTACGGCCGAAGACTTCGAGTGGCTCGCGATCGAGGCGTCGAACTCGGTGGCGCGCGTCTGCACCCTGCCGACCCACGACCGCGAAGGCGAGGTTACGGTGGTTATCGTGCCCAAAGTGGCCGAAAACCATCCTGATTTCCTCGACAAGCCGATTCCGTCGACCGAACTGCTCCGCAAGGTGCGCAATCACTTGGCCGACCGCAAGCTGATCTCGACGATTCTAAACGTGCAGCGGCCCACCTTCCGCGAAATGTCGGCGCAGGTCGAAATCGTGGTGCTGCAGGCGGCTGGCTCGGATAGGGTCAAGCGCGAAATCGAGCGCCGCATTCGCATGTTCTTGCACCCGCTGAAGGGTGGCAAAGACGGCAAGGGGTGGCCTTTTGGCCGGCCGGTGTACCGCGTCGATCTGTACCACGTCATCGAAGACGTGCCGGGCGTCGATTTTGTCGACCGGGTGCGCCTTGTCGACGAGACCAGCAAGCTTGAGGTCGATCAATTCAAGGTCGGTTCCGGCGAGTTGGTGCACGTCGTGCGCGTCGAAGTCATCGAAAAGGCACACGAACGCATCGTGTAGTCCGTCACCATCTGTTGGAGCTGAGCAGCTATGGCCCTTGCCAGTACAACCAGCGGTGGCGGAACTCCCCCGGGCAGCGGCCCCGGCGGTGGCGGACGTGGCGGACGGCCTCTCGAGCGTCGCGTCAAGAAGGTCATCGTTCCCGAAGTGACCGGGTTGCTGTACCGCGACGCGATCATTGTCTTGCAGCAAGCGGGGTTGCCGCCGCCGCTCGCCCGCTATACCGAGGCCTATGCCGACGATAGCAGCGTCGTTGAGCAGTACCCGATTCGCGGTCAGTTGGTCGATAACACTACGCAAGTGTCTGTTTCGATTGCCAAGTCGAGCTGGATGGCCTTCTTGCCGCAAGTGTTTCAGGTCTCGGTCAACAACGAGAATCAGTTTCTGCACGAATTTATGTGGGTTTTCCAACAGCTGCACGAGCACATCGACCAGGTGCTCACGCGGATGCCCTGGCTGTTTCGCCCGCAAGAGACCGACCCGGCGTTCTTGCCGTGGCTGGCGTCGTGGATCGCCCTGGGCCTCGAGGCCGATTGGCCGGTTGAGCAGCAGCGCAAGTGGCTTCGCTGCGCGCCGGCGCTGTACAGTATCCGCGGCACCAAGAAAGCTCTTGAAAGTCTTCTAGAAATGTACACTGGCCTGCGGCCGCGACTCATCGAAAACGAGTGGCCGTTCGAGCCGATGCGCGTGGGTGTGTCGTCCGAAATTGGCGTAACGTCAGTGATTCTGCCGGCGATCAGCATGGCGAACTGCTTTGTGGTGGAGCTGCCGGTGCAGGCCGACACGCTGAACGACGACCAGCTCATCCGCATCCACCGGGTGATTCAGGCCGAGAAGCCGGCGCACACTATGTATTTCTTGACGTTCTCGAATCAGGCGCGGCTCGAAGAAGAGGACCACGGCTTGGTGATCGGCGAAGCGTTCGTCGAAGGCGAGTCCGACGTCGATTGGTCTGAGCAGCCCTAGCGGCGGCAATTCAGGGAACTTGACCGCCTGCCAACGCGGGCGCCCCGTATCGAATGCCCGCTGACTGCGGGAGAATAGAGGCAAAATGGCCGAGATTACCGAGCGCAACTACCGAAGGTTGAACTTCTTTCGCGGGTTTCGCACCACCGAGAAGGATTGGAACGACGGCGAGCGCTACCACGTAGAGAAGCGCCGCCTGCACAACCGTATGATGCACGGGCCGGGCCTAGTACCGCACGCCATCGGCGGTTTCCGGGTGTTGGCGCGTTCGCAGGGTCAGCTAGCGGTCGAGGTGCAGTCGGGCTACGCGGTCGACGGCCAGGGCAACGACCTGTTCTTGTGGGAACCCGAGATCAAGCAATTCAATCCGAACGACTTCAAGCTGCCGGCGACGATCTACCTCGTGGCGCGCTACATTGAGGAATTTACCGATTTTATCTCGTACAAAGAGAATCTCGATTTTAAGGGCCACCGCAAGGTCGCCGAGTCGATCAAGATCGAGTGGAGCGTGACCGAGCCCGACCTGCACACCGAGGTTGAGCTTGGGCGCATCAATGTAACCAAGGATGTCAAGCGGTTGCTCGACGCCAAGGACCCCTTCAATCCGCAGCAGAACGAGATCGACCTGCGCTTTGTGCCGGTGGCGGGTATCGTCGGCTCGTTCTTGTCGCCGCAAATGCTCTGGGATTTGATGGAGATGGTGCGGCGCAGCAAGACCATTTACGCGCTGATGTACCACAAGCTGCATATCACGACGGCGTCGGATGTGTTGCACGCGTTCATTACGCTCGAGATGCTGCTGCACGCGCAACTGGTTGATTTGCGAAACTTCTTCTCGCTGTACCTGATCATCCTGAACCACCAGTGGACCATGGTGCAGGACATTGAGCAGAACCAGCCGCAGATTTCGAGCCAGCGCGACTTTAGCAACTACAAGAAGCATGTCGAGATGAGCCTGCAACGCTTTGAAGAGCGCCAGTTCTCGGTCGATTTCTTGGGCGGCCTGATGAGCTACGGCAACGAGTGCCAGAAGTTCATGGAGACGATTTTCGCCAAGGAACTCAAGGCGCCCAAGAAGCTTGAGATCAAGCAGTCGGACACCTCGACCGTGATCGAGGCTATGAAGGTTCGCTCGGTGACGTTCGAGGAGCGGATGACGATTGAAGGGCAGGACATGCTGCTCATCGACGCGATCAACCCGATCGACGCCGACAGCGAGCGCGTTCACAACCTGCGGATTACTGGCGAGCGCGACAAGTACCGCACGCGTCAAAAGCTCAAGTATCCCGACGGCGTGATTGTCGAGTCGGCCGGCGTGGCGTTCGAGGGCGGGCAGATCGAGTACGAACTGAAGAACGTCGAGCCCGGCAAAGACGTGTACATCGTCTGGCGTATGGACTACGCCCACGGCGATTGGGAAGCCGAGGTCGAGGCCAATGACCGCCGCCAGGCCAACTGCATCTGTGCGGGCTCGGACCGCAAGGCGCGCTGGCGCAACTGGGTTTACGTGGTGCCGGCCGAGCACGTGCGCGAGGTCACTTTGCGCATGAAGCTAAAGCCGATTACGGCGGGTCGCGATATCAACATGTTCGAGCTGTGGGCCTACCAGCCGGTCAAGCGCGCTTAGGGGCGGGTTCGGCTTGCTTCGCGGTTGCGGAGCCTTGCCCACCATGCCATGCTTGTGTCACACGCCGCGTAGCCATGCACACTGCAGCGGCGGCGGCCGGAGCGAGTCGTGAGCAACCCGATTGTCGATTTCTTCCGCAATCTAGGCCAGCAGCGGGTCGACTCCGCCGTTAACTCCGTCAATGCCAAGAAGATGGGCGCCATCGCCAAGGCCAAGACGGGAGCTGCCAAGCAGTTTAACAATGCGGTCAATGCGCCGGTTAAGGCCGCCAAAGCTGCGGCGGGCGGTGCGCAGAAGGCCGCGGCTGACAAGGCCAAAGACAAGGACGGAGGCGACATGGGGTGGTTTGGTAAGAAGAAAGCCGAGCCCGTGGACGAGCCTGCCGAGGAATACGGCGGCAGCGAAAAGACCGTCGCCATCAATCTGAACGACATCAACCGCAGCACCTTTAAGCCCGTGGTCGGCTGGGTGGTGGTGTTGTCGGGCGAGTTGCGCGGCCGCGACTTCCGCTTGGTCGACGGCAAGAACACCATGGGCACCGCCGCCGACTGCGATGTGGTGCTCACCGACCCGTACCTGTCGAGCAAGCACTCGGTAATTCGCCACGAAAACGGCACCTTTACCGTCAGCGACCTCGACTCGACCAATGGCACTTTTGTCAACGAGCGCCGCATCAGCCGGTTTGACATCATCGACAACGACAAGATTCGCCTGGGTCGCACCGAGCTGAAGTTCAAGTCGCTCGAATGAGTTAGCCTTCTAAGTTCCCGACCCAAGGAGCGAACCATGCGCCTGCGCGCACCTGTTACCAAACGTGCCTTGTCGAGCCTGATGCTGCTAGTGATGCTGGCCAGCCTGCTGGCGCCGTCGACCTTTGCCGATGCCGAAAAGCGTGTGCTAATCGATATCGTGGGTTACGAGCCGTCGACCAAGACGCTGACCATCAACGCCGATATCTTGGACACGTCGGGCGAGCCGATGCCCAAGGTGGAGCCGAGCGACCTAGAGATTCTGCTCAACGGCCAAGTGCCTGAGATTACAGATATTCAGATCGAGACGGCCGAGAAGGCGCAGGAGCCGGTGGCGGTCTGCATCCTGCTCAACGCGTCGAGCGGGTATCAGCAGCAGGCGGGCGAAGCGCACTCGACCTTCGATCAAGAAAAAGAAGGCGCGTCGCGACTCATCAAGACCCTGAGTGGCAACGATAAAGTGGCCGTGCTCCGCTACCGCGAGGGCCAGGCGCACGAAGTCGTGTACGCGTGGGCGTCGAATTTTAACCAAGCAAAAGACGAAGTGGACAACAACAAGGCGCCGCAGGGGCCCGAAGAGGGCAACGAGCAGATTCAAGGCGCGCAGGCCAAGCAGAAGACGCTGGCGCCCGAGTCGCTGACGGCGATCGATAAGGCCATGAATTACATGGTCGAAAATGCCGACAAGCTCAGCCAGGCGCGGCGCAAGTACCTGATCATCATGTCGGACGGCAAGAACCGCGAGACCGATGTCAGTAAGTTGCAGAATAAGTTGAAGGATATGCTCGAGCGCTACAGCGACCAGAGCATCCGCGTGTATGCCATCGGCTTCACGGCCGACGATCCCAAGTATCTGCCGCTGCTGCAAAATGTGGCCAACTCGACGGGCGGTGTCTATCGCCGCATCGAGACCGACAAGTTCATCAACATCCCCGGCGTGTGGGACTCGCTCGCTCGGCGCATCAAGAAGCAGTTCATCATCAAGGTCACCCTAAAGGACTTGCCGAGCAACGGCGATCCGATCAAGGGCAAAGACGAGATGAAATACAACCTGGTCATGAAGACCAAGTTGAAAGACGGCGCGACCGAAGAGGGCGTTTACAACGACATTCGCCTGCCGTCGCCTAGCATTAACTGGAAGAATATCCTTAAGTGGGCGGGCATTGTCGTGGGCAGTCTGCTCGGCGTTGGCCTGCTGATCGTGCTCATCGTGTTCGTGGTGCGACGCAAGGGCTCGGCGGCGCCGGTGCAAGAGGCCCGCAACGAGAAGCCGGAAGGTCCGCACCGCGGTCGCTTGATGGTCATCGCGGGCCCCATGGCCGGCACCGAGTTCTACTTGGTCGATGACGTGACCACCATCGGCCGTATCAAGGGCAACACGGTGGTCATCCCCGATCCCAGCGTGTCGAGCCGCCACGCCGCGCTCAAGATCGATCAGATGCGCTACGAAATCGCGGATTTGAACTCGCAGAACAAAGTGCTCGTCAACGGCCAGCAGGTGCACAAGGTGTTCTTGAAGGACGGCGACCGGGTCAAGCTGGGCGATACCGAGTTCCAGTTCTGGCTGAAGTAGCGACTCCGCGTGCCTCGGCGTCGCGGCCAGGCTTGCCACGCCAACCCCTCTCGCCACCGTTACCGCGGCTGCCCCTCTCCCCGACGCACGGGGCGAGGGGCCTTTGCTGTCTACGCTTCTGAGCGAATCTTGAAGTGCTGGATAGCACAAGTGGGTATGGCGGCGCGCGAGCGTGGCGCCGGCAGCTAGGCCTGCGGCGCGGGCTTGATCGGGATGGCGTGCACAATGAGCCGCATCGCCATGTCGGCGGCCACGAACGCCAAGCTGAAACCTGCACCAATTGTTCCTGCCAAAATCGCTAGTTCCATCGTTCCCTCCGCGCGTGTCCCGTTGTGGGTACAGCGCGAATGTAGATCGATGGAGCGGGCCCGCAAGAAATTTGCCGGATATGTTGGTTTACCGAATAACGATAGTGACTGCAGCTAGTTAGCGCGGGTTGGCGCGGAGTTCTTGGCCCAGCGCGCGGCTCAGCGCGGCGACCGTCTCGCTCGTAAGACCGACGGCCTGGTGCTCAAACTGCGGGCGCAGGCGGCCTTGCTCGTCGCGGCGGGCACGCACGGTCACGGTGAGCTGGGCATGCGGCTCGCCCCATTGCAGCCGGGCGACCTCGGGTTGTAAGTCTGCACGGCCAAAGGCCAAGTCGGCAAGCGGGCGACCGCGCAGGCGCGCCACCACCCCTGCAAGTACGTGCTGGACTTGCCGCAGCCCCTGGTTCTGCTGCACGGCTTGCTGCTGCCAAACGGCCTGAAACCGCTGCCACGATGCGAGGTTAGGGCCCGCTCCGCCCAGCGCCTGGGTGATGCGCTCGGCCAAGTCGCGTGCGCTTTGCAGGGTCGCCGTGTCGGGCAATGGCGCACGCAGCACCACCGCCTGCCAACGCTCGCCTATCAGGGTCATTTGCGCGCTGGGATTGCAGGGCCTGCCGGCGCGCTGTAACCGCCATAGCCAGGCGCCGTGCCGCACGCTGAGCTCGCCCTGGCGCTCGTCGACAGCGTCGATTTCTAGGCCCGCGCTGCGCAGGTTGGCTTCGGCCAATAGCACGAAATGGTGCCCGCTCGTGTCGTTCTGCCACAGCTGCTCGGCGGTTACGGGCTCAAACTCGGCGTCGCCAAAGTACTCGCGGTAAGTGTCGAACACGCCCGAGCAGCGAGCCACGAACATGCAGCCGCTGCAGCTTGGCAAGAAGTGTTTGTCGCAGCGCTTGTCGGCGTATTTGTCGAAGCCTTCTTGGGTGTTTCCTTGTCCGTCCGCCGCCACCGTGACCGTGTCGCCGCCGTCGTGATGGATGCGGTGGCTGACGGGCAGGGCGGTGCAGTAGGGCAAGTTGCCGAAGTTGAGGTCCCAGCTCGGCCCCAGTCGGCGATCGACCTCGCGCGATAACGCCAAGAAAGCTTTGGCCATCTCGGAGTAGCGCGGCAGCATCGACCGCAGTTCGTGCTCGGTGCGCTCGCCGGCGTCGCGTGGCCGCATCACATCGAGATGCAAGTTTTCGAGCTGAAATTGCCGGGCAATCTCTGCCAAGTGCGGCACCGAGCGGTAATTCGACTCGACCGCACACATGTTGCCCGACAGCCGCGCCCCTTGGCTGTGCAGCACCGCGAGTGAGTCCAAGATCCGTTGGAAGGATCCCGGGTTCAGCGTCGTTGCATCGTGGCTTGCCGCGTCGCCGCCCTGCAGCGAAAACCGCCAAACCGTGCGCCGCTGGTGCTCTGGCCCAAGCTTGGCCAAGAGCTCTAGGGTACGCTCGCGGAAGCTGGTGCGCGGGGTCATCACGCCGTTGGTAAAAATAACCACTTCGGCGAAATCCAGCTCGACTGCGGCCTGCAGAATCTGCGCAAACGAGCGCTGAATCGTCGGCTCACCGCCTAGCAAAGTGATGCGCTCTGCGCCATTGGCGCGGGCCTCGCGGATCTGCCGCAAGATGGGCTCGGCGGGCAGTTGCGGCGCGCGGTCCTGTTCGCTGAGCTGACCAGACACACAAAACACGCAGCGATTATTGCACAAGTGGCCGAGTTGGACCTCGACCTGGCGTTCAGGGTGCAGAGCGGTCGGGCTGGCGGGCTGGTCGGTCATCGGCACTCGCGGCCCACGCGGGCGCTGGCTCTAGCATACACAGAGCGGCGGGTGTCGCAACGGCACACGCGAACAATCCCGAAAAACTGTAGCCAAAATAAGCGTTTGTGAGGTTTAGGCCGGGCGCTTGCCCACCACCCAGCGATCAAGCACCGCGCGGTTGGGCTCCGACGGCCGCCGCTCGATCACCTGCGCCCAGGCCGCGTCGAGCTCTTGGCCACCGTGCGCCACCAAGTAGGCGATCGCCACCGTAGGCGACCGGTTCACACCCGCGCTGCAGTGCAAATAGACCTGGTGGCCGGCAAGGCGAAACTCGCGAACCGCGGCAACCGCGTCGTCGAGGCCTGCGAGCAACGCCTTGTTGTCAAAATCGACGATCGGGTGGCGGTGGCAGGCCAGACCTTGGGCCAGTAAGAACCGCCACATCAGGTTCCACGACATGCCCATGCCGCTCAAATCAGCGTCAGTCTGAACACTTAAGACCGCTGTGATGCCGCGCTTGCGCAAGGCGATGATGCGCTCAGGCGAGTTGGGGCACGGACCGACCCAGAGGCCCGTGTCGACCTCGTGGTAGTTGAAGACTGCCAGCGCGCTCAAAACGCCCATCCCACTCGCGCCACCGCGCCGCCGGGGGCATGGCTCACTTGCACCTTGAACGGCCGCTCCTCGACCGGCGCCGGCTCGTCGAGCGTGCGCTTGAGCAAGACTGTGCCGCCGATAAAGCCAGCCGCGCCCAGCGAAAATGCACCCCAGCGGGCACCATCGCCGCCGTAGTCGTCCCATTTTACGGTTGCATCCACAACCAGTGCCGCCACTACGAGCGCGCCGCCGGCCACAATACTGGCCCAAGCCATGGTCGTACGGCCGCCCGGATCAAAGCGATCAAGCTCTGGGGTAACCGTAGCCGTCTTGCTCACTTGCACCGTCACGTTGCCCTTTTGCCCCAGGCTACCGATGCGCTGCACGACCACGCTGCGCGCGCCAGGTTCAAAATCACCTGTGAATACGCCATTTTGCGCGGATAGGTCTTTGCCGTCGACTTGCACATGGGCATCTGCCGGCGCTTGCACGACCAGCGCGCCCCGGCTCGCCACTTTGACCGTCTTGCGCTCGCTCGCAGCAAGCTGCACATCGACCATGGCCACGGCGCGGCCACCTTTGGCTGTAATCGCGGCCCTAAGCGGCCCTGCCGGCACTTCCAGGTCGTTGTCACCCTTCTTCAGGCCCACGAGGCGCCCCTCGCTGGTCTCGCCGCGCAGCTCGATGACCAAGTCGTCCGCGTCGGTTTGCACCACCAAGTGCGCCATCGGCGCCGCAGTGGGCGTGGCTTCAGCGGGCGTAGCGAGAGGCGCTTCGGCGTAGGCGGGCTTTGCCAGTGTGAGTGCCAACATCAGCGTCAGCCACACGGTCCACGCCGCCAGCAGCGCTGGGCAAGTGTGCTTGGTTGCAGTCATGTGCAGGTGTCCTTCTTACTCGGGCGCGCGGCTCGGCGACTTGCGTGCGGCCAGGATCGAGGAACGCTTATTTAGGCGCTCCGCCAGCTGGGAAAGCCCAGGAAAATCAGTTAGATCAAGGCCGAATCGCTCGATAATGGTCAGTGGCAGCGCCAAGGCCAGGTCCGCGGGCGACAGCGCATCGCCCACCAGCCACTGCCGGCCACCCAGGATTTGTTCGAACACTTCGAGGGTTTGTCGAATCTTCTGTAGCTCTGCCTTGTAGACCACCATGTTCCACTCGTCCGCGCCCTTGCCGCCAATCTCGCGATCGAGCTTGAGCATGGGCGGCAGCAAGGCCTCGTCGACCAGGTCTTCGGCCATAGCCACCCGCGCTTCGGCGAGCGGATCCTGTGGAATCAGGGGTGTGCCCTCGGCCAAGCGGTCGACAAAGCGAATGATGCTCCGCGAACCAAAGACCGGCCGCCCCTTGTCGGTCACCCACACGGGCAGCTTGCCCAGCGGCGTCAGCGAGTACAGCTCGGGGGGCGGATGCCCGCGCTCGACGAGGTTGCTGGCGTACTTGACCTCGCGCTCGGCCAAAAAGGCGCGCACGCGAAAGCAATAGGGGCAGTCGTGGTAGTGAAAAAGTGTGGGCATGGATTCACCGGGTGGGTGCTAAGCGTACACGGACGCAAACCTAACAGATCTGCCGGCAAAGCGAAACCGCAGATGGGCAACCGTAGCACGATTCGCCAGTTGAATACCGCTTGTAGTCGGGGATGCATCTCCGTACTCTACGGAACGGCGTGCGCGGGCACAGTGGGGCGACGGGGAGCGATGATGCAGGTATTTGTACAACAGTTAACCCTACTTACCGCAATGATGGCGTTGCTAGCGGTATGCGCGGGCTGCGGCGGCGACGATGCGAAGGCGACCCTGACCTCAGCCGGCACCGCTACCACCGACACGGGCAGCGGCGGCGGCAACCTCGACACGTTGGGCAGCAAAGACAGCGGCCTAAAAGAGGTACAGATTCTCGACACCAACAACCCTGGCGGCTTCGGAATCGTGTGCGCGAAGAACGACGACTGCAAGTCCAAGGGCCTCAGTTGCTACGAGACGAACCCCGCTACCGGCGCCGGCATCTGCTCGACCCTGTGCACCACCAGCGCCGACTGCCCGGCCGGACTGTACTGCAACCCCCAGTCAGGCAACCTAATCTGCACTTCGCCGCGCTTTTGCAACCCCTGCGGCCAAGACGCGGACTGCTGGGACTTGTCGCCCGGCGCCAACAACGACAAGTCGTTCTGCCTGTCTACAAGTGCTGGCAAATACTGCAGCTTGCACTGCGCCTTGGGCGACGCAACCTGCGGGGCGGCCTCGACCTGCAAGCAAAGCGGTTCGGGCATCGACGACTTCGCCTGCCAGCCCGACGCGGGCACATGCAAGGGCGACGGCAGCGCCTGCAGCCCCTGCAACGGCCCCGGCGACTGCAGCGGCGGCCTCGACTGCTACTATGCGGCCAGCACTGGCGAGCGATTCTGCGCCAAGCCCTGCACAACCGGCGACGCTGGCAGCTGCGGCAGCGGCACGCTGTGCACCCAGCCCAAGGGGGCCACCAAGGCCTACTGCCTCAAGAACGTGGGCGGCGCGGGCGTCGAGACCTGCGCGCTGGGCAACAAGCAGTACTGTGAGTCGTGCAAAAACAACTACGAATGCGCATCCAGCCGCTGCGCGCTCAAGAACGGCAGCAGCTTTTGCGCCCATCCCACTGCGTGCACCAGCAACAACGACTGCCCGTACGGCGGCGAGGCCACATTCTGCGTGCCCAGCGACAACGTTGGCACCATTTGCTCTCCGCCCATCTCGTGGGGTTGCATGGGGTTCTTGGCCTGCTTGGGCCACCCGTGCGGCGCAGAGCAGACCTGCGTGCAGGGCATGTGCACCGGCGAATAACGCAGCGGCACCTGCGCGGTTGACACTGCTCCCCGACAACCCTAGACTCCGCGCCGCTTTTGCCCCGCCCGGTCATGCCGACCGCGGGGCGCCGCCACCTGTGCACCCCAGCCATGCTCGCAAACGTCGAGCCAGCGCGACCGGTGCCGCCAGTGGGCGTTTGCCCGACCGATAGGTCGACCTGAGGAATCCATGAGCGACGCCATCAACGCTCCTGCCGCCGATGCCGCCACCGTAGCCCGTTTCGCCAAGTTCGGCTTTCAGGCTGTAGCTTCGCAGTGTGTGGGCTGCGGCCACGTCCGCCTGTCGGACAGCGTGGCCTACTGCAACGTGTACCAGAACCCCGCTTCCAAGTGGGCCGGTGGCATGTGCAATTTCGCGACGCACGCCAAGGTCGAAAAGAAAGTCGACACCAAGATGGTCAACCCCATCAAGGCGAGCAAGCGCGGCGGCAAGTAAGCCGTTCGTCACCTACACCCGACCCGGGGTGCTGCCATGGAAGAGTTGGTGCTGGTCGATCGCCATGGTGCGGTCGCCGTAGTTTCCATCAACCGGCCCAAGGCCCTTAATGCGCTGAATATGCAGGTACTTGAGTGCCTGGATCAGCGTTTGAGCGACCTGGCAGCAGACCCCGGCGTGGGGGCAGTTGTCTTGACCGGAACCGGTGAGCGCGCATTTGTTGCGGGCGCGGATATCGCGGCCATGCAGCCCTTTGGCGCCGCCGAGGCCGAGCATTTCAGCCGAACTGGCGCAGCAATCATGCAAAAAATCGCGTGGATGCGCTTTGTCGTCATCGCCGCTGTCAACGGTTTTGCCCTGGGCGGCGGCCTTGAGCTGGCGCTGGCGTGCGACATCGTGCTCGCCTCGACTAAGGCCAAGCTGGGCGTGCCCGAGACTTCGCTAGGCGTGATTCCCGGCTTTGGTGGCACGCAGCGGCTGGTGCGCATCCTGGGTCGCCACGGGGCCAAGCGCTGGACGCTGAGCGGCGACGTATTTTCGGCCGAAGAGGCACTGCGCACCGGCGTGGTGCAAGAAGTCTTTGAGCCCGAGGCGCTTCTGCCCAAGGCCATTGAGCTGGCGCAGCGCATTGCTTCGCGGGGGCCACTGGCGGTGGCCGAGGCCAAGCGCGTTATCGAAGCGGGGGCCGACGTTGGGCTGCCAGCGGCGATCGAGATGGAATCACAGGCCTTTGGTCGCTGCTTCGCCACTGCCGATCAAAAAGAAGGCATGGCGGCATTCTTGGCCAAGCGGCCGGCGCTGTTCACGGGCAATTAGAGCCTGGACCTTGGGCTACTTGCTGGCAGGCTTGAGCTCAAGCTGCACCGCAGACCGGCTGCCGTCGATGCGCAATTCGCCGCGCAGATCGATGCCTTCGCGCACGATACGCACGAGGTGTACGCCCACGCTCACCGGGCCAAACTGGCGGCGAGCCTCTGCGGCAAGGGCCTGCAATCCATCCTGGTCTATGGCAACTTCGATCGCAGCGCCCGTGCTGTTCAGCAACTCGACCTGCACTGCCTTGAGCGCCGGCCCAGCTACCTGGACTTGCTGAGTCGGCATAACCTTGGCGTTGCGAGGACTTGGCTGCAGTCCCGGCGTCGCCACCTGACCGTGCACGGTGCCTGGACCGGCCGGCACCATCGCCGAGCGGCCGGCAGAAACTGTCGCGATCTTGCTACCCTCTAGCCAGAACTCCACGGCCTCGCCGCCCTCGTTATCGATATGCACCGCGCCGCTTGGTGGCGAAAACCGCACCACGCCGTGGTCCCCATCGTTCACATCGACTTGCGCGGTCTCGCGCCAATGCATCGCCGCCACACGGGCTTCGATCGCGTGCCGGCCCGCCACCAGCGGAATGCGATAATCGCCGGTTGGCTTGATCGTGCCCGCCCGGCGGCCATCGACATAGACCTCGACCGGCGTGTTCCAGGTGCTTTTGGCGACAACGTAGGTTGATCGCGACGCAATGTTCCACACGGCCTCTTGATTCGCACGCAAAAACATCTTGACTTCAAGGGGCTTGTCGCGCCCAGGCAGCCGCGCCGCCACGGCCAGTTTGCCCGCCGGGACTCGCAATAGCGCCCGGCTCCCCGGCTCCATCGGCAGGGGCCCTAGGGTCGGCACCTCGGCCTGCAGCGCTTGCCCCGACGCATTGACCAGGCGCAATGTGGCGACAGGCCGCCGAATTTCCCACTGCAACAGCGCAGGACCGCGCTTGCGCACATCGAGCCGATAGGGCAGACCCGAGCGCTGACCGGTCAGCACGATGCCGTACTCGCCGCGTGGCAGGCTCCACGACAGCTTGGCGCGCGGCGCAACACTGGTGCCTACATCGCGCAACCCGGCAGGAACATCAAGGATTTCGCCTGTACGATTGTGCAGCGCGACCTTGACCCGCGGCGAGGCCCGTTCGTGGGGGGCGTCGGCCTGGGCCACTTCGCGCGCCACCTTGCCCGTATCACGGCCCAGCCACTGCACTTCGTGGCCACCTGGCGCAAAACCGAGGGCGGTCAGCTTGGCCTCAGGCTCCACGTTGCCGAACGAGCGCCCATCCAAAGCTAGGGCCGCCACTTCGCTCAGCGGGTTCTGTACGCGCAGGACACCTTGGGCGGCGGGCAGCCGCAGCTGCGAGGTCGCTCCCGGTCGCAGCTTTAGGGTGGTTGCCCACATCGCGCTACTGCGCAGGGACTTGGCTTGCAGCACCCGCTCGCCCGCCGCGATGGGGCCGAGGGTCTTTTGCTCTCCGGGCGCCACGCGCGCCACCACCGCGCCATCCAGGGCGATCGACTGCAGTTCGCCGGTCAAGTTGATCACCACCACGGTCGCGCCCGGCACCGCAAGGGTGATAACCCGCCGTTCTCCCGACGCAATGTTCACCTGGCCGCGGTACAGCCAAGCGGTCGTGCTGGCGGTCCACTGGGTCTCGGGGCTCGTCGCACACCAGCGCGCGGTCTTGCCGCCGGCCAGTAGGCGTGGCGCCACCCCAGGTAGGCCGATGGTGACGGGCTTGCTGGCGACGTTGCGCAGCACCAATTGCCGCTCGCAAGTCGAACTGGCGTCGTCGGCCAAGCCCACCTCGCCCGCGTGGACAGTCGCGCCCATCAACGCCGTCGCTGCGGCTACAATGGCAAGAAAAGTCGCCAGTTTGTGGTGTGTCACGGGGTATCTCGCAGCGCCAATCGCCCAGCGCCCATCGTAGCAAGGGCACCAGCGAAATGCCACGCGATCGCGGCCTTTGCGCGTCCCACTCCCTTTAGTCCGCAGCGGTATCGAATAGTTCCTCGGCGAACAGGTGGGGATCAAAATCGCGCAGGTCTTCCATCCGCTCGCCCACGCCGACCAGCTTGACCGGCAGACGCAACTGCTCCGCAATCGCCAGCACCACGCCGCCCTTGGCCGTACCGTCGAGCTTAGTGAGCACAATGCCCGAAACCGCAACCGCCTCGCGGAATTGCTCGGCCTGTTTCACCGCGTTCTGCCCCATCGTCGCGTCGAGCACCAGCAGCACTTCGTGCGGCGCGCCCCCTTGCGCCTTGCCACACACGCGCCAAGACTTCTTCAACTCTTCCATTAAGTTGTGATTGGTATGCAGCCGGCCCGCGGTATCGACGATGACGATGTCGAAGCCTTCGGCCTTGCCCCGCTCGACCGCCGCGAAGGCCACGCTGGCCGGGTCCGCATTGTCCTTGCCGCGGTGAATGGGCACGCCGGCGCGCTGGCACCACACTTCAAGCTGGTCCACCGCCGCGGCACGATAGGTATCCCCAGCTGCCACCAACACTTTCTTGCCCTCGCCCGCGAGCCGATGCGCCAGCTTGCCTATCGTCGTGGTCTTGCCCGAGCCGTTGACGCCGACCACCATCCACACCGCCGGCCCGCCGTCGCACTGGGTTACCAGCGGCCGCGAACCCACCGACACCAGCAGTTCTTCAGACTTTTGCCGCAGTCGCCGCCACACCGCCGCGGGGTCGCTCAGCTCTTTCTTCGCCGCCTCGACCTTCAGTTCCGCGATCAGGCTTTGGGTTGTCTTCACGCCCAGATCCGCGCGAAACAGCACCTCTTCGATCTGCTCGACCAGCGTCTCGTCGAGTTGCTGCTCACCGAAAAGCTTAGTCAGTCGGGCGACAAAGCCCTCTTGGCGCGTCTTCTTGAGGCCGGCGCGCAAGTACTCTTGCTCGGCAGAACGTCCTTTCTTTCCAACGGCTTGTGTGGCTTGGTCTAGCGAGGGATCGCGGCGAGTGGGCCCGTCGAGATTGTCGATACGCTGCTGCTGTTGCGTGCGCTGGGTCCGCAGTACCCGCCACGCTACCAGCCCAACCAGGATGAACATGGCCACAAGCGCCGCGATGCCACCGGCCGAAATCCCCGGCGCAGGCGCAACATCGGCTAGCAGAAGTCCAATTCCCAAGTGCATCGTCGTCTCGCGACCCGCGGCGGGCGGGCGGCGCAAATTAGTGGCGGCACCCCAAGAGATCAAGTGCGCGACGCGGCCGCGACCGTGTGCAGAGCTCGGGTGCTTGTCAGCGCGGGGCGCGCAGGTCAGAATCCGCGGCCGATTGCGCGCCAGGAGCCTGCCAACACCATGTCGATGCGCCCGAAAGTCCTGATTGCCAACCGCGGCGAGATTGCCATTCGCGTGATGCGCGCTTGCCGCGAGCTCAACATGCGCACAGTGGCTGTGTACTCCGATGCCGATGCCCAAGCCCGGCACGTGTGGTTTGCCGACGAGGCTGTGCGCCTGGGGCCGCCGCCGACCGCCGAGTCGTACTTGCGCGGCGACAAGGTGATTGAGGCAGCGCTGCAGACCGGCGCCCAATTTATCCATCCGGGGTACGGGTTCTTAAGTGAAAATGCCGAGTTTCGCCGCGCCTGCGATGCGGCCGGGCTGACGTTTGTGGGGCCGGGCGCGCACGCGATGGAGCAGATGGGCATCAAGACCCTGGCGCGGCAGGTGATGGTCAAGGCTGGCGTGCCCGTGGTGCCGGGATCGCTCGAGCCCCTGCGCGATGTCGCTGAAGCTGTTGAAATTGCTAACGAAATTGGTTTTCCGGTGATGCTAAAGGCCGCGGCGGGTGGCGGTGGGCGCGGCATTCGCTTGGTGCACGATGCGGCGGACTTGCCGGCCGCCTTTGAAGGGGCGGTGCGAGAGGCGGTCGCATACTTCAAAGATCCTACTGTTTATATTGAGAAAGCTATCATTCGGCCGCGCCACGTCGAGATTCAGGTGATGGCCGATCGCTACGGCAACGCGGTGCACTTGTTCGACCGCGAGTGCTCCGTGCAGCGGCGCAATCAAAAAATCATCGAAGAATCGCCAGCTGCGCACCTGTCGGACAAGACTCGCCTAGCGATGGGGCAAGTGGCGGTGCAGGCGGCCAAGGCCGTGAACTACGAAAGCGCGGGTACGATCGAGTTCTTGGTCGACCCGCAGGAACACTTCTATTTCATGGAGATGAATACCCGTCTGCAAGTCGAGCATCCGGTGACAGAGCTCGTGACAGGGACCGACCTGGTGGTCGAGCAACTCCGCATTGCCCAAGGGCTACCGCTGTCGTGGACGCAAGAGCAGATCGCGCAGCGCGGCCATGCGATCGAGTGCCGTATTTATGCAGAAGACGTCGCGCGGGGTTTCTTGCCCTCGCCGGGTCCGTTGCACGTGTACCGCCCGCCAACGGGTCCAGGCCTGCGCATTGACGACGGATTTTGCGAAGGCGATGTCATTAGCAACCACTACGACTCGATGATCGCCAAGCTGTCGGCCTGGGCGCCCACGCGCGAGCACGCCATCGCCCGGATGCAGTCCGCGCTCGACCTCTTTGAGATTTCAGGTATTTCGCACAATATCGCCCACTTGCAGCAGGTATTGGGATGCGCGGAGTTTGCCGTGGGTCCGTACGACACGGGCGTGGTCAAGACGTTGCCGCCGCTAGAGGCCTTGCCCGAAGATCCTGAGCTTGCAGCGCTTTATGCGGCGGTGCTGGCGCATCGGCACGGGTCGAAGGCCCAGCCCGCGTTGCCGGCCAGCACGGAATCGGCGTGGGCCTATCACGCGCGCGCCCAAGGATTGCGTAACCGCTAAGATCTCTGGAGGATTCATGGGCACCGAGTACATTGTCAGCCGCGGGGCGAACATTCGTAGCATCGAAGTCGTCGAAGACCGAGGCCATGAGGCGGTGGTGCGACTCGACGGGCGCGAAATCACCCTGCAACTTCATACGTTGCCAGATGGTCGCACCGCGGTAACGGCCGACGGCCTGGGCCAAATCATGACGCGCCACTACCGCGAGCGCGGTGAGGTCGTGATCGCCAGTGGAAGTGCCGATTTTCGCTACGAAGTCAGTGATGTGCGCGAGAGTTGGCTCAGTGGCGGCGCCGGCGGCAAGAGTGGCAAAGGCGGTCACATCAAGGCCTCGATGCCCGGGCGAGTGGTCCGCATTGCCGTGCAGCCCGGCGACATGGTGGCCGAGGGCGATGTGGTTGCCGTGCTAGAAGCCATGAAGATGGAAAACGATGTCCGCGCCCCAGCCGGCGGCATTGTCAAGCAAGTGCCAGTAACAGTTGGCCAAACGGTCGAAACCGGCGCGCTTCTTGTCGAACTGGAGCAGGCATCGTGAGCACGACTATCGATTGTGTCGAGCTGCAGCTGACCCTGCCCGAGCGGACCCTGCCGCAAATCGAGGGCGTGCTCTGGCTGCTGTCGCCCAATGGCATCCAGGTTGAAGATGCATTGTGCTTGGCCGGCGGTGACTTAGACCATGGCCACTCGCGGGTGCGGCTCTATGTGGCACCGCAACACGCCGAGGCCGCGGTGCAGGCGCTGCGGCGGCAAGGGGAACTGCTGGGGCTGGCCATCGACGTGAGCGCGCGCGAGGTCGAGCAGCAGGACTGGAACCGAGTCTGGAAGCAGCATTACAAGCCCATCGACCTTGGCGGTCGCCTGCGCATCGAGCCGGCGTGGGACCAAGGGCCCGAGCAGCCCGGCGTGGTGCGCGTCGCCATCGACCCCGGCATGGCCTTTGGCACGGGCAGCCACGAGACGACGCAGTTGTGCGCGCAGGCCTTGTTGCAGTGGTCCGATGATCAGAAGCAAAATCAAGTCGATCTGGCGCCGTTGCGGATTCTGGACCTGGGCACCGGCTCGGCGATTCTGGCGGTTTTGGCGGTGAAACTCGGCGTGGGCCACGCACTGGGCACCGAGGTCGACGCTGCGGCGCTGGGCACGGCGCGCACCAACTTGACGCTCAATAGCGTGCAAGACCGCGTTACGCTTCTGCATTCGGGTGATCCGCAGGTGATCGCGCCCGAGACGTTCCCGCTGGTGGTCGCCAACATCTTGGCCAGCGTGCTGGTGCCGCTCTGTCCGCTGGTGGTTAAGGCCGTGCAACCATCTGGTACTCTAGTGCTTTCTGGTATCTTGGCCCGCGAGGCCCACGAAGTCGCGCAGGTATATGTCGCCCAAGGGCTGCAGCTTCACTCGATCGCCGAGCAGGGCGCCTGGGCCTGTTTGGTGCTGCGCGCACCCGCGTAGCCGAGGCGAACTGTGCGGCAACTCTATGTCCCGTTTGGTGAACTTGCCGGCGAGCGGCTGGCGGTGCCTGCTGAGGTGCGCCATCGACTCGACCGCGTGCTCCGCCTGGGGCCGGGAACGGCGCTGACCCTGGCCGACGGCGCGGGGCATCGACTGCAAGTTAGCTACCAACAAGATCATTTCTTGATTCGGCAAGTGCTGGAGCCGGTGCTGCCGCCCAGGGTTGCGGTCGTGCTGGCGGCTGGGCTGATCAAGGGCGACCGCTGGGACTGGCTCGTCGAAAAAGCGGCGGAATTGGGCGTAGATACGCTGGTACCGCTCGCCTGTGAACATAGTGTGGTGCGCGTGGATGCGGGCAAGGCGAGCGACAAGCAGGCGCGCTGGCAGGCGATCGCCATCGAAGCGTTTGAGCAATGCGGCCGGCCGTGGCTGTGCCAGGTGCGCGCGCCGCAGACGGTGAGCCAATTTCTTCAGCACTTGGGCACAGATACTGCCTGTTTCGCCTGCGACGAGGCCATGCCCGCGCTGGGCCTAGGACTGGCCGTGCAGCAGGCAGCGGCGAGTCAAGGAATTTGTCGGGTGGCGGCCGTGGTAGGCCCGGAGGGTGGCCTCGCTGCCGGCGAGTGGCATCTGCTCGATTCTGCCGGTGCCAAGCGCGTTTGCCTGAGCCGTGCCGTGCTTCGCGCCGAGACCGCGGGCCTTTGCGCTGCGGTGATCGTCGGCGAGGCGTTGAACGCCTTCTAGATCATGACTCCGTGTAATAAGCGAATATACATGAGATAATCGAAATGCTACTCGATCGCTCGCGGCCGCGGTCCCGGAACTATCATAACTACTTGTATAATGGTTGAGTCGCCTGAAAGTAAACAAGATTATCTGTTGCCGGGTCGTAGAGCGAGCGCCGTCGCGAAAATGCCAATCAGTCGTTTGAAAGTACTAGATATTTTCAGAAAATGACGTCAAGTGGAGCGGCATAGGTCGCTTTTTGGTTGTCGGCCGTCCGCTCCTCGCGTAACTTCGTCCGGCGCTGCCATTGCTGCGAAGCAAAGGCGCCACCCAACCCAGCTGGACGACTGCATGCCCTTGAAGAAGAACAACTTACTTGTGACGAAGCCGAGCTTTCTTGCCAATGCCCTGCTGGCAAAGCTGGCGATTCTGCTCGCTGTGAGCGCGCTGGCTCTGCCCGCGGTGGCCCTGGCCGAGTCGAGCGACAGTCAAGATATCGGCGAAGATCAAACCATTTCGCCCGAAGACCTGCGCGAGCTGGGGCTGAACCCCGACACCGTCGACAGCGACCAAGGCGCCCAGCGCTCGTTTGCCGCGCCGACCCGTAATACCATCCATCTAGGCAAAATGGCGGCGAAAGCGGGCGACACCGTGCGCTCGGTGGCCTACCGCTACTTTACCTCGCCGTCGCTGCTAGCGCTGGTGAATCACATCAGTTTTGCCCGCGGCGCCAATCCCGCGCTGCCGCCCGGTACGCCGGTGCAAGTGCCCATCGCCCACGGCTCGGTTTCGGGCTTCGCCCAGGGGGAACAGTTGTTGCCCGGACCCGGCATCCAGACCGGCGAGAGTCTGGACCGCAAGTGGGGTCGGCCGCAGACCGTGCAGCTGCTTCGTCAGGCATTTTCGGAGGTTCAGAGGCATTGGCCCCAGCGGCACCCGGCGATCGTCGGCTCGCTGTCGCGCCAGGGTGGCGGCAAGCTGGGGCGCCACAAGTCGCACCGTTCGGGGCAAGACGTCGATGTGGGCTATTACACCGTCGCCGCCAACCGCAAGGACTGGGGCACGCCCAAACTTGAAGAAATCGACTACGAGCGCACCTGGTACTTGGTCGACTGGCTCGAGCAGAGCGGCCACGTAGCGGCGATCTTTATGGCACCGTCGATTCAGCGCAAGCTGTACACCTACGCGGCGCAAAAAGGCGTGCCCGAGGCGCGGTTGCGCAGTCTGTTTCAGTACGGGCCCAAAACTGGCAGCGGCGGTGCCCTGATTCGCAACTCGCCGGGCCATCGCGACCACATGCACTTGCGGCTGTGGATCCCCGAAGACATGCAGGATATCCGCGCCGAACTGGGCGTGTAGACTTGCCTAAGTCGCCAAGAACTCGATAATCGCTGCCGTAACCGCAGGCGCGTGCTGGCCCAGCAGCAGCAGGTGCTCGCCTCCGCGAACGAGGCGCAGCTGTGGCGCAGGGCCCAAGACTTGCCGCAGCATTGGCAGCGCGTGGCCAGGGTCGATGGTCCAGTCGTCGTCGCCATGCATCGCGAGCACGGGGTGCGGCAGGGGCTGCACGCGCTCGCAGACCACCTGTTGCAGTTCGATTAGCTGTACCACAGACCGCAGCGGCATCGACCGGTAGCGTGGCTCGCCGACACCGTCGCGGCGACCCGGCAGCACGGGCAGCAGCCCCGCGCGCGCCAGCCATCGTAGGGCACGCTGCTCCAGCGGCCGCAGAGCAAATGCAGGCGCTAGCAGAGCCACTTTGCCGCGCTGACGCGGCTCCTGTTCTGCCGCAAGCAGCGTCGCCAGCAGGGCACCCATCGAAAATCCAACAATATGAACAGTATCAAAGTGTTGGCCCAGCCAGTGGTGCGCTTGTTGCGCCGAGGTACGCCAGTCGCGCCACGTCGTCACGGCAAGCGCCTGCACTGTGGTGGCGTGCCCTGCTAGCACCGGCGCAGCGAACGAAACCTCGGCCCGTCGCAGTCGTTCTGCCAACGGCGCCAACTCGGCCGGCGAGCCCGTCAGCCCGTGCAGCAGCAGCACGCCGATCTTGCCTTGCCCCACGTAGTGCTGTGGTCCGGCGCCTGGCAGGCAGTCGTGCGGCGAAATAAGACTCTGTGGAAGATCAATAGGTTGCATGGCTATGGCGCGACCCCGGCAAAGAGTTGACGCCGCACCGTGCCGCGCACCAACCACACGGCGTGGCCGCCGGCTCGGCAGCGCAGGCTTTCGCAATTATCGAGACCCAATGTTTCTGCGAGTTGTGGCTCAGCTACCACCACCGCCGCCCGCCAACCCGGCGCTGCGCGTCGCACCACCGCGGCCCACCGCTGCGCCGTTCGCCGGGCATCGGCCCGCTGGCCCAAGCGCAGGCCCCACGGCAAGTTGCTGGCCACGACGCCACTGTCGCCAAATGGCTGCCGCCACTGTGCCATCTCAGCGTGTTGCAGCGTGATTCTGCCCGTGAGCCCGGCCCGCTCTACGTTGCGGCCCGCACGCTCGACCGCCTCGGCAGACTCGTCGCCCGCCCACCCTTGCCCCTGGCCCCCTGTTGTTGCAGAAGTGTGCTGTAGGGGCAGCGCTGCCCATCCCTTGCACGCCCAGTCCCGGTCGAGCGGCTGGCCCAGCAGCAGCGCCTCGATGGGCAGGGTCGCCGAGCCACAGGTCGGATCCCACACATCCATGCCGGGTTGCATCCCCGCCCACTGCAACAGTGCGGCGGCCACGGTCTCGCGTAGCGGAGCCAGCCCCGGCTCAAGCCGATAGCCCCGCTGATGGAGCGGCCAGCCGGCGGGGTCGAGCGCGACCTCAACGTGCTCGCGAAGTACGCGCAAGTGCAACACCTGCCGCCCCCCCTGGCCTGTGGGCAGCCGTCGCTGCAG
>CAISBR010000242.1 GCA_903883645.1 uncultured Myxococcales bacterium | reverse complement strand
TAGTTGCCGTCAGCCGCTGGACCGCCACCAGCCGACAAAAGCAAGCCCTCTACGCTAGTCGCTGTGGGCACCGCTGCAAGCGCAGAGCTGGCCAGCAAAGCCGAAACAAGCGCACCTGCGGCCAGCGTAGTGCGAAGGAGTAGACTGAAATTCATGGGCTTCCTTATCGCGGACCGGCGCTGCCGCGGTCAGTGGCGTTTGGCGTGCGGCCGTGGGGCTGGGGCGCCCGGCACCGGCACAGGTGGTAATGATGCAAGAGTACCTTGCCGCCGAGGTTGCGTCTAGCGCTGCCGCACATTCCCACGCAGTGCGCATGTCAGAAACACCGCAAATCCGTATTACTATCAAACACATGACACAAGGGTGCGTCGTGTCACACGCGCTGTTACGACTTGACGATGAGCGCTTGCAGCGGCCCGCGGTCGGCGCCAATCACGCCCTTGACCCAGTCGGCAGCCACGTCGGCGACGATGATGGCCCCCACCTCGGTGTGCACGTTGGTGTAGATGCCCACATCCTTCATGCGCACGGTCTGGCGCTGATTGTCGTCGGTCGGCGACACAAAGTGCACCGAGTTGACCTTGTAGCGATGAATCAGAAACAGGTGCGCCAGGGTCATCAAGCGCTTCTTGCGCAGGGCCGGGTCAAAGTTGTTCTGGTCGCGCACCGACAAGATGTGGTGGCCGCGCCGGTCGACGATGTTCGCGAAGATGACGTTCACAGCCTTGTGCCCGTCCGCGCCCAGGATGGCCAGCTCGAGCAGCTCGGACCCCGCCGAGTGCGGCCGCAGCTGCACCTTCAGCTTGCCCTCGATGCCGTGGTGCGCCGTCCAAAGCGCCAGCCAATCTTCGAGCACCTTGGGCGACACCTCGGTCTGCACCAAATGCTGGAACTGCGTGGAACCCTTGCCCATCGCCTTGGTCGTCGACGTGCGGCCCGACAGCGACATCAGCGCCTCGTCGGCGCGCGGCCCACCCACCAGCGACTGCGGCGTGCGGTACGGCGACTCGACTAGGCGGAATTTCCGCTGCAGCCGCGCCAGGGCCAGCATCCCCTCTTGCTTGAGCGACGCCGCGAATTCCTCCGCCGCCAGACCATCGATCTGATGCCCGCCGTACGTGATGAAATTAAACACAAAGCCCATCTTGCCGAGCTCGAGCGGGAACAGGCGCATCTGCTCGTCCGTCATGCCCGTGGTGTCCCAGTTAAACGACGGCGACAGATTGTAAGCGAGCATCTTCGTGGGGAATTGCCCGTGGATCGCCTCGGCAAACCGCTTGGCATCGTGCAAGTCGGCGGTCTTGGTCTCCATCCACAAAATATCGGCATACGGCGCCACGGCGAGCGATTTGGCGATGGCGTAGTCGATACCGCCGCGGATTTGGTAGTACCCATCCGGGGTTTTGGCGTGCTCGCAATCCCACGCGACGCTGGCGCCCAGTTCTTCGGCGCGCTGCCGGGCCTCGTAAAACCCGACCTTATTGGCAAAAGCCAGCCAGTCTTCGCGGCTTACGTTCTTTAGCCGACCTTCGCTGTGCGCCGAGTCGATGCCATCGGCCACGGCTTCGGCATAGGTCTTAATCCCGGCTTTTTCTTGCCAAACGTCGACATACTTGTCGAATGCCGCATCAAACGCCACGTCAACATTGAAGATCTTGCCCGTCAGATACCCCGTAGCCTGCGTGTCAACCAACGCCAACAGACCGTGCGCCTCAAGCCACATCTCTGCTGCCGCGTATTCGGCCGCGCAGACCGCGTAGATGCGATGGCCGCTCAGTTCCTCGATGCCATGACCATAAAAGCGCTTAAGAATCGCCAAAAAACCGGCCTTAAAGGTCGGCATGTCGGTGGCACACGCGCCCAAAATGAACGGCTGGTCGCGCTCGTCACCGCGGCCATCGAGCAGTGTCGCGCTTTCGGCATCGGTGCGCGCCACAAGGATGCCGCCCACGCCCATGATGTCGAGCTGCAGGCGCGCCGCCGAAAGACGTTTAATTTGCTCGTCTTCCGACACTAGCACCTTGCCACCCTGGTGGCCGCACTTCTTCACGCCCGGCTTTTGGTCCTCGATGTGATAGCCCGGCACACCCACTTCAACAAAGCGGCGAATCAGGTTGCGCACATGGGCATCGCCACCGTGGCCAGTGTCGGCATCCGCGATAATAAAGGGCCTAAAGTCCACTTCCTGAATCGACTTGCGCACTTCAGCGCTCTGCCTTGCCCGCGTATGCGCTTGATTCTTGTCGGCGGTCAGCAGCGCACGCACCACCATCGCCGCCTCGTCGGGCACACGCGACAGGGGGTAACTAGCTAGATCTGGGCCGGGATCTTCGTCGACAAAGCCCTTGGCGCTCGTCGCCCAGCCGCCTACATAGATGCCCTCGATACCCGCTCGCTTGGCGGCCACGGCCTGGCCCGGCGAGTAGGGGCCAAAGGTGGTAATTGCCTCGCCCGCGCTGAACAATTCGCGAAGTCGCGTATAAAAGGCATCGGCCGTAGTGCGCGCCACCGCATAGTCGTTGGGGATGGTGCCGCGCTGGTCGGCAATCTCGCGCGCACTGTGCAGTCGCACGATGTCGGCGAAGCGAGGCGAGTTGAACCACTGTTGAACACTCAGAGTTTTGTCTGACGAGCTGCCCATCGCTACCCCCGTAGGCCACTGGCCTGGGAGCAAGATGCCCATCTCGACACGCCGCGTCAATTGACGCACCTGACAACTTGTCATGATCAGTTAATTATCCTGGCGCAGACGCCTTCTTAGGCGCGAATACAGCACCAAACTGCGCCACAGCCATCCCGCCCAGCACCGCCGCCGCGCCCAAGCCCTGCCGCCACGATGGCGCCTCGCCAAACAGCAGCGCGCCCCAAACCAACGTCCCTACCGGCTGCATCAGCAAGATGGTGCTGCCCTCAATCGCCGGCAAGCGCGGCAATGCCGTAGAAAGCGCCATCCACCCGCCCACTTGCACAACTAGCGCCACAGCTACCAGCCAGCCGTGTGCCGGCCAGGTGGGCACCACCGAAAACGCGGGGTCGATCGTCAACCCGGCCAGCAGCGCCGTCAGCGCAATCCCCGCCGTCGAGTCGCGCAACTGGCCCACCGGCAGCGGATCACCCTGGCAAGCCCGCCGATGCACTAGCAAATATGCCGAATAGGCAAACGCTCCGACCAAGCCGAACACTGCGCCCACCAGCGGGTCCTTGCCATACGCCGCCTTGTCGCCCAAGCCCGCACAGAGCGCAACTCCGCCCAGCATCAGCGGTCCTGCCAGCAGCAACCGCAGCGGCGGCCGCTCGCCATGGATCACCCAGGTCGCCAGCGTCACCCACGCAATCTGCGTGCTCACCATCACCGTGGCCAGTCCGGCGCCAATCCGCTCGATCGAGGCGTGCCAACTCACTAGATCGATACCAAAAAGCAGTCCACCCGCCAGGGCCAGCCAGCGCGTCTGGGGCGCCAAATTGCGCCGCCGCGCCAGCCAAAACAACACAGGCAGCGAATACAATGCGCGAAAAAACGCTCCGGTCGCAGGCGACACCGCCGAGAGGCGAAAGAAGATCGCGGCCAGCGACAGGCCGCCGACGCCCAGCAGCGCGAGCAAGTGGTTCAAGTGCTGGACCTCGTGGCAGCGGTGTCGCGTTTGTCCGCCCGCCGCGAGTGTGCCGTGCTTTGCCAAGGATTGCATCCGGGCAAGGGCGCATGCGAAGGTACGCCGCCATGGCAGCGGCTCCACAAATTCTTATCATCGGGGGTGCTTCGGTCGACAGCTTGCGAGCTGGCGGCCAGCCCTTGGTTACGCCCGGCGGCGGCGCGCTCTACACCGCGGTGGCAGCACGCAAAGCCGGCGGCGACGTTGGCTTTTTTGGCATGAGGCCCGACCCGCTACCCGAGCTGTTCCATCTGGCGGCGCGCGAGGCTGGCTGGGTCGGCCCGCCGTGCCGGCTCGAAGACATCCCCCACTTCGAAATCGTGTACGACGACGACGGCTCTGCCCGGCTGGTCAACGCCGTGTGGGGCCTCGAAGATCGCTTGGATCCCGCGACCTTGCCCGACGAGTTGCTCGAAGCGGAGTACATCCACCTGGCCGCCGTTCACGACGCATCGGTGCAGGTCAAGTTCATCGAGCGCATTCGCGGCCGCTCCAAAGCTAAAATCTCTGCCGGTACCTTTGGTTATATGGTGCATCGCTCGCCCGACGCCGTGCGCGCGCTCATGGACCTCTGCGACCTATTCTTCTTGAACGCATTCGAAGCCGAGACGGTTTTTGGCAGCCAACACCCGGTGGTACGCGCCGGCCAGATCCTGGTCGTCACCCGTGGAGCCGACGGCGCCGACGTGTGGCAAGGCGACCACTGCACGCGAATCCCGGTGTGCCCGTCGCGCCCCGTCGACTTAACTGGGGCTGGCGACTCGGTTTGTGGCGGCATGCTCGCCGGCCTCGCCCAGGGCATGCACCCGGTCTTCGCCGCCCGCTTGGGAGCCGCACTCGCCTCGATCACCATCGAAGGCCCGGGCATGCACGCGCTGCTTGCAGCAGAACCTTCTGAGGTTCCGCAGCGTTGGACCCCACTGGTCGACAAGCGCGTGACAGTCGACGACGAGCAGGTCGAGGCCGTCGCACGCCTGATCCGCGACCTCGAAGACGTGCAACCCTTCGATTTTACCGGCCCCTACTTCCCCGAGCCCGGCGATCCGCACGCAGTCTCGTGGTTCTTTGCCGCGATCAAGCATCAGTTCGGCTTTTGGATGCCCTACAACGGCAACTGGGCCGCCTCGACGTACGCGTGCTGGAACGGTCAGCAGCTCAAGGGCTCCGACTACTGCTTTGCCGCATGGAGGCGCGTCCTCGACGATCATCCCGAGTATTTATCGCCCCTTGGCCACGTGTCCGTACGCTACAATGCGTTCGAGGCGATCTTTCGCGACGATCTGGGCCGTACGCCGCTGCCGGTGCTCGCCACCCACTACAACCTGGCGATCAACTACGGCCGCGACATGCACCAGATGGGCTGGACGCCCGAAACCCTGGTCGCCGAAGCGCGATTGCAGCCGCGGCCGGTGCGCTGGCTCCTGCAGCAACTCGATCACCTGCCCGGTTACCGCGAGGACCCGCTGCGCAAGAAGTCGATGCTGCTCGTGGTGGCACTGGGGCAGCGACCCGAGAAATTCATTGAGCTTAGCGAGCAAAGCGACGTCGCGCCGATCATCGACTACCACCTGATGCGTTCTTGTTTCCGCACCGGCCTCGTGCGCATTGACGATCCCGAGCTTGACCGGCTGGTCTCCGCGCGGCGATTGCTCAGTCCGACCGACGAAAACGCTTTGCGAATGCCGTGTTTTGAGGCAGTTCGCCAGCTATCGCGCCGCTCGGGCCGCAGCATCGCCGCCATCGACTGGTTCTTTTTTGGCGCCCGCAGCCGCTGCCCCGAGGTCGACGCCCCCGACTGCGCCCGCTGCGCCATCGACGCGGTATGCGCGCACCGGGTCTCGCTGTTCCAACCCGTCTACCGCACAACGTTTTACTAGCCCGGCTGGCATAACCGGCGGGCCTGCCCTACCCTGTGACGGCGGCTCGGCACGGTCCGCAGTTGGGTAGTCATGGCACACAGTCCCAGCGCAGGCGCGATCGGCGAGATCCGCATCATCGCGCAAAACAAGAAGCTTGCCCACGACTTAGATGTCGAGCGCCACCTCGAGGCGGGCATCGTGCTATGCGGCAGCGAGGTCAAAAGCATCCGCGGTGGCCGCGTGGTCCTAACCGGCGCGCACGTGCGCATCCTTGGCGGCGAGGCGCTGGTATTCGGCCTAACGATTAACGAATACGCGTTTTCGCACCAGTTTACCCACGAGCCGCTGGCCCAGCGCAAGCTGCTACTGCACACCCACGAGATCGCCAAGCTGCAGCGCGACCTTGAGCAAAAGGGCTGTACTGCCGCGATTTCGCGCATCTATTGGCGGGGTTCACGCGTCAAGCTCGATATCTCGATCGGCACCGGCAAGAAGCTGCACGACAAGCGCCAGACCATCAAAGAGGCCGACGCCCGCCGCGACATGCAGCGCGCCAAGCGATAGGCGAACATGCGCGGGCTGCTGCTGATCATGATCATTGTAGCTACAGTTCTCGCGGGTTGCATGGCACAGCCGCAGTACATTGCGCCGCTCAACTATGCTCCGGCGAACGCTTCGCCAGGGCAGCTGCGGTCCAGCTACGACGATCTGCCGCGCTCTGAGCAGCCCAACATGGCAATCTACTACGAGCTTTTGGGCAACGGCGTGATCTCGAGCCTCAATTTCGAAGTGATCATCGACACCAAGGTCACCGCGCGCTTCGGCGGCCTCTGCCTGCCCAGCAATCAGCTCGCCTGCCCCTGGGTAGCCCCGATGATGATTGGCTATTTGTACGGCGACGGGCCCAGCAAGCTCGAGATTGGCGTGGGCGCGCTCTGGGTGTGGAACCAGCTCATGCACGGCTACTCGGCCGGCCAAACCGCCACGGTCGCTTGGCGCTGGCAGCCCAAACACGCTGGAATGATGTGGAAAGCCGGCTGGACACCCATCATCGGCATCGGGCCCGCGCAAAACGAGACCGCTTGGCCTTGGATGGGCGTCGCTACCGGCTACACATGGTAATCGACTGACTCTAAAGCTTCTTTTCGAGCGCGAGTCGCGGCGCCGGCGCAAAGCCCGAAGCGGCCAAAAAGCCAAGAAGCTCAAACGCGGTCCAATCGACATCGGTCCGCAAGCGCTCGACCCGCAGCGCCCGCAGGTTCATCTCAAGTTGCGTGAGCAGCGCCTTGCCCACGTGCCGGCCCGCGTATTCGGGGTGCACGCCCACCGCATCGAGCGACGCCCATGCCTCGGGGCGACCAAATTCCCCTTGAAAGAACGTGACCATCATAAAGCCGACCACCATGCCGTCGAGCTCGGCCGCCAGCGATAGGTAGATGCTCGACTCGTGGGCCTGGTCGAGGCGACGGCGGTAGAACTCGGGCCGGGGCACGCCGGTGGCGGCCTCGTCGATCCGCGCCACGGCGTCCAGGTCGGCGGGGCCCAGCTTGCGCACCACCACAGCGTCCAGCTCGCTGACTCCAGGCGGCAGTTCAGTACTAGAAAAGTCTTGGGATTTCGACATGATCAGCGCTCAAAGCGGTCAGTCCGCAAGCCAAAGGGTAGGCGCCGACTGCGCTAGCGTCGACTGAGCTTCGTCACGCCCGTGCCACAAGCGTCGCGCCGGCGACACGCGTGACATCCTTGCACCCGCAGTTGCATTTTTGCCACACTCGTAGCAACTTGCCACAGGCGCTCGCGGGCGCCGGGCTTGCCACCGTGGATCCCCAGCATGCGCATCACCAGCCGAATCGCCCTTGCATTAACCGCACTTGGCCTTGGCCTATTTGGCAGTTACGGCATCTGGATGGTGCGCGCCGAAGAGGCCGACCTGCGCCGGGCGCTCGAGCGCGAGACCCGCCTATTGGGCCGCACCTTGCAGGTCGCCGCCGGCAACACCCTAAATGCACAAAAGATTGACGAAGCGCAGGCCATGCTCGATCGCCTCGAGACGATCGATCCGCTCGTCAAGGTGCTGGTCGTGTCGCGCGAAGGCAAGGTTGTGCTATCGAGCACCGGCGTGCAAATGAGCGACTTGGTTCGCGAAACGGTGCGCATCGTCGATGCTCGGGTACGCCAGGGCGCCGCGCCGCCGCTCGACCGAGCGCTGTTCTACGACCATCCCGAAGATCCGCACTACATCGTCGCCGGCCTGCCGCTGACGCTGGGCGATCCAAACCCGCAGGCTTTCTTGGTACTGGTGCAGTCTCTCGACGAAATGCGCCGCGACTTGGCTGCCACACGGGCCAGTATGCGCTTGAGTATCGGCCTGTTTGTGGCCGTGACCTGGCTGCTGAGTGCCACGTTGGGCGCCCTGTACTTGGGGCGGCCGCTCAAGCGTCTGGCCGCAGCCATGCGGCAGGTACGCGCGGGTGACCTCAGCTCGGGCGTCGACGCCGTGCACAGCGATGAGATCAGCCAAGTTGCTAATGAATTCAACTTAATGGTAGCCGACCTCCGCGCTGCCCGCGCTGCGCTTGAAGAGGCCGCGGACGAGCGCCGCCGTGATCAAAAAGCGCTGCAAGAGGCCGACAAACTGGTCACGATCGGTCAGCTTTCGGCAGGTCTTGCCCACGAAATCGGCTCACCGCTGCAGATCCTGGCGGGGCGGGCCCGCAACCTGCAGAGCCGCGCAGGCGACGCTGAAGAAGTGCGCCGCTTGGCGCCGATCATGGTGCAGCAGTGCGATCGAATTGCGCGCATTGTCGAGCAGTTACTGCAGTATGCCCGCCGCAAGACCGCCCACTCGGCCGAAGTTGACCTGCTCGCCACCGCGCGCATCGTGGTCGATCTGCTCCTACTTGAGGCCAAGCGCCGCAGCGTGACCCTGGGTCTGCACGCGGAGACGGCCCTGCCGGCGATTTCGGCCGACGCCGACCAACTGCAACAGCTGGTGATGAACTTGGTCAACAACGCGTTGCAGGCCACGGCGACGGGAGGCCATGTGGATGTGCGCCTAAGTACAGGCGAAGCGGACGGCGAAGAACATGTACGGATCGCAGTGGTCGACAACGGTCGCGGCATTCCGCCCGAGTTGCAGAGCAAGCTGTTCGACCCCTTCTTCTCGACGCGCGTGGCCGAGGGCGGCACCGGTCTCGGGCTCGCCGTGGTCAAGTCCATTGTTACCGAGCACCGCGGAACAATTACGATTAATTCTGCCGTTGGCCAGGGCACTACGGTCGCGGTCTCCTTACCGTGCCGGCCGCGATCGCGCCTAGTGGCCACTTCTCCTTCTCGCAACGAGCTGTCGCATGAACACGACCTATCGATTCCTAACGCCTGAACTCGCCACGGCGCGCGGCCGCATCCTGGTGATCGATGATGATCCTGGAGTGGTGGATTACCTTGTCGAAATGCTCGAAGAGGCGGGCTATCCGACCCAGGGCGAGACGTCGCCACTCAGGGCCTTGCAGCGCCTGCGCGACCACGAGTCGTTCGATCTGGTGGTGTCGGATGTCGAGATGCAAGAGCTGCGCGGCGTCGATCTCCTCGACCTCATTTTGACCGAACTGCCCAGTCAACTCGTTCTGCTCATTACGGCTTTTGGCTCGATCGACCTGGCGGTGCAGGCCGTGCGGGCAGGGGCGTGCGACTTCTTGACCAAGCCATTCCAGATCGAACAGCTGGTGCTGGCGGTTGAACGGGCCCTGCGTGAGCGGGCTATGCGCAAAGAAATCGTGCGGTTGCGCTCTACCATGGCCGAGGCAACGCCCGGCATGTTGGTGGCCCACAGCCCGGCGATGCGGCGCGCGGTCGACTTGGCGCGGCGGGCAGCCCGCAGTGATGCGAGCGTACTGCTTACGGGCGAGACCGGCTCGGGCAAGCAAGATGTCGCTCGATTTATTCACGAATCTGGCTCGCGGGCCGGGGGGCCCTTTGTGTCGGTCAGCTGCAGCGGCCTGCCGTCGACCCTGCTCGAGCTCGAGTTGTTCGGCAACAACCGCGATGAGCGCCCCGGACTCCTGGCCCAGGCCAAGGGCGGCACGCTATTCCTCGAAGAGGTCTCGGATCTGCCAGTAGATTTGCAACCCCGCCTACTGCAAGCGCTCGAGTCGAACGCCCAGGCTGCGGCGCAACGGCTCGATGTGCGGGTGATCGCCTCCTCGCGGATTGCCCTCGAAGATGCCCTGAAAGAGCAGCGTTTTCGCCCCGAGCTGTACTACCACCTCAACGTCGTGCGCATCGATGTGCCCCCCCTGCGCGACCGGCCCGAAGACTTGCAGGGCCTGGTCGATCTGAGCCTGCAGCGCGCCCAACTGCGGGTAGGCCGCGTTGTACATGGGATTTCGACCGAGGCGCTGCGCTGGATGATGAAGTACCCGTGGCCCGGCAATGTGCGCGAGCTGACCAACCTGATCGAGCGCGCCGTGGCGATGACCGATCACGACAGCATTGTGCTCGAAGATCTGGCGCAGGTGGCACAGGTGGGCGACGACGGCCAGCTGCTCGACCGCGCCGCCGCCCTGGGCATGAGCCTCGAAGAGGTGGAGCGCGCGTACATTCGCAAAATTCTAGAGCTTTCGATCGGCAATAAGTCTGTGGCGGCCCGCATCTTGGGCATCGATCGCCGGACCCTGTATCGCAAGCTGGGCGAGAGCGAAGCCGGACTGCCGGCGGGCGAGTAGCATGAACGACACCCAGAAATGTGAGCAAATCCAAGTTATTCTGGATCGTCTCTATCCGGCGCCGCCTGTGCCACTCGACCATCGCGATGCCTACACGCTGCTCATCGCGGTGCTGCTTTCGGCCCAGTGCACCGACGTGCGGGTCAATCAGGTGACGCCCAAGCTCTTTGCGCTGGCCGATAATCCGGCGGCCATGGCAATCCAGTCTGTTGAAACAGTTCGCGAACTTATCTTCCCCTGTGGTCTATCGCCGCAAAAGAGCAAGGCCATCGTCGAGCTGTCGCGCCTGCTGCTCGCGCACCATGGTGGCCAAGTGCCGGCCGAGTACAGCGCCCTGATCGCCCTACCCGGCGTCGGCAACAAGACCGCGCAAGTTGTTATGGCGCAAGCGTTTGGTGTGCCGACGTTTCCTGTCGATACCCACATTCATCGGCTGGCGACGCGCTGGGGTCTGACGACCGGCAAGAATGTCGAGCAGACCGAACGCGATCTGAAGCGGCTGTTTGCCCGCGACCAGTGGAACAAGCTGCACTTGCAGGTCATCTACTTTGGCCGCGAGCACTGCCCAGCGCTGCGCCACGATCCTAAGCATTGCCCTATTTGTTCATGGGCTTCTACACCGGCAGACGCGAGTGCCCCGAGCGACCGCCCCACTTCTCGAGCAGGCGCACGGGGCCGATCACTGCGGCGCGATCCACCGCCTTAATCATGTCGTACAGGGCCAACGCGGCAATGCTGGCGCCGGTCAGCGCCTCCATCTCGACGCCGGTGCGGTCAAAGGCCTCGACCAACACCTCAAATACAATCCGATTTTCTGCCGGCAGCAGCTGCACCTCGACCTCGACCTTGGCGATGCGCAGCGGGTGGCACAGGGGGATCAAGTCCGCAGTCTTCTTCACACCGGCGATGGCGGCTAGCCGCGCCACTTGTACGGCATCGCCCTTGGGGCCGCTTGCATCGCGCACCGCCACAAAGGCTTCTGGCGACAGAGCAATTTCGCTGCGGGCCCGCGCGCCACGGTGCGTTTCGGCCTTCTCAGCCACGCCGACCATCCGCGCCTGCTGCCGCTCATCAAGGTGCGTCAGCGCCGGCGGCTTGCTTAGACTCATGGAGCGACGAACTCGGGATCGGCCGCCACCAGGTTGCAATACAGCTCAACCTCTTGATTATTGCCGATGATCAACGGAGTACGGGCGTGCAGCCCGTCTGGAACGACATCGAGCATTCGGCGCACGCCGTCGCTTGCCATCCCCCCGGCCTGCTCCACGATGAACGCCAGGGGATGCGCCTCGTACAAGATGCGCAGCTTACCCTTGGGCGATCGCCGATCGCCGGGGTAGAAAAAGACTCCACCTTTCAGCAGGTTACGATGCACATCGGCCACGAGCGTGCCCACATACCGCAGGCTGGTGTGTTTGTACCGCCCCTCGGCCGAATTGAGCTGGCCCATGTAGCGGTGCGTCGACGGGAACCAATAGCGGCTGTTGCCCGCGTTCGCCGACCAGTGCGTCGCCAAGTCAGGCATGCGCATGTTGCGATGACTTAGAATAAATTCGCCAACTTGCGGATCAAGGGTGAAGCCAACCACGCCATCGCCGGTGGTCAGGACGAACATGGTCGAGCTGCCGTATACGCAATAGCCCGCCGCCACCTGCTCCGAGCCGGGGCGCAAGAAGTCCGCTTCGGTGGCTTCGCAGCCCGTCTCGTCGCGGCGGCGGATCGAAAAGATGGTGCCGATGGTCACATTGACGTCGATGTTCGAGCTGCCGTCCAGGGGATCAAAGCAAATCAAGTACTTGCCCGTCAGACGTCCGGCGCTCGTATGGCGAATGTGCTCGTCTTCTTCGCTGGCGATGGCTGCGACCATGGGCAAGTCGTTCAGCACCGAAATCAGCATTTCATTAGCCAACACATCGAGTTTGGCCACAGCCTCGCCCTGTACGTTGGTCTCACCGGTCTTGCCGAGCACGTCGTCGAGCAGGCCGGCCCGGGCCACTTCGCGCGACACCACCTTCATCGCCAGGGCGAGATGGCTCAGCAGCAGCGTGAAGTCGCCGGTGGCCTGCTCATGGGCGCGCTCGCCTTGCAGGACATATCGAGAAAGTGTGATGAGTTGTGCCATTTCGGCCTCCTGCGTGGCGGCGCGGAGAATGCCACGCAGGGGCCAGATGGGTCAACGGCGGCGGGTGTTCGAGTTGTTGTTTCGCGACGGCGCCGGGGCCTGTTGGGGCGGAGCCGATGGGCGCTGAGGGGCCGCGTACGGCGCCGACGGTCGCGCAGGCGCTTGGTACGACGGCGGCGCCTCGCGGGCGGGCGGCGGCGTATAGCGTGGCGCCGACGGTGCGGCCGGGCGCTCAACGGGCGGTGGCGCCGGGATCGGCGGGGCCTGCCGGCGCTCTTGACTCGGCGCAGGCACGCTAGGCGGCGGCGTGGTCGGGCTGGTGCCGCCACGGCTTTCGCTACCACGGGGTGGTTCCGTAGTTGGCGGCGGGGTCACCGGGCGGCGCTGCTCGGCGCGCGGGGGCTCTACAGCGGGCGGCGGTGGCGTTGCCGGCCGACCATCGCTACGGCGAGGCGGTTCCGCGGCCGGGGGCGGCGTCGCAGGCCGACCGTCGTCGCGGCGGGGAGGTTCCGCAGCCGGGGGCGGAGTCGTGGGGCGACCCGCGTCGGGCACGCGCCGGTCAGCCGCCGACGGCGGTTGGTAGCCCGAGCCTGCGGCACCACTGCGGCCATCGCCACCGCGCTGCGGCTCGCCAATGGGGGCTGGAGTGCCACCGCGACCCGCAGGCTGGGGGTCGGCCACCGGCCGGCCATCAGCCGCAGGCACCCTACGGTCGGCCGCCGACGGCGGCTGGTAGGCCGGGTCCGCGCCACCGCGACCGTCCGCCGGTCGGGCTGCGCCGTCACTCGGCCGTGCACCACCATCACTCGGCCGTGCACCACCATCAGGCACGCGACCGGCCTCGGGCTGGCGCGGCGTCGCGCGGTTTGGCGCCGGCGCATCGGCCGGAATCGACCGTGGGCGGGCGTTGGCGACGTCTTCTACCGGCTGCGCCCGAATCGGCGTGTGGGTCCACTGCTGCGCCTGATCCGGCGAGGGGCCGCGATCGTAATCCTGACTCGAGCCGTCGTGACCGCGGATATTGCCGGCGTTCTGCACGACCACCGACTGATTGTAGACGGCCGGCGCCTCGCCCGGCGTGACCACCACGTGTTGCACGGGCTGGCCAACCCAATGGTCTTCATGCACAAACACCCAGTGTGACGCGTGACCGCCGTACTCGCCGCCCACTGCGTGGCCATAGCCCATCGGCGCCCAACCTACGCAGCCACCGCCGTGGCGCCAAACCACCCACGCGGGGGCCCAGGTGTAGCCAGGCGTCCACGCCCAGCCGTAGCCGGCCATCCAGTTCCAGCGCCCGTAGTGGTAAGTGGCGCCCCAGTTTTCGTCGCTTGCCCAGGCCCAACCGTAATCGGTATAGGTCCAGTGGCCGTAATAGTACGGGCGCCAACCCGAGTTGCGATTGGCGTACGGCACCCACACGCGCCCATAATCCGCGGTATTCACCCAAGCGCCGTAGTACGACAGATCGCCAAAGTACGGGTCGGGCTGTACCGCGCCACCGGCCGCATAACCACCGCCGGCAGGGGCAGGGGCAGGCGTACCGCCGTATGCCGGCGCTGGTGCCGCACCATAGGCGGGGGCGGGAGCAGCAGCGTAGCCGCGGCCATAGTAGCCATCGTCGCGGTCCGAAACGTAAACGGGGCCGCAAGCGGCAACGCCCAGGCCGCAAAGGCCAAGGGCAGCGACGACATGCCGAGAAAGTTTTGAACTACGCGGACTTGCCATAGGCGCCAAATTGGGTTTGCTCGTGGTCAACATGCGATAACTCCTGCAGCCTTCGTAGACGGTTCGAGAACACGGTCTCTGTCGATTGGAACGCCGGCGGCAGCAAAAAGATTCACACCGGCCAACACGTGCACAAACGCCGCCTACAGATAGCACATTTTCAGCGGGTTGCGCACTGGGTTTTGCTGTTTGTAGCAACCTCTGCGACCCTGCCTCCCGGCGACCTCCACCGGCGCCCGAGTGATGGCGATGCCTTACGTTGTGACACGGCTGTGCATCGACTGCCTCGACCGCGGCTGCGTCGAAGAGTGCCCCGTCGAGTGCATCTACGAACTGCGCGAACCTACTGACAATTCACTGCCGCGGATGGCCTACATTCACCCGACCGAGTGCATCAACTGCGGCGCGTGCGAGTCAGCTTGCCCATGGGGTGCAATTTTTGAAGATCGCGAGCTGCCCATGCCGTACCACAGCGATGGCGAACTGAACGCCGCGCCCGAGCGCAATCCGCAGCAATTCAAGGTAGCTAAACCGCAGATAGACAGCGAGGGCCGGCTGGTCGTCTTGCCCAAGCCGAGCCGTGAACAAGTGGCGGCCAACCAAGCCAAGTGGAGCAAGAAATGAAGGTTTTGCAGCATTTGGCGGGTAGTGCGGTGTGCGCGGTGCTGATCGCGGCATGTTCGGGGCCGCAAGCGGCGGGGCCGGCCAAGACGCCGTTTGAGCAGGCCCTGGCCGATCGCGACGGGGGGCGACTTCCCGAAGCCGAGGCGAAATTAGAAGCATTGGCCGATGGCGGCGACGAGCGCGCGCGGGTCGAGTGGATCGAGACGCTGCTGCTGCGGGGCAAGCACGCCCAGGCCGTCGAGCGACTCAAGCCTATGTTCGAGGCGCATCGCGAAGATCCCCGGTGGATTCTGCTGCTGGCGCGCGCGCACGACGGCGCTGGCAATGCCGACGAGGCGATCGCGCTGTACGGACGGCTACTCCAGCACAACCCCAGCGATGGGCCGATCGCTTTGCGGCTTGCGGACTTGATGGTCAGCCGCGGCGACGTCGTTGGAGCGTGTACGGTGGCCGAAGCGGCGCTGCAGCGCGAGCCCGACAACGTGGCACTTCTCGTGACGTTTTCGCGGGCGCTGCTGGGGCGCGGGCGGTTGCCACAGGCGCTGGCCCAGGCTCAGCGGGCCACCACGCTGGCGCCGAGTGATCCGCAAGCGTGGTTCCAGCTGGCGCAAGTGCAGATGATGGCTGGCGATCTTGATAAGGCGCGCGACTCGCTCGAGCTGTCGGTCAAGTTCGATGCGCAATTTGGCGACGCCCTGCGCGACTTGGGGATTGTGTTGCTTGAACTGGGCGACACCAAGAAGGCGGTGCAGGTGCTGCGCCACGCGTCGCAAGTCGCGCCAGATAGTGGCGTGGTTTGGACGGCTTTGGGCATCGCTCGCCACCGCGACAAGGACCTAGTAGGGGCGATCGCGGCGCTCGAGACGGCGCTACGGCTCCAGCCACAGGCCGTACAAGCCTATGTGAGTCTTGCCGAAGTTTCGCTCGACAACGGCCAGCCGCGCCGCGCCCAGACCGAGGCACGCAAAGGCCGTGATCGCTTGGGCAGTCAGGCGACGGCCGATGTGCGCGCGCGAGTCGAGGGCCTGCTGCTGCGGGCAGTCGTGGTGGCGAACCTAGCCGACGCGCTGTGCCGCAATCGCAAAGACGCGGATGCTGTACAGTCTGAAATTACAAAGGAACTAAAGGACGATGGCCTAGAGCGCCTGGGCCCTGAGGCCGCCAAAGTCGGCGCAGACGCCACGGCCCAGATCCGCGCCGCCCAGGCCCGCTGCGCCACCCCTGAAACCAAGACGCCCTAGCCACGCAACCCCATTAAAGAGCAGGTGAATATGAGCAACCAAGACGCGACGGGCGAACGGCCCGAGGCGCGCTGCCAGCAGATCATCGCAGCGGTCGAGCAAGTGTTCGTGGGCAAGCGGGATGTCGTCGAACTCGTGATGATCGCTGTGCTTGCCCGCGGTCATGTGCTGTTCGAGGATGTGCCGGGCGTAGGCAAGACCACGCTGGCCCGCACGTTTGCGCATGTGCTGGGTTTGACGCACAACCGCATCCAGTTCGCCTCGGATCTGCTGCCAGCCGACATCGTGGGCGTGGGCATTTACGACCAAGAATCTAGGAAGTTCGAGTTCAAGCCCGGCCCCGTGTTCTGCCATGTACTGCTGGCCGACGAGATCAACCGCACTACGCCGCGCACCCAGTCGGCGCTGCTCGAAGCGATGGCCGAAGGGCGGGCGACGATCGACGGCACGACGCACAACCTGCCGCAGCCGCACTTGGTGCTGGCGACGCAAAATCCGCGGGAATTTCATGGCACTTTCCCCCTTCCCGAGTCACAGCTCGACCGGTTCTTGGTGCGCACCTCGGTGGGATACCTCGCGGCCGATGCCGAGATGGCGCTGATTGCTCGCCATGGCGCCCCCAGTCAGCTGCCGGAGCCCGCAGCAAACTCCGCCATCGTCGAGCACTTGATCGCCAGCGCCGAGGCGGTGCACGTGGCCCCCGAAGTGTTGGCGTACCTGCACGCACTGGTGCAAGCAACTCGAGATCACAAGGCTTTAGAGCTTGGTCTCTCGACCCGCGCCGCGATTGGCCTGTACCGAGCGGTGCAAGCGCGGGCGCTGGTCAAGGGGCGCACCTTTGCGACGCCCGACGACATCCAACAGTTGTTCGTGCCAGTTGCCAATCACCGGGTGGTGCTGGCGGGGCTGGCCGGGCAAGCTGGCGAGCGCACCGCAGTCGAGTCGGTGCTGCATCAGATTGTCGAATCGGTTCCGGCGCCGGTGTAAGGGCGGCAAAGGGCGACCACGACAGCAAAGGAAGCGAAAGTGGAACAGCGTATTCGTGAAATTCTGTCGGATCTTGGCGAGAATCCGGACCGCGAAGGCTTGATCAAGACGCCACAACGGGTGAGCAAGGCGCTGCGCGATCTGACCGCCGGCTACCACGAGGATCCGTTGGCGATTCTGCGCTCGGCCCTGTTCGAGGTCGACAACGAAGAGATCGTGCTGGTGCGCGACATTGACTTCGCCAGCCTGTGCGAACACCACATGTTGCCGTTCATGGGGCGCGCGCACGTGGCCTATTTGCCGCGCGGTCGGGTGGTGGGCCTGAGCAAGTTGGCGCGGGTAGTCGATGTGTTTGCCCGGCGCCTGCAGGTGCAAGAGCGCATGACAACTCAGATTGCTCAGGCGCTGCAAGAAGGGTTGCAGCCGGCCGGAGTAGGCGTGGTCATTGAGGCGACCCACATGTGCATGGTGATGCGCGGGGTGAAGAAGCCCAACGCAGTTACCGTAACCTCGGCTATGTTCGGTGCTTTTCGCGACGACGCCGCCACGCGCGCCGAGCTGATGAAGCTGGTGGTGCGCAGCTAGCGGCCCGCTTGCGCAAAGCGGTTGCAGGCGGGCAGCGACAGGGGTAGTTTGCCGGGCGAGGACCGGCCGACGATCGCGCGCCGAGCACACCGCCATGCCCCATAAAATCCTGTATATATTGTGGCTTCTAACCGTTTGGCTGGCGTGCGCGTGCGGCGACGGCTTGGTGGAGTCGGGAGCCAGCGCGGCCGCCGACACCAAAGCCAGTTTTGACGGCGCGGCACCCAGCGGCGAAGTCGTGGCAGGCTGCCCACCGGGCTTTGCGGGCTGCCAGGGCGGCGACCGCTGGGTCTGCGACGACCAGGGTAATGGCTTTGTAAAACAGCCTTGTAGCACCGGCACTATTTGCAGCGAGGGCCTGTGCGCAGCCTGCGCAGCCGACCACCCCTGCCCCGACGGCCAGGCCTGCGTCGGCGGCCAATGCCAAGTCGCGCCGCTCGAAGTTGTTACCAAGACGCTGCCCGATGCGCTGGTCAGCCAGGCTTACACCGCACAATTGCAAGGGAAAGGCGGAGTGCCTCCCTACGGCTGGAAGGTGAGCCAAGGGGCCCTACCGGCCGGCATCGTGCTCGCCGACTCGGGAGCGTTTTCGGGCGCGGCCACAGGCAACGGCAGCTTCAGTTTTCAAGTCGAACTCCATGATTCTGCTGGAAAAACTGCCAGCCAGATATTGCTGCTCGAGGTAAAGGCGGGCGGGCTTGTGATCACCAGCACATCGCCGCTGAACCCCGCCACAGAGGGCGAAGCCTACACCAGCCAGCTGGCGGCACAGGGCGGAGTAGCGCCATATTACTGGGGAATCGCCGGCGGCAAGCTACCCAAAGGGCTCGGCTTGGGCAGCGACGGCGCCATCACCGGCCCCCCCAGCGAAGACGGCGACTTTACCTTTACGGTCAAGGTCTTCGACAACGGCAGCCCACCGCTGACTGCGCAAAAAGAGTTGCTGCTGCCGATCAAGCTGGCGCCGCTGCAGATTGTGGGCGCGCAAGAACTCAACCTAATCATCACCAAGATCATTGTGTTGCCGCTGATCATCGTGGTCGACAAGGTGCCGGTGCCCTATAGCGCCAAGCTAGAGGCCAAGGGGGGCAAGAAGCCATACAGCTGGAGCGAGACGCCTTTGCCCAGTATTGTCAAGAACTTCTTACCCAAGTCGGGCATTCCCACCGGCCTGACGCTAGCCAAAGACGGCACACTCGGCGGCGCCGTAAGCGATGCCAGCTTGGTCTTTGAACTGAAGGTGCCGCTCAGCCAGATCACGCTGAAAGGATTCTTCTTTGCTGCCCAAGTGAGCGACAGTCAGAGCAAGCCGGCGACCCAGCAGGCGCTGTTCATCATCCCCACCGTGCCGGTTGGCAACTAGCTGATCATGGACGATGTTTTGCAGAGCGTGCGCGCCGCGCCGTTGTGGATCTGGCCGCTGGTGGCGGGGATCAGCACGGTGGTCAGCGTGGTGGCGGTCACGGCCGCGTTCGTGCACTTGCCCGCCGACTACTTTGTCGATGACAAACCGCCGCATCCGCTGCCGCTCGCACAGCGTATCCTTTGGAATTTACTCGGCTTGATTCTGCTCGCGCTGGGGCTCGTGATGAGCTTGCCCGGCGTGCCAGGCCAGGGCCTGCTGACGCTGGCGGCGGCGCTGCTGCTGCTGGATGTACCCGGAAAACAGAAGCTTGAGAGGCGCCTATTGGCCAAGCCCAAGCTGCGCACCACCATCGACCGGTTGCGGGCGCGCTGGAATCGACCCCCGCTCGAGCCGCCGTTTCCGCCTAAAATCTAGCAAGTTGTCGCTGTTTTCGATGCATTAATAGGAACCATGAGTATCTACGAATTGCAGACACTGACGGTGCGCGGCACCCCGCAGCAGTTGGGCGAGCAGCACGGCGAGGCTTTGCGCTCGCAAATCAACGCCTTCGTGGCCATGCGCTTTGAGGCGACCGCCGAATTTTTGACGGCGCTGGGCCATCGCTCGCTCGCGCCGCTGGTCGATATCGCGCGGCAGAGCCTGGCTATCCATGCTGGCTGGCACCCCGAAGGGCACCAAGAACACTGCGCAATTGCCCGCGCTGCTGGCGTCGATGCGGCCGAGTTGTATGCCGCCGCCAATATGACCGACATGCGCGACGCCCTGGCCTATGCGGGGCGGGTGCCGCACGGTCTGCCCGCAGACGCCGAGGGCTGCTCGACCGTGCTGCTGCCGGGCGCATGGACGGCAGACGGCCAGCAACTGGTTGCGCAGACTTGGGATTTGAACCCGCAAGACCTCGAGTACGTCGTAGCAATTCAGCGCATCCCCAGCCGCGGGCCGGCGACATGGTCGGTTACGTGCACCGGCTGCTTGTCGCTCGTTGGTATGAATTCCAGTGGCATAGCCGTGGGCACAACCAACATCAAGACCCAGGGCTCGCGGCCCGGCGTGGGCTATATGGGCATTCTGCATCGCATGTTATCGCTTGATAACTTTACCAATGCCGCCGACGCTTGCAGCACCGCGCCGCGCGCCGCCGCTCACACGTACTGGCTCGCCGATGGCCAGCAGCTCGCCGATTGGGAGACGACGGCATGGAGCGTAACCCGCCGTACTCCAAGCGATCATCCGCTAGTACGCACCAATCATTGCCTGATCGAAGCGCACGCCCACCACGAGGTCGAGGCGCCATCGCCGTCGAGCCGGGCGCGTCTGCAGCGGCTGCGGCAGCAGGTCGAGCGCAGTCATGGCCACGATCTAGCTTCGCTGAAACGGCTTTTTGCTGATCGCAGCGATGGTGTCGACAGCATCAATCGCTTGCCCGAAGATGGTCAGGGCACGGCCACGAACAGCGTGGTGGTGTGCGAGCCGGCAACGCGGCGCATGTGGGCCTGTCGCGGCCCAGCCGATCGCGGCCATTGGTACGAGCTGGGCTTTGGCACCGAATGAGGTAAGCATGGAACTTGGTTTGCTTTTACTGGTGGTGCTCGGCCTCCTCATCGCCGGCGTAATGATGGGTGCGATCATGAAGTTGGTGTCGGCCGTCATCACCGGTCTCGTCATCGGCTTTTTGGCGCGCCTCGCGATGCCTGGCCACCGCGAGATTGGCCTAGTGCGCACCATCGCGTATGGCGTGGTCGGCTCGATGGCGGGCGGCGCGCTGGCGGGGCTGCTGCACATGCACACGTGGGGCTTGCGCCTGCTGCTGCAGATTGGCGTAGCGGCCGCGCTCGTAGCCGTAACGAACAATAACCGCTTGCGGGGCCCATAGTTACCCATGACTGAGCGCCGATATGGTCGCGACTTGGTGCACGAGGCGTTTGGCACGTGCCGCGCGTGCGGCGCTTTTGTCGACCGCCGCGCCCGCCACTGCCCGCAATGCGGTTTGAGTGGCCCCCTGTCGGCCTGGCGGCAGGCGCGCGCCAAGTACACAACCTGGAGCGAACTGGGTGCATGGGTGGGCGGCCTAAGCGGGCTTTGGCTAGGCGCTGTGCTGGGTTCGCTGCTGTCGACCGCGTGGCAGCTGCCGGTGTGGTCGACCGTGCTGGCCTGGCTGGCGGTGCCGGCGGCAGCGCTGGCGGGCGGCCTGATTGGCTGGGCAATTCGCAGTGGCCAGGGGATGTTGCAGGGCGCACTGGTGGGTGGAGCGCTCGCAGCGCTGGCGGGCCGGCCGCTGAAGGCCTGGCTAGCGGCGTCTGCGGGTGGTCTGGTCGGGGGCGCGATCGCCGTGGTGGCCGGAGTGGCGCTGGGGCGAACCCGGCTGGCGCAGTGGGCGGCGGCGCGCTTCGACGGGCACTTGCCGCATACGCCGCTGCAGGTTTTGCATGGACTGCAGGCGCACATCCGCGAGCTCGAACAGTCGGCAGAGCGCATGGCTCAGCTGGGGGTGCGGGTCGAGACGGGCCTTGCGGCGACCGAGCGCAGCGCCGTGCTGGCGACCTTGCAGGTGGCGCAAGAGGCGACCGAGCGGCAACGGGCGCGACTCGAGGTCGAGGTATGGCGCGCCCAGGTGGCGAAGTGGCAAAACCAGCTGCAGCCAGCGCTGGCGGTTTGGCGCAAACTGGATGATCGGTATGCTGATATTGAGCATTCACGGGTCGAGCGCGCCGCGAACCAGCTACACGGTTGGGTCGAAGCGTGGCAAACCCGCGACGAAGCGAACACAGAGCGCGGCGCCCATGTCTTGACCCATGCCAAGCGGCTTTTGCAGGCGTGTGGGCAGCTGCGGCAAGCGCTGTTGGTGCGCCAGGCGCTGGCCTTGGCGGCGAATTCCCCTGGGCCTGCCGAGGCTTTTGCCGCAACCGGCATCGTGCACGACGCCCAAGCGCAATTCGATCTGCTGCGCGGCCGGCAAGACTTTGGCGAGTACCTGAGCAGCGCTGCCGACCTGCGCGACGAGGCGCAGCGGCTGCGGGCGGAGCAAGAGGCCATCGCCGAGGTCGAGCGGCTGCTCGTCAAGAAGAACTAACTTAGCTTTAATTTCAGCCAGTAGAACGATGGTGCATTGCTCTGCATGGCGCGTTTTGGGCTCGGTTGACACGCCGCCCGCAACCGGCGGATTCTAGCGCGCCGCACTGGCGGCCCAAGGAACTGCGATGCGCCCGACTTTTGCACGAATTACAAGCCGCTTGGCCCCCATTTGCCTAGGACTGGCCGGCGCGGTGAGCGTACTGCCCGCCGTCGCCTACGCCGCCCCCGCTGCGAGCAAGCTCACGCCCAAAGACAACGCGCTCAACGTGGTGCGCAGCGGCCTGAAGTCGGCCGACTTTACCGCGCGCGGCATGGCATTTCGCGGCCTGGTCTTCGACAAGGGCAATAAAGACCTGAAGAAGACGCTAGAAGATGGCACGACCGACCCGCAATGGGTGGTGCGCTCCGGCGTGGCCTTTGCGCTGCACGCCACCGGCAACCCCATGTGGCGCAAGGTACTTCACGACGCGTTGACCATGCCGGTGCTGTCGCCACTCGAGGTGCTGCCGATCATCGACGAGCTGCCCGAGAAAGACGGTGTGGCCATCCTGCTCGAAGTGCTGGCTGACAAGGAGCACGATCAGCACGACAAAATCGTGGCGAGTATGCTCACGCGCAATCGTGCGCTGCTGACGCCATTTCTTGTGGCGGCCCTGGGCAGCAAAGAGGCGCTGGTCAGCGGTGCGGCGCAAAAGGCGATCAAGAAGCTCGACCCGGTGCTGCAGGGCAAGACACTTGAAGCGATTGCAAAAGCCCAGGCGGCGAACGACACGGTGACCAAGCTGCTGCTCGATATGGCGACCTCGTCGGACGAGCACTTGGGCGTGCCGTATCTGGCTTTCGCCAAAAGCAAAGACGCGGCGGTGCTCGATCGGATCGTGATGGTCCGCGCGCTGCACGGCGATCGCACAGTAGGCAAGGCTCTGATTGCACTGGCTGTTCGCAGCAAAGACAAGGCGCAGCTCGAAGCCCTGTCGGCCTACCGGCGCATTGCCGACAAAGACGACGCGGCGGGCCTCAAGCCGATTCTGGCGCAGGGACCGAATCCCGACGTGCTTTTCCAAGTCTATGAGATTTTGGCCCGTTCGGGCGATCGCTCGATGCAACGCGAAGCGCAGACGCTGGCCGACTCGACCGACGTGGATGTGCGCGCTACCGGCGTGTTTTATCTGGGCTGGGTGGGCGGCGCGGGCCGTATCGGCGAGATGCACAAGTACCTGGTCGACGGTATCCCCGGCGTGCGCGTGGCGGCGGCGCGGGTGCTGGCGCATATCTCGAGCCCCATCTCGGTCGCCCCTCTCAAAGAAGCGATGGAGGCGGAACGCGACGAGCGGGTGCGGCTCGAATTGATCAAGGCTTTGTCGGGGATTAAGCACAAGGACGCCTACCAAGCGCTCGTATTCTTTACCCGCGAGCGCGACCCCGTAGTGCGGCGCATCGTGGTGCGGGCGCTAGCCGACTCGGGCGATGCGACGGTGCGCGGTGGCCTGCAGAACGCCTTGAATGATAATGAAATTCATATTCGCGCCGAAGCGGTGCGCGGCTTTATCCTGAGCGATGTGGCCAAGGCCGCCGATGTGTGGAAGCGCTCGCTGCGCTGGCTGCCGCGCGGTGTGGTCCTCGAGTTGACGCGCGAACTCAATAAAACGATGGAAGGTTTCTTAGAGATGGCGCTGAGCGACGCGGGCCGCGACGACAATGCAGTGCTGGTGCGCGAAGAGGCCCTGATCGCGCTACACCTTTTGCCCGAAGCCGAGCAGCGCATCCTGTTCAAGCTCCTTGACACGACGGACGACGAAGACCTGAAGATTCGCCTACTTCGCCAGTTGCTCGACATGGACAAGGCCAAGGTGGCAGTGGCGGTCAAGTCGACGGCGCTGCAGTCGGGCACGCGGGCGCGGGTGGCGGCGATTCGGATGCTGAGCAAGCTGAAGGGTGACAAAGAAGTGCCTGAACTGCTGAATAAATTCCTAGACGAGCCCGACGAGCGACTGCGCATTGCGGCGGCTCTGACCCTGTTGGGTGGCTAGATGGTGCGACTGCCGCAGGCCGTGTTCTTCGCTGTACTTACCTGGCTTTGCGGCTGCAGCACCCCCCCACCTGCCGAGGCTCCGGTCGATGCCGCGCAAGCCGTACTAGCACTAGTCGATGGTCTGGGGCCCACGCGCCTTTGCCAAAGCGATGGCGATTGTGCGGGCGGTGGCCAGCGCGGCGCCTGCTCGATGGGCACTTGTTTTGGCCTACTTACGACCGATAGCCGGGCGGTGCGGCGGGCACTGGTCGATCGCTTGGCCCATTCGCCCGCGGCGGTGCAGCAGGCGGCATTGCTGCGTTTGCGGCCCGTGTGCGACTCGCCCACAGCGGGAATCGCCACGCGCGTGGCTGTGTTAGAAGCACTGGGTGCGTTAGGTCGCGCCCACTTGACGCAAGCGGGAACTGAGCGCCTAAGCCTACGTTTAGCCTTGAGCGACAGTGAGTTACAGGTAGCGGCGACCGCGCGAGTCGAGCTAGGTACGCTGGGCGAAGCGAGTGCCCTGCCCGGCCTAACCGAAGACCTGTCGCAGGGCACCGAGCTGTTGCGGGCCGAGGCGGTGCGCGGGCTGCAAGGCTACGCCAACACGCCGCAAGCTGATGAAGCTAAAGGGCTTATCCTGGGGGCACTGGCAGACCGTAGCCCGGTCGTTGAGTTGGCAGCGCTGCGGGCCTGTCAGCCCTGGGCGGGCGAGGCGCAAGTAATAGCCGCGCTTGAGCTTTTGGTGAGCGAACGCGCGCCCCACCTGCGCTACGAAGTCGACAACCTGCTGGCGACCCGCAAGCTCGCTACAAAGGGACCATGAGTACAGCCCTTCTTGTGATTCGCGTGGCAATTTGCCTGGGTAGTGTGGCCGCCGCCGGCTGCACCAAGACGCCCGACGACGAGCCGGCGCAAGTGGCCCCTGCCGCCATACCACAGCCGCCGGCCGTAACCGATGCCGCCGGACCGTGGATCTTGCGCTATTTTTCACCCGCTTCGGGCGAGCTGATTGCGGCGAAGACACCCGCCGAGGTGCCCGAGGGTGCGCGCGGGCAAGTGCTTGTGGCGTATGAAGATCCAGCCTTGCAGGGGCCGTGGGTGTTTGTGGCAGACCTAAGCCAAGCCCAGGGTGGCAAGTACGCCGTGCGAGCAGTGGCACGCCAAGAAATCGAGGCTCAGCACGCCCCGGCGCCCGTGGCCAAGGTTGAAGTACCCGCAGCGCCTGCCGATTCTGCGCCCAAGCCTGCGGCGGCTGCCGTGGCCGACCGCGACGTCATTATCTACCGCACGCAGTGGTGCGGCTACTGCAAGAAGGCGGCTGAGTACCTGACACTCAAGCATATTCCGTTTGTTGAGAAGGACTTGGAGCGCGATCCGGGCGCCCGTCAAGACATGTTGACCCGGGCGCAGAAGTCGGGCGTGCCGGCGGATCGCTTGCAGGGTGTGCCCATTCTGTGGGTGCGCGGCCACCTGATTTCGGGCTTTGACCGCAATGCGATCGATCGCGCGCTGGGCGGCTAACTCAACTCGCTGGGTAGCTACGCAAAACTACTGCGGATCTTTGACGACCACTTCGCCGCGCTGCACCTGGATGGTAATGCGACCCTGGCCTGGGCGGTCGACTTCAATCAGCACCGCCGAACCGGCTTCTCCGCGAATTCGCTCAACAATTTGAGGAAGTTGCATCCCCTCGACGCCACCGCGATCGACCGCGACGATGCGATCGCCCACCACAAGCCCGGCGCGACCCGCTGGCGAGTCATCCATCAAGCTGCCGACCACGATCGCATCGCCGTCGCGGCGCAGGCTGGCGCCAATACCCTGAAATGCAAAGTGTTCACCGGGTTGCTTGACCACCAGCGTCACGTCGCGCTGAGCCGCCGCGCCGTCCGCCACCTCGATGCCACTGACGAGCTCGGCACGGTACTCGGGGTGCGCCACCCGCAGCGACACGCGCCCCGGCGCCACGCCCTTAATCTCAAAACGTCCATCTGCATCGGTAGTTGCCGTCGCACCCGGCCCACTCGCCTGCGGGTCAGCCGACAGCACCTGGGCATTGGCCACCGGCTGGCCATTTTGCCGCGACGTCACCCGCCCGCGCACACTGGCCCCCAGCGGCAAAGTAATCACCACATCGGCGCGACCACCTCGGAGCACGCTAATACCATTGGATGTTCCCGGCACTCGCCCCGCCAGCTCGGCCCGCAAGTCATAGGTCCCCGGCTTGACGGACGCGAACTCGAAGCGCCCCTCGGCATCGGTCACCTGCAGGTCCGGCCGCTTGTGGGCCGGCGGCGATCCCGGCTCGGGCCTAAATTGCGTGACGATCACCCGCGTTTGCGCCACTCCGTGCCCCTGCGTATCGACTACGCGCCCCACCAGCTTGCCACCAGGATGCAGCGCGAGCAGCCAGTGGCCGGTATGCTGCGGGGTACTAGGGTCCGAAGGTCCAAAGTTCTCGTGACTTGCCACCACTGGGCCGACGTCGCTGGCCACATCGAACTGCCCCAAGGCGTCGCTGACCGACACCACCCGCTGCTGCGTGTCCGCCGTCACAATTTGGGCGAAGGGCGCGGGCTGGCCGTCGGGAGTCACAACGCTGCCGTGTACCAGACGCAAGGGATTGGGGTCGGCAGGCGGCGCAAACGGTCGCGGCGGCGCTTGCGGGCGGGCCACAGGCGGCGGCGGGGCGGGCGCAGGCGGCTTTGGCTGCAGCGGCTTTGGCTTGCTAACTGCTTGTTCTTGCTCCGGTTCATCGACTAGGGCGGCCGGCCGCTCGGGGTCCGACGTCAGCGACCACACCAGCGCGGCAATCGTCGCCACCACCAGCAGACCCAACGCAATCCAGCCCCAACGTCGCATCGCCTACCGCGCCCGCGCCCCAGTCGGCGCCTGACGCGGCCGATTGTGCTTGGAACGGCGCGGCAACGCCACCACTGCGGCGAGCTTGGCCGCACTCTCGACAATTGTCTTCTATCCCCCCATACTTGGCAGCCCCCGCGGGTGCGGGTCAGCGCAGCCATGAGCCCAGTGACCGACCTAGACGACGACGACGACAAGCCGCGGCCGACAGGTCCGAACTACATGACGCCAAGCGGTTTTGCCCAGATGCTCGCCGAGCGCGATCAGCTGCGCAAGGTCGAGCGTCCCCGGGTGGTCAGCGAAGTGGCCGAAGCGGCGGCGATGGGCGATCGCTCCGAAAATGCCGAGTATATCTACGGAAAGCGCCGCCTACGCGAGATTGATCGGCGGCTGCGGTTCTTGGATCAGCGCCTGGATCGTGCGCAAGTGGTCGATCCGCGGCAGGTCGCCCATGCCGATCAGGTTTATTTTGGCGCCACCGTGACCGCCGAAGACGACGACGGCAACCAACGCACCTGGACGGTGGTGGGCGAAGACGAGGTCGACCTGTCGGTTGGGCACATTAGCCACCGCTCGCCAGTGGGCGCTGCCCTGCTCGGCAAGCGCAAAGACGACGAAGTCCGGGTGCAAACCCCAAGTGGAGTCAAGTGTTTCTACGTCATCCGCATCGCCTATTCGTAATTGCATTCGCCGCGCTATGGCTCCTGGTCGCGCCGGCTGGGGCGGACGAGCCCGCCAAAGTCACGCTCGGCATCGACGTGCTGCTGAGCGACCGCATCGAGCTGGTCCAGGGCAAGCGCCTGGGGTTACTCACAAATCCGTCGGCCGTCGATGGCCAACTGGTAACCACGCTCGAGCGGCTGCGCAGCGACAAGCGCGTAAAACTGGTGCAATTATACGCTCCTGAGCACGGTCTGGCCGGCGCGACCGCCAACGGTACCAGCAATCATCCGGGCATCGAACCGAGCACCGGTCTGCCCATCGAGGGCCTGTTCGGTGGCCAGGGCGCGCCCAGTCAAGAGAGCCTAAAGAACGTCGACGCGGTGATTTTCGACATCCAAGACATCGGCTCGCGGACCTATACCTTCGTGTCGACCCTCGGCAAGCTGATGTACGCCGCCAAGACCGCGAATGTAACGGTGATTGTCCTAGATCGACCCAATCCCCACGGCGGCCTGACGGTCGAGGGGCCGATGCGTGAACCCAAGTACAAGTCGCTGATTGGTTGGGGGCCGTTTCCGGTGACCCACGGTATGACGATTGGTGAAGTGGCTGACTTCTATAACAAAGAGCTCAAGATCGGCTGCAGGCTCGAAGTGGTGAAGATGAAGGGCTGGCACCGCAGCATGCTGTGGGACGACACCGGCCTGACCTGGGTGCCCCCGTCGCCGGGCATACCCAAGTCTCTGAATGCGATACTGTATGTTGCGACAGGAATGGTGTGTGGTTCCGGGCCCAATTGCAACGAGGGCGGTGGCAACGCCATGCCATTCGAGCTCATCGGCGCGCCGTGGATCGACCCCGAGACCTTTGCCAACAGCCTGAATGAACAGGCGAAAAATATCGACGGCCTGCGCAATCTGCACTTTCGCCCGATGACATGGCTGCCTTGGCATGGCCAGTACGACGGCAAGACCGTGCACGGCGTGCAGCTACACCTTAAGAGTTCTAAGGACTTTCGCCCCCTGCGGGCGGCGTTGCTGATCCTGACGACGCTGCAAAAGCAGTTCGGCAGTCAGCTCAAGATCGCGGATCCGCACCGGTTTGGCCGGGTGTGGGGCAATGACCAAGTGCTTGAGTTGCTGCGTGCTGGGCGCGACTGGCAGAGTATCGAAGCCTCGTGGCAAGATGGCCTGACGGCGTTTGGCAGTGTGCGCGCTCGCCATCTTTTGTACGAACCCTGACGGAGCGACGCGATGGCGACCAATCTGCGCGAGCCAGGATTCGGCCATGTTCTCGGCCATTTTGATACCACCGTTGTGGTGGCCTTTTTGGATGCGGAACAGGTGGCCCAGTGGCTACCACCCGGGCTGTCGCTGGCGGCACGCGGTCCGGGGCGCGAGGGCAGTCATCCGGTGATGTGCATGGTGGCCAAGGGGTACCAAGTCGCGCTGTCGTTCTTGCCGATGGCGATGATGCGGGCCAACGTGGTCGGCATTTTTGTACCGGGCGTAACGATGGATGGCCGCGAAGATCTTGGCATCTTTAGCCATACCATTCGCTGGTGGTGCGATCGCGGTTGGCGGCCGCGCTTGGGTGCGCGCTGGATGGGCCTGCCCAGCGGCCCCGAAGCCCCGATCTTCAGCGCACCTACTAGCAGTTGGACGGCCGAGGTGCCGGGCTTCTGCAAGATCTCGGTCCAAGAGAACGGTCGCTTCCCCGACTGGCCGCAAGCGCGCGCGCTGTGCCCGGTAATTCAGCAGCCGCTGCTGGCCGAGCGGGGTGGTAAGTGGTTGGCATCCGGTCTGTATTGGAATCTTGGCGACGCCGACATGCGCGATGCTACGGTGCAGCTCGAGCTGAGCCCCGCGGTTAGCCAGCGGCCTGGTTTCGCGGGGATGGCCGTCGATACGCGGATCGAGGGCCTGGTCGATACGGGTACCGGCGGTGCTCTGCGGCTGGCCTCGGACTGGACCATGACGCGGCGGCGCACTGTTGACGCGGGCTGGAGCAACTGGCGGGCGCGACCCAGCATGCGCTTGCGGGCCGACACCGCGCTAATCGATGTGGCCGCGCCCAAACCCTCGGCGCCTCCGCCAACTGCGTGAGCGACGGCTCAGATTTGCAAATCTGTGACTCAATCCGTAGCATAGTTTCCGCTAGGCGCGACGTACTTCGTGCACTGGCCGCCGCTGGCTCTGCGTACGCCACCGGCGCCACCTTCGCCCCACCTCCATTGCGGCTCACTTTGCCGTACCACAAAGGAATTTCATGCGCATCTTGACCGTCTTTGTTGCCTTGGGCTTGGCCATGGGCCTGTCGGCTTGTGACTCGGGCACCGCGTCGTCGACCAGCACCAACAGCACCACCGACACGAGCGTCGGCAGCGACACCAGCACGGGCAGCGACACCAGCACGGGCAGCGACACTGCGACCGGCAGCGACACCAGCACGGGCAGCGACACCGCAACGGGCAGCGATACCGCTACCGGCACGGACACCGCGGCAACCGGTTCGACCTGGGCCGATGTCAAAGGCATCTTCCAAACGGCGTGCGCGGCTTCCGGCTGCCACAACGCCACCGATAGCAAGTACTTCGACGCCACCAGCTGCTCGTCGACCAAGGGCTACAGCAAGGTAAAAAGCTACATCTCGTCGGGCCTGATGCCCAAGAAGCCGACCACGATTACGGCCGACGAAAAGGCCAAGCTTTTGAAGTGGATCGCCGACGGCGCCACCTGCCCTTAGTCGTTTGCAAACGCGCACTGCGCCTCGGCGTCGGGCTGCTCGCGGGCAAGCCGGTCGGGGCGCAGGTGTTTTTGCCGCACCAAGGTGCGAAGTTGGCGCGCCAGCCGGCGGCGTTGTAGGCTGCGGTCCTAGGAGTGATCGTGGACGCAACCCAACCCAAAAACAGCTTGCGGATTCTGGGGATCGACCCCGGCTCGCAAAAGATGGGCTGGGCGGCGCTCACCTGCCAAGGCCCGGTACTGCAGCGGATCGACTCGGGTACGCTGCGGCTCAATGCCCGCGCGGCGCTGCCCGAGCGGCTGGCGGCGCTGCTGGTGGGATGTACCAAGCTGCTCGAGCAATTTCCGTTTGATGTCTTAGCGATCGAGGCGGCATTTGTGCGCGACAACCCGCATACGGCGCTGGTGCTGGGGCAGGCGCGCGGCATTCCGATCGCGCTGGCCGCGGCGCGGGGTCTGCCGGTCTACGAATACGCGCCGGCGACGGTCAAGCGCACGCTGGTGGGCTCGGGGCGGGCCGAAAAAAGCCAAGTACAGCACATGATTCAGACCCTGCTGAGCTTGCCGACGCTGCCCGCAGAAGACGAGGCCGATGCGCTGGCAGTGGCGATCACGCACGCGCGCGAGGCGGGGTTTGCCCTGGCGTCGCAGCCCAATCGCGTGGCGACGGCGACCCATGCGGCGGCCGCGGCCGGGCCGACAGCTGCCAATACACTGTATATGCAAGCGGTTTTGGCCGCAAAATCGAAAGGGAGGGCGCGGTGATCGCATACCTGCGCGGCGTTTGCCAGGCGGTCGAAGACGATGCGGTGGTCATCGATGTGCAGGGCGTAGGCTACTTGGTCTACGTCGCGGAGCCCGATCGACTGCGCCACCAACGCGGCCACGATGCCGAGCTGCTGGTCCACACCGAAGTGCGCGAAGACGCGATTTTGCTGTATGGTTTTGCCACCGCGGCGGCGCGCGAGCTGTTTCGAATCCTACTTAGTGTGCCGGGTGTGGGCCCCAAGGCGGCGCTGGCGATGCTGTCGGCCATGGAGCCGGCGCAGCTGGGGGCGGCGATCGTGGCGGGTCGCGTGACGGATTTGACGCGGGCCAAAGGCATCGGCAAGAAGACGGCCGAGACGATTATCGTGAAGCTGCGCGACCGCATGCCAAGCATGGTCAGTGCCACGGGCGCGCCGAACAAACTGCCGCTGCCGGGCGACCATCCGCTACAAACTGACCTGATTTCGGCCCTTTTGAACCTGGGCTACCGCCCGCAGGCGGCGGAGACCGTGGCGCAACAGGTGCTGGCCGATCAGCCGCAAGTGCCGCTTGAGCAGGCCCTGCGCGCGGCCTTGGCGGTGCTGCGGCGGCCGACGATTTCTCCGTAATTTACCAAGCTTCGGCAGCTTGCCCTGCCCCGCGAGACGACCCGCATGGACCAGCGTCAACCTGACGATCCCTTGACTCCGCTGCCCGTTGAGCCGAACAGCGACCGCGCGCTGCGTCCGCGCCATTTTGGCGAGTATGTGGGCCAAGAGGTGGTGCTGCGCAACTTGCAGGTGTTTATCGCCGCAGCCAAGACGCGCAACGAACCCCTGGATCATATGCTGTTTTGTGGCCCGCCGGGCTTGGGCAAGACCACGCTGGCCAACCTCATCGCTACGGCCATGGGCGGCAACTTGGTGGTAACGTCGGGGCCGGCGGTTGAGAGGAAAGGGGACCTGGCGGGCATTCTGACGAGTCTGCAAGAGGGTGATTGTCTATTTATCGACGAGATTCATAGGCTTAGTGCGATTGTCGAGGAAAATCTGTACCCGGCGATGGAGGATTATCGCTTCGACATCGTGATCGGCGACGGGCCGCACGCGCGCACGGTCAAGCTGCCGCTGCCGCGTTTTACGCTGCTTGGGGCGACGACGCGGCCGGGATTGCTCACGGGGCCGCTGCGCGAACGCTTTGGTTATGTGGCGCGTTTGCAATTCTACACACCCGAGGAGCTGGCGCGGGTGGTGCTGCGCTCGGCGGCGACGCTGCAGGTCGAACTGGCCGCCGATGGCGCCCTTGAGATCGCTCGGCGTTCGCGCGGAACTCCTCGTATTGCCAATCGATTACTGCGGCGCGTGCGCGATTTTGCCGCGGTGGCAGGCAACAAGGTCGTCGACAAGGCCTTGGCCAGCCACACGCTCGATTTGCTCGAGGTGGATGCCGCCGGCTTCGATCCGACCGATAGGGCCTATCTCCATAAGCTGATTGATCAATTTGGCGGCGGTCCCGTGGGGATCGAGGCGCTGGCGGCGGCCCTGAGCGAGCAGCGCGATACCCTTGAAGATGTGACCGAGCCGTACCTGCTGCAACAGGGCTATGTGGCGCGCACACCGCGGGGGCGTGTCGCAATGGCAAAAGCCTGGACGCACTTGGGGTTAGCTGTGCCCGAGCGGCTCCCGGGCGACGATAGCCAGCAGAGGCTTTTTTGAGCGACGCGGCTGATTTTGCAGCGGCAGTGCGCGGCTCGGACGGTGCCGTTCAGCTGTGGCTGCGGGTACAACCGGGTAGCAAGCGCTCGCAAGTCTTGGGGATGTACGGCGACCGTTTGCGAATAGCCCTGGCTGCGCCGCCGGTCGATGGCAAGGCCAACGCCGCGTTAATCCTATGGCTCGCCGAGTTATTCGACTTACCCCGCGCCAAGTTACAGCTTATGGCCGGCGACGCCAGTCGCGACAAGCGGGTCGAAGTGTCGGCGCCACTGGCCGTCGTCCGGGCGCGCCTTGAAGCGGCGTCCCGCATCGGTTAGCTTGGCAAGCGGGGCATCCCCCCTGGCGGCTGCATGTCTCCGACCCCCTTCTTAAAGCCCGATCCCGACGAACTGCCCTCTTCGGCACTTGTCGACAATATGTACCGCGTGGTGCGCCTGATTGGCCGCGGCGGCATGGGATCGGTGTACGAAGCGGAAGATACGCGGCTCGGCCGCCCCGTGGCGCTCAAAGTGTTGCGCTCCGACTTGGCCAAGCAGCTGCAGGCCGACGAGCGCTTTATTCAAGAAGCCAAGATTCTCGCGCGGATACGCTCGCCTTTTGTCGCCACGGTGTTCAACATCGGCGCCACCGAGCAGGGCCGTACCTACATCGCGATGGAGTACATCGACGGCGAAAGCTTGGGCGATCTGCTCGATCGCGAGCGCTGGCTCAAGCTGCCGCGCGCCTGCCGTATTGCCCAGCGGGTGTGCGAAGCGCTGATGGAAGCCCACAAATTGGGCATTATTCACCGCGACTTAAAGCCCGACAACATCTTGCTGACGCGCATTGGCTCGGTCGATGATTACGTCAAAGTGGTCGACTTGGGCCTAGCTAAGCACATTGCCGCACAGGGAACCGAACAAAATCCGCGGCTTACCCAGTCTCGACTGGTGGTAGGCACGCCCGCGTACATGAGTCCGGAGCAAGCTGCGGGGCAAGAAGTGGGGCCGCAGAGCGACCTCTATTCCCTTGCGGTGATTCTGTACGAGATGGCGACCGGTTTCTTGCCCGTAGACGGCGAGACTCCGCAAGATTTCTTGCGCGCGCACCAGCTGCAGGCGCCCATATCAGTCAACACCCGGCGCACCGACTTGGTTTTTCCGCCGCAGGTCGACGCCTTCTTTCGCAAAGTGCTGGCCAAGTCGCCCAATGACCGGCCGCGCGATGCTCGCGCCTTTGTGCAAGAACTTGAGAAGCTTGAGGGGATTTTGGCCGAGTCGCGCACCGCGCGGGCGTCGCAAGTGGCTGTGCAGCGGACGCCGCGTCGCCACGACACCGCCTTGGGCCCCACGATCGAAATGCTGGCCGAGCGCATCGACCGCGCCAAGGACCGGGTTCGCCTTGAGTTAAGCGGCATTTGTGCCCGCTCGCGCAACATGCTGGGCGAAACTATCGAGGGTTTTGTAGCCGACATGCAAGTGCGCTCCGACGCGCCGGTGGTGGTGCGTCTGCGCATTCCGCCGCCGCAAGATCGCTTGCCGCTGGCGTGCATGTTCGACGAAGTCCGCACCCGCTCTGGCCTTTTCGACGACGACAGCGGGTCTCTGGCGCGCCGCAAGCTGCTGGCCTGGGTGCAAGGGTTGATGCCGGATCGCCCGGATCGCGCCAGCCAGGTCGCCCACCTCATCGGCCTGTTTCTGCGCGTCGATTTTCCGGACTCGCCGCACCTGTCGCACGCCCGCGCCGTTCCCGAAGTGGCGCGCATGGCCGGATGTGCCGCACTGGCCGATGCTTTGCGGGGCATCGCCGGCCGCAGCGTGCTGGTGCTTGTCCTCGAGCGTATCGACCACTTGGGCGAGACCGAGCAGGGTTTTGTGCGTCGCCTGGTCCGCCAGCTCGGTGCGTCGCCGGTGCTCGTCGTGGGCGGGTGGGTGTCGCGCAACGACGAAATTCCTGCTGCATTTGCTGGTCTTTTGACCCAGCAGGCGGTGTCGCGAGTTCCTGCGCGCGCAGTTGATCCCTTAGACCGCACCCTGGACCCTATGGCGCGGCGCGTGTTGGCGGCGGCCGTGCGCCTGGGTGCGCCGGTGTGGCCAGATCTGCTCGAGGCGGCAGTGGGCGGAGGCGCCAACCCTGCCATGGGCCGCTTGGTCGCCGCGGGCGTGTTGCGGCCGATGCCTACAAGCCATCTGTCAACACAAGTCGAGTACATGCTAGGCGATTTCCCCGATGCCGTCATCGCCGACGCCGACCAAGAGCCACTCGACATGCAGCGCACGCTTTCGTGGGTTTTGGCACAGTCGCTGGCGCGGCCCGAGGCCTGGGCCGGGCGCCTGGCTGAGTGCGAAGCCGCAGCGGGCGATTTGGTCATGGCCGCGGCCCACAGCCGCCACTTTGCCGAGCTCATGCAGCAAATTGGCGCCCTGCCCGAAGCGGTAGAGCAGTTTGAGGTAGCCCGTCGCCATTGCCTGGCGCTGCGTGCCCAGGGCGACTTGGCCGACGCCGCGATGTCCCTGTCTGAGGTGGCGATCGGCATGGTTCGCTGTCTGCAAGAGCGGGGCGATCATGAAACCGCCAGCGATCGTGCCCGCGAGGCGATCGACGAGCTGCGGCAGGTGCCGACCCTGCGCGACGAGGACTGGTACCGACTGGGCGTGCCACTGCTGGCCGCATGGGCAACGTCCGAGGTGGCGTGTGGGCGCGGCGCGGCGGCGAGTCCCCCGCTCGAGGCGCAGCTGGCAGTGCTGAATCGCACGGCATGGTCCAAGGCCCAGGATCAATGCGCGGTCGTGCGCCTGGCGCTGGGCAAGTGTTTGAAAGCGGAAGGACATCTGCGCGCCGCGCTCGAAGTCTGGCGCGAAGCCATGCTGGCAACCTCGGTGCTCGCCATGCCGCCGCTCGCTTGCGAGCTTTCTCTCGCTATTTCAGAGGCTTTTCGTACCCTCGGCGAGGGAGAACGCGCGGTGCAAGCGGCTCGACGGGCGTTGGCGGCCTCGCGCGATGCGCGCAACCTGCTGCTCGAAGTCGAGTCGCTGCGCTGCCTTGCGGTGGCCTTGCGCGATATTGGCGAGTTCGACGATGCGGAGGCCCAGCTCGGCGAGGCGCTCAACGCCCTGGGCCGCGTTGACCGGCAGCGCATGGCGGCCGAAGTTTCGGCGTTGCTGGCCGCAGTGTTGCAGGCCCGTGGCGCGATGGACGAGGCCGATGCCGCGCTGGCTAAGTCGTGCCGTGCCTACGCAGCGCTGCCTGATCTCGCCGGTCTTTCGGATGCGTTGCGGCAGCGCGGCGAAATTCAAATGGCCCACGGAATCTATACCCGCGCCCTGGCGTTTGCAGAAGAGGCCGCCCGCCAAGCGCGTCAGGCCAATCGGGTGGGGCTCCATGTCAAGGCACTGCTGCTGGCGGCACGCGCGTCGGCTGCAGCGGGCGATACCAACGCGACGCACCTGCGCATGGCCGATGCGTTTGCGCTAGTGCCTCAAGACGAGGCGACCCTTGAGCGTGCCGACTGCATGGTGGCGCTGGCCGACTTGCTCGAAGCCGCCGTGCTCACTTCAGATCGCCCGCCCGAAGCATTGCTCGGCGAGGCCCAGCAGCTGTACCGCGACCTGGGTGCGACCATAGAGGCCGAGAAACTGCAGCGACGGCTAAAGGCCATGACGTCGACCGGGGACCACCGCCGACCGACACCAGTGCCGCACACCTAGCTCAGCGCAGCTAGGCGGCACAGCGAGGAAACCATGACAACTCCTGCACTTGCGACCCCTAGCTCCCCCGACGAGGCACAGCCCGACCTGTATGTGGTCACCCATGCGAACCCGGCCGAGCAGGCCAAGCGCTGGCGGCTGCATCATCAGATTTGGGGCGAAGGCTTTGACCTCACCTTGTATCTGCGCCGCGAGGCTGCACTTTGCGAGCAAGATTACTGCCGCAACAACCTGAAGATGTGGCAGCTTTGCGACACACAGGGCGATGTGCTGGCTAGCCTAGAAACCTACGCTACGCACTTTTGGTCGATGGGCCCCGAAGGCAAGGTCAGTCGGCTGAGCGGCCAGACGATCGCCAGCGTGGTGGTCGATCCGCGTTTGCGCAACCATGGTTACGCTTCGACACTGATGCAGCGGGTGGTGGCCGAAGAACAACTTTCTGGCACGCGCGTGACCACGCTGTACTCCGACGTTGGTCCGCAAATGTATCGGCGCTCTGGGCATATGCTGCATCCGGCGCAAGAACTGGTGCGGCATGTCGATGCGGGGGTGCACTGGCCCGCTGGGGTGGCCGAGCTGGGCATGGGCGACATGGCCGACCTACTGGCCGCCGATGCCGAACAGCAAGGGGCTTGGCTTGGCGGCGCAACTGTGCCTGCAATAACCGAAATTGGCCACGTTGAGCATGTGGCTTGGTTCCATACGCGCTCGCAGTACCGCTCGTGGGCGCGGGGCATGACGCCGACTCCGGTGGTGGGTGCCACGGCCGGCGACAACGGCTGGTGCGTGTGGACCGCCGACGCAGCCGAGCCCGTGCTGCATGTGCTGGCCTGGCGACCGCGCGGTGCGGCAGGTGCAAAAAGCTTGACAGAGGCTTGCTTGGCCCATGCCGCCGAGCGCCGACTGACCGAGGTGGTGTGGTGGGACGCCGATCGCGACACCGGCCTAGACCCCTACCACCGCGAGCCGAACCGCCCCGACGGCACCGCGCCGCGGCCGCGCGATAAGGGCTTGCCGATGCTGGCCTGGCTGCAGCCCGGCACGAGTTTCCCCTTGCTGTGGATGGGGATTGAGCGCCTCGGCTGGCGCTAGCGACCGCCAAGCGGTACACCTTGGCTGCGCCGTAGCAGGCGCGCGGGCACACACACGATGATCGGGCTTCATGGATTGATGCGCTGGGCGGTGCTGATCGCCGGCATTGTCGCTATTATATTGGCAATTCAAGGTCTTGCAGGCAAGCGGCCGGTCGCCAAGCCTCACCGTTTGGCCAATTTAGCCTTTCTGATCAGCGCGGATGTGCAACTGCTCCTCGGCTTGTTTAGCTACGCGGGCAGCACGTTGATCGCCCAGGCGTTCAGCGATTTCGGCACGGCGATGCACACCCCGCAACTGCGCTTTTTCGCAATGGAACACGGCCTAACGGCAGTTCTGGGCATTGCAGCCCTGCACATCGCCTACGCCCGTGCCAAGCGCGGCCCCGACGATTCTGCGCGCCACCGCACCATCGCGATCGGCTTTAGCATTGCCATGTTGTTGTTTATACTAGCGATCCCCTGGCCCTGGCGCGCCTTGGTTGGCCGGCCGCTGTGGCCCTGGTAGCCCGGGCGAGGCTTGCGGTTGTCAGGGCGCCCTGCGTGGGCTAGCCTTGCAACCACCTTCCGGCTGCAGTCCGGATTTGCGAGGCGCAATGGCGGCAGCACCTTTTAGTGCCATGAATATCAAGGCCTTAATGGCCGCAATGCTCGTATCTGGCAGCCTCGGAACCATGGCCGCGTGCGGCTCGGACAGCAGCGCAACCGCCGCCACTTCGGCCGACGCCTCGTCCGGAGATACCCAACAAGATTCAAGCGTTGCCGCAGATACCGCCAGTGAAGAGGTGGCAGCGACGCCGCCCGCACCGCCCGCCTACGACGGCACCTGCCCCACCTTCGCCACGGGCACCGTCAAGTTGCAAGCCGGCGGCTTTGCCCGCAGCGTCAAGGTGTACCTACCCAGCGACCCGCAAGGCGCCGGCCTGCTGTACCTGTGGCACGGCCTGGGGGATAATGCCAATAATTTCGCCAGTATGATGAAGGCCGCGACCGTAGCCGAGACCTATCACATGGTGGTCGTGGTGCCGCTGTCTTGTGGCGAATCGGGCCAAGCCGCCTGCAACTCGATGGCCACCGAGTGGAGCTACACGGTCAAGCAAGAAGAGCGCGACGGCGCCCTATTCGACACGATTTTGGCCTGCGCCGATCAAGGGTTGGTCATCGATCGCCACCGCATCTACACCGCCGGATTCTCGGCCGGCGCCCTGTGGTCGACATGGCTAACCATGCACCGCTCCTCGTATTTGGCGGCTTCGGCGATCTTTTCGGGCGGCGTCAACTCGATCGTGCCGTGGAGCGCCCCCGAGCGCATCGTGCCCGTGGTCGACAGCTCGGGCGGCGTCAACGACAAGTTCATGAATGGTGTCGTCGACTTCCAAAAAAGCATCGCCGACTTGAACACCAATCTGCGCGCCGCCGGCGACTTCGTGGTGCACTGCCAGCACAACTCGGGCCACACGGTCACGGCGCCAATCGTCACCTTCGCCTTCGCCTTCTTGAATGACCACACCTGGGGCGGCACCCTGCCCTACGCCAACGGACTGCCCGAAACTGCCCCAGCCAACTGCGAGATCGTCCCATGATTGTTGCCTTTTTTCGTCACTGTGCCACCGCGCTCCTGCTGGTGTGGCTGCTGAGTGGCTGCGCCGGTGCACTGGCCCCCCAGGCGTCGAAACCGATGAAAATCGACAAGATGCTGCGCGCGGGCGCCATGAGCGACGCATCGCAGGCCTACCGCGTGGGCTTTTACGCCAACCCGGGCGAACAGCCTGAGGTGGTCGACGTGCCGGTCGGTATCGGTGGCACCAAGGTTGCTGCGGCGCAATGGGCCACTAACCTCGCGCTCGCGCTGAACAATGTGGTCGCCAAGGTGGGGCGGTTTGACGAGCGCTTCTTGCCCTACTCGTCCGAAGTGTTCAAATCTGAGGTTGTCGACGGCGACATTCAGTACCACTGGCGCCCCGAAGGCAAGGTAAACTTTGACAAATCTCGCGTAGCTCACTTGCGCCTGAGCAATCTTACCGCCACCGGCTCGGGGGGCCAAGGCATCGCGACCCACGCCCTCATCGAAGTCACGCTCGCGGATTGGGTGCATGTGTACGACTGCGACTTGGTCAGCAGCGGCGAATGGATGGCCGACACCATGGCGTGTTTGGGCGAAAAGATCTTGAACGACGAGTTGTTTTGGAAGGCCGTCGAGGCCACTCCGTGACCGATGGCCCCGTCGTCTGTTTTGACCTAGGCGACGTGCTGGTGCGGTTGCGCTTTGCGCGCTTTGTCGAGCAACTAGGCCGTATGACAGAGGATTTTACTCCCAAGGGCGACTTGGCGCGGCTTAGCCCAACCGACCTTATTACCGGACCACGTGCGATGGAGTACGCCCGCGGCGAGATTGAACCCAGTCAATTCTTTGCCGAAATGTGCGATCAACTCACTCTGCCCGCAGCGAGCCTGCCCGAGCTGGTGGCAGCTTGGTGCGCCATCTTCGCCCCGTGGCCCGAGATGCTCGATTTGGCCGAGCGCGCGGTAGCGAGCGGCGTGCCGGTGTGGCTGCTGTCGAACACCGACCCGGTGCACATGTCCCACTTGCGCCCGCAACTGCCTGTGCTCGAAAAGTTTCAGGGACTGTGGCTATCGTACCAGACCGGCACGGCCAAGCCGGATCCAGCGTATTACACCGGGTTTTGTGAGCATACCGGCTACCAACCGGCGCAGTGTCTGTTCGTCGATGATCGCGCTGACAACGTCTTTACTGCAAAATCATTGGGTTGGCAGGCGATACAGCATCGCGGTGACCTGCAAGAGGTAGAACAATTCTTGCGGCAGCACGGGGTCGCCGTTTGATTGGCCGCCATGGCTTGCCGCCCCTTGCGGGTCGCGTTACGCTCGGAGGCGCTGGCCGCCGTGCGGCGTGCAACTGGGCAGAAAGTTGGGCTGAACACGTGCGCTGAGAGAGGGGGTGCCATGCTGAGAGAGTTCACGGTAGGCGTCGAAGAGGAATTCCAAATTATCGACCCGGTAACGCGCGAGCTCAAAAGCTTGATCTCCGAGATGATCGAGGCACATACGCCCATGGACGAGGTGTCGCTCATGCCCGAGCTGCACCAGTCGGTCGTCGAAGTGGCCACGGGTATCTGCGAAAATATGGACGAAGTGCGACGCGACGTGGTCAAGAACCGCCGCGCGGCCCACCAGATCGCCCAGCGGATCGGCGTGCGCATTGCCGCGGCCTCGACCCACCCGTTCAGCAACTGGGAAGAGCAAGAAATTTCGAGCAAAGAGCGCTATGTGCAGTCCGTGCAAGAGATGCAAGACGCGGCGCGCGGCAACCTGATTTTCGGTTTGCACGTGCACGTGGGCGTGAGCGATCGCGAGCTGGCCATCGATATCTACAATCAGGCCCGCTATTTCTTGCCGCACCTGCTGGCCCTGACCTGCAGTTCGCCGTTCTTTAATGGCCGCAACACCGGCCTTCAGTCGGTGCGCACCTTGATTTTCAAGCGGTTGCCGCGCACCGGCATCCCCGAGCGCTTCTACTCGTACGGCGAGTTTGAGTCGTTTATCGACACGTTGGTCAAGACCGGCTGCATCGACAACGGCCGCCGCGTATGGTGGGACTTGCGGCCTCACCCGACCTATTCGACCCTAGAATTCCGTATTTGCGACCTGCCGCCCCTGGTCGAAGACACGGTGGCGATCGCCGCGGTGGTGCAGGCCCTTGTGGCCAAGCTGGCGTGGCTGCGGCGCAAGAACTTGAGCTTCAACATCTATCGCTCGGCCATGACCGACGAGAACAAGTGGCGCGCCGCCCGCTACGGCATCCACGGCAAGCTGATCGACTGGGGCAAGAAGCAAGAAGTGCCGTTTGCCCAGCTAGCCGAAGAACTGGTTGATTTCGTATCGGATGCTGCCGAGGACCTGGGCTCGCGACACGAACTCGAGGGTATTTCAAAGATCTTGCAGCGCGGCACGTCGGCCGACCGCCAGCTAAAAGTCTACGAAGAAACTGGCGATTTGCGCAAAGTGGTCGACCAACTGCTCGAAGAGACTCTGATCGGCGTGGTCGATGCGCCATGACCGGCCCGGTCAGCTTGCTGTGGCACCTGCTATGGCCCCTGCTATGGCCCCTGCTGTGGACGGTACTGGGCACGGCGGACGACTGGCACGGCGTTGATTTTCGCAGCAGCCAGTTTGACTTAGTGGTGCGCCAGGCGCAGGAGCACTGGGCCAACCCCTTTGACTCGGATGGCGAATTGCGCGGCTATCGGCGAGCGGCAGAGCTAGCCTTGTGGACTATGGATTCCACGGTCGAACTGCTACCCGATGGCTACCTCGACCACCTATCGAGCCTTGCCAACGACCCGTGGAAACCCGCGCTTACGCCCGATCGGCTACTCTGCCAAGGCAAGCCCGTGGCCGGGCTGGTGCTGGTGGCGGCCGAAGTCAGCCGGCGCGATCCGGCGGCACTCGAAGCGGCGTGGAAGACCTGGCGCGACTCTGGAAACCAGTGGGGCCGCGCGGAGTTCTTGTGCACCATGGCATGGGTTGAGCGCAGCCTGCCGCTCAGCGACGACCGCCGCGAGCGGGCCAATCTGGCTTGGATCAACGCTGCTTCGGGGTATCTAAAGGCCCACGATCGCCACAGCGATGTGGTGGCCAAGCGATTTTGGGAGCGCGTGACCCAAAGCGAACAGGTGGCCGAGAGCGCCGAGCCAGGCATCAGCATCGAACATTGTGAGCTGAAAGGAAAAAGCTGGTGTGTAGCCGATGTGCGCCCAGGTAGCGCCGCGTGGCTCGCCCAGGTGCGCGTGCACGATCGCTTGGACAAGGTCGCCGATACCGAGGCCGTGGGACGGACGGCGGCCGATGTGCAGAGTCTGCTGTCGGGGGCGCCGGCGTCGCTGGTTGCGCTGCAGATGACCGTGGCGCGCACACAGAAACCCCGCACGATTGTGTGCAAACGCGACGAAGCGATCACGCTGGATACGGCGGCCGAGGCTCTGGGGACCGGCGAAATTCACCTGTGGCTGCGCGACTTTGTGCCCGGTACTGCCGCGCGGCTGGGCGAGGTGCTGCGCGGCGCACTCAAGGCGGCCAAGGTCAAGAAGATTAGTCAGCTGAGGGGCCTGGTGCTCGATCTGCGCGGCAATCCGGGCGGTTCGCTGAACGAAGCGGTGGCGGTGGCCGATCAACTGCTGGGCGACGGGTTGGTGATGACGGCCAAGTGGAAGGGGCGCAGCGACGACCGCCGCACAACTGCCCAACCAACGGATATGCCAGGTAAAATGGTGGTACTGATCGACCGACGTTGTGCCTCGGCGTGCGAAATCTTGGCCGGCGCGCTGCAGGATCGCGGCCGCGCGACGCTGCTGGGCACGCGCACTTTTGGCAAAGCGTCGATGCAAGAAGTCAAACAGCCAAGCCTACTTGCAGGCTTTTATATCAAGCTGACCATCGGCCACTACTTTACGCCCAATGGCCGCGACCTCGACACCCAGGGTTTGCAGCCCGATGTAGCGCTGCCGGCCGAGGTGACGAGCAGCTTTGCCTCCGTGGCCGAGCCGCTGCGCGAGTCTGCCAAGTGTGTAAGCAGCAAGGGGAAAGCGCCGCAGCTGGCCGTGGCAAATCCCGCGCCGCGGCGCAAGGTCGATACGTGGCTGCTGATGGCCCAGGATTGGCTGCACTGCGCCCCGTAACCGGATGAAAAACTACTTTGTTTTGACCGCAGTGCCGCCATGTTGCACCAGCGTCGGGTGGCGCAAGCCGGCGTAGGGCAAGTCGAGCAATTGCGCGGCATTGTAACCCGCTAGGTGTTTCTTTTGGTGGGCCACCTGCGCATCGAGCTGCTGCGCCAGCGCCGCGTAGGGCTTGCACGGCAACTTCTTGTTCTCTTTGGGGTCTGCCGCCAAATCGAGCACCCAGCACGTGCCATTCGCCGCGCGCTGTAGCTTCTTGCCATCGGCGGCCAGGATCGTCGCCGTTCCCTCTTTTCCATAGGTAAACAAGTAGTTGCGCTGTATCGGCCCGCGCAGCAGCGACTCCCCCTGCAGCTGCTGCCATGCGTACGGCACCCCCAGCGCGTCGAGCACTGTGGGCAGCAGGTCGACGTGGCTCGTCAGCTCGCTCACCACCCGCGGCGCAAACAGGGCCGGCTGCCACAAAACTGCCGGCGTTTGCAGGTTTTCTTCGTAGCTAAACTTGGGATGCGACCAGTTGCCC
>CAISBR010000241.1 GCA_903883645.1 uncultured Myxococcales bacterium | reverse complement strand
GGTCTATACGGGCCCGTCGAACTTGTGCACGGCGTTTGCCGTCTGCACCGCCGCGCGGATGGGGCTCAAGTGTGCGTTTCAGGGCGGCGGGCTGGCGGAATGGCCGGTTGAGGCTGGCTTCGGCGCCACACCAGCAGCCCGTCGTCGCGCCTGCCACGCCTAAGAAGTCCAGATCACTGTCAGTACGGTCAGACGGTCAGCCCGGACTATCTGACCGTACTGACGCAGTTTCCAGTTTCTGCGGGGTCGCAGTCAGGTAGAACAGCCGGTCACCGTTCGGGCCCGCCCGGCGGGTTTCGATGATCACACCTATGGCGCGAAGCGCAGGGGCCAGTAGCCGCAGCCGGTTGCCGATCAGCTTGGCCGTCTTGGGCAGTCGGCCAAAGTCGTCAGACGGCAGGCGACCCTGGGCTTCGGCAAGAAACTCGGTCGCGGTACCGCGCCAGCCGTCGGGCAGTTCGGCCAACTTCAGCGCCAGGGCCGCCGTCGGGTCGCCTTCGATGGTCGCGGTAATGCTTGCTTGGCGGTTGTCGCGCAGCGCCTGGGCAAAGGTGCCGTGGTGCCACAGTGCCAGCTCGCAGGCTTGCGCCCATTGCTCGAAGTCGGCCAGCCGCGTGGTTGCGTCGGTTTCGGGCGTGTTGGGCAGGTTCGCTAGGCCTAGCGCCACGGCGGTCAGCAGGGCGCCAAGGATCAGCGGGGCCGCAGTCTCAAAGTCGCGCATTAGCTGCCCCTCAGCGCGGCGGTTGCCGGCGTCGATTCGCTCAAGTTCCACCCGCACCGCGCGATCGGCAAGGTCGGGGCGACTCACAAAGTCAGGAATACCATTGAGAATCACAGGGCGTTTGGCGTGAAACACGGTCAGGCCGTCGTTGCTGTACAGGGTTCGCGTTCCGAAGCCGCTGCCAGTCGCCATGCGGCACAAAGCATCGGATTGCTCGGCCGTGATGGTCGAAATGTTGTCGAACGTCAATACATACAGGTTATTAGCAGTAACAGCCAAGTCGCGCAGGTCTTTGGGCAGGGGTTGCGCTTCAAGGCGCGACGGATCCACAAGGGCAGCCAGCATGCGCGTCGCAGTCGACTTCGCGGTGCCCACGAGGAGCTATAGGCATTCATATTCAACTACAGTAGGTTATGAGCAATCGTGCCCGGATCCACGGCATCTCGGAGGGGTGTGAGCTTGCCGGTCGCGCTGAGAGGTGTCGTCGTATTAGTTAATAATATCGTTGCATTGTCGTGCAATTGCCGACGTCGCAGCCGGCCTGGCCAGCGTGGCCCCAGATGGAAGGGAGACGGATCAGGCGTGGCCACTTCGCTTGGAATCGGCTGCAAAGCGACAATCTGTGTCGCTTAGAGTGCTCAGCGGTGCTGGGTGGACTGGCGGCGCTGATCGGGCCTTTGGCGGCAGGGAGGCCGCGCCCGGGCGAGGACCTTTGGCCAGAGCGGCTGCGCACTGCCACTGCGGCGTGGTGAAGGCAAATCCAAAGCCGGTTTGAGTCGGCCGGTTGCCATGGGCTAACTTGGTCGCGCTCGCCTCGGCCCGCCATCGCCCCCCAACTACAAGTCCGCCCCCACCAACAACAGCGTCCGCGACCACTGGTTGAGCGAGTCTGTGAATTCGTAGTCCGTCGACCCCGAACCCGCCTTCAGTGAGATCATGTCGCGCGCCGATTGGCCCTGAAAGGCGACATCGGCTCGCAACGCCATGTGCTCCAGGCGATAGCGCAGCCCAACCGACAGCGTAAGCTGCTGATCCCAAACGGGGCCCTCTTCAACCGTGCAGCCACCGCCGGCGGCTCGGACCTTTGTGCAGGTCGAGCGCATGTCGACGAGCTCGTCTTCCAAGTCCCCGCCCGGCAGCACGGCAAACGCCCCCACGCGCACGCCCAAGGCCAGCGTCATCTGGTCACTGATGGCGGGCGACCACTCGAGTGTTGGCGCGATGCTGACGTCGGCGCCGAAGTTGAGCGTCTTGCCGCTCAGCTTGCTCGTGAACGCGTTGGAGGTGTGATAGCCCAGCGTTACGCCAAGATAGAAGTTTCCGCCCAAGCGGATCAGCCCAAAGCCCTCGAAAATGGGCGCGTGTGAGCCTTTGAGGTCGACCGAGTCGAGGGAGAACGACGACCCGCCACAGACGTCGGATCCGTACGGCGCGCTGCACGAATGGTAGTAAGTTGCCTCGGTTGTAAGGGGTACCCCTAGTCGACCGCCAAAGCGCCAGCGACCTTCGTCGGCGTGTGCCTGTCGTGGGCTCGCGAGACATGCCGTCAACGCGAGGGTGAGCATGAGGCCGAAGCGCCTGATTAGTTGAAAACTACTGAACATTCTGACCTCCATGGGGCGCGCGATTGGCTGCGCGGTGTTGCTGGTTCAGGGATGCTGGTCCGGACAGCTGGCGGAGCCAAGTGGTGCCTGAGTCGAGCGGCGCGTGCCGTTACGGCAGTAGGTCAGGTCAGGAGTGCCTATAAAGTACTGAAACGAAACGCTTTGTATTCCTGAGGACCAGATCGGCGTCTGCACAGGGGCCGCTTTGCACTGTCTCAATGCGACACGGATCGTCGCGTTCCGACACGCCGGGTTGCCGCACAGCTCGTGGCGCCCCCTCAAAGCCATGCCCGCAACGATCGCTGCGCCAGCCCTGCACCACCCCATCCGTTTCCACCTGACCCAGCGTAGCTCCCACGATGCCGCCCACGTCGGCCATGCGGACCCCGCCGTGTATCTAGCTGTCACCGTCCTTGCCGTCGCACTCGCCGTCGCTGCAAAACCCAGCGAGCAAGCCAACCTGTGGCTCGCGCAGCCCGGCGGCATGCCCACGGGCCAGACGTGGCAGCGCGATCGCAGCGGTGCCTGGACCCAAGTGGCAGCGCACACGGCGCCGCTGCTCCAAGTCGGCCGCGAGCAGTGGCGCATCGAGCAGAAACCGCGCAAAATCCCGTATTTCAGCTGCGACTGCCTGTTTGCCGCGCGAGCTCAAGTCGACGCCGCTCCAGTTGGGCACTGCCAGCGCCTCGCCTACCACATGGTGCCGCAGGCGGTGTCGCTGCGGACCGGGCAGAAAGTGACGCTGATTGCGCTGCCCGCCTCGGTATCCATGGGCGAGGAGCCCGGGCCGTTCACCTTTGAGATCCTAGGCGCGGTGGGACCTTACGTACTGACCGCCAGTCACGCTACCGACGACGGCTGCGGTGCCGCCCACGACCACCTCGACTCGGCGCTGCAGGTGACCGACTTGCGCACGGGCCGGGCGGTCGAGCCCTGGACTCGGCGCGAAAACGCACGGATTGTCAAAGCCTTGGCTGGCCAGGCCCTGAGCAAAGTGCGGCAAAACGTGCCCGAGCCAGAGATGCTCGACTGGCCCGGCGACGCGGCGTTTCTGCACGCCCTGCGGCCGACGTGGCAACACGGTAAGCTGTTGTGGCAGCTGCTGATGTCGATCGATTGGGACTATGCCGACGGCGACGGCGTGTGGGGCGACGCGACGCGCTCGGCTTGGCTCAGCACCCGCGCGATGCCGCAGCGGTTTGCGCCCTACGCACGGCTGCCCGCCGAGCTGGCCACACTGGTCGACCAAGTCCCAGGCGTGATCGCGGTGTCGACCACCCGCTAGACCCCTTTGGCGACAACCTGTGTCGCGTTGCAGCACGCAAAAAAGATTCGCGCGACCCCGTCGGATTGGCGTTCGTTGTACGTAGCTAGGTTGCGGCGGCAGGTGGCTCGCTGCCCGAATCTGCCCGTCTGCCCGGCCCTGGCGGAT
>CAISBR010000240.1 GCA_903883645.1 uncultured Myxococcales bacterium | reverse complement strand
GCAGCTGGGGCAGACGGTGTCGGCGGTGGCCGAGCAGGCGGTGGCCTGGTAAGTGCCCGAGGCGCAAGTGGTACAGGCGGCGCAGGTGTCGGCGGTGCCGTCGACCAGGTACTTGCCGCCGGCGCAGCTGGTGCATTGCGAATTGTCGGCAGCGCTGCAGGTCAGACTTGATGAACATCCAGTTACCTCGGTGCAGGCCGTGCAGGTGACACCGTCGCCGAAGTACCCAGAGTTACAGGTACATGTAACTGCACCGCCCGTGTTGGCGCAGCCGGCATTGGTGTTGCAGCCGCCGTTGTTCGTCAAGCAAAGGTTGACGTTTGTAAGACTGAAGGTTCCCGTCGATACGCCGCCGACAATCGTAGCGGTCACGTTGTAGGTGCCGGTAGTGGCGTTGGCGACAGCGGTAACCGAGGTTTGGCCGCTGGCATCGGTCTGGGCGGTGGTAGCCGACAGCGCCGCGGTGGCGCCCGAGCCGGGGGCAGCAAAGGTAACGACGACATCGGCCACCGGATTATTGTTGGCATCCGTGACCTTAACGACCAGCGGATTGGCGAACTGCACGCCATTGCCAGCGCTCTGCGGCGTGCCGGAGATCACCGTGACATTCTTAGGAATTCCCGGCGTATTGGTCAGTGTGAACATCACCGGCGCTGATCCCGTGGCCGAGGCCTGCACGGTAAACGACCCCGTGCCAGTATTGGCGGTGAAGGTTGGGCTGGTCGCGCGGCCATCGACATCGGTAACGGCCGTCGGCGCGCCGGGGGTGGCGCCCGCCCCTCCTGCAGCCTGCACGGTAAACGTAACAGTTGCCCCCACTACGGGGGCATCGTTGCTATCTAGGATTTGCACGACGAGCGGCGAGGGGAAGGCAGTGCTGATGGCGGTCGACTGCGCATCGCCGCTGACCGCCGTCAAGATGTTGGCCCCCATGTTGCTTAGGGTGAAGACGGCCGGCGCAACGACGCCGCCAACCGTGGCATTGACCTTATAAGTACCTACCGTTGCACCCGAAGTTGCGGTAACGCTGGCTTGACCGGCGGCATTGGTAATGGCCGTGGTCGACGAGAGCGTAGCGGTGGCGCCGCTGACCGGTACCGCAAAGGTCACTGTCACGTTCGCGACCGGGTTGCCACCGGCATCGGCAACCACGACCACTAGCGGCGAGCTAAACGCCGTAGCAGGGGAGGCCGGAGCGCCCTGCGGTGTGCCGCTAACCACGTAAACCGCTGCGGGAGCTCCACTTACGTTGCTCAGGGCGAACGAGACCGCAGTCAGGGCAGGCGCGGTGGTGTTCGCGGTGGCCGTCCACGGGCCCAAGGTGGCGTTGGCGGTGACGGTGATCGAGGCGAAGCCGTCGATGTCGGTGGTGGCCGTGGCCGCAGACCGCGTGCCCGAAGCGCCCGACGCGGGGACCGAAAACGCCACGTTGGCGCCCATAACCGGATTGCCAGCCGCGTCGGTGACCTTGACCATCAGCGGCGCCGGGAATTGGCTGCCGGGCGACGCAAGGTTGATGTCGGGCGACTTGCCACCTTGCACGTAGACGATGTTGGCGGGCGGGCCGACGTTGGTGAGCGTAAACGAGACCGCCGTGAGGCTGCCCGTCTTGGCCGTGTAGGTGTACGTGCCGGGGGTTGCATTGGCCGAAACCGTAATGGCAGCAATGCCTTGGGCGTTGGTCAGCACCGTTTGCGTCGCCGGGGTACCGCTGGCAGCACCCACCGGCACCGCGGTGAACACCACGCTCTGGTTGGCGACAGGCGTGCCGGTCGACCCCGTCACCAGCGCTTGCAGCGGCAAGGGGAAGGCGGTTGAGACCGGAGTGGTCTGCTTATCACCTGAATACACGTAGATATTGGTCGCAGTGACCGTAGCGACCGCGAATGTGGCGGTCACGGCGCGGTTGGCGCTCATCGCCGCCGTACAGTTGGCACCCGCAGCGGTACAGCCACCGCTCCACGCCGAGAATGTGTAACCCGGCGCGGCTACTGCAGTTAGCACCACGCTGGCATTATTGGCAAAGCCCGCAAGCTGGCTGACGCAGCCAGTGCCGCAGTTGATGCCCGTCGGATTCGAGGTCACCGTGCCGCCGAGCGCGACACTCTTGGTCAAGGTGAGGATGCGATCGCCGATCGGCAAGATCAAGCTTGCGGTATTGTTCACTAAGTTTGGATCAACGGCCGTACCCGTGGCCGCGGTATTGCCGGTAAGGGTCACCGAGCCTTGCCCCGAGCCGGCTTTGACGATTGCGGTGACCTTGTAGACGCGCCTGCTACCAGTGCCGATGACCTGCGAGTGCACAAAGCTGCCCGTGCCGCTGGTGCCGCCCGAGCCCGAGCAGCCGTTCGCCGCGCCGGGTATCGTGCCGCCGGTGCCCTGCAATCGGCACCAGGTGGCGCTGGCGATCTCGGCCGGCATGGTCCACGAGGTCCTGGCGGTGACGTCGAAGGCGGCAGGATTGTTGACGATAATGTAGAAAGTAAAGGTCTGGCCCCAGGTTAGCGACGTCGACGCGGACAGCACCTGCAGCGACAAGTCGGCTGACGTTGCGGGATTGGGCGCGGCCACGACGGGCGTCTGGACGGTGGAGCCGAGAAGCGTAGGAGCATTGACCGCGCCGATGGCGTAGTTGCCGGCCACGATCGAGCCGGTGGCGGTGATGTTGGTGGTAACGCTGACGACAAAGGAGCCGCTGCTGCCGGCCGTAAGGGCGCCGATCGGGCAGGAAATGAGGCCGGTGGCGCCGTTGGCGGGCGCGGTGCAGCCGGCGGGGAGCGTGCTGCCTGTTGCGTTGTAGACGGTTTGCGGCGGGATGTTGAAGTCGACGTGGGTGCCGATGGCGGTGGTCGACGAGCCGTTGGTGTAGTTGACGGTGTAGGTGAGGGGCGAGCCGGCGTTGACAGAGGTCTGGCCGGCCACAGCCCAGGTGTAAACACTGGGGATTTTGGTGCCGAAGCCATCGACGTAGACGCGGCCGAAGTGGCCATTGAGCGAGCAACCCGAGGCGACGATGGTCAGCTTGACTTGGTCGCCCACTCCGAGCCCAGTGTTGCCGGGCGCGATGTCGACCAGCTGCCAGTCGGTCCATTGCACGGCGTTGCCGGTGAGCACGCTGGTGGTGTTCTTCCACGGCACGCCCGCCTGGCCGGCTGTGTTAAAATCGGCATACAGCTTGGTACCTTTGGTCAGATTGTCGAGCTCGACGAAGTAGTAGGGTTGCTGGTTGTAGGCGTGGGCCGGATTCTCAAGAACGGGGGCCAGCGCAAAACGCACGTGAATAATGCCGTCGAGAGCGTCGATGTCGGTCGCGTCGACCGTGATCGTCTGCGTCATCGAGTTGGCGTTCTTGTTCTTGCCGTTGACCGTCGCGTTGAGGTAGTTCACCCGGGCGGAGCGAACGTCAAAAGCGGGGAAGCGGAACGATTGACCGATGCCAAGGTCTGGATCAAACTGGCTTTGTGCAGTGCCACCCACAACAAAGGTCTCGGCCACGCCGGCACCCGGCGTACCCAAGTTGAGCGACGCAAACGTCAACGGGGGCACGGTCGCAGTGCCCGACACGCCGCCACTGAGGTAGGTCGTAACGGTCCAGGCCGACGGGACCGCGCCGATCGCGTCAGACTCGAAGCCACCGTTTGAAAAGCCTGCCGCCCAAGCTAGGCCCGAAAGCAGCGTGACTGCAGCCACAGCAAGCCACGCTACACGGCGCGGCCACTTCGACTTGGTGACCAGGCGAGCACTGGCGCGGTGGTTTGTGCACGGTTGATTCGACATGATGAACCTCGATGCGGGCCTACGCGTACAAAGTCGCAGCGTCCGCAACACGATGCAGGCCAACGCGCCTGCAGAAACACCAGAAACTTGCTGCGACAGACAAGCGGTCGGCCGCACATTTCGAGTCGGAAAGCGTAACGGCAGTGAACCTACTACGCCATATAAGTGGCGGAGCATAGCAGGCGGCAGAGGGATTACAAGGCGCGGCACGCGCGGTAACAAGTCTAACCGTTAAGTATCAACGTGATGCCGAGCAAACCACAGTCACGCGCAGCCTCGATTCCCAGTCCCACCAGACCCGGGCCAGTTGGCGCGAAACGTCATGTAGCGACCGAGCGAGCGAACGGCTTGGTCGGCCGAGCGAAATACGGGAATTCCGGTAGACCGGAGCTGCTGCACGAGCGGCGTGTAGGCCTCGCCCGAGTCGACGACCGCAATAACCGGCTTCGACGCTGCGCGAAACAGGGTACCCAGGCGCTGTGGCAGGGCCGTGTCGCGCGCCACCTCGTCCGCTCCAGTCTGCAGCGAGGCGGTGAGTGGCACGATACCCACCACCAGTGCGTCTACTTCCGTTGCGTCGAGCAGGATTTGGGCGGCGTCTTGGTACACGCTCTCGCTGGCCATAGGCGTCAAGTCGAGCGGATTGCGCGGGTTGACGAGGCTGCCCAGGCCGCCCTTTGCCAAGATTTCGCGAAGGTGGTCGACCGTGGCCTGCCCGGCTTGCGCCATCTCGAGGCGGTAGCGCGGACCGACGAGGGCATCGGCCATCCCAACCGTCTCAAAGCCGGCGTTCGACATCACGCCGAGACGGGTGCCTGCGACCTTTTTGCCGTGTAGAGCGGCGCATAACTCGAGTAATTGCTCAAATTCCTTAAACGTTTCGACAACAATGGCCCCCGCTTGTTCGGCGGCTGCCATCGCGACGTCGTAATCGCCCGCCACCGACGCGGTGTGGCCTGCCGCCGCCGATCGGCCAGCCTGGGTGCGACCCGCTTTGTAGAAAATGACCTCTTTGCCGCGGCGGGTCACTTCGCGCAGGGCCCGGGCAAACGCCAAGCCATCGAGCTCGCGGAAACCTTCGCAATACACCCCGACCACATCGACGTCGTCGCGCTGCCCAACCGCCAGGGTCATGTCGGCCAGCGTAAGGTCGAGCTGATTGCCAATGGACAGTGCAAAAGCGGGGTTTAAGTTGTCGAGATTGCTCATGCGGCTGACGATGAAGGCGCCACTCTGCGACACCAGCGCGACGCGGCGCGCCGGCATGTCTAGGTGTTTATTCAAGCGATTCGAGGGGATAAAGAGGGTGTCGTAATGACCGGGCCGCGACAGCACGCCCAGCGAGTTCGGACCCAGAAACACGGGACCGCCATCTTCGCGCAACCGCCCTTCCGCAATCGCATTTTGCACATCGAGGGCCAGGTCGGCCGAACCCTCGGTCTCGCCTGCCCCACCCGGAACCAGGATCGCCGAACGCACCTTGCCGCACCCGATAGTTTCACGCACGATTTTGGGAAGTTGGTCGGCGCCAGCCGCAACCACAAGCAGGTCGACCGGATGCGGCAAGTCCGCGAGGGTGGCCACGCAACGCGCACCGTCGAGCATGGGCACTCCATCTTTGATAACAAACAGATTTTGCGTGTTGTAGCCAGCTTGAATGACATTGTTTAGGATAATCCGACCAAAATTCATAGATGTAGCTGAGGCGCCGAGCACTGCAATGCTTTGGGGCTCGAGCAGCGCGGCGATATGGGCGAGCGGGCGCGACGGCAGCGCCTTGGCCGCCGGGGCGGTGCGAGCGCGACCATCGAGGGGCACAAGCCGTTGACCACGAAAGGCAAATGGATTGATCTCGAGCTCAGCGAGGTCAGGTCCATCGGTGCCGCGATCGACGCAGAAGCGCTGGGCCAGCAGCAAGAAGGCGCGGAAACACCGCAGCAGCTCGCCGTCTGACACGCTGCGCTCGTGGCCGCGCGCTTGGCCCGACAGCAGCTCGTAGGCCACGGTATGCTTGAATTGCTCTAGGAACTCTTGCGCATCCAAGTCCGCCGCCGGCGCTTTGGCCACGGCTTGACCCGGCCGCATGCGCGTGGCGAGCAGCTCCATGTCGACGCCACCGAGGCCGGCCGCAATGACTGGACCGAAGGCCCGCGTGGCGCGAATACCGACGAACAACTCGCCGCCAACCTGATGAGTATGCTCGACAAACTCGACGACTAGCACGCCGCGCACATCTTTGTCTGCGTGCCGCTGCATCAGGCGATCGATCTCTTGCCGCACGAGATCGCTGCGTTTGGGCGCAAACACAACGGCTTGCGAGTCCGTCTTGTGCACAACGTCGGTCGCCACCAGCTTGCAGACCACCTTGTCGCCCGGAAAGCTATCAAGCGCTTGATCCGACAGCAGTTCATGCTTAGGCACGAAGATGTGCTTGGGCGGTGAGATCGCGCCCACCAGCTGGATGATCTGGTAAACCTCGTGCTCAAACAGCGTGGTACGGCCCTCGTCGTGCACGTTTTGCAGCGTGGACTCGACCGCGGCGATCTCGGCCCCAGAAAGCTGCTCGCCGGCGGCCAGCGGCTCGAAGTACGGCGCGTCGGGCGGCTCGGGCTGTGCCAAGTGCTCCGCCGAAAGAGAGTCGACCCAAGTACGCACCGATACAGAAGTTCCGCCCTTGTCGAGGCCCAGAAGATACGCAGCCGCAGCGGTGCGCCCAAAGCGGAAAGCCCGGCAATTGACCTCGACCACCCGCTCACCCTTGCGGGCAAACCGCTCGGCCATCGCCTGCTCAAGCGAGGCTTGGTCCAGCTTCAAGAATCGCGACGCCGCGCCCAGCACCACCATATTCGCCGAGCGCCCCGAACCCGCCGCACGCGCCAGTCGGTCCGCATCGATGAGCGCGTGGTGCGGCCACTCGGCGACACGCGCCAGCACACTCTCGATCGGCGGGTAATTGCCGATGTTCACGAAGGCACCAATGCTGGTCAGGAGCATCGCGTCGGGCATTAGGTACTGGACGTAGCGCAGGGCCTCGAGCGGCTCGACGGCGATGACCAAATCAGCAGAACCCAATGGAATCAGATCACTGAAAATGGGTGCATCCGAGATCCGCAGGTGCGACTGCACGGCGCCGCCACGCTGGCTCATGCCGTGGGTCTCGGCTTGCTTGACGTGCAGGCCCTGCGACAGCGCAACCTGCGAGATCACCTCGGCGATGGTCAAAATGCCCTGGCCGCCGACGCCGGCGAGAATAATGTCTTGTTTCATGATGGAGTGCTCCCTTTAGGCGTGCGCGGTCGGCGTCTTGTCAAGGCCCATCTCGATGCGGGTCGGCTTGTGCTTGCTTTGCACGCAGGCCCGCGCCGACACGATGACCGACAGGCCCTTGTGCTCGACCGCATGGCGAATCATCGCGACATTCTCGTCTTGGTGGCTGTGGAGCGGCTCGATGACATGGATGTGGTCGGGACTCACACCAAGACCCTGCAATACTTGAAGAAGACCAGGACCGGTAGTCAGCGAGCTTTGGTCGCCCGTCATCGCCGTCGTGGCGTTGTCGAGGATGACCACGGTCATGTTCGCATCGGCCCGCGCGGCGGCGAGGAGCGGCGTCATCCCCGAGTGCGCAAACGTCGAGTCGCCAATGGTGCACAGCACGGGCCACGCGCCAGCCCGCGAGGCACCGAGCGCCATCGAGATCGACGCGCCCATGTCGACACAGGTATGTACGGCGCGATACGGCGGCGCCACGCCTAAGGTGTAGCAACCAATGTCTGAAAACAACATCGGATCCCAGTCTTGCGTGGCCTGCACAATGGCCGAGAAGCTGTCGATGTGCGGGCAACCGCGGCAGAGCTGGGGCGGGCGATTGGCCAGATCGTCGAGCGCGGCGGGCGACTTGCGAGCCATGCCAAGTGCCGCTGCCATGATGTCGGGATTCAACTCGCCGCTCGCCGGCAAGTCGCCGGTCAGGCGCCCGCGAATGCGCTTGGCGGGGACACCCAGCAGCCCCACCAGCTTCTTTTCGACAAGCGGATAGCCGTCTTCACATACCAAGATGTCGTCGCAATGATCGACCAGGCGCCGCACCAGCTCGGCCGGCACCGGGTACTGCCCCAAGTGCAACATGCTCAGATCGCCGAGGCCCTGGGTCGCCTCGAGCACGTAGTTTCTTGCAATTCCACAGGTAATCACACCGCGCTTGCCGGCAAGGTGCAGGGTATTGGCCGGGCTGTGCAGCGCTTCGTCGGTCAGCGTGACCTGTTCGACCAGCAAGGCGGCGTAGCGCGCGCGGGCGATCGCGGGCACGAGGGTCCAACTGCAAGCGGGCGGGCGGTCGCGTTGCTCGATCACGGGCAGTTCGGCTTCGCTGAGAACACCCACATTGCCGCGGCTGTGCGAGAGGCGAGTGACGATGCGAACCATCACCGGCAGCTTCAGGCGCTCGCTGAGGTCGAAGGCGCGCAGAACGAAGTCGTAGGCCTCTTGCTGGTTGCCGGGCTCGAGAATCGGCACCTGGGCGAAATCACCATAAAAACGGCTATCTTGCTCATTTTGCGACGAATGCATGCCCGGGTCGTCGGCCACCAGCAGGACAAGGCCGGCGTTAATACCCGTAAGTGCTGAATTAATGAAGGGATCTGCAGCGACATTCAGACCCACGTGTTTCATCGACACGAGAGAGCGCTTGCCCACCCACGACATGCCAAGGGCCTCTTCGTAGGCGACTTTCTCGTTGGTCGACCAGCGCGCGGACACTTCGCCGGACTCGACTTTGGGGTCTTTAGCAATGTATTCAAATATTTCGGTAGCAGGCGTGCCGGGATAGGAGAAGGCCCCGCCGATGCCGGCATCAAGGGCCGCTTGGGCAATCGCTTCGTCGCCCAAAAGCAGTCGGTAGCGCATGGTTCCTCGCGGGCCGCGCCGGTGGCGGCATGGGGAGCAAGATAGCGCCAATCGCATACAGCGGCGGGTCGTGGCTCGGGCCCGATGTCGCCACGGTGTCATGCCTGCGGTGCGGCGGCGTGACAGAGTTGGCATGGTTCGTGCGCCCAATCGTCTGCATTTGCATGGGGCGCGGCTGCCGGATACGCTCACTGTGCGGACGGAACCGGCGCAAGGCGGCAAGGTGGAGATACAACAGCGGGCTTGGCGGCAAGGGACGCAATGGCTGGCGTTGCTGGTTTTGAGTTTGGCACCGCTGCCAAGTTTTGCGCAAATGGCCACTGAAACTTCTGAAATAGTTAATGAAAGCCCACCGACCACCGACATGCGCCGCGATGCGGTCACGGTGAACGTGGCCCCGGCCTATTGTGGCGTACTGGCGCTGCAATGGGAGCACCGTTTCTTGGAGCACGTGTCGGTGCTGCTGCTGGGCGGCGGTGGCGTTGGGTCGTCACTTTCGAACTTTACCGATATGAAGATGCTAGAGATTGGCCTGCAATTGCGCGGTTACGCGGTGGTCACGCAGCGCCAGGCAGTCGGCGTGGGCGCAGAGGCGATGGTGGGTTGGCTGTTCGGCACGGGGTCGTTCGGGCGACAAGGCACAGCGATAAGCCCTCGTATTGTATATCGACTTATGCCATTTGAAGGGGTGACAGTCGACCTGCAAGCAGGGCTGGCGTGGACGGACCGGCGCGCGGTACAGGTTGGCACCGGCGCTAGGGTTTCGAGCACGAGCGGCCCAGACCTGATTCAAGCCGTGGCATTCGGGTACAGCTTTTGAGCGCGCACGGAGGGACCGGAATGCGCAAATTGTTGATTTTAAATCTATTCCTTCCCTACCTGGCAATCCTAACCGGGTGCCAATACGACTTTGCGACCGCGGAGGCTTGCAGCATCGACCCGGAGCAGTGCAGCTATTCGAGCAACGGCTGGGCAACGTATGGCGACTGCGCCGTGGTGGGTGACTTGCAGGTCAACTTGGGGGATGGCGAGTCGAGCTATGTGCCTTTAGCAACAGGTATATTACCGCAGACACATCAGGCAACTGGCCTACAGGGCGGCGGTTCATCGCACTTTTGGGGGGCGATACAGATCGTCAAGCCGGATGCGCAACGGCACAAATTTCGAGTAGAGTTCAACGCTTGCTCGGGTGAGAAGCTGCAGGCGCAACAACAGGGGCTGCCCACTGCGGCCGACTGCGACGGGGTGCTGAGCAGTCGAGTGGCTGTACTCGACACCTCGCTGGTGCAGGCGCCCGATGGCTCGCTGTCTCGGGCGGGAATCCAAGTCTTTCTGCGGGGCGAGCTGCACTGGGCACGGGTCGAAGTGCGCGACCAGTGCGGCCGAATCGCCAACGACCAACGCCCCTAACGATTGAACCTAGCGGGGAGTTCTTAGGGCCAGTTCGTACAGCGCGAGCCACTGGTCGACTGCGTGCGACCATGAAGCGTTGGCGTCGGCCCAAGTCTTGGCATTTTTGGCGAGCTTAGCGGGGAGGTCGGGCTCCGAGAGCAAGCGATCGAGAGCCGCCGCAAGGGCCTTCGTGTCATCTGGCGGCGCGAGCAAGGCGCGCTCGTTGTGCTGCAGAACTCCGTGGTAAGCGGGAAGATCGCCAGCAATAATAGGAACCTGCAAGGCCATAAGTTCTAAGAAGGTCGAAGGAACGCCGTCCGCCATTGGCACTGAAATTGCTGCGTCGGCCATGGCATACAACCCGGCGAGTTCGTCGTACGCAACTCGGGGCGCCAGGAGCACCCGGTCAGCGACGCCCAGCCGTTTGGCGAGCGCCAGCAACTCGCGCAGGTAGCCATCTTCGCCCTCGCGGCCATGGAGTTTCTGCACAAGTACGCCGTTCAGGGACCAGCTGCTCGCAGCAAACGCCTCGATAATTCGCTCGATATGGTAGTGCGGCTTGGGCTGCCGTGGCGACAGCAACACCTTAG
>CAISBR010000239.1 GCA_903883645.1 uncultured Myxococcales bacterium | reverse complement strand
TTTCGGGTTTGCGCCTCCAGGTATTCGGCGCCGGCTCCCTTGCCGGTCTCGTCGACGCCCTCGGGGAAAAGCTCTTCCGGCGGCCCGCGCAGTGCCAAGTATTTTGGCGCCAGACCGGCTGGGTCTCCTTGAGCACCACATCGGTAGGTAACCCCAGGTGCCGTAGGATCTTCTTGATCACCTTGGCCTGGGTGATCACTGCAATCAGCCGCCGTTTGCCCCCGCAGGGGCACGTCAAAATATCGACGCCCCAGCTAAGCTTCAAGGCGTCGGCCCACGTAAGCTTGCGAGACTTCTCCGCTTCCGCCGCCAGTACCGGCAAGGGAGCCGGCCGCGAATACTTGGAGCGGCAAGTCGGATACGGCTTAGGCGACCGCGGCAGTGCGACCAGGCGCGCGGTCACCAGCGAGCACTACCTTGGATCGCCACTTGGCGCTCGGCCCAAAAGCCCAGAAGTATCTTAGGAATGGCCGACCCGGCTTCGGCGTCGCGGCCAGCAGCCGGCCCGTGAGCTCTGCGGCGGTCAGCACTACGGCCTTGGTGCCATCCTGCCAGGGAGTTTTTAGCTCGACCCGAAAACGGCGGGCGGTTGTCAATCCCTTACCGGCGATGCGTGGGGTCGAGGCTTGGGTGGTGAGGCTTGACGAGGGGCGGCGATTTCACGGGCAATGTAGGGCAATTTTAAGCCTGAGCAGCGCTATCTTCCCCGCGCTAATCCCCCGGCTGCCACAGCTCCGCACCCCCCGTGCCCACCAGCCCGCCCGAGCCCAGGCCCAGCCCGCCCAGCAGCAGCAGGTGCCCCGTGGGCAAGGCCACCGCGTTCCCCAAGACGCGAGCGCCGTTGGGCAGCGGATTGTCGGTCTGCAGCGCCAGCGGCAGCAGCGGTGTCCCGCCGCCCTGGTCCGGGTCGGCCAAGCTCACCACTTCGGCCGTGGTCAGCGTCTCGCCCGCAGCGCCCACGCCGCTCGCCACGAGCAGCTTGCCTGCCTTGCCGTGCACTTGCGCGTAGGCGACCAACGGCGCGCCGCGAGCGCTGGCCAAGGGGTAGCCCGTCTCGGCGGTCCAGTTGCCGATGCCCACGTCAAAGAGGTCAAAGGTGGCGAGCGGCTTGGTGTGGGCCGCGTCTGCGTAGCCGCCGGCAATCGCCATCAGGCGCCAAGCGAAGCTGCTGCCCGTGCCGGCCGTGGCATAGGTGGCGCCGGCGAGCGCGCGGGCGCTGGGCATGTTCTGCAGCAGCGGCTCCCACAAGAAGCTCTCGCAAACCCCTTCGAATAGGTCGGTGCGGCAGGCCTGGCCCTTGTTCGAAATCACGCCGCCGCCCGCCGAGGTGAACTGGACCACTTCGAACGTGTCGTGCACCTGGCTGTCGTCTTGCCCGCCCATCAGCACGACGTAACCGCCGGCGATGCCTGGGATGGCCACGGTGGCGTGGTTCCAGCGCGCTTTGTTGAGGCGCCCCTGCGCGAGGTTGCCTTGGATGGGGTGCCACAATTCCCACGTGTTGCCGGCGCAGTCGAGCGCGTTGCCTTGGTCATCGGTGCACGGCGACTCGCCTTCGCCGCCCAGGATCAAGAAGAAGTCGTCGCTGGCAAACAGCTGCACGGCCGACGCGCCGGCGCGAGCGAACTTGAGATTGGGCACGCCGCCGGGCGAGGTTTGGGCGTGCAAGTTCTTGTCCAAGTACTCGACCGAGTTGCTGAGCTTGGGCCCATTGGGGCCCGCCACGTAGCCGCCCGCGACCAAGATCGCCGTCTTGCCAGTGGCCGAAGCATGAAACGCGCGCGGAGTGGCGAGCGCTTGGCCTGGACCGGGCGGATTGGCCACGGCGACGGCGCGCGTGTTGACCGAGTACGCCGCAACGGCGCCCGAGAACTCGCTGTAGCTGCCTGGGCCAAAGACCTTCTGTGCGCCTGGAGTCGGCGTTGCACCGCCCACCACGACCACCACGGCGGGGTTGCCAGGCAGGGCGACCGCGCTGGCACCCACCTTACCTGGGCCAAGCTTGGCGGCAGCTGCGCTTGAAGCGGCGGGCGCAAAGCGGTTGGGGCGCGTCACGTACGCCTCCAGCTGGGCCTCGGCACCTTGCGTCACCGCGCCAAGCGCCACGGTGCGGCCGCGCCCAAGCAGCGCATCGGCCTGCCCCGACTTGGCGTCTTGGTGCCAGACTTCAAAGCGAAACTGTTGCAGCGCACGGAACACCAAGCCCGGGCAGTCGCTTGGCGCGAGGCAGCCAAAATCGAGCGCTCCGGCCTTGGCCGCACAGGCGCCGGGGCTGGTGCACGCGTACTGCAAGTCGGCGCCCGCGACCAGCGGCCCGGTGTGGCTCGGCTCGACCACCGACTCTTGCGGCCGCTCGAGCGCCACCTTGAGCAACGCGGCACCGGGCTGGGCAAACGGGTCGTCGGCGGGCAGCGGCGGGTGCACCACGGCGAGTTGAAATGCGGCGTCGAGCGGTTGGTTTTGCGGTTCTTGTGCGTCGGCTGCGTCTCCTGAGGCGTCGGCGATAGCGTCGGCGTCGGTAGCGGCGTCGGCCACCACGTCGGCAGCCGCATCTGCGCTCGGCGCTGTGGGGCTTGGGTCGGGACTTGAGTCACAGGCCGCGAGCGAGAGCCACGCAGCCACTACGGCTAGCGCTCGGGCGGAGCGAAAAAGGTGAGCTTGCTTCATCGGTTCCTGCCTGTGCGGTGCACGCGGGTCGTGGGTCTGTAGACGCCGTCCGCGACGCTACGCCGGGGGGTGGGCTGGCGTCAATGGCGGTCGGTCGTGCGTGGGTGGCCTGCGAGCTTGTGCTACGCACAACTGCCGAAATCGCGTGCGAACGCCTTCGCCCAGCTCGACCCAAGCCCATGGCGATGGGCGCCGCAATCCTAGGCTGCGGGTTTAGCCGCCGGCAGTTCCAGGACCGCCGACAATCTTGCGCTTGCACCGTCGTCAACAGACAGCGGGCTGCCACTGTCGCCGTGCCGAGGGTGGATCGAAGACGAAGAGCCGCGAATCCGACGGTCAAATGCGCGGACCGGACGCGACGAAGCCCTGATCAAACCCGACAAAGCCCTGTTCACGCGTAGGAGACGCAACCGCATTTTCCACCTGACCGCCACCGACCGCCAACCACATCGCGCCTCGCCAAAACCGGACCCTCCGGCCTCAGCGACCAAGCCTACGGCGCCGATCGACCTGCGTCAACGTCAATTTCACTCTGAATTTCCGACCAAATTCCGAGCGCAAGCATAGCTCCGCCGCGCAGCACCTTACGGTCCCTCGCTCACGCCGCCGTGCCGCGACGCCCAAAACCCACCCCTAACCCAGCTTCCTCGCCCGATCCTGCCCCCACCAGGCATGGAACACCGCAATCGCCCACAGCTCGTTACCACGGTCGCGCGTCTTGCCCCGGTGCTCGGCCACCAGCGCCTGCACCCCCGCCTCGCTGAACACCCCTGCCTCGCGCACCAGCTCCGGCGCCAGCCAGCTACCCTGCAACCCATCTAAGTTTCGGCCAATCCAGGCGCCAATCGGCGGGTTGAAACCCTTCTTCGGCCGCTGCAGCACCTCGGCCGGCACCAAGCCTTCTAGCGCGCGCTTGAACACAATCTTCGACTGCCGGTGCCACACGTCGAGCTTTTGCGGCCACGCAATCCCCAGCGCCAGCTCGACCAGGCGATGGTCCAGCAGCGGCACCCGCACCTCTAGCCCGTGCGCCATCGACATGCGGTCGCCGGCATCCAGCAGGTTGCTGGGCAAAAACGTCGCCAAGTCGGCCTGAATCGCCGCATCCAGCCCGTGCAACCGCTCGGTACCTGCCATGGCGTCGCGCATCACCTGCGCCGTCTCGTAGCTGCCGATTTGCTCTAGCGTCTGCGCCGACAGCAGCGACTGCCGCGCATCTCCGTCGATATACGTCTGCCAGCGGGCATAGCGGTCGGCACGCGGCAGACCAAAACCCTCGGCAAACCGCCGCACCGCTGTACCCTTGGTGCCCAGCCGCCCCGCCAGCCGCGCCGTCGCTTGCCCCAGCGGCCGCCCCATCGCATTCGGCACGTGCTGCAGCGCCTCGGCCGCCCACACCGCCCGATAGCGCGGATAGCCCAAGAACAGCTCGTCGCCGCCATCGCCCGCCAACGCCACCGTAATGTGCGGCCGACTCAGCTTGGCCAGCATCCACGCCAGCACCGCCGTGGGGTTGCCGTACGGCTCGTCGAAGCGCGCGGCAATCGTGGGCACCATATCGAGCGTCGCATCGGTCGCAAGCAGGGTCGTGTGCTGGCAACCCAGCTGCTTGGCCACGCGCTCGGCGATATCGGCCTCGTTCCACGCCGCATCTTCGCCATCGTAACCAATCGCAAACGACCGCACCGGGCCACTGGCGGCCTGCACCATGCACGCGGCAATCGCACTCGAGTCGACACCGCCACTTAGGTACACCCCCAGCGGCACATCGCTCAGCATCTGCTCGCGCACCGCTTCTTGCACCAGCGCGCGCACCGCATCGGCGGCATCGGCCAAGCTGCTGGGCGCCTGCGCGGGCTTGGGCTGCCACCAGCGCTGCTCCTCGACCACACCGGCCCGCACCCGCAGCAAGTGCCCCGGCTGCAGCTTGTGCACCCCCTCGTAAATACTGCGCGGCGCGGGGATATACAGATACGCCAGATAATCCGCCAACGCCCGCGCATCCATGCGGTCCGGCGTCTTGTGCCAGGCCAGCACCGCCTTGGGCTCCGAGGCAAACACCAGCTCGTCGCCCACCTGCGCGTAGCACAACGGCTTGACCCCCAGGCGGTCGCGGGCGAGCCACAGGGTCTGGTCGGCTTCGTCCCACGCCGCCAGCGCGAAGATGCCGCGCAGTCGCTCCAGGGCCGCCGGCACGCCCCACTGGGCGCACGCATGCAGAATCACTTCGGTATCGCCCGTACTCTTAAAGGTGTGGCCCAGCGCCTGCAGCTCGCCGCGCAGCTCTTTAAAGTTGTAGACCTCGCCGTTGTAGGCAATCACCCAGCGATCCTGTTCCAGTACCATCGGCTGGGCGGCCAGCGGGCTCAGGTCCAAAATCGCCAGGCGCGTCTGGCCTAATTCGACCGTTGGACCGCCGTGCGCGAGCTCGCGCTGCCACATGCCGCAGCCATCGGGGCCGCGCGGCCGCAGCAGCAGCACCATCCGCCGCAGCAGATCGGCTTGGGCACGGGGGTCTAGGCCAAAAGAGCCAGCAATACCGCACATCGCAGGGGTCGCCATGCGGCCGGGCTGGCCGCGGGTGCGAAGAGTGCGCTGGATGGCGCGCCAGGGCAAGAGGGTAGTCCGTCGCTGAACCTTGACGCACCATGCCTGCAGGCGCATCTTCGCCCCGTTCGCACGCCGCGCGTCGGCCCCGTCGCTTCACTTCGCGCTCTACCTCTCGCCCCAAAGGCTACTGCCCATGTCGCTGCACAACCTGATGATTATGGCCATTCCCGCGCTCGTCGCCCTGGCCGGCGGTGTGCTGGCGTCGGTGTGGCGGCCCAGCGCGACCATGCGCAGCTTGATTCAGCACTTTGCCGCGGGCGTGGTCTTGGCGGCGCTGGCGGTCGAGCTGCTGCCCGAGATTAGTCGCGAACATGCCCCCGGGCCCGTGCTTATCGCCGCGTTCGCCCTGGGCAGCTTGTTTATGTATGGGCTGAAGCTGTGGACCATGCGCCTCGAGCATCGCGCCCAGGCCTCGGGCAAGGTGGCAGGTCTCAGCACGGGTCTTTTGCTGGCGATTTTCGTCGATGTCGCGACCGACGGCTTCATCATCGGCGCTGGCTTCGCTGCGGGCGGGCAAACGGGCCTGATTCTGGCGCTGGGCCTGTCGATCGAGCTGTTGTTCTTGGGTTTGTCGCTGGCGTCGGAGTCGGTGACCGGCTGGCGCATCGTGGCCGTGTCGGGTGCCATTGGCGCAACGGTGCTGGCGACGGCTGTGGCGGGTAGCTGGCTGCTGGCCGGCGCGTCGCAGACGGTGATTGGCGGGGCGCTGGCCTTCAGTGCGGCGGCGCTGCTGTATCTGGTGACCGAAGAACTGCTGATGGAAGCCCACGAAGTCGAAGAGAAGCCCATCTCGACCCTGGTGCTGTTCGGCGGCTTCTTGGCGTTTTGGACGGTGCAGCTTTTGGGGCAGTAGGGGCTACAAAACCCGCAGCCGCACCAGCTTTTCGACCGCGCGCTTAATGTGCAGCTCGAGCATCGCATCAAAATAGCGGTGCTCGATGCGCCACTTGGCCAGCGGACTGTACAGCGTATCGGCCAGCCACGGCAGCAGCCCGCCCACGCCGTGGTGCTGCAGCTTGCCGGGCTTCATAAACACGCTGCACAAGAACAGGCCTTCGAGCTGCCGCCGCTGCCGCTCGGTCAGCCAGGGCACCTGCGCCGTCGTCGCCTCGTAGCCAGCCCAGGCGCGCCAGGTCGGCGGCGGCACAAAGCCAAGGTCCAAAGCCTCTTGCCACAAGTGACTGCCCGGCAACGGGAACAGCGGCAAGATGTGCTTCACGTCCGCAAGCGGATTGTCGCGCAGCAGGACCTGTGCCAAGTCGATGGTTTGGCTCAGGTCCTCGGCCGTCTCGCCCGGAAAGCCCGCGACCATCCCGTAGGTGACCACCAGCTTGTGCTGCCCCAGCCGGCGGTTGACGGCGACCACCTCGGCCCGCGTGTGGCCCTTGTGGATGCGCTGCAACGTGCGGTCTGAGCCCGACTCGATGCCCGTGCCCAGCTCAATGCAGCCGCTGGCGATAATTTGCGCGATATCGACGTCGCTCAAGCGTTTCGCATCCAAGATGGTCAGGCCGTGGGCCATCCACTGCACCCCGAGCGGCGCTAGACCTTGGACTATCGCCATGGCGCGGCGGCGGTCGGCAAAGAAGTTATCGTCTAGAAACTGGAACTTGCGCACCCCAAACCGCTGTATCGCCTCGCGCACTTCGCCCAGCACTCGCTCGGCCGAGTCGGGTCGCCAGCGCCGCCCAAACAGGCCTGGGCTATAGCAAAATGTACAATCGCAGGGGCAGCCAAAGCTGGTGTGCAAGGGCAGCCAGCCGCCGCCGCGGTAGCGGGCCAAATAGCGCGGCATATCCAGTAGATGATAGGGCAATGGCGGCAGAGACGGGCGGTCGATGGGCGGCCGCGGCCCGGTCGACACCACCTGACCCAGTGCGTTGCGCACAAACAGGCCCGTCACCTGGGCAAGGGGCGTACCTGCCAGCAGCGCCTGGGCAATCGCCGGCAGAGTCACCTCGCCAGGGCCATCGACCACGGCATCGACCAAGGGGTCTTGCAGCGCCACGTCGGGCAGGGCGCTCGCCGCTACACCGCCCCAAACCAGCGGCACCTGCGGGCATTTTTGCCGCACAATGGCCGCCGAGGCCAAGCTGTCGCCAATCGACGTACCAATCGTCGCCGTCAGCCCCACCAGCAGCGGCGGCGGGTCGAGCGCGCGCCGCAGCACGCTGGTCCACTCCGCGCCGTGCAGGCGGTGATCCAGAATCTGCACGGCAAAATCGCTAGGTATCGCCCGAGCGGTGTGCAGCAGACCCAGCGGCAGCATCTCGCCTTCGATGCGCTCCCACTCGCCAAACCGCGGCTGCAGCAGCAAAATGCGCGGTTTTTGAACGGGGTTATGCAGGGTCGTGCTCACGTGCGCCGCCCCAACCTGCCGCGCTACGGGCGAGCGTGCGCTGCGCTGGGCTTGGTGTCTAGCCAACTCGGTCAAGTGCTTAGTCTTCCAAGGCGTCTGCCGGTTCGCCCGGCGATCAGGCGTGCTGCGACGCTACGGCCACAGCCCATTCTCAGCGCCATCGGCGGTCACGACCGTAGCCGTGTCGCCGCTCGCCTTGTGGTGCACATGCAGCAGCGCCCCCGTGCTAAAGCCCACCGCCGCCGACATCCCCACATCCACAAGAAAGACCTGCCCAAATTTCTGAAACAGCTTGCCAGCCTTGCGCTTGCTGCCGTCGGCAAATTGCACATCGCCCGGCTGGTGACCTTGCACCAAGTGCTGCACACCCAGCGCCGTCGTCGAGGTCGTAAGTACGGTTTCTGGGTCACTATTTTGCCCTTCCCACCAGGGCGGAGCCAGGCGCGCTTCGAGCAGCGAGTCGTCGGCACTCAGCGCCGGGGCACCAAAACCGCCAGTACTCAGCCCTTGCTCAAGCTGCACCTCGATTTGTTCAAGCGTTTGCCCATGGGTATCGCCCGCATGGCACGCGAACCAGCTGCCCACCCGCACCGCCAGCGGCAAGTTGCGCAGCCAACCGCCCGGCGCCGCCGTACCCGCCGCCACCGCCTGTGGGTCGATGCCATTTTGCAGCAATTCGCCCGCAAAGTCCGACACCTTAGGGGCAGTGGGATCGGCCAAGAACTCGGCCTCGTGGTTGCCCAGCAGCACCACCACTTCGCCACCCGCCGCCTGCGCCGCACCCTGCAGGTTCTGCACAAATTCGAGCACTTGTAGCGAGTCTTTGCCCTTATCGACCATATCCCCCAGCACCACCAGCGTCGCCGTGCCACCCAGCCACTTGGCCTTGGCCGCCGTCTTGGGCGAGTTGCTAAGACCGGCCGCACTCAGCAGCTTGGTCAGGCGCGCGTAATCACCGTGGATATCGCCCAGCAGCCAAAGTTCAGTCGGCTGAGCACGTTGCAGCACGGCGGGGTAGCTCGCCCAGTCGCGCCAGCTCGGCGGTGCCGTGTCAGCTACTTCAGCCGAGTCCTGTACTTGTGGGGTATCTTCGCCTTGGGCCTGGTCGGGCGCGTCGGTCAGCGCTGTCGCGTCGGCAGTAGCATCCGCATCGGCAACTGAAGTGTCTGCACCTGAAGTGTCTGCAACTGAAGTGTCGGCGTGCTCGCTGGATGAGTCTAGGGCAGTTTCAGGTCGTTGCGATGCATCGCTCGCCGCAAACCACGGGCCGACTTGGTTGGCGGTGCCGGTCGAGCACGCCGCTAGACATAGCGCCAAGGCGACGCAACTGCGCACCCACTGTTGGATTGGCATGATCGTCGCCGCCGCGAAAGGTAAGGGTAAGAGGGGCTGTGCGCGGGCCCCTGCGCGCCGTGGCAGAGTAGCAACGGGCCGAGTGGTTGGGCAAGTTTGCCGCCAGGGCCTGGACCAGGGTGGGCGCTGCGCCGATTCCGCACGGGCACGCAGGCCGAACTTCCGTGTTGATTGGCCGGCGTGAGCGGCGTAAACTCGCGCTGCGCAACGATGCCCACACGGCCGCGAGTACCGCGCGACGACCTTGCGCAAGTGTTCGCTCTTACAAGACCTTTCTGCCGACGGTGCGCCGCGGCGAGGCTGACAAAATGCTCCGCAACTTCTGCAACTCGAAGCCAAGCCAAGCCATGCGGCCCCGCGCCATTGCGATTGTGGCTGCACTAGGTGCTTTGCTGCTGACCAACGCGTGCACTGTCGAAGGGCCGCCCATCACGGCGCAGGCCAAGGCCGATACGGGCACGCCGGGCGATACAGAGCAGCTATTTCCTTCGGATATCCAAGACTCGAGCGCGGGCGACCAGGCCGTGACCGAGCTGCCCACCACGCTCGACCAATCAACCGGCCCCGAGACGACGACACCCGACGTGGTGGTCACGTGCCCCGGCGGTGCGGGCTGCGCCTGTTCGCAAAATGCGGAGTGCGAGACCGGGCTTTGCATCGAGGGCGCCGAACAGAACGGCAGCTTGCACTGCGCGCAAAAATGCACCAGCACCTGCCCCGATGGCTACACCTGTGGCGCGGTCGTCGGCTCGGGGGGCGACATCACCAACGTATGCGTCGCCAAGACCGGCCACCTGTGCGACCCGTGCATGGCCAGTAAAGACTGCGAAACCACCGGCATTACCGGCGCGGCCTGCATTGACATGGGCGGCGCAGGCAAGTTCTGCGGCACCCCATGCCAAAAAACGGCCGATTGCCCCAGCCAATACGCTTGCACGGCGGTCACGACCTCGGAGGGCATCAGCACCCAGCAATGTACCCGCCTTGCGACCGACGGCGGCAGCGGCCCCGGTGCCTGCCTGTGCAGCCCGTCGGCCGCCAGCAAACAGCTGACAACCACTTGCAGCAAAGCCGCTTTCGACGACAAAGGCTTGCTGATCGGCAAGTGCAACGGCACCCGCATCTGCACCAACTTGGGCCTCAGCCCGTGCACAGCCCCCACGGCCACTATCGAAGTCTGCGACGGCGCCGACAACGACTGCGATGGCCTGACCGACGAGCCCGGCCCCGGCGTCTGCAACGACAACTTGCCGTGTACATACGACAATTGCGTAGTTAACGTGTGCCAACACCCGCCCATGACCGGCGCCTGCGACGATGGCAATGCCTGCACTGCCGGCGAAGAGTGCAGCGACGGCAAGTGCAAGGGCACCGCGGTGGTCTGCGACGATGGCAACCCCTGCACGCAAGACGCCTGCGAGCCGCAATTCGGCTGCACCATGATGCCTAGCGATGGCGCCAACTGCAGCGATGGCGATGCGTGCACCCAAGGCGATGTGTGCAAATCGGCCATGTGCAAGTCGGGCAAGGCGCAGTTCTGCGACGACAACAAGCCATGCACCACAGATAGTTGCAACCCCACCAGCGGCTGCGTGTACGCCGACAACACCTTGCCGTGCAGCGACGACGATGTGTGCACCGCGACCGACGCGTGTGCCGGCGGCGTGTGCGTGCCCGGCAGCCCGCTCGCGTGCAACGACGGCAATCCGTGCACCGACGACAGTTGCGACGCCAAGACCGGCTGTGTGTCGCTGGCCAACACCGCCTCGTGCACCGACAACAACGTTTGCACCCTGGGCGATGCGTGCGCCAGCGGCTCTTGCACCCCCGGCAATCCCAAGATCTGCAACGATAACAGTGTATGTACGCTGGATTACTGCGACCCCAAGCTGGGCTGCCAGGTGCAAGACTTGGCCGACACCGCGTGCAGCGACGGCGATGTATGCACCGACGGCGACACCTGCAGTGCCGGCAAGTGCACGCCCGGATTGGCCAAAAGCTGCGAAGACGGCAACTTGTGCACCGACGACAGCTGCGTGACCGGCAAGGGCTGCGTCAGCACCGCCAACACCGCCAAATGCAGCGACAACAGCGTGTGCACCTTGGGCGACATGTGCCAAGGCGGCTTGTGCTACCCCGGCAAGCAGGTGTCGTGCGAAGACGGCGACCCGTGCACCGACGCGGGGTGCGACCCCATCGAGGGCTGCGACCAAAAGCAAAACACCGCTTCGTGCAACGACGGCTCGCTGTGCACCTTTGGCGACGTGTGCAACAAGGGCGCGTGCGCCGGCCAGGCCGTGGTCTGCGACGATGGCAATCCGTGCACGGACGACAGCTGCAATCCCAAGACAGGCTGCGTATTTGCGGCCAATACCGCGCCGTGCAGCGACGGCAACGACTGCACCAGCGGCGACGTGTGCTTTGCCAAGGTCTGCACCCCCAAGGCGCTAAAAGACTGCGGCGATGGCAACCCGTGCACCGACAACGCGTGCGACCCGGTGCAAGGCTGCGTAGCCAGCAATAATGCAGCGGTTTGCGACGATGGCGACGCCTGCACCTTTGGCGATGCGTGCAGCGGCGGAACCTGCAAAGCCGGCAAAGGCTGCGATGGCAACGCCACGTGTGCGACCTCGGGGGCTGGCAAAGCGTGCGCCTGCAAAGCGGGCTACAAGGGCGACGGCTTTACCTGCGCCGACATCGACGAATGCGCTGCTGGTACCTTTACGTGCGCCACAAATATGAAGTGCGACAACACGATTGGCAGCTATACCTGCTCGTGCAAAACAGATTTTGCCAATTGCGACGGACTAGCGGGCAACGGCTGCGAAGTGGCGCTCAAGACCGACGACAGCCACTGCGGCGTCTGCACCAAGGCGTGCCAGGGCTTAGAGTCGTGCCAAGCCGGCACCTGCACCGCCGACACCAGCAAATGCGCAAGCGGCACAGGCTATTCGGCCACACTGGTGGGCAACACCTGCTACTGGGAGTTCACCACCGTCGGCAACATCAACTGGACCGCACCGGCCACGGCCACCTACGAGCTGCTCAGCGTCGGCGGCGGCGGCGGCGGCGGATCGGGCGGTTACCACAACGGCTCGGGCGGCGCGGCATCGGGCGGCGTGGCCTACAGCGCGGGCACAAAGCTAGACAAGGGTGTAACTTACGTGATCACCGTGGGCGGCGGCGGCGCACCCTTGGCCGTAGTCGCCGGCACTGGCAGCACCTACTACGGTCGCAGCGACACGGGCGGCGCATCGGCTATCAAGGGCGGCGCGGTCAGCCTCAGCGCGGTCGGCGGGCAGGGCGGCGACGGCGGTTACAGCGGCTCGGGGCTGACCTTGCAAGGCGTGGCCGCGCAAAACGGCGCGTCGGGCGGCAACCCTACCGCTGTCTACAGCACGGGCGGCAACGGCACGGCCGGCGGCACCACCGTGGTGGCGACCGCGCTGGCGGCCAATGTCAGCGACGTCAAAGCCGGCGCGGGCGGTATTGGCGGCACCTGGGGCACGGCGCTCGGCAACAGCGGCGCCACCGGCATGGGCTGGGGCGCCGGCGGCGGCGGCGCGGGCGGCTCGTGCTCCAATCCCACGGGCGAGGGCGGCGGTGGCGGCGGTGGCGGGCTCGTCAGCAGCTTTGCCGGCGCCAACACTACCATTGCTGGCCAAGGCGCCACCGGGCCGCAGTCGACCGCGCACGGCAACGTCAAGGGCGTCGCAGGCGTGCAGGGGTACGCGCGCATCAAGCTCTAATTGGCGGGCACGCGGCGCTATTTGCCGGGCAACACACCTTCAATCGCCTGAAGAAGCTGCATTTTCTGGAAGGGCTTGCCCACAAAACCATCCATGCCCGCGCTGCGGCAACGGTCGGCCTGCTCCGCAGTTACGCCTGCCGACAGCCCAAGCACCGGCATACACAGGCCCAGCTCTTGGCGAATGCGCCGCGTCGCTTCGTAGCCGTCCATAACCGGCATCTGCACATCCATCAGCACTACATCCACATCGTGGCCACTTTCGCGCAGCAGCTCAACGGCTTCGCGGCCATCCGAGGCGCACAGCACCGTCGCGCCCGCCGAACGCAGCACACTGCGGGCCACAAACTGATTGAGCACCGCATCATCGACGACCAGCACACGCAGACCGTCAAAGCGCGGCGGGGCGGACGGCGGCGCCCGCTCCGGCAGCGGCCCTTCGGTCAACAAGGGCGCCAGTGCAATCGCAAAGCGAAAGTGCGAGCCGCGGTCGGGGATACTGGCGACCTCGAGCGTGCCACCCATCAACTCAACTAGGCTTTTGCAGATCGTCAGACCTAGCCCCGTGCCGCCGTACTGCCGCGAGCTCGAGCTGCTGGCCTGGACAAACGGCTGAAAAATCCGCTGCAATTGCCCGGGGTCCATGCCAATACCGGTGTCGCTGACGCAGAAGTGCCACAGGGTCTGGTCGGTTTGGGCGCCCGGCGCGACGGTCACGCTCAGCCGCACCTCGCCGTGATGGGTGAACTTGATGGCATTGCTGACCAAATTGACGAGAACCTGCTGCAAGCGCACGCCGTCGCCCACCACCAACGCGGGCACTTGGGCGGGCATGTCGCAAGCCAGCACCAGCCCCTTCTCGTGTGCCTTGAGCGACAGAATGCCCTCGACCGATTTCAGCACATCGAGCATGTTGAAGGGGGCGCGCTCCACCTCCATCTTGCCGGCCTCAATCTTCGAGATATCTAGGATATCGTTGATGATCTGTAGCAGCGACCGCCCGGCAGTCAGGATCATCGCGGCGTACTCGGCCTGCTGCGGATTCAGCTCTGACTCGGCCAGCAGCTCGGTCACCCCCAACACCGCGTTCATGGGCGTGCGGATCTCGTGGCTCATGTTGGCCAAGAACTGGCTTTTGGCGCGGTTGGCCGACTCGGCAGCCTGCATCGCGGCTTCGGTCTGCCGTCGCGCCTCGACCTCGGCTGAGATGTCGCGGCCGATGCCCAGGTAACCACTGATGCCGCCATCGAGATCGACCATAGGGCTTACCACTAACGACACCGGCACGCGGCGACCGTCTTTGCCGACCAGCGTCCACTCGCGGCGCTCGGTTAGCCCCAGCTTGGCCTGTTGGGTAAACACCTCGAATCCCTCTACGGCCACGCCGGTTTGCGCCGTCAGCTCGCGGGCGCGCGCCTCTAGTTCGCCGGTGTCGTGGATCAGCAGCGGCGTCGCACACCCCACCACATCGTGCGCGGCGTAGCCCAGCATCCGCTCGGCACCGCGATTGAAAACGCGCATCACCCCTGTGCGGTCCGTCGCCACGACCAAGAAATCGATAGCCGCGTCGAGCACAAGTTGCAGGTCGCGCTGGGCCTCGAACCGCGCCACCATAGCTGCTTTTAGCTCGGTCTGGTCGGTGACAAAGACCGTAACGCCCTCGACTTCGCCGTTGAACCAGCTGGGCACATACGACGCCACTGTGTTGCGGTCGTGGCCGCTCGTGTCGCGAATGGTCCGCTCAAAAATCATGGCCTTGCCGGCCAGTGCCTGCTCTAGGTAGCCCTTATTGCGCATCCACAGGTCGTCGCCCAGCACTTCTTGGATGTGATGGCCACGCAAGTCCTCGGGTTTCCAACCGAAATAATCCACGTAGGTGCTATTGGCGAAGACGTTGCGCAGGTCGCGGTCCCATAGCGCAATCATGGCGGGCAGGTGGTTGATCACCGTGCTGGTGCGGGCCTCGCTGCGCTCAAGATCGGCAACGCGCTGCAACTCGTCGTCAATTTGCTCGCATTGCACCAATAGGACCGGTGGCCCTTCGGCCGCAGTGTGCAGCTGCCAGCGGTGGCGGCATGTATGCACCGAGCCAGTCGGCGTCAGGTGGCGCAGAATACTGGACAGAATTCGTGGGCTTTCGCCTGGCTGAGCCGCGTCCACGGCGTTGCGCACATCGCACAGCAGCTGGTGGACTTGGGCCTGATCGCTGGGATGGGTGATGTCGAGGCAAGAGGCGCCGATTACCTGATCGTGGGCGCGCCCAAGCAGCTTGCAAAACGAAGGGTTTGCTTCGAGATAGCGGCCATCGATAGCTAAGACAGCAAAGCCCATCGAGCTAGATTCGAGGATCGACTGTGACCAACTGGGGGCGAAGATGGGCATGGCGATGAGTCTAGGCCGGTCCGCGAAGGGTCGCAAGTGGCGGTCGCGGCGATGGTTCGTGCCTCGCAGCTAGTCGATTACACCCAGTTGTGCGAGCTCGGCACGCAGACGCGCAGCCAAGGCGATAGGCCCTGCGATGGTCAAGTTGTGACCCAGTCGATCGCCGACAAAGTGAATAGATAGGCCGACTTCGCTGGCTACTACCTGCGCGGCAGCGAGGTCCCAGGGCTTGAGGTCGCGCTCGTAGTAGCCATGGATGCGCCCGGCGGCGGTGTTGCAGATGTCGAGCGCGGCCGAGCCCATGCGGCGAAAATCGCGAACCCTTGGCACCAAATTGGCAAACGCGGCGCCCATTTGCGCGCGACGGCTGCGGTCGTAACTAAAGCCCGTGGCCAGCAGCGCCAGCTCAAGCGGCACCTCGGGCGGCGGCGTCAGCGGGTGCCACTGGTCGCCCAGGATCAGGTGCGCGCCGCAACCCTTGGCAGCCACAAAGGTTTCGCCCAGCGCCGGCGCGTGCACCACCCCTACCACCGGCGTGCCATGCGCGTCGATTACGCCCAGGCTGATGGCCCAATTGCTTAACCCGTAGAAGTAATTGACCGTGCCATCGATCGGGTCGACCACCCATGTGTAGCCCGAGGTCGAGGCCGAGGCAGCCCCCTCTTCGCCCAGCAGGCCATCGTGGGGCCGGCGTGCCAAAATCGCCTTAGCAATTGCTAGTTCGGTAGCCTGATCGAGCTCGGTAACCAGATCGACGTCGGAGGACTTGGTCGAGGTCGCCAGCGTACGCGCCGCCAAAGTGCGCGGCTGGGCTAGGGTAGGGATCGGTGCGACTTCGCGGGCAATGGCCAGAGCGATAGCGCGCAGTTGCATAAGATCTTGCATAGGGTCCGCAGCAAAGGGCAGGGGGTGCCCAGGCGCGGCCGTACCTTGCGCCGCCTGCCGGTGGTGGTCAAGCGGTTTAGGGCGTAAGGGTGGGGAAGACGGCGGCCATGGCCTGGACCTGGCCCGACGCGGCGCCGGCGCACGTGCCCGAGGCGTATTTGCCGCTCATGCTGGTGGGCTGGATGGTAGCAAAGTCGAGCAGGCCGACACACGGGCACGAGCCGGTGCACTCGGTGTAAAAGTGTAGCTCGCTGCCCACGATTTTGCGATCGGTGACGCGGGCGTTGCACGCCAAGAAGTCGCATTTGGGGCTGCGCACGCGCCCGGCAAAGAATCGGCCAGTGGCGTCGCGGCACACGTCCATGACTGCGCTGCCGGTGCCGGAGTCGAGCAGCCAGCGCTCTTGCATGGGTGCGCGCGAAAACGAGCCTTCGCCGGGCGACAGTTGTGCGAGTACGAAGTCGAGCGTATCGGCCGAGACCGCATAACCCTTGACCTGGCCTAGCCAAGTGGGCGCTTTGCAGCCGCTGGCGGCGCTGTAGCCGGCAAAGTTCACCGCTCCGCCGCTGCGAGACCACGTACCGCTCAAGCTGCATGTGCTTTCGTAGGGTTGCCAGGCAAAGCTGCCATCGCTGTTGAGCCGTAAGCGGCCGGCGCAGTCGAGCCAATCGCCCTGTAGCGCCTTGGGCCAGGGGCCGGCTTCGGCGTCAACGGTGGCTGACACTTCGGCTGCGGCATCCACGGCTTGGGCATCGGCAGTGGCGGTTTGGGCTATGTCGGCTGCGTCTTGGGTGGCGAGGGGCGTGTCGGCTAGGGTCGTGTCGGCTAGGCTCGCGTCGGCCATATCGCCGCCCGCAAGGCCGCTATCGGCTGCGTCAAGGGCCTTGGCGGTGGCAGCGCCGCCGGTAGCGAGGGGAGCGTCGTCGCTGCAGGCCGACACAAGGGCAGCCAGTGCAGCAAGGCGAACAAGGGGGCTAAAGGTGAGTAAGTGCATCGCATTCTCGCGCAATCGGGCAGGGCGTGCCGCAGCAGAGGCTAGGTGAAGCGAGCGGCAATCGTCAATGGCGGTCGGCGTTCGCGCAACCAGGCCTTGAAAAGCCCGCACGCGCTGCGGCATTCTCGTGCACCACTGCGGAGCTTGCCCATGCCGACCACGCCCATCATCCCCTGCATCTGGATCGACGGCTCGACCGAGACCATCGCCAACTACTACATCGAAACCTTTGCCAATTGCGGCAAGGGCCGCATCGTCGCCAGCTCGGAGTATCCAGCAGGGGTCGACACGCCCAGCGGTATCCCAGCCGGCAAGCCCCTGGCCGCGTCGTTCGAGGTGGCGGGCCAGCCGTTCACGCTGCTCAATGGCGGGCCGATGTTCAGGCCGAATCCCAGTATTTCGTTCTTTGTGCACTGCGCGGACGCGGCCGAGGTCGACCACCTGCACGCCGCGCTCATCGACGGCGGCTTTGAGCTGATGCCGCTGGGCAGTTATCCGTGGAGTCCGCGCTATGCGTGGGTGCAAGACCGCTACGGGGTGTCGTGGCAGCTCATCGCCGAGCGCCATACCCAAGAGCGCCATACCCAAGAGCGCCATACCCAAGGGGACGCCACGGTGGTGCCGTGCTTGATGTTTGCCGGGCCGCAGCATGGGCGCGCCGAGGTGGCGATGGCGGCGTATACGGGCGTCTTTGCGGGCAGCCATGTGCAGAGCATCGAGCGCTATGTCGGCGACGAGGGGCCCGAGGGCACGGTCAAGCACGGCCGTTTTATCTTGGCGGGCCACGAGTTCATTGCCATGGATAGCCATATCGACCACGGTCTGACCTTTGGCGAGGGCCTGTCGCTGCAAGTTATCTGCGCCGACCAGGCCGAGCTCGACCGGCTGTGGGACGCGCTGTGCGAGGGCGGTGCGCCGAGCCGTTGCGGTTGGCTGAAGGACCGGTTTGGGCTGTCGTGGCAGCTGGTTCCGGCCCCTATGCCACTCTGGCTGGGCGCGCCCGATCCGGTAGTGCGCACGCGGGTGTTTACGGCGATGATGGCGATGAACAAGCTCGACTTTGCGGAGCTGCAGCGGGCGTTTAGCGGGGTGTAAGCCCAAGGCGAGGATGTGATGCCTCTGATCCGGTTGTTTCGGTTGGCGATGTTGGCGACGACGGCCAGTAGTGCGCTGAGTGGCTGTGTGACGACCTCGCAGTTCCCCCACGTTGAGCCGGCGGCCGCGGTGGCGGATGCGCGCTTGAGTGGCACCTGGCTGCTAAGCAAAGGCACGGAGCGCACTTGGCTGCATATCGGTCCTGGGTCGCCGCAGGGGCAGTCGCTGCTCGTGGTGCACCAAGATACGCGCCCCGACCGCGAGCAAGGTGGGATGGGCGGGCGCATCTTGACGGCGCCGGCAGGCAAAGACCCGGTGGCCAGCGTGGCGCTCGACTGGGAGTTTGGCGAAGACGGTGCGCCCAAGGCCGCCGACAAGGCGCAGTGGCTGCTGCTGCGCTATCGGCTCGACGGCCAGAGCTTGCAGATCGAGCGGCTAGACGACGACGCCACGGGCAAGGCTGTACAAGCTGGCGAATTGCTTGGGCAGTACCAGGCCACTGGCGACGGCAAGCATCCGGCGGCACCGCAGCTGCAGACGCCGACGCCGAAGCTCGCGGCCTGGCTGGCCAGCGGCAAGGCCAAGTGGCATCAATGGGGTGTGTGGACGCGGCGTTAGGGGCTCTTTCAAAGTGCGGCCCGCATCGCACAGCGCTGACCGTGGATGACGCCCCAGTCCGAGACGCCGTTGCGAAAGTTCATGCTGTACGGCCCGCCGCCCTTGCCCACGTTATGGTGGCCGCCGCGGAAGGCCGCAGACGGCAAGCCATTTCGCCATAAGAAGCCGTCGTTGGTGAAGCTGGTGCCGTTTAGGTTTGACACCATGTCGCTGCCGTCGCCGTAGTTGGGCCACGGCGTCGCCGATGCCTCTTTCCCCGTCATCGTGCTTTGGCCGGCGACGGTCCAGTCGGCCACCCACTCGTCGACGTTGCCGACCATATCTTCGACGCCCCACGCGGACTTGCACTTGCTGCCCTGGCCTGTAGGGCGCACCTTGCCCGACGCCATGTTGCAGTCGCCACCGCTGCCCAAGGCCGGTCCGGGGTCATAGGTGCCGCTGACAGCAACCTGCCATTCTGCGTTGGTAGTCAAGTGCTTGCCCGCTGCGGTGCACGCGGCGGCGGCTTGGAACCACGTGGTGCATACCGATGGGCGCACGCCGGCGATAGGGCACGCGAAAAGGGGCGCGGTTACATAGCCCGATGGCGGAAACGTCATAGGATAGTCCGTGCAGTTCAAGTCGTCTTGGCTTCCCGGCGGTGAGCCGTACTGCCGATAGGCACAAATGGCCGCGTTTTTAGACACTTTACAAAATGGCCCGTCGGCGCCCAAGTACATCGTGTCAGGGGTGGCGCCGGCCTCGAGCGCCGCAGACACCGCCTGTTGCAAATCGCTGCAATCCAATGGTTTGCCGTCGAAGCGGCCCCAAATGCTCGTCTCGTACTTGTCGACCCATACGTCGCCCACCCGCACCATGTTGACCGGTTGCGCCACCACTGTGGGGGGCCCTGGCACGGGCGCTGGTTCGGCAGCCGGGGCGGCCAGTTTTGCCTGTAGGTCCGAAATGATCTCACCCTGTGTGACCACCGTATGGCCTTGGTGGTCGACAACCATCTGCAGCGCGCGAAGCAGTCCAACAAGGTGTTGAATATCCTGCGCTTGGGCACGAATATCTTTGGCCGCGCCGTCTTGGTGGGACTTCAGGTGGTCCACACTTGCGCTCAAGGCGGCCAAATCTGCGCAGGCCTCTGGCGAGCGGCACCCGTGCGGCGCTCGGGCGTGCAGTTGAGTTACCGATTCGGGGCCTGCAGCGGCATCGGCTTCACTGACGTAGACCGCGCCCGACGCAGATTTTGCCGAGTCTGTGGCTACCGGCTTGGTGTCTAGGCAGCCGGTGAGCACTATAGTCATGATAATCGACCGCCATGGCCGATGGTTTGGCAAGCTCATAATTGTGGTCCTTGCAGGAGGAGAGACTACGTAGGACTAGTTCTAAGTACGAGCAGTTTGCGGGTGGGGCTGTTCAGGTCGAGCCGCCATGAGCAAAGCTACCGCCTTCTGGTTGGGAATGTATGTGGGTTGCATGAACCTTACATTTCTTTATAAACTGTTGTCGGTCAAATGCATGAATATCGAGTAGATGGCGGCCAGTGATCTGCGGTAACTTTACTTTTGGCGCATATAGGTCGAGCCGACGAACACGCCGCGGCGGTGCTGGGGTCGCACGCCCGCAGGCGAATTGACCCCCGCCTCGCCGCCAGCTACCGTGTCGCCCCAGCAAGGCCGCCGCCAACCCCCTGTGCGTGCGGAGCAAACGGGAGCGAACATGCGAACTTGGACGAAGCGGATGATGTTGGCACTGGCGGCGACGACGGTGTGGCTGGGCAGCGCGCAGGCCGTAGAACTAAACTATGTGTGGAAAGTTGGGGATGTGCATCGCTTCGCCTTCCGCCAGACCAGCGCGATTGCAGTGGAGCTGCCCGCCGCGGCGGCGATGCCCGGGATGCCGGCGATGCCGGGTATGCCCGACCTGCCGGGAATGCCAGTGGCTGCGGGCGGCGGCATGGCGATGACGGTCGAACTGAAGACCACCTTTGCTGAAAAGGTGCTGAAGCTGCTGCCGGGCGGCAAGGCCGCGGTCGAGCTGACGGTCGAGAAGCTCGAAGTGCTGCAGGGCGGCAAGTCGCTGGATGTGACGGGCAAGCTGGGCAAGAAAGACCGCGTGCTGGCTGCGGAAGTCGACGCCAAGGGCCATGCCACGCTGAGCCGGATGCTGACGGTGTACGCGCAAGAGGGCGGGCTGACGGTGGGGCTGCGGCGCGCCAAGGTGGGGCCCCTGGGTGCGAGTGCCACAGCGAGCGACGGCAAAGAAGAAGTGACAGTTTTCGCGCGGATCGACCCCAAGACGGGGGCGGTGTCGGGCGGCGTAAAGACCAAGAAGGCGGCGCCGGCTGCGGCGGATGGCCAGCAGCAGCAAGCGCAGGGTATCGACGCTTTGCCCAAGGACCTGCTCGACATGATGGCACTGCCCGACGGCGATGTAGTGTGGGGTAAGGAGCAGACCCTGCAACTACCTATGGGCATGGGCGCGCTGAAGTTCGCGGCGACTGCGCCAGTGGCCGGGGTGGCGAGCCTGCACTTTGCAACGGTGACTACGGCGGATACACCGAAACTTGCGCAACAGCAGGGCCAAGAACTGCCGCCCGATGCCGCTGCGGCCATGCCGACCATGCAGCTGAATACGGATACCACGGCGCGGTTTTCAGTCGAGCTGGGCCGCCTAGAGGGTATGAACGGCAAGGTCGACACGGCGCTAGAGGCCGGCGGCATGAAGATGGCGGTGCACAATGTGTTCGAGCTGGCGCGCCTGTAGCCCAAGGAGCCGCCGATGACGGAGCCCACCCCTTCGCGGCTCGAGCGCTTGGCGCTGCGGATGACGGCGCTGGCCGAGCGTTGGCTGCCCGATGCGCTGCCGTTTGCGCTGCTGGGTACGCTGCTGGTGGCCGGGTTGGCGCTGGGGCTGCAGGGCATGGCGCCGGCCAAAGCGCTGAAAAGCTGGGGCGATGGCGTGTGGAGCCTGGCGCCTTTTTCGCTGCAGATGGCGATGGTGGTGATCGGTGGCACGGTGGTGGCGACGGCGCCGCCGGTGGCGCGCTGGGTCGACCGCTTGGCCGGGCTGCCCCGTACGCCGCGGCAGGCGACGGTGCTGTGTGCGGTGGCGTCGATGACCTCGTCGTGGTTCAACTGGGGCTTTGGTCTGCTGTTTGCGGCAGTATTGGCGCGGGCGCTGGCGCGGCGAGTGGCGGGGCTCGATTACCGCACCTTGGCGGCGACCACGCTGCTGGGGCTGGGCACGGTGTGGGCGCAGGGGCTGTCGGGCTCGGCCGCGCTGCAGATGGCGACACCGGGGATGCTGGCGCCGGCGATTCGCACCATTGCCGCGGGTAAAGGGCCGGGCGGGGCCGAGCTGGTGCCGGGCGGGATCATTAGCCTAGAACATACGATTTTCTTGTGGCAGTCGCTGGCGGCGGTGGCGGTCGAAATCGTGGTGGTGGCGGCGCTGGTGGCGGCGATTACCCCTCTGGGGCCGCGGGCGCGCACGGCGGCGGACCTGGGCATCGACTTGAGCGAGCCGAGCGACGACACCCACGATAGGCCGCACGACGGGCCACGGGTGCCCGGTCAGTGGCTCGAACATCAGGGGTGGCTGGGCCGGCTCATCGGCGCGCTGGGGCTGGCCGCCGTGCTGCAGCAGCTGTGGCAGGCCGAGCATGTGGCGGCGGCGATAACGCTCAATACCGTGAACTTGACGCTGCTGGCGCTGGGGTTCTGGTTGCACAAGACCCCGGCGCGGCTGGCGCGGGCGTTTGCGCGGGCGACGCCGGCGACCTGGGGGCTGCTGCTGCAGTTTCCGCTGTATGGCGGGATTGCGGCGCTGATTACCGACAGCAAGCTGAGTGAGCGGGTAGCCGACTGGCTGACCGCCGCCGCGACGCCGCTGACCTATCCGCCGCTGGTGGCTGCCTACTCGGCGCTTCTGGGCGTGTTCGTGCCGTCGGGTGGGTCCAAGTGGGTGATCGAGGCGCCGTATGTGCTGGCCGCCGCGCATCGCCACCGGGTGCACTTGGGCTGGATGGTGGCGGTGTACGACCTGGGCGAGGCGGTGGCGAACCTGGTGCAGCCGTTCTGGATGCTGCCGGTGCTGGGGCTGCTGGGGCTGCGGGCGCGCGACGTGATGGGCGTGACGTGGACGGTGGCGCTGGTGGTGGCCCCGCTGGTGCTGCTGCTGGTGACGGCGCTGGGGGCAACTTTGGGGTATCCGCTGTAATTGGGGCAGAAAGGCAGTCTGGGCGCATCGCCGCTGCGCGACGACCCGGCCACGAGCTTGGGCAAGTAGGGGCCGGCGAAAATCGCCAGTGCCTGGCCCAAGCCGGCGCCAATGCCCGGGAGCAAGAGATCGCGCCAGCGGCGCGATGTCCCCGGGCCCCGCCCTGCGGGTTCGTGTCCGTTGCGCACAGGGGCCGACTGCGCGGCCCCTGGCGGGCAGGGTGCTGCTGCCAACTCCTTGCCGTCGCTGTCGACGGTGCTGTTTGGGGCAAAGGACGGCCGCTCGGTAAGCAAGGTCGCGCTCCAAGGGCCTAGCGACAGCACCGTAGTCAGGGCGGTCGCGTCCCGGAGGCTCCGGTCCAGAGCTTCACCCACTACAGCTCGCGTTCCAGAAGCTCAGGTGCGGCACCCTAACCAGTGCAGGTCATTGCACAGAGGCTCCGGTGCGGCACTTCACCCAGTGCAGGTCGCGATCCAGAGCCTCCGGTGCGGCACCTCATATCATGCAGGTCGCGATCCAGAGCCTCCGGTGCAGCCTCTTACCCAGTGCAGGTCGTGATCCGGAGCCATCTGGGCAGTGCCGCGCTCTTGCCCGTTGCGCCTGCCACGCGGCCGATCCTACGCGATCTGCCCAGGTAAGCTCTGGCATCCAATACCTTGACCTCTGCTCCGCAATCGGCATACTCGGGCCCTGCGCCGGCTACCTTACCCCTACTACTCACTTCCCCGGCGCTAGGAGCAGTGCCATGGTATCGTTAGCCACCGCCGCCGTGGGCGACGTCATCAACGCGAACATCTATATTATTGCGCGAGTTGGGGCCGACCCGCGCGTCGAGCAACTCGCTATCGTCGTCATCGATGCTCACGAGGAGCTGCTCAAGGCCTTGACCGTTCGCAATGGAGTGGCCAATGGCTACCAGATGGCGCTGGCTCGGCGCGACACTGCGCGCCAGCAGTTCGAAGCGTTGCTCGTGGCCTTTGGCCTAACCGCGGCCGCCAAGTACGCCGGGCGCACCGCCGAAGAGTACTTGCGGTTGCTGCCCAAGGCCCCATCAAGCTTTGCCGCGCTATCCGAGCGCGACTTGCCGCAGGCGGCGAACGAGCTGTCGGCGCGCATCCTCGACCCCAAGACCGATCCCGACTTGGCCAAGGCGGGCGCGCCGGTGGTCGCGGCGGCCAAGGCGTATCTGGTGGCCGCCGATGTCCTGCGCAAGTCAGAGCTCGCGCTGGCCGACGAGCAAAAGGCGGTGCAGAAGGCCAAGCTGGCCTGCATCGAGGGCCAGAGCAAGCTGCGCGGCTTGTTGACTGCAGCCTTTCCGCGGCAGTCCAAGCTTTTGGCCAGCTTCTTTCCGCCGACCAAGAAGAAGGCCAAGGTGGTCGAGGCGTCGCTGGAGCCGAAGGCCCCCGAGGACCAGCCGAGTCAAAGCTAGCTGCGCGGATGTCAGTGGGCGCCACGCATGGCTCCGCGACCCTCCGCAGGGTTCCCGCTCCAGGCCCCAGTCGCACGGAGCCTAGGGGCGGGAGCCAATTCAAGCCTAAGCGACGCGCACTGCCTGACGCGCACTGCCTGACGCGCACTGCCTGACGCGCACTGCCTGACGCGCACTGCCCGACGCGCACGCAACCAGTGCCGGCCGGCCGCGCCCACCTGCGCCCGAAAACCGCCACGCACCACCTCTTGAGTCCCTATCAAAAACCGCCTAAACTCGCGCTGTCGCACCCCAACCCGAGGCCACTGATGCGCATCCTTGCCCAGCTTATTGTCGCTACCCTGGTTCTTGGCACCGCGTTGCCCGCGTGGGCACGGCGGCCCTTCGAAGATACCGACCTGTTTACCGGTCACTCGCTCCGCCAGTCGTCAAAGGACCGCAAGGTGGCCGTGGGTGTCAATGTGCACACGGCGCCGGTGCCGTACGTGGCCCGCAAGGCGCTCGACAAGGCGGTGGCCCTAGCGAGCGGCTCCGGCGCGTACCCCGATGCCAAGACCATCCTGGGCGTGCTCGAAAAGTCGGACGTAGCCGCTGTGCAAAAACTTGCCCATGCCGGCAACGTAGCTGGGGTGCAAAATCAGCTGCGCAGCGACCTTGCCAAGGCCGGCATCAAGCCCACTGCCGAGCAAACCGCCGCCATCAACGCCATCAACAGCAGCACCATCAGCCAGGTCGAGACCATTGCCCTGGTCGCCTCGGGCACCGGCAGCGACAACGAGGCGCTCGTCATCGGCATCGAACCGTGGGCCGAGTACAACTTTGGCACCTACGACTTGACCGCCTCGCTCCCCATGGCCGCGTTCAAGACCTCCGACAGCACAGACTTCGAGATGGGCAACTTGACGCTCGACTTTCGCGCCGGCTCGCGCCACAGCTTGATTGGTGCCGACGGACTGTACCTGCCGCTGGCCGTGGGGTGGACGGGCGGCGTGTCGGCCTACTTGCCCACGGGTACCCGTCAGGCCAACCGCGTGGCGCTAAGTAATGTGCTGGTGCTGCCCAAATACCTGCACGAATACATGTCGATCCAACCCTATGCCATCGTGGGGGCCGAGGCGGCTATCTTCGCGGCGATGCTGCGGCTCGAGTACACCCACATGCAGGCGGTGCGCGACAACCCGCTGTACTCCAGCGTGGGTTATCTGAACTGGGCGGCGTCGCTGGTGGCGCGGGCCTGGGTGGTCGACCTGGTGGGCGAGCTCGATGGCCTGGTCGAGCTATACAATGCACCGGCGATGAACGACATCTACGCGACGCTGGGCGGCCGGCTCAGTATCGGTCCGGTGCGGCTGGGTCTGGGGGTGCGGATGCCGGTGACGACCCATCAGGCGGCGGCCAACGACCAGAGCTTTGGCGTGTCGTTTGCCAATGTGGCCAAGCTGAACGTGTTGGCGCAGGGGATCTTGTCGTTCTAAGACACCAAACCACAAACAAGAATCGAGGGAGTTGGACGTCGCGGCGAGTCCCAACGGGCGAGCTTGCGACCCACCCAGCCTAAGACACCAAACCACAAACAAGAATCGAGGGAGATGGACGTCGCGGCGAGTCTCAACGGGCGAGCTTGCGACCCACCCAGCCTACGACACCAAACCACAAACAAGAATCGAGGGAGTTGGACGTCGCGGCGAG
>CAISBR010000238.1 GCA_903883645.1 uncultured Myxococcales bacterium | reverse complement strand
TTCTCGCCCGCCCCCGGCGGCCCTGCCGAGATCGCCGCCCCGCAGGCCCCGCCGCCCGCTAGCGACGACGACAAGAAGGCCTGGCGCGAGATCCAAGAGCAAAGCAAGCAGAACCCGCCGCTCACGGGCGAAATGGCCGAAATCGCGGCGCTAATCCACAAGAACCAGGCCAAGCTGGCGGTCGAGGCGGCGCTGGCGTGGCGCAACCGGGCGCCGTCCGAAGTGCTGCCGCTGGTGGCGCTGGGCGACGCGCTCAAGGCCGCGGGCGATCAAGCTGGTGCGGCGCGGGCTTACGGGTCGCTGGTCGACCTGTACCCCGACCGCGCGGACCTGCGGCGCTTTGCGGGCAACCTGCTGGCACAACTAACGATTCCCGGCCTAGCGCTCGATACCCTGAGCCATGCGGTCAAGCAGCGGCCCGACCATCCCAGCGGCGCGGTGCTGCTGGCCGTCGAACTGGCCCGCAACGGCAAGCCGGTCGAGGCCCTGACCCAGCTGGCGGCGACGGATAAGGGCAGCTGGCGACAGGGTAATTTTATGGGCGTCGACCGGGTGATCCAAGACGTGGCGGGCATCATCGCCGCCGACGCGCTGCGCGATCACCCCGAGCTGCGGCCGGTGTTCGAGGCCAAGCTGGCGGTGTTGGGGGCGCAACTGCCCACCACGCCTCAGCTTCGCCTGCTGCTGACCTGGGAGACGGATGCGACCGACGTCGATCTGCGCGTGTTCGACGCGGCCGGTCGCCAGGCCTGGTATGCCGGCCAGCACATGCCGAGCGGCGGCGATCTTTATGCAGATATTCGAACGGGTTACGGCCCCGAGTGCTTCGCCGCCAACCCGGCCACCGCCTATCCGTACCGCGTGGTCGCCAATTACTATACGCGCGGGCCGATGGGCTGGGGCGCTGGTGCGCTGCAAGTTGTGCGCTGGGATGGTCAGAAAATGACAGTTGAGACGAGGCCTTACGTGCTCATGGCCGACCACGCCTGGTTCGACCTGGGCACCGTTGAGAAGGCGCCGATGAAATAAATGGGGCTGCGTGGTACCTTTGCATCGACCTGCCGTGCAAGGAGCACCATGACTCGCCGATTCGACCCGTTTACCTTTGATCGTCGCCAGTTTCTAGGGCTTGCCGCCGCTGGGGGCACCGCGCTGCTCGCGCAACCCCTGCTTGGTCGCGGCGTGCTAGCTGCCGAGGCTAAGCCGGCATTCGGTATTCCTATCGACGACTTGCAAGCTGTGTTGACCGTGGCACTGGCCCGCGGCGGTACGTTTGCCGACCTGTACTTCGAGCGGACGCGCATGGTGTCGCTGACCCTAGAAGACGACAAGATCAGCCGCGCCTACACCAACTCGGACCTGGGCATGGGCGTGCGGGTCGTCAAGGGCGACGCGGTGGGCTATGCCTTTAGCGAAGTGCTGGATCTGAAAGCGATGAAACAGGCGGCGGCCACGGCTGCGGCGATCGCCGACGGCAAGCACGAGGGCAAGCTGCCGCCCGTGCAAATCGCCAAGCTGCCTAAGTTTTACGACATCGACTACCGCTTTGCCTCGGTCGATCTGGCCAAGAAAAAGGCGCTGGTGCAAGACGTGAACACCCGCGTCAAGGCCAAGGATCCGCGCGTCATCAAGGCGACGGTCAGCTACGCCGACAGCGATCGCGAAGTGATGATTCTGACAAGCGAAGGCGAGCTGTCGCACGACTACCAGCCGATGGTGCGCCTGACCGCGGCGTGTGTGGCCGAGCAGGGCAGTCGGCGCGAGACGGGCACTTATAACATCGCGTCGCGCCACGGTTTTGACCTGTTTGACGGCAAGTCGGTGGCGCGCCTCTGCGACGAGGCGGTGCGGCGCACGGTGGGCATGTTTGAGGCGGTGACCCCCAAAGGTGGCGAAATGCCTGTGGTCTTGGGCGCGGGCCCCAGCGGCATCTTGCTGCACGAGGCCATCGGCCACGGCATGGAGGCCGACTTCAACCGCAAAAACACCAGTATTTACGCCACCAAGATCGGCAAGCCGGTGGCCGAAAAGTTCGTCACCATTGTCGACGACGCCACGCTGCCCGACGCGCGCGGCTCGATCCACGTCGACGACGAGGGCACCGTGGGCCAGCGCACCGTGCTCGTCGA
>CAISBR010000237.1 GCA_903883645.1 uncultured Myxococcales bacterium | reverse complement strand
TGTTGCCGGGCACGGCCGCGAGTGCATCAACGCTCCACTTCACTTTGCGGACTGGCATCCACGACGCGTCGGCCGCGGGCACGGCCAAGCTCCACGCCGTCGCGACGCTGCAATCGAAGGTGTCGGTAAACAGAGTGCAAGCCGCGCTGGGCACACAGGTTCCCGCCTTGCACGTACTGGCGGCGCTGCAGGCCAAGCCGTCGTCGCACGCGGCGCCGCTGTTGCCCGGCTGGTAGCTGCAAGCGCCGGTCTTGGCGTCACAACTATCGATACTGCAAGGATTCTTGTCATCACACTTGGCGGTGCTGCCGGCCTGGCAAACTCCGGCACTGCACAAGGCCCCGGCGATGCACGGGTCGCCGGTGGTACAGGGCGCAGTGTTGTTGGCATTGGAGCACGCGCCCGTCGCGAGGTCGCAGGCGTCGGTGGTGCACGCATTGCCGTCGCTGCAGGCCTTTGGCGTGCCGGCGCACTTGCCGCCGCCGCAGATGTCGCCCGTGGTGCAGAGGCTGCCGTCGTCGCAGCTCGCTCCGATGAGTGCGGTGGCGACACACTTGCCCAGCACAGGGTCGCAAAGGTCGCTGGTGCAAGGGTTCTTGTCGTCGCAAACTACGGCGATACCCGTGCATTTTAAGCCGATACAGACATCGCCGCTGGTACATGGCTTGCCGTCGTCGCACGCGCCGGTCACTTGCGACCACGAGCACTTGCCGGTGGCGGGGTCGCAGTTGTCGGCCGTGCATGGGTTGCCGTCGTCGCAGCCGGCCAAGCTGCCGTTCTGGCACTTGCCCGCCGCGCACAACTCGCCCTGGGTGCAGAGGTTGCCGTCGTTGCAAGCCGTGCCTGCGCCGGCGGGCGGATTTTGGCAGCCCTTGATAGCATCACAAGTCTCTGTTGTGCATGGATTCTTGTCGTCGCAGTCGACCGCGGGCAGCATGGGCTTGCCGGCAATGCACTTGGCCCCCTGCAAGCTGACCACGCCGCACAGGTCGCCCACGGTGCAGGCATTGCCGTCGTCGCACGCCGCAGTGGTGGGGAAGTAGTTGCAGCCACCCGACTTCGCATCGCAGATGTCGTCTGTGCACGCGTTGCCGTCGTCGCAGACGGTCTTGACGCCGCCCTCGCACTTGCCGGCCTTGCAGAGGCTGTCGCCGACGCACAAGTCGCCCTTGGCACACAGGGTGGCGTCGGCCACGGCGGTATGCAGGCAGCCGAGCGCCGCATCGCAGACATCGACCGTGCAGCTACTGCCGTCGTTGCACGATTTTTGGCCGTTCGACTTGCAGCTGCCCGCGGCGCATGCGCCCGAGTCGCACGCGTTGCCCGTGGTGCAAGGCAGCGTGTTGTTGGTGTGCGTGCAGCCCGTAGCGAAGTTGCAGGCGTCGTCGCTGCACGGATTGCCGTCGTCGCACGCGACCGGTTTGCCCGACGTGCATACCCCGGCAGCGCACAGGTCGCCCGCGGTGCAAGCGTTGCTGTCGTCGCACGGATTGGTGTTGGCGGCGTGGGCACAACCGCTGACTTTGTCGCAGCTGTCGGTGGTGCAGACCTGTCCGTCGCTGCACACCACGCTGGCCCCGCCGGCGCACTTGCCGCCGCTGCACAGGTCGCCGGTGGTGCACGCGTCGCCATCGCTGCACGGCACGCCGCCAATAGGGCTAAAAACACAGCCTAAACTGGCGTTGCACGCGTCTTTGGTGCACGGGTTGGCATCGTCGCACACGATGGTGGTGCCCACGCAGGTGCCGCCGCTGCAGACCGCCCCCTCTAGGCATTTGTCGCCGCCGCCGCAGGGCGCGCTGTTGTCGGTCGCGGTGCAGCCACTGGCCGCGTCGCAGGCGTCGTCGGTGCAGGGGTTGCCGTCGTCGCACGCCGCCACGGGGCTGCCCGCGCACGCGCCGCTTTTGCAGCTGTCTTGGGTCGTGCAGGCGTTGCCGTCGTCGCAGAGCGCCGCGTTGGGCGTGGCCGCGCAGGTGCCGTTGCTGGGGTCGCAGGCGTTGTCCGTACAAAGGTTGCCGTCGGAGCAGTCGACCACGCCGCTAGCCCCGCACGCGCCCGCCAAGCACGAGTCACCGGTGGTGCAGGGGTTGCCGTCGCTGCAAGCGCTGCCGTCGGCTTGCGGCGCAATCAGGCACGCACCCTTGGCGCATGTGGCCACTTGGCAAGTTCCTGTCTTGCAATCCGAATCCACAGCGCAGACCGCCCCCGTGTCCGCCGAGTCCGCGTCGTCGCCACCATCGGGGGCGAAGGCATCGTCGGCCGCTGTCGTATCGGCCACATCGGCTGCAGGTTCGGTTTGGGTATCGCTCACATCGTCGGGCGAAGCGACCGAGTCCGCGTCTGGCACATTCGAGGTATCTGCTTGCGTATCTGAGTCTTGCGCCGCAACCTCGGCATCGACTGCCGGGTTGCTATCGGTCGCGGCAGTGGCGTCGTTGGCAGGCCCGCTGGTGTCATCGGTCATCGCGTCGGCCACCGCGCCATCGCCCAATGCGTCGATACCGCTGTCCGAGCCGCTCTGGGTCCCAACTGGCCCTGCCAAGATTCCGTCGTCGCCACAGGCGGCCAGGAGCATCGCGCAGCAGCTAGCAAGCAAGAAAGCCTGCCATTTACTGCAGTTGCAACAACGCGCCTTGGGGTGTCTGCTTGACATCATGGCCTCTTTGCCGCTTCGACTGAAATTTCGCGAAGGGGGAGCATCGCTGCACCATGGCGAAACCCGCCCGCCCGGTCAACTTGGCCTGCACTGGGTGACCCGGCGCTTACAATTCCGAACATGTGGCGACACGCCCGTTTGGCCTGCAGTCTACGGGGCGCGCATGGCAACAGCGTGGCGATCGGCCTGCGCGCTCGCTATACTGTGCTGCACAGCCGGGGCGGGCAGCAGCCTGCAATCCGGTTAACGCGGCGGTGGGGTCGCGCGCTAGTGGAGCAACATTTCATGCAAAGTTCGTCAGAGAACAGCGTGGCGGCAGTAGTGGCCGACGTGCAAGTGCCGCGGCGCAAGAACAAGTCGCTAGCCCCCATCTTGATCGTGGTGGCGGTGGTGCTAATCGGCGCCGGTGTCGTGGGCACCAGCACGTCGGGCGGCGCCGGCATGTACAATTATAGCCTAGAGCAGCTGCAAACCGCGGGGCCGGCGGCGCAAAATCGCGATATCAAGGTGTCGGGCAAGGTGGCCAAGGGTAGTGTGCGCGGCGAGCCGACCAGCAAAAGCTTCCGCTTTGACCTAGAAGACGGCAAGGGCCACAAGCTGACCATCGCTTACGACCGCCTGCTTCCCGACCCGTTTGAAGAGGGGCGCGACGCCATCGTGCAGGGCCGGCTTGAAGACGGCACCCTGATGGCCAGCAACCTGACGGTCAAGTGCCCGAGCCGCTATGCCGACGGCGGCAAGAACATGAGTGAGACCGAAAAAGCCAAGTATTACGAGCAAGAATACCAGAAGCACAAGGATGCTAAACAGAACCCTGGCGAAGCGCCGCAACCGAAGTAGCTGATTGCGAAAGCACTATTGAACGACGCCGCAGCGATCGATATCGAGCGTAATGCGACCGCCATTCGGCGCCGAAAACTCGACATTGCCCGCCGTGCGCAGCTCTGCACCCGCCGCCAAGGCAAAGCGGCAGCGCACTTCGACCCGCGTGACGCCGGCCGGCACCTGCAGAGACACCGGGCCCGCCGCCTCAGGCGCCATACCAGACTGAAAATGCAGACTTCCGGCCGATGCCACTTGCGTCGATCCCGGCGCTTGCGGCACGACCCAATGCAGCTCGGTCAGGCGCTCGCGGCCCACATGCAGGTCACCGCGCTGTGCCTCGACATGGGTCAGCAGCCACGACACGCTGAGCTCCGTCGGCCGCTTGGTACCGGCGCTGTAAGCGAGCGCGATGCAGCCCAGCAGCGCCGCCACCGCCAATCCGCGTCGCCACACGGGCACCAGAACAATCATAAATAAATCCGCTTAGTTTACAACGCTGAGGTCGACCTGCCCGAAGTCGATCTCGGGGAAGTCGGCGCGCAGCAGCAGGTCGCCCGCCAAGTCGGCCAGCCGCTCGATGCGCGTCAGCGGGTTGGTATCTTCCAAAAGCTTCTGCCGGTCCAGTGGTTCGTGGGCCAGCACCGCCGCCAAGCGATTGGCCAGCAGGATCGGCTTGCGCGTCGAACCCAGAATCTGCCCTAGCGGCGCACCGTTATCACCCAGTTTGACCACCAGCGAGCGCACCGTGCTCAGCAGCCGCGCCGTCGTCTCGTCGAGCACTTCGGGGTCGCACGGCTGGTCAGGCAGCACCTGCACCGCCGCCACGCGATACGGCATCAGCCGGTGCACTTGCGTCAGCTGCACGCGGGCCAAGCAGTGCACATACAGGTTGTAACGCCCATCTTCGAGTCGCTCTTCGTTAATGATTTTGCACAGCGAGCCGATGGTGTGCGTGGGTGGCGAGCCGTAGTAATCCGCCTCCCAGCCCGTGCTTAGGCCCACTAGCACGACCAGCCGCGAGCTGGCCAGCGCCTCGGCCGTCATCAGCCGGTAGCGGGGCTCAAACACATGCAACCGCGTCATCGTATGGGGAAAGATCGCAAAACTGGGCAGCGGAAAGATCGGCACGGCATCGTAGCGCAGCTGCACAATCGGAACGTCGAGCATGGCTCCTCGCACGACCCGCGGCAGATGGCGGGCCTTTGGCGAGTGTGCGGCACGCTGGCGGGTTGGCAAGTTTTTGCCGGGTCGCCGCCTAGGTCGCGAACGCTACAGCGAGAACGGGTCGCCACCCTTGACCTGGGCCTGCACCAGCGGCCGATGCCTCCAAATCTCGACCGTACGCGCGAGCGAAAACCGCAGGTTGGGCGCCATGAAGCCGGCCTCGACGCAGCGCGTAGTCACGTTGCGCAAGTCGTCGAGTCGCCAGTGCAAGTGCTTGCTAACCTGCTCGAGCTCGCTCGTCAGGCTCGAGCCCAGCCACGTGGGCCAACCGCTACCTACCACGGTGAACAGCCCGGCTTCTTTCATCTTTTTCATCGGCAACGAGGGCCAACCGCGCGGCGCGACGCCCCCCAGTACCTGCGCCGTGGGCAGCGCCACCACCGGCACGCGATGGGCCCGCAATTGCAGCAGAATATCTTCGCGAACGAGCGCCGCCGTGCCGCCGATGATGCGCTGTGCCCCCAGCTGCACACCGCTAAGTATGCGCGCCGCATCGCGTTGATCGCCCGCTACCACTACGCGGCCCAGGCTGAACTCTTTGCACACCTCGAACGCGCCGATGGCCCAGTCGAGCGGACGACCGTCGCCGGGCACCACAAAGCCGCCCAGGTGTTGCACATCGGGGTGGGTGGCCAGGCTGCGCACCAGCGCCGAAGCGTCGTCGTGCCCACTGTTTTCGGGGAACAGCACCAGGAACGACCACGACAAGAACACGTCGTCGCGCTCCGTTACCGCTTCGTTGCAGCCCGCGTCGAGCGCCAGCAGCACATCCGCCGGCGTCATCCCGGGCAACTGCAGGATGGCCAGGTCGATCACCCACTCGACATGCACCACCACTTCGGCAATCAACCGGCGCGCGGTGTCGAGCGCAGCTTCCGTCAGGTCAGCGGGCGTCTGCAGCAGGCCCTTGACCCAAGCGCGCCGCTCGGCAATTTGCTCTACTTTTTCAACGCGATAAGCGGTCTCTAGCTCCGAGGGCGACGGCGCATTTTCGCCCGCTCGCTCCGCCCACCGCGCCAAGACGCTCGGGTGAATCGCACTGTCGAACACGCTGTACAGGTCGACTTTGGCGAGGGTGTCGATGCTCATGGGGCCTCCGGTGGCAGTCGCGCAGCGCACACAAGCGTCGCGGATTCAGGACTCAGTCTTCGGCAAACTGCTGGCGAACACGCACGATTTCAGGCAGCTCGCCTACAAACAGGTCGACCAAGTGACCGTCGAAGTGGCACCACTTGCCGCGATTGAGCTCGGCAATGGCATCCTCGACCGTCCACGGCTCCTTGTACGGCCGGGCCGACGTGAGCGCATCGAACACATCGCAAATGGCGGCAATGCGGCCAACAAGTGGAATCTCTTCGCCTTTCAGCTTACGCGGATAGCCACTGCCATCCCAGCGCTCGTGATGCGTCCAGGCGATGGTGTGCGCCATGCCGATGAGCGGCGAGAGCGAGCCAGACAGCAGATCCGCGCCAATTTCGGCATGAGTTTGCATCACCTGCCACTCGTCGGGCGTCAGCCGGCCCGGCTTGAGCAGGATGCGGTCCGGAATGCCAATCTTGCCCACGTCGTGCATCGGCGCGGCCAGAAGCAGCATCTGCTGCTCGGCGTACCCCAACCCCGCGCGCTCGGCGAGCAGGCGGCATAGCATCGACATCCGCTTGATATGATTACCCGTTTCGTTGTCTTTGTACTCGGCCGCGTGGCCCAAGCGATGGATGATCTCCGCCTGTGTGGCCCGCAGCTCGCGCGTGCGCTCCTCGACTTCGCTTTCGAGGCGCGCGGCGTGATTTTGCGTCTGGCGAAACAGCAGGTGCATCTCGATCAGGTTGCGAATGCGCGAGTGCGTCTCGATCGTATCGAAGGGCTTGTGCAAGAAGTCGCGCGCGCCACTCTGCAGGGCACGCCGCCGCACCTCGGGGTCGCGCTCGGCCGTCAAGATCAGAATGGGCACATAACCATGCGAAACTTCTTGGCGAAGCTGCGCCATCACCCCAAAACCGTCGAGGTTGGGCATCTGCAGGTCGAGCAGCACGATGTCGGGCTTGTGGGCGCGATACAGCTCAAGGGCTTGGCGCGAGTCGGTGGTGCTGTGGACGTTCTTGTAGCCGCGCTCGCGCAGCAGCAGCCGCAAAAGCTGAATGTTGACCACCTGATCATCGACGATCAGCACTGGCGCTTTCAGGATCTGTTCTTCGGTGATCACGCGAAATCCCTGACTGTGCGCGGCGGAGGTTGTGCAGCCCAGACTGCGCCAGACTTGACCAGCTTCAGCTTGCCTGCAAACGGTGCGAGACGCAAAGGCGATTTGCCCAAGCCGCCATTCGCCGCCGCGATCATCGCCGTCAAGTGCTCGCGTCCCAGGCCGGCGCTTGGCGCATGAAGCTGGCGTCCATGTACTCGCGGCGGATCACTTCGGCCATCTCGTCGACGTCGCGGAACTGGTCCCAATCGACGCGAATCACCGGAATACGCCGCGAAATATCCTGCATGAACAGCTCGTACTCGTCGTAGAGCGCCTGCAAGTAGCCCACCGAGATACCCGACTCAACGCCGCGACTGCGCTGACGAATACGCTCCATGCTGCGCTCGGGCTTCACATCTAAGTAGATAATTGCCGACGGCCGGCACATGAAGTTGCTCATGTGCTTGAAAAGGCCCAAATACGTGCGGTAATCGCGGGGATCCATCAGGCCGGTCTGGCTCAGCATCTTGGCGAAGATCGCGTCTTCGTAGATCGTGCGGTCTTGGATCGCCGGTCGACCGCGCCAAATGATCTCTTGGTGCTGCTGAAAGCGCCGGTTCAGCAAGTAGATCTGCGTGGCAAAGCTGTAGCGCGGCGTATCGCGGTAGAAGTCGGCCAGGTATTCGTTGTCTTCGACTGGCTCGTAATAGACTTCGAGTTCCATGTGCTTAGCTAACGCCGTGGCCAGCGTCGACTTGCCGGCGCCGATCAGACCCGCTACCCCGATAAACAGCGTGTCGAGACCGCCCTGCCCGGCCGTCGGCCTCGGAGTTACAATCGATGCAATACTCTGTTTTTCCACAGTTTTCCTCTACTGACTGTCTAGCTGCGGGTCGGCGGCTTGAGCGCTAACTCGCGCTCGGTGAACAACTCGAGCTGACGGTCTTCTTCGGGCTCGAAGTGACGACGGCAGCGGGCCTCATAGCGGTCTGTAGCGCCGAGCTCGATCGTCTCGTTGCCGCCGCGCAAACGCTGACTGCGATTCGACGGCGCGCCACACACCGAGCAAACCGCAAGCAATTTAGTTACATACTCGCCCACGGCCATCAGCTGCGGCATGGGGTCAAACGGCCGGCCGCGGTAGTCTTGGTCTAGCCCCGCGACGATGACGCGCTTGCCCATATTGGCCAGGCGGTTGCACACCCCGACCACACCGACGTCGAAAAACTGCACCTCGTCGATGCCCACCACTTCGGTAAGTTCGTGGATTTGAGCAAAGATTTCGCTCGAGTTGGCGACCTTGCGCGCGGCGATCCTAAAGTTGCTGTGACTGACCAACTCTTCTTCGGCGTAGCGCGTATCGAGCTGGGGCTTAAAGACCTGCACCCGCTGGTGGGCAATGCGCGCCAACCGCACGCGGCGAATCAGCTCTTCGCTTTTGCCCGAAAACATCGAGCCGCAGATGACCTCAAGGCTGCCCGCGGTGTGGGGAAAGAAGGCCATGTTCAACTCTTGATGCCGCGAACCGGGCCACTACCGCAGCGGCCCAGACGAGGGGCGGGCGGACGCGGCTGTCGGTCGCAACTAGCCGCCGACGCGGAACGGCAAGGTGTACTTCTTCGAGGCGCCCGATCCGGTGGGGAACGTTAGCTTTTTGACCTCGTCGGCGATGCAACCGGCCATGCCCTTGTTGGCGCCGTGCTTGCCGAGCACCGTGGCGCGCTCGACCTGACCGCTGGCGTTGACCAAGACCTGCACCTTGATGGTGTCCTCAACCGGGTCGTCGGCGTTGAGCAGGTAGCAGTTCGCCACCTTCTTCTTGGCCTTTTCGCCGATCGCGCTGACTTGCTGCTGCGTGAGACCGGCCTCGCCAGCGTCGTCACCGGCGGCCGGGCCGTCTTTCTTCTCTTTGTGCTTGAGCAGGATCTTGTCGAGGTCCTCGTCGCTCACGGTCGGCTTCTTCTGCTTTTTGGCATCGTCGGCGGCTTGCTTCGCGTCGGCCTCTTGCTTCTTGCGCGTGGCTTCTTCCTCTTTCTTCTTCTTGGCTTCGTCGGCCTTGGCCTGCTTGGCAGACTGCGCCTCTGCCTTCTTGCGCTCGGCCTCTTCGGCCTGGGCCTTCTTCTTGTCGCTAGCATCCGACTTCTTCGCCTTGGCGTCTTCGATCTCTTGCTTGTGCTTGGCGTCGGCCTCAGCCTTCTTTTGCTTGGCGTCTTCGGCTGCAATCTTCTTGGCATCCGCCGCCGACTTCCTGGCTTCTTCGGCACCCTTCTTGGCCTCTTCGGCCGCCTTCTTATCGTCGGCCTTCTTGGCGTCGGCGGTTTTCTTGGCGTCGGCAGCGTTCTTGGCGTCGGCAGCGTTCTTAGCTTCGGCGGCCGCATGGTCTTGTTCAGCCGCAACTTTGGCGACTTCTGGGTCCGCCTTCTTCGGTTCGGCAGCCTTGTCGTCGGCAGCCTTGGCCGGCTCGAGCTTGGCGGCGACCTGCACATCGGCGGCGGCAGCCACATCGAGAGCGGCAGCCACTGCGACGTCGTCACTCGGGGCCGCAGCAGCGACATCGGGGGCAGCCACAGGTGCCGCGACTTGAACGTCGGCAGCGAGCGCCGCGGCACCGGCATCGACGGCAACGGTGGCAGGTTCTGTAGTCACTGGCTTTTCGGCGGGTTTACCGCTCATGGCAATGACGGCGGCGATGATGCCAGCCACCACAACGCCACCACCCGCGATCAGACCCATGGGCGGTCCGGCCTTTGCGGCGGGCGGCGTCTTGCCGGTGCCGGTGGTCGCAGGCGCGGCAGCCTTGGCAGCTGGGGCGACAGCAGCGGACTTAACAGCCGGCTTTGTCTCCGCTTTAGCGGCGGGCTTAGCCTCGACCTTGGGCTCGGCTTTTGCTGGCTTGGCCTCGGCCCGGGCGGCTGGCAGTACGGGCTTGATATCGACTTTGCCGGCGTCTTTGCCCGCTGCACTGGTGCTGGCACGGGGCTCGCCGGTGCGGGTCTTGTCTTCGGGCAAGCGGATCTTGATCGACGGCTCCGCCAGGGTGGGCTCGTTCAGGTCCGCTTCGGCAGGCAACGGCAGGTCGCTGCGGGCACCCGCGTGGGCGACCACCACAGGTACCGAGTCGCGCTTGCTGTCGATTGGCTTCGGCTCACTGGTGCGAACCCCAGCCGCTTTGGGCTGCGGCGGCATCGGCGATACCGCGGTCGCCACGTCGTCGGACTTGGCAGCCTTGGCTTCCGCAGGGATACGCGGCGCTTCGGTCTTGGCGGGAGTCGGACGCGACGCCACCACCGTGGGCTCCGGCTCGAGCGGCGGCAGGTTCGGCGGCTCAACGGTGCCCAGGTCGGGCGGCATGTCGGGCTCGCCACCCTGCTGACCGTCGAGCTTGACGAGCAATTCGATCATTGCAGCAGACAGTTCGAGCGTCTGCGCGCGGCGCGGCGACTTCTTCACTACCGCCGGATCGGGGGTCGGCACGCCGGGCGCACTGCCAATCATGTCATCGAACGGCGCCACATCCTTCAGGGGCGTCCAGGCCGTAAAGGCCTTGCGCCACACCAAGTCCGCACCACCAAGCCGACCAGCACTGATGTGCTCGACGACCTCAGCCTCGGTCATTGGCCCGACTTGCTTGCCATCGATACCCGCAAACCAAATCGGCACAGGGGCTTGCGGCTGCTGCGGCGGCAGGTCGAGGGCGAAGGGCAGCGTGGTGCGGCCCACCTCTTCCGCCGTCTCAAGGCCGCGGACGCGGATCTCGGAACCGCAGCGTTTGCAAGGGATCTTGAATACCTTGTTCTTGCCCTGAACCCGCTCATCGGGCAGAGAGTATTTGGCGTTGCAGGCTGGGCAGGTGATCTTCATCCGGCAATCCTTCGAGTGGCGAGCGCAGGGCGCGGAATCTTAGCCCGCCTGTACCCTTTGCGCAACCCTTTTGCGCACCTCGGGGTGGTGAGCACCAAGCAGATCTGCGACCCGATTGGCCACAGCGGGGCCGTGCGGCCACGGCGCTAGGCGCACAAGCGCTTCGGACAAAACCGCAAGCATCGCATCCAGTTCGGATTCTTTTTGCCCGCGCGGCGCGTAGACCGTGGCCAAGATCCAGCGACGCCAATCGGCCGCGTCTCCCTCGGCCTCGGCATCGACCGCACGCTTGAGCCCCCGGTCGAGATCGAGGCGAAACTGCGCGAGCCCCTTGGCACCGCGAAAAGCTGCGCCGCTAGGCCACCGGGCTCGCATCGCGCCAGCCGCCCAGTCGAGCAACTGCGGGCGCACGGCTTCGACCGAACGCCGCTCCTCGTCGCGATCGTTTGCAGGTTCTGTTAAGAAATCGTCAAGTTCGTCAAACACTCGCGCACCCCTGGTCGTATCTTGCCCAGCCTCGGCCCGGTTGTCACGGGCACTCGCACCCTGCCTTCGGCCTTGACACGGGCGCTCCCGGCTCTGACGATCCAGCTGCGGCAACGATCCAAGTCAGCCAGCCGCACCGCTCGGAGGACAGGGATGTTGGTGGGTGTAATCAATCCGGCGGCCGGGCACAAGCCAGCTGTCGACCTAGCGCATGTGCTCGCCACGTCGTCGCCACGCCTGCGACTGCTGATGTCAGACCGGGCCGACGATGTCGATGGCTTGGTGTCCGCGGTGCGCGAAGGCGCCCAGTTGATCGTGGTGGCGGGCGGCGATGGCACCACCTGCAATCTGCTAACTCGCTTTGCACACGCGGGGTTACTCGAGTCGTTGCCACCGCTGTTGGTGCTGCCAGCGGGTCGCGTCAACACGATTGCGTCGGCATTGGTGGGCTCGCGGCGACCGGCCCAGCTCGCCCAGCGCATCTTGCACGCCTGGACGCGGGGGGTGCGGCGCATCAAGCGCGTGCCGGTGCTGCGGGTCAAGGTCGACGGTCTGCCGGATCACTGCGGCATGACGGTCAGTATCGGCGCGGTGGCGCGCATCCACAGCGACTATCGGCACGCCCTGATGCAAGGTGCGCCCGGTATTTTGGAGTTGGCGGCCCGGCTCGCCATGCAGCGCCTGCCGGCCGACCGCTTTGCACCCATCGATGGCGCGGTGCTGCTTGAGCCAAATCCGCTGCGACTTCATGCTGTTACCTTCGGTATCTTGAGTCCCCTGCCCCGCTATTTCCACTTTGTGCGGCCGTTTCCGGGTGTGATGACGGTGAGCCCCGGGCCGGGCGTGCACATGACCCTGGCCAACATGGGGCCACTGGCGACGCAGGCGGTACTGCCCGCCCTGCTGCGCGGAATGCTGAGTTCGCACCCACAGTTGCAGTCCGGAACCGCGACGCGACTGTCGTGGACGAACGGCGCCAAGCAAGACCTGGTGGTGCTCGACGGCGAAGAGCTGACGGTGGCCCCCGGCGCGCCGGTCGACGTAAGTGTGGCTGGCACCGTGCGTATGGTGGTTTGGCGCGACATGCCCGCCCACGACGACTCGGAATAGTTGCCAAGCTAGGGCAACGGAGCACCGCTTCGCTCCACGCCAAACTGTCTCACCTTGCAACAGACAAGTGCGATCCTGGCGCTGCGTCTCAAGATGAAACATAAGTGCGCCCCCTTGCGACCGGCGACGTGTCTGGCAGACCAAAGGGCTTTCGCATCGTTTGTCAAATTAGTCCTATATTTCAGACATATACAACCAACCCAAGACCTTCCGCCGCGACCGGCAACGGTGCGGCGACTTGGCACGATTTTTGCACTCTCATTGACCGGAAGTGGCGACTTAATCCCTATTTGCGTCCTTGTGCATTCCCCTTCCGAACTCAATTCCCCACTCCGCGCCAGATCCTGGTCGGAGGTCAATAGGGCGGCGAAAACACACGTTGGATAGGCAGACGTCATCGTTAGGGAGTGACGGACTGCAAGCGGACCAACGGAGTGCGGCGCCCCTTATCTTCTTCGCCACCCGCGCGGCGGTTGCCTCTGGTAGCCGCCGCGCTCCGCTTTTGGGGCTAGGATCGGGCCCTGGTAGGAGTTTGGGCCGGCGCGCCGGTTGACAGCCCGCCCCCGGCGAGGATACTCGCGATGCTAGACCGCCTGCTTGCGCGGCCACTGCTCTACCTCCGGCACCGGCCCACGCGCACCTGCAGCCAGCCCAATGCCACGAACGCCATCGGATCTGTACACAAAATGGCTGAGCGACTGTCACGCGAAGTGCGCACGATTCGGTCGCAAGCCGATATTGTGGCGCGCGCTACCGGGCGGGCGACGGGGTCGGTGCACTATTTGGTCGCGATGTTCGTGGTGGAGTGCCCGGCGCGCGATGTGCTGGTTGAAACCGGCGTGACCGATCAGACCGTGCTCGATACCTACGAGCGCATGGCTGAGCGCGACGATCCGCCCGAGGCGATGACGGAAATCCATAGGCAGTCTCAGCGGTTGTCTGAAAGCGCTAACCTGCCCGAGACGACGTCGATGGTGCTGCTGGCGAGCCTGCTGCGCGTGCGCGACTGCCTGGCGTGCCGGGTGCTCGAGCGGGCCGGCGTGGCGGTGCCCAGCCTGCGGGCCAAGGTGATCGGTCAGGTGACCTTTGATCAAGACCGCGGCGCGACCGGGCTACGGCAGGCGGTGCGGCAGCCCGATCCAGAGCCAGCCACGAATTCGGGTATGCGCACTGCGGAGTTGCGCCCCGTAGGCGACCGAACGGTTACGCGCACGGAGCAGCCGCGCACGGAGCAGCCGCGCACGCCACTGCCGACGCGGACCATCCCCAGCGTGCCGGCGCCTGCCAAGCCGGAGCCGCCGCTCGAAGCCAAGCTCGAGCCCATTGCAAAAAAGACGATAGAACACGCGGTATTTGTCCTGCATCCCGACCTGTATCCGGCGCTAAACGAGCTGGGGCGCAACCTGACGGCGGCCGCGCTGGCAGGCGAGATCGAGCCGATCATTGGGCGCGACACCATCATCGACTCGGTCATCGATATCTTGCTGATGAAACACGCGAATAACCCGTGCCTGATCGGCGAAGCGGGCGTGGGCAAGACCGCAATCGCCGAAGGGCTGGCGGTGCGCCTGGCCGGAAATACGAAGCAATACGGCAAGCTGGGCTCTGCGGTGGTGATTGAGATCGCGGTGTCGGCGCTGCTGGCGGGGACGGGGCTGCGGGGCGCCTTTAGCGAGCGGATGAAGAAGCTGCGCGACGAAGTGGCCAAGGCTGCGGGGCAAGTAATCGTCTTTATGGACGAAATTCATACGCTGATGGGTGCGGGCACGGGCGATGGGCCGCTGGATGCCGCCAACGACCTAAAAAGTGCCTTGTCGCGCGGCAAGTTCCCGCTGATTGGCGCTACCACCAAGGCGGAGTACCAGCGGCACATCGAGTCGGACCCGGCGATGGACCGGCGCTTTCAGGTGATCGAGGTGCCAGAGCCCAGCGCGGGCGAGGCCGTGACGATTTTGGCAGGCGTGGCGCCGACTTTCGGGCGGCATCACAATGTAGTGTATCAACATGAGGCAGTGGTGTCGGCGGTGCACCTGTCGAAGCGCTTCATTACGGATCGCTGCCTGCCCGACAAGGCGATTTCGGTGTTGGATCGAGCGGGTGCGCAGGCGCGGCGGGCCGGGCGCGAGCAGGTGGCGGTCGATGACATCGCGCGGGCCGTGCACCAGCTGACCGGTGTGCCGATGGAGCGCTTGCTCGCCGATGAACGCGGGCGGATTCGCGATCTGGCGGCGGACCTAAAGGCGCGCATTGTGGGCCACGACCGCTTGCTCGAGCGGATGGCGCGGCGAATTCAGCGCAACTACGCTGGTTTTTCGGGTGAGCGGCCGCTGGCTTCGCTGCTTTTTGTGGGCGCGCCAGGGGTGGGCAAGACCGAGACGGCGCGCGCGCTGGCCGAGTGCCTGTTTGTGAACGGCGATGCCCTGGTGCGGTTCGACATGAGCGAATATGCTGAACCGCATACGGTTTCGCGACTGCTTGGCTCGCCGCCCGGCTATGTGGGCCACCAGCAGGTGGGTTTGCTGGCGCAGGCGCTGCAGAAGCGACCGTACCGGGTGCTGCTGTTCGACGAGGTGGACCGCTGTGCGCCCGAAGTGCAGGCGCTGCTTCTGCAATTGCTGGATGCGGGGCGGATTACCGACAACCACGGCCACGCCATTGACGTACGCAACTGCTTGATTGTGCTAACGAGTAATGTGGGTGCCGAGATCTTGATGGCCGGCAAGCGCCGGACAATCGGCTTTGGCGCCGAGGTGGTTGCCGGCAGCAGCGACGACGAGCAGGGGCTGGCGCGGCAAGATGAGGCGGTCGTCGAGCGGGTGCGCACGGCGCTTTCGCCCGAACTGGCGAGTCGACTTGATGAATGTCTAGTGTTTCGGCCGCTGGATCGCGAGTCGGCGCGCGTGGTTGCCCTGCGAGCCATCGCGGCGGGCGCCGAGCGGCTGTACGAGGCGCGGCTGATTCGCTACACGGTCGACGACGCGGTGGTCGAGCTGGTGCTGCGCGGCGGCCTGGATCCGGCGCTGGGCGTGCGGCCGCTGCGGGCGAGAATCGAAGCGGTGGTCGAGAGTTTTGTGACGGACTGCATCCTAGACGGGCTGCTGAAGCCGGGTGCGGATGTGGGTCTGACGGCGCAGGGCGACCAGTTGCTGCTGGTGCCGGCCAATCCCGTGGCGGCGACGGTGCGCGCATGAAAACGCTATCTGTATGTGTAGTTGCGACCCTTGTGGCCGCGCTATGCGGCTGCGACACCGCGACCACCGAGACGGAGCAGGCCACCGTTGCGCCGCCGCTCTGCAGCAAAGTCGCGAGCTTTGGCAACGGCGCCACCTGCAGCCCTAATGCCCCCAGCCTGGCGACATGCGGCGGCAGTGCGCGGCGAACCTGCGCGGGCGATTGGCTCTGCTTTGACGCGCCCGAGTACGCCAGCTGCGCGTGCAAGGTCGACAGCGATTGCGCCGGCCGCACCGCCTACATCAACGCGGCGCGCACGGCCAGCGGCAAAGCCCCGCTCAGCAGCAGCTGCAAGGGCGAGCGCTGCGCCGGAACTCCCTGATTTCGAAGTTAATCGCCGACACGGGGCAGCGACTCGGGCTTTTCGAGAATTCGCAGCATCTGGCCAAACTTGCTCTCGTCGGCCGGCCAAGCGTGCACGCCCAATTCCAAGAGCCAAGCGCTAATGCGGGGTTCTAGCGCCGCAGCATCGGGATGCTCGACCTCGATCTCATAGCGGTTTGCATCGGGGCCCCGGTCGCCAAAGCGCGCGTGGTCGAGCTCGAGTGTGAGCGGCCCCGGTGTGGCACCAAAAAAAGCCTTATCGAGTCTATAGATACGACGGGTAGTGGCCATGGCCCCCAGCACGTGCAACTGCGCTTCGTCGGGCAGGACCCGCAGCAGCGGCCCCTCATCCGCAGTCCAGGCCAGGGCCTGTAAATCCGTAAGATTCGTACGAAAAGGCGGACCCTGCAGCCAGAGCGCCGCCAGCTCGACCGGCAAGCGATGCTCGTGCTCGCCGACTGTCATCAACCCCGCGTGCAGCTTGGGGTTCGACTTGCACGTCGCCTTGACCCACCGCTCATTACCCTGCCCGCCTACCCGCACCCGCACCATGCAGCGGTGCGCCTGCAGGCGGCGATCGCGGGTATCCAAATAGTAATTCAGCTGTTCGACCACATCGGCCGGCCCGGCAACCGCATCGAGCGCCGCGCGCACCAGCCCGTGGGCTAGCTCGTCCGGCAGCAAAAGCTTTAGCTCAATCTCGGTGGCCATGAGCTCCTACCTGTGCAGAATCATAAAGCGAACGGGGTCAATCTCGTCGCCATAGGCATAGGTGGGCCCCAGCGCATGGGCCGGAATGTCCGACTTTTGCGGCTGCATGAGCCCTTCGGCCTGCGGCTGCACCTGACCGGTCTGGCGGCCGCGGGCACGGGCTTTCCACTGCGAGCGCTCGAATTCTTGCTCACCTTCCCACTTTTCGTGCAGATCGATGAGCTCGTCGAAGTCGGTGGGCAGCTGTTCGGCCAGCTTTTGCAGCACCCAGCCCGCGCACTCCGCGTCGGCAGAAGCGCGGTGAGCCTCTTCGAGTGGCACGCCGAGGCGCTTGGCCACCGTACCCAACTTGTGATTGCCCTGGCCTTTTTGCAGAACTTTGGCAAACACCAGCGGGTCGAGCCAGCGGGCGCCACGCGGCAACTGCGCACCAGCACGACTGAATTCGGCGATCAAGAACGTGCGATCAAACGAGGCGTTGTATGCCACGAGCGTGCGCCCGGCGAGCTTCTCGAGCAGCTGCGGCACAACATCGGCAAAGGCCAGTTGGCCCTGCAATTCCTCGGGTTTAATGCCCGTCAAGCGCGTAACCTCGGGGTCGAGCGGCCGCTGCGGATCGAGGAGCACCGACCAGCGGTCCGTCACCTCACCGTTGTCGAAGGCCACCACCCCCAGCTCGATGACACGGTCACCGGTCTGTGGCGAAAGCCCAGTTGTTTCCGTGTCGATCGCCGCCATCGGCCGCAGATGCCAGGGCACAGGCGGCGGCTGCAGTTCGCTGGTTTTTAGAGTCTCGGGCAGGTCGGTCATAGACGCTCGCACAGGCAGAAGTGGGGCGAGTAGACGCTACCCCGCGGCCTACGGCAAGCCGAGCAGCGCCTGGCCCATCTTAACCGGCTGACCCAGCGGCACTAGCGGCTGCAGGCCCTTTTGCGCCGACACCACCACGACCGTGGAACCCATCTCGAATACGCCGAATTCTTGGCCACGCTGCAGAGCGAGCAGCGGCGAGCAGGGCTGCAGACCCGTGCCCACATTGCCCTCGTTGCAGGCCAGGTCGGTAAAGGCGACCCGCATGTGGCCGACACACGTCGCGCCGACCATGATCATCGCGGCCGCGCCGAATTCGGTCTCGCAGTGGCCGACGATGCGCTCGTTGCGGGCGAATAGGCCGTGAACATGCTGAATCCCAATGCTATTTACCGGATAGAGCGCGCCGGGCAAATAGCGCCACTGGGTCACCGTGCCGTGCCACGGACTATGGACGCGGTGGTAATTGTTGGGAGCGAGGTAGACAACGGCGTAGCTGCCACCGCGATAGGGGTCGGCGTCTTGCGAGCCACCGAGCAGCGCATCGAGCGAATACTCGACACCTTTGGCCTGGATCAGCGTGCTGTTGTCGAGGCTGCCCACGGCCGACAGGCGACCATCGGCTGGCGAGGCCAGCACCTTGGCGTCGAGCGCGACGGGCCGCAACCCCGGCTTGAGCGTGCGGGTAAAAAAGTCTTGAAAGGTATCGAAGTCGCTGAGATCGCGCTCGGACTCGCTCAGATCAATCTTGTAGATACGCGCAAAGGTGCGAATCGCCCGCTGCAACACCGACTTAGGGGCGTGCAGACGCACGAGCTTGCCCATGGCCTGGCTAACTTCGGGACGCGCCAGCAGGTCGAGCCAGCGCGGGGGAGGTGGAGCAATGGCCATGAATTCCTCGTTTTGACGGGCAAAGGGCTAGGCAACAGCCGTCGGCTGGGGCGGGCCCACCAAGGCGATATCGATGCCAGCCGGCAGCAAACTGCCACACAACTGCTTGTGACGACTGTGCAAATCGGCCAGAGTCGCCCGCTCGATAGCATCGACGCTGAAATCTTGCACGGCAAACGACGCGGCCAGCGTGCCGGCAACCATCGCCCCTTGCAGCGCTTCGGTGGTGATAGCGGGCTGCCGCGCCAGATAGCCCATAAAACCACCGGCGAACGTATCGCCAGCGCCGGTGGGATCGACAACGTGGTCGAGCATCACCGCCGGCAGAATCCAGGCGTGACCGCCATGGACCAGCACCGCACCGTGCTCACCGCGCTTGATCACCACGGTCTGCGGCCCCATGGCGTGGATGGCGCGCGCGGCGTGCAGCACGTTGCCCTCGCCCGACAGCGCAAACGCCTCTTCGTCGTTCAAGAAAAGCGCGTCGACGCGGCGCAAAACGCGCTCTAACGACGGGCGCTCGCCCGAGATCCAAAAGTTCATGGTGTCGAGCGCCACAAACCGCGGCTGCTTGCACTGATCGAGCACGTCGAACTGCAGGTCCGGATGAATGTTGGCCAAGAACACCAGATCAGCGTTCGCCTGCTTGTGCGTCAGCTTGGGCTTGAACTCTGCGAAAACGTTCAGCTCGGTGAAGAGCGTGGTGCGCGTTTCGAAGTGGGTGCTGTACTTGCCACCCCAGCGAAACGTGTGCCCCTTGGCCACTTCGACACCGCTGATGTCGACGCCGCGGCGCTCTAAGCGCTCGAGGTCGCCCTTGTGAAAGTCTTCGCCGACCACCGCCACGACGCTGGTGGGAGCAAAAAGCGACGAGGCCATGGCAAAAAACGTCGCGGAGCCGCCGAGAGCCCGGTCAACCTTGCCGTGGCGCGTCTCGACGGAGTCGTAAGCTACGGAACCAACCACCAAGAGTTTCATAGAGATACCTTACCTCTGGGTTGTGAGCGGGCTAGGCCCGGGGGTAGTATTTGTCGAGGAGGAGGCCCAAGCGAGCGCGGGCGTCGGCCGACATGGCGTCGGGGTGGGTCATCACAGCGTAACGCAGCGCATCCAAAGCGGGATCATCGCCGACCGGCGGCTCGTTAGCCACAGCTGCGATCACTTGCTGCGCGTTCGACACGTTGGCCTTGAGCACCGCCACCACTTGGTCCACCGTGACGGCGTCGTGGCCGGCATGCCAGCAGTCGTAGTCGGTCGCCAAAGCCAGGGTTGCGTAAGGAATTTCGGCCTCGCGGGCCAGGCGCGCTTCGGGCAGGTTGGTCATGCCGACTACCACCACGTCGTGCCAGGTGCGAAAAGTCTCGGACTCGGCCCGCGTCGAAAATTGCGGCCCTTCGATGCAGACATACGCCCCGCCCACATGGTGGCGGAGGCCCAAGCGTTCGCACGCCGCCTTGAGCGACTTGCCGATGCGCGGGCTGACCGGGTCGGCAAAACCCACGTGGGCGACAACGCCGTCGCTAAAGAAGGTGCGCGGGCGGCTGACGGTGCGGTCGATGAACTGGTCGACAATGACGAGGTCGCCGGGGTGGATGTGCTCGCGCATCGAGCCGACGGCGCTGACCGACAAGATGTTGTGCACTCCGGCCTTCTTCATGGCCCAAATGTTGGCGCGGTAGTTGATCTCGCTGGGCGAAAAGCGGTGGCCGCGGCCGTGGCGGGGCAAGAAGAACAGTTGGGTGTCGCCGAGCCAACCTTCGATAAGGGCATCGGAAGGTGCGCCAAACGGCGTCTCGACGCGGTGTTCGCAGACGCGCTCGATGCCGGGCATTTCGTAGAGGCCTGAGCCGCCAATGACGCCCAGCACGGAGCGGGCTTGAGACGAGGCGTGGGGGGTGCTGTTGTTCATGAATCCTCGCTAGTTGAGCGGGCCGCACGGTCACCGTGGGGGGGGGCCCGTGGGGGGCCCGTGGGCAAATAGAGACGCGTTGGCGAAAGGTTGCCGAAATTCTGGTCTAAGTGGGCGCGGCCTCGCTGGTGGGGCCTTCGCCCACGCCCTCGGCGAGCTTGCGTTCGACAAAGGTGGTCAGGCGGTTTTCAGCGTCGTTGGCTAGATCGAGGAACCGGACGGCGAGCCCGTGCGAGAAGCCCCCGGTGCGGCGTGCACCCAAGACCTCGCCGCGAACGACGATAGGTAACTTATCGCCAGGCAACGAGAATTCGAGGTCGATGAAGCGCCGATCCAAGGCATTGCGCAGCGAATAGGAATGGCTCTCGATGAAGATGCCGCTCGCCGACAGATTGGTGGCCGGGTGCACGAACAGGCGATCGCCGTCGCGCTCTTGCACGAACAGGTCAACCGCCACTCGCCTGGCGCCGCGACGCTCGATTGCGCTCGGAGTATTGGCAACTTGGCCCAAGTCCACGTCGATCATCACTCGCCTCCCCGGCCCAGCCAGACTTCTGGCCGCGGCGCTGGCGCCTGAAGGGCGCGGCACGGTAGCGATGGTCGGTCGGGTTGTCAACGGCAATTGCGCACACGGCAATGGCGTACACGGCAGGTGCGCATAGCCCCGGGCTACAGGGCGTAACTCACCACACCGTCGGCCAACTTGGGCTCGAACCACGTCGACTTGGGCGGCATGAGGCGACCGGCATCCGCCACGGCCATCAGGTCGGCCATACTCGTCGCGTTCAGAGCAAAGGCGGCGGCCATTTCGCCAGAATTTACCCGACGTTCAAGCTCGGGCAGCCCGCGCACGCCGCCCACAAAATCGATGCGCGGGTCGCGGCGCGGGTCGGTGATATGCAGGTGCGGCCCAATCAGGTGGTCGTGCAGCAGGCTGACATCGAGGCGGGCCACGGGGTCAAGTGCAATCAGTGACGGGTCGATGCGCAGCAGATACCACGAACCCTTTAGATATAGGCCGAAATCGCCGCGCTGATTGAGCTCGGGCCGCCCGTTTAGGGCCGTCACAGCAAAGGCCTCGCCGGCGGCGGTCAGCAGTTGCTCGGGGCTCAGCCCTGCCAAGTCACTGATCACGCGGTGGTAAGGCAGAATCTGCATCTGCTGGGCGGGATAGGCCACGGCCAGAAAACGCTGCGCTTTGGCATTGTTGGGCTGGGCCGCCGCTACCCGCGACGCCGCGGCGCTGCGATGGTGACCATCGGCGATGTACAGGGTGGGCACCGCCTCGAACAGGGTCTGAAGATCCTGAATTTGCTTGGGATCGTCGACAATCCACAGCGAGTGCTTTACGTCGCCGTCGCCCACCGCCTCGCGATCGGCAGATCGGGTAGTAAGCTGCTGTAAATACAGCGCAATCTCTGGCTGGTCGCGCCAGGCCAGTAGCGCCGGACCGGTCTGAGCGCCCAAAGAAAGCACATGCTGCACACGGTCATCTTCTTTGTCGGGCCGCGTCAGCTCGTGGCGGGCAATGCGCCCCTTGAGGTAGGCCTCGACCGCGGCCGCCACCACCACGCCGGTCTGCACGTGCGCACCCATCTGCATGCGGTAGACGTAGTAGGCTTGGCGCGGCATTTGCTCTAGTGCGCCAGCTAGTTGCAAGGCCTGCCAATTGGCCGCCGCCTGGGCATACACCGCCGGCGAGTGGACGTCGGTGTCCGGCGGCAAGTCGATCTCGGGGCGCGAAACATGCAAGAAGCTCAGGGGCTTGCCAACTACCTGGGCGAGGGCCTCGGCGGTCGACACCACGTCGTAGGGCGGCGCAATCACCTGGGCGATGCGGTCGGCCGGCGGCAGCCAACCAGCAAACGGAGCGGTAAGGTGCATAGGATGAATCTCCGTAACTTACTTCTGGAATTGCAGCGGAATCGTGCCGCCATGGCTGGGATCGTACTTCGCCAAGAACGCCTCGTAGCGACCGCGCGTCTTGGCCACCTGCCGGCGCAGGCTGGTAACCGTATCGAGCGGCAGCTTGCGACTAGTTGATTCAACTACAAAATCAGGCAGATGACCACCTGGATCCACGTCGATTTGGTAGGTCACGCGCGTGTGTTTGTCGTCGGTCGCAGTAAGCTTGTAGAAGCCGCGCAGACGGGGCATGCGCACGATACCGTCGATCGGCGGCTGCAGCGACGAGGCGATCGAGGCGAAAGGACTGAGGACTTCGCGGCGGCTCATCGACCCGTCGACCGTGCAATTGAGCACCGCGTCGCGATCGCTGACCGGCCACGGCGCGTGGGTGCGATTGTACATGATGCGATCGAACTCGCCGACTTGCTTCAAGATCTTGGCCTGCGTGCAGTTGGCCATCCAGTCGGTATGCCGCGACACGTCGTCGAGCACCGCCAGCACCTCGAACAGGCTGGCATCGACCATACCAATACCTTTAAATACAGGAACTTCGCGGCCTGGCTCCAGGCGATTCCACACTGCCACGCCCTGCTCGGTGAACATGTGCTTCCAGCCCACCTCGTCGTCGGCCCAGGCCGTAGACAGCAGCGGCAGCAGGGGCACCAGCGCCGCGCCCGCCAAGCCGGCCTGCAGCACCCGCCTTCGCGGCCAGTCTGAATGTTTGTGCTCGATGTGCCCGTTGTGCGCCATGCTGCCCCCCGCGTTCGCACGCAAGAGTAGCGAAGTCAGCGGGCCGCGCAACCCGCCGCACCACACCGCTTGCCTGCCGTACGGCGAGCGCCTAGCCTAGAGGCCGATGCACCCTGCCCATCCCAAGCGAATTCGCCATGCACTTGGCGCGACCGGCCACCGGCTGGCGCAACGCTTTCCGCTTATTATCGAGATTATTCAGAGTGTTAAGCATCATGGCGTAGTCGACCGCGCCGCGGCGTTGGCGATGTATACGATGCTGGCGGCGGTGCCGCTGCTGCTCGCGACGTTTTCGGTGTTCGGATTCTTGCTGGGCGCGGTGGATCGCGCGGGCGACGTGACAGGGCTGGATCTTGAGCTGCGCCATACCGCGCTGCGGCAGCTGGTGAACTGGGTTCGCGAGGCTCTTCCTGGAGTTACCTGGAATCCGGCCGTGTTTGCCGCGGCCCTAGTGCGCCATCGCGCCGTGCACGGCATTGTGGGAATCTTAGCTGCGGTATTCTTGGGCAGCACGGTGTTCGGCCGACTCGACGACGCTATCCGTCTGATATTTGGAAGGAAACGGCGATCAACACTGCGGGCGGCTGGCTATATGGGCGGCGTGATCGCCCTGGCCGTGGCGCTGGCGCTGGTGATGAATTTTGTGGGGCCGCTGATCGAGTGGGGGCTGCATGTGGCCGCCGGCTCTGTGCATTCGCTGTCGAAGGGCTGGATCGACGGCGTGGCGCTGGCGATGGTGCTGTCGCAAAGTCTGCCGGTGGCCGGGCTGTTCTTTGTGCTGGTGCGCTGGTCGGTCGGCAGGATTGGCATGCGGCGTTTGGCTGCAACCTCGCTGATTTTTGGGATACTTTGCACGATTGGCCAGTGGCTGTTTACGCTCTACGTCAAGTCTGTGGTGCAGATGGACGCCGTGTACGGGGCACTCAGCGGCGTAGTTGCGCTGCTTTTGTGGCTGTTTTACGCCAATCTGGCCTTTATGGTCACAGTGTGCACGGTGGCGTCGCTTGAGCGGCGGGCCAACGCACCAAAGGCTGAGAAACCCGGTCCAGGCCACACGAATCGCCCGGTCGCCGCGGAGCTAGTCGTCGAGAGCGCTGCCCCGGGGATCGTGGCTCGTGACGATGTCGGCAGCGATCGGCCGCAACTCGCCAACCCCATAGAGTGACACGTAGTCTTGCCGCACGCCGTGGCACCAGGGCCGCGCGGCACAGTCGCCGCATTGGGGCGCATAAACCCCTGTTTCAATGGCGCTTTGCTCCATACGAAACGCCATACCGCCGGGATTGACCACCAACATGCCCATCGCCGCAGCGTCGAACTGCAGGTCCCAAGCGGCGGGCGGCACTACGCAATGGGGTGTATTGAGCGACACCAACGTAGCACCGTGGTGCTTGGCCAGGTCGCGAGCGCGCAGCAACATATCGATATGCTTGGTCATTTGCGGAACAAGACCGCGCAGATCGGCGTCGCCTTGATCGACCAGCGAAAACAGCCACACGTTGAAATGGCGGAAGCCGCGCGCGCCATAATAGTCTACTATCTCAGGCAATTCATCGGCATTTTGCTGGGTCCACAGGATGTCGCCCTCGAGCCGCAGCGGTCGCGTGCGCAAGACCTCGACCGCGCGATCGAGCAAGTCCAGCGACCCCGGCAGCTGGTTCAAGTGGTCGTGGACGGCAGGATCGCGGCTTTTTAGCAGCAAATTCACCTCGTTCATCCCTGCTGCCACCGCCTTGTCGGCAAAGACCGGGTAGTTGAACAGCAGACCGTTACTCTGCACCTTGATGCGCCGGTAGCCGAGCTGACGCGCCAGCCGCAAAGTGGGTAAAAAGTCTTTGCGCAGCGTAGGTTCGCCACCCGAGAGCCACAGGTGCTGCGCGCCGCGCTGGCGACTTTGCTGCAGCCAGCGCACCACTTCGGCGCTGTCCATCTGCTGCGTCGCGTCGGCGCTGCACGAGTGGCAGCCAAGGCATCGGCAATTGCAGGCGAATCCCGGCGCGAGCTCGAGCCAACGCAGTGGCGTGGCAGCCTTGGTGGCAGCCTTGGTGGCGGACATGGCGGCGGTCATGGCTCTCCGTAAGCGCGCACTTGGGTCGCGTCGGGGTCGATCTGCGGATTGGTCACATCTTCTCCACGCAATTCAGCTGGTTGCACTACAAATGCACCGCTGGCTGGCGGCACTCCGCGTGTGCGTGCGGCGAGCTCGCGACAGGCCTCTTCGCCATACGGATCGCCTAGTTGCTCAAGACCGCGCTGCAGCACCGCCACTACGTCGTGCGTCGAGGCGGGCCGATCGGCAGGTTCGCGCCGGAGCATCGCCCGCAAAGTGGCGTCTACCTCATTGAGCTCAAAAGGTAAATTCGGCCAGCGGAGTGGCTCCGCCCGACTGATGCGCGCCAGGGTCGACTCGCGGTCCATATCGGCAAACGGCGCCTGCCCGGCGAGCGCCTCGATCAGCACACTGGCCAAAGCAAACAGATCCGTTCGAAAGTCGATGGGTTGGCCGGCAATCTGCTCGGGCGACGCATACGCCCACTTGCCGCGCATCCCCTGGCCACGGGTGGTCTGCGCCAGCCCCATCACCCGGGCGATACCAAAATCGATGAGGAACACGGAACCAAGTATATCTACAAGGATATTTGACGGTGACACGTCGCGATGCACCACCCCCGCGGCATGGGCCGTAGCTAACCCGCCGGCCAGCTGCGCACCCAGCCAAAGGGTCGCGGTGATCGAGAGGGGCTGCTGCGGACCACTACCCGAACCCTTTAGAAGTTGACGTAAATTCGCCCCACGCACCCACGGCATCACCACAAACGGCACGCCACCGCACTCCCCCGCATCGAGCAGCGGCAGCACTGCCGGGTGGTCGATGCGTCGCATAGCCTCGACTTCGCGCAGGAAAAGCCGCGCAATCTGCTCGTCGTCGCAGAGCATGGGCAGCAGGCGCTTTAGAGCGAGCTCGGGCTCGCCGGGCCGCCGTGCCTGCCGCTGGGCGCGAAATACCTCGGACATGCCGCCGACCGCCGCGCGCTGGAGCAGCAAGTAGTCGCCAAAGCGGGTGCCGCTGTTCACGCGTCCCCCTGATTGAGCTGCAGTTTCTTATACAGCGTGCCGCGATCAATCCCTAGCGATTCAGCAGCTTTGCGCTTGTTGCCGCCCATCGCCTCGAGCCGGGCCGCGACCACCTTGGCCTCGATTGTGTCGAGCGACGCCACCGTCCACCAAGCGTCCGCCTCGCTGCGCACCGCCGGCACATCGCCACCGTGCTCGCGCTGCAGCAGCGGATCGACATCGGCGCGCTCGAGCACCGGCGAATCAGCAAACAAACACGCGGACTTAAGTACCATCTCGAGCTGCCGCACATTGCCCGGCCAGGGGAACTGCAGCAGCCGTTGCAGCGCCGTTTTGGCGATCGACTCGACCTTGCCGATCCCTGCCGCGTGGTTCTCGCGGATGAAGTAGTCGGCCAGGACCGCAATGTCGCCTGGTCGCTCGCGCAGGGGTGGGATACGCAACTCTACGACTTTTAAGCGATAGAGCAGATCTTCGCGAAAGGCGCCGGCGCGAACCATCGCCGCAAGGTCGCGGTGCGTGGCGGCAATCACCCGCACATCGACGCGCCGCGACGTACTCTCGCCAACCCGATTAAATTCGCCAGTTTGCAGCACGCGCAAAAGCTTGACTTGCATGTCGAGCGGCATCTCGCCGACCTCGTCGAGCAACAGCGTGCCCGTGTGGGCCGACTCAAACAGACCGCGCCGCTCGGCCACCGCGCCGGTAAACGAGCCCCGCGCATGACCAAACAGCTCACTTTCTAGCAGGTTAGCAGGCAAGGCACCGCAGTTGATCGCCACAAACGGCCCGCGCTTGCGCCGCCCGGTAAAGTGGATCGCCCGCGCCACCAATTCTTTGCCCGTGCCCGACTCGCCGGCCAGCAGCAGCGGAAAATCGTGGTCGCGCACCCGGTCCATTAGGCTAAACACCTTGAGAAGTTGCGGACTTTCGCCCTTTATCTGCGAGTAATCGCTGCGATGGACGATCGCCAAGCGCTGCGCCTGCAAGTCGGCGCGCACGTCGTCGAGTTCATGTTCTACTTCGGCCAGTTGCGACCTCAGCTGCGCGTTCAGACCTTCGACCTCGACGCGCGCTTGCCGCAGTGCCTCGGCCGTGTCGCGCTGGGTCTGCAGCAGCCGCGCCGTCTGAATCGCGATCGCCGCCTGGTCGGCCAAAGCGGTGAGCACCGTGGCATGTTCGTCGGTAAAGGCGCCCGCAGCAAAGCGATTGTCGACATAGACCACACCCAGCGAGCCGGACTGAGCCCGCAGCGCCACGCACAGAATCGACCGCAGCGCCCCGCCATGTACGCTCGCTTGTTCGGCAAAGCGCGAATCGGACTGCGCGTCGATCGACAGCACTGGCTCGCCCGACAAGAACACCTCTTCGGCGACGGTATGGCTCAGCTTATGCTGTGGTTTCTTTAGGTTTTCGCGGTCCAGATTGCGCGCCACCGCCACCCTGAGCTGCCCGGCGCGCACGTCGGCCGGCAGCGACGCCTCGCCCTCGTCTAAGACCAAGAAGCCGCGCTCGGCACCAGTGAGCAAGATCGCAGAATCCATCAGTGTTTCGAGAATTTGCGGGATGTCGCGCTGCTCGCCCAGGCGGCGATTGACCGCCAGCAGCGTGGGCACAAGACCGGGCCGAGCACTGCCACCATGGGGAACTTCGGGCAGTTGCGCCAGGGCGAGCAGCAGCGTCCGCGGCGCGGCATCGGCCGGAGCCCGCTCGAAGGCGGCCCGCTCTGCCCCGCGCAAAGAGGCGGATACTCGTTGCAAAACACCCAATTGCTGTTGCGCGACGGTGCGCGCTTGGTCAAGCTGGCCCCGCTGCAGCAACAGGCGAACCCGTAGTGCGCAGGCGAGGTTACGATGCAAGGCCTTGCTCGCCGGCAGCAAATCGAGCGCCTGGCGCAAGTCGTCGTCGAGGAGCGCCAGACGGTCACGCGGCACGGCCAACCAGGGTTCGCCATCGAGTTCGCATTGCGCAAGCAGGGTTAGGGCCCGCCCGTGCCACTCGGAATGCCCGCCGCTCGCCGCCGCTTTCTGCACCTCGCCGGCCCGCTGCCGCGCCGCCAGCACTTGCCCCGCAGAGAGCTCAAGCTGGCCTAACTCAAGCTGAATTTCTAGACGCTCGGTGGCGGCACCCGCTTGCTCAAGCGCACGGTCGGCACGCGCAAGGAGCTCAGCGGCGTCGCCGGTCCGCCCCTGCCGCCGCGCCAGCTCACCTAGCACACACAGCGCGTTGCCAAGCAAGTGGTGGTTGTCGGTGTCGTGCCAAAATGGCACAGCGGCCGCAAGGTCCGCCACCGCCGCCTCGAGCAGGCCTAGCGAAGCCAACAAATTCCCCCGGTTCGTCTTTGCACGCGCCACCGCGCCGGGGTTGCCCGCCTGCTCGGCCAGGTCGATAACGCGCGCATAGCCTGCCAGCGCCGCCCCCAGCTCGGCCGACTCGTGATCGATGACGGCAAGATTCATCGCCATGTTCAGCGCGCGATTGCGGTCGCCCTGCGCCTGGGCTAGTGCGGCCGCAAGACCATAATGGGTGCGGGCTTGCGCCAGATCGCCGCGCCGGTGCGCCACCAGCCCCAAGGCACCCTGAACGGCCGGCACCAGCCCCGCACTGCCACGCCCCAGCAGGCGCGACAGTCGCTGCTCGGCTGCATCGAGTTGGCCCGCGTAGTACTCGTGCAGACCCTGCAAATAGTCGAGCAAATTCTGGGTGTCACTACCTGCCACTGCCAGAGCCGCCGCCCGCACCATCGCCGGCTGCGCCGCCTGCCGGTCGCCCTGCCACGTGGCGGCAAAGGCTAGCCACAGCCACGCCTCGACCTGCTGCGGGTCGCGCGCGAGCAACCCCTCGGCCACAGTGCGGCAAGTGGGATAATCGCCCGCGCGAAAGCTCAGCTCGGCACGCGCCAAGGCGAGGCCCGGTTCGTCGGACCAGCTAGGCGGCCATTGCTGCACTAAGACTGCAGCTTCACTCAGATTCCCCGCATCCGCAACGGCACGCAGCCACGCCGCGGCCACCCGCGCCCGCACCGCGACCGGCTGCGAACCGCTACTGGGCAGCCAGGTCGCAGCCAGCGCCGCAATCGCCAGACCGGCGCCACTCTGTTGCAAAAGCTCAAGAGATAGACCGACTTCGTTGGCATCGGGCGCCTGCTGGCCATCGCGCTGCCACGCACGCACCCGCAACAGGGCCCGCTGCGCCGGCTGACCCTCGCGAACGGCCGCCACCCGCAGCGCCCGCGCAATCAGCTGGGCCGGCAGCTCGACGTGCAGGCGATTTTGACTTGCCGTACTGCGCAGTTGCAGATAGCCCGCCCCATCGCGCCACAGCCACGGCCGCAGCTCGCCCACCGGCTGCTCGGGCACTTGGAGCCCCAACTCGACAATCACCTCGCCGGCCACCGCCCGGCCGACCGCAGCCAACCAAGCCAGAAGCTGCCAGTGCTCTTGGCTAGGCAAATCAGGGTCTTGCACCAGCGACACGGCAGCCAGGACGTGCTCCTCGGCATCGCCGCCGACCCAGGCCACATCGCGCGCCTGCCGCGCCAAGTGCCCGCGCTGCAGCAACACGGCCACCGCCGCCACCGCCAGCGGCAAGCGGCCGCTCGTCGCTGTCGCTAGCTGTGCCACCACCGCGCCGTCCCACCGCAACCCGCCCGTCGCCGCGCTCAGCCAGGCCGCCAACTCTGCCGCCGTGCAGCCTGGGCGTGGCCAATTTGGCCAAAAATCTTCAGGGAATTCAGCAGTAACGCGCAGGCGCCACCGTGCACTGCTGGGCCAGTGCTGCGCTGCCCAACGCAGGGGCGCCGGCAGGTCGCCAAGGGGCGCCACCACCAGCATACCCTTTTCGCCTTGAGCACTTAGCACCCCTTCGAGCCACGCTAACGCCGCCAGACCTGCCTGTGCCGCGCCGTCGCCCAACACGGCGGGCTGCCGGATGTGCTGCACCTGCCACGCATGAGCCTCGCCGCGCCCAATCAGCACCGCGCCGTCGCGCGGGTCTGCGGTCAGCCACGCGAACTGCTCGCCAGACTCTGCAGCGAGTGTGAGCCAACTACGCGCCGCAACAGCATTTTCGCTCTCGATCGATCCAACGGCCGACGCTACCTGGGCCGACGCGTTCTGGGACTCGAACGCCCGCACGCCCACCATGTCAAGCCGCGGCCGATGCGCCGCCTCGACCAGAGCCTGGCTAAATTGCTGTAGATCCGCGGAGCCGGCCTCGAGCCAGTGCAAGGCCGCCTCCGCCGACTGTGGCCGGTGGGCGCGGTCGATAGCAGCCATAGCCCGAAATAACTCAAGAATACTATGTTCTTCAGACTCGTCGCCGCTTGCCGCCGGCTCTGGCACAGCCGCTTTCTCTGGCACAGCCGCTATTTCTGGCACAGCCGCTATTTCTGGCACAGTCCCTGGCGCAGGCTGCCGCGCCGGATAGCCGGGCCACAGGTCCGCACCACGCCAAGCGCGCCACAGAGCCAAAGCCAGCGAAAACAGGTCGTCGCGCGCATCGGCCACACCGTTGCGCAGCCGGTCGGGAGCGGCAAACTGCGGCAATCCCGGCCCCCGCGTCGGCTCGCCAGACCGGTCGGCCAGCCCTAAGTCGAGCACGTGGATCTGCAGTGCATCGCCCGCGCGCACGGCCAGGATATTGCCGGGATGCAGGTCGCCATGCACCCAGCCAGCGGCATGGATCACCGCAAGACTACGCAGCAAATCGATCGCCACCTGCCGCACTTGCCGAACAGGAGCGCCGCGCAGCACCTGCTCAAGGGGCGCACCGGCCACCCGCCGCAGCACCAGCGCCGCCTCGGCCGGGCCCAGCGGAGCCCACCACGCCGGCTCGGGCAGCTGCGGCAGGGCAATCGCGTGCAGGGCGTGCCACTCGCGCTTCAACGCCGCAACCAACTCGGGTGATTTCGCGTACTTAATGACCCATTGGGCATCTGTGTCGCCGCGCGCGCGCGCCAGCCAGACCTCGCCACCGCCGCCCTGGGCGAGGCGTTGCGTAGGGGTCCAAAGGCCAATCGTGGCCGGCAGTTCGCTGGGTTGGGTCGCACTGGGTGGCAGCATAGGGTCCTCGCGCAGTGGGGTAGTGTTGATTATCTCGACGTGTGCGGAAATTTTCAACACCCGTTGGATCGCGGCAATTCGCCGTTGCCGCAGCCGCGACCCCGGAAAGTCGTTTCATAAAGTGAAGTTAGAAAACACGCGTCGGTGCTCGCTGCCCTTGGGGCATTTGGCACGAACCTTGGATACACTACCGGTAGCGTTCGAGCCGGGACACAGGTCGGGCCGGGCCAGATGGGGAGCATGACGATGACGACGCGCGCGACGAGTTGGACGGCACTGTGGCTAGTCATGCTAGTAAGTGCAACAAGTTGCGTGATCAACCCGGTACCCACGCCCAGCACCACCAGCAGCGGCGGCGCGACAACCCAGACTCCGACCGGCGCCGATGCGGTCGCGGGCGGGGCCGACTTTGCGGATGTGGCTGCCAGCGACACGGGTGCGACGGATGCGTCGACCGCCGCCGATACCACCGCTGTGGACGCGGCCGAAGTACCTACACAGACTGGCGATGTGCAGTGATTATAACGGTCTAGCGCAGGCCCAACACCCGCTGGCGCAGCCACTCGAGCGCCAAGAACGCCGCCGAGCGCTGAAACTTGGGGCGGTCTAACTGGCGCAGTTGCACGGTCCGCGCGTCGCTGCCACCGCGCCAAGCCAGGCCCAAACATAGTGTACCCACAGGCTTTTGCTCGGTACCACCGCTCGGCCCGGCCACGCCGCTGGTCGCCACAGCAAAATCGGCATCGGCGACCCGCAACGCCCCCTCGGCCATCGCTTGCACTACAGGTTCCGACACGGCGCCATGCTGCGCAATGAGTTGCGACGGAACCGAAAGAACATTTGTTTTCATAGAGTTAGCATAGGTCACCGCGCCCAGCAGAAAGCTTTGGCTGGCGCCCGGCTCCGCGGTGAGCAGTGCGGCGACTTGGCCCCCCGTACACGACTCGGCCACCGCCAGCGACGCACCGCGGTCGCGCAAGGCCTGCAACACCGCACTGGCATGGCTCTGGTCGCGCTGCTCGGTGTAGATCCAGCGGCCCAAGTCGGCGCGCACCTCGTCGCACAACTGATTGAACTTGTTACTATCATCTCGCGCAGTCAACTCCAAACGAATCTCGGGCCACGTGGGCAGCGAGCGCATGGTGGCGGCGGCGTAGTGGGGCAGCCGGCTGAGGCGGCCCTGCATGTCGCTCTCGGGCAGCCCATACAGGCGAAACGTTGCCTCTATGCGGGGTTGCGGAGTCATGCCCAGTGCCGCGAGCCAGCTGTCCAGGTGATCCGCCAGCATGCCGCCAAATTCGCGGGGCACTCCGGGCAGCGCCACGACATGCAACTGTTCTATCTGCATAGCAAATCCCGGCGCGGTACCGTGCTGATTGGCCAGCAGACGGGCGCCCACGGGCAGGTCCGCCTGGCGCAGGTTGCTGGGGTCCATCGTGCGGCCAAGCTGGGCAAACCGGTCGCGAATCGCCTGTTCGGCCAGCGGGTTACGCACGATCGCGACACCAGCCGCCGCCGCCACCGCCGCGCGGGTCAAGTCGTCGTCGGTCGGCCCCAGTCCACCGCTGATGACAAGGGCGTTGGGTCGAGAGGCAAGGGCAAGCAAGTGCCCGCGAATACTAGCAAAATCGTCGCCGATCACCTGCATTTGCCGCAGCCCCAGACCGCGCTGCACCAGAGCGTCGGCCAGCACCGCACCGTTGCCTTCGCGGGTCTCGCCGCGCAGCACTTCGTCGCCAATTGCAATGAAATTCAGGTTCACAGAGCTGTCCACTCGGCACACTGGCCGGCGAAGCGACAGTCTACGCTGGCTGGCAGTTGGGCGCGACTGCAGCGCTCGCAAGTGCAGTGTGCTATGCTGTAGCCGACTACGGGTCGCACTAGTGAGGTTGTTCATGAAGTATTTTGCATGGTTCATCGCGATGACAGTGGCCCTAGCGGGCTGCGATTCGGCGACGACTACACCGGCAGGCGGCGGTGGCGACAGCATAAGTACCGCCGACATCACCAACTTAGACGTTGGCGACACGGTCAGCGGCGATGCTGTGGTCGGCGACACAACGACGGGCGACACGGCGATCGGCGACTCCGGTGCGACCGACGCCAGCTCTGGCGACAGCGACGTGGCCATAGATACGAGCAAAGACATCGAGTTAGACAGCGCGAGCGACACGACCGGCGACATGACCGGCGACACGACCGGCGACGGTGGGCCGCTGGGCTGCTGCAACTTGGGCGGCCAGGGCTGCGGCACGGGCACGGTATGCGTCGACGGCAAAGACTGCTTGCCACCGCCCAAGGCCGGCGCCTGCTGGAGCGACGCGGACTGCGGCAGCGAAAAGTGTGTCGGCGCCTTTGTTTGCCCGTGCAACGCCGACTGTATGCAACCGAGCACCCAGGGCGTCTGCGGCGGCGGCACCCTATGCTGCGGCGCCCCCTGCGGCAAGGGCGAGTACTGCGTCGGCGGCGTCTGCGAGTCGACCGCGGTGCTAAAGAGCGGAGAATGTTGGAGCAATTTGGACTGCACAGGCGGCACCACCTGCAACGGCGCCAACATTTGCCCGTGCGGCGCGATGTGCCTGGTCGCCGACAAACCGGGGCAGTGCGAGTCGGCCGGCAGCGGTTGCTGCAACATCCAAAACGGCAAGTGCCCCGCCGACATGAAGTGCTACAAAGACCAACTATGCGTAACTACACTGCTCGACAAGGGAACTTGCTGGGACGATAGCGACTGCGGCAGCCAAATCTGTGTCGGTGCATTCGTGTGCCCGTGCTACGCCAAATGCACCAAGCCCAGCGCGCCCGGTCAATGCCAAACGGACCCGCTGTGCTGCAACCCCGACGCCTGCGCTAGCGGCAAGGTTTGCGTCAGCGACAAGAATATGTGCAAAGCTTTAGCTGAGTTGCAAATTGGCCAGTGCTGGAGCGACGCCGAGTGCAGCAAGGGCGATAGCTGCGTGGGCGCCGGTGTGTGCCCGTGCGGCGCGATGTGCCTGGTCGCCGACAAGCCTGGAACTTGCAAAGGTAAAAGCTGCGCAGCGATTCCCGCGGGCGCCTTGGGCATGTGCGACATGGTGGTCGGCTGGGGCTACGACGGCAAAAGCTGCGTGATGATGAGCGGTTGCGGCTGCGGCAGCTACTGCGCCAACATCTTCGCCGATCAAGCGAGCTGCCAGGCGGCTTGCCCATAAGTCAGCGAAATCGCTAGAGTCTAGACCACTTCGTTGAGCAGCCCCGCGTGTCGCAGCAAGGCCTGCTCGTCGGGATCGCGGCCCACAAAGGCGCGAAACACCTGCATTGGCGCCACAGAGCCGCCCAAACCCAGAATGGTTTCGGCAAATTGCCGCCCCTTGGCCGCCACCGCTGGCGCATCGTCGAGGCCAACGCGCTCAAACTGGGCAAAGGCATCGGCGCTGAGCACTTCGGCCCACTTGTAGCTGTAGTACCCTGCCGCATAACCACCTGCAAAGATATGCGAAAATCCGCACAGGAAGCGGTCTTCGGCCAGCGGCTGCAGAGCCTGCGTCCGCGCCGCCACTTGCCGATACACAGCTTGCGCCTGCTGAGTGGCGGGATCAAAATCGTGATGAATCGCCAAATCCGTAAGCGCGAAAGCCAGTTGCCGCAACATATCGGACCCAGCGCGAAAGGTGCGCGCGGCGGCAATGCGGTCGAACAGCAGGTCGGGCAGCGGCTCGCCCGTGTCGACGTGGGCCGACAGCCCCCGCAGCGTCTGGCGGTGCCTGCACCAGTTTTCCATGAATTGACTGGGCAACTCGACCGCGTCCCACTCGATGCCGCGAATACCCGACACTAGCCCCAGGTCGACATTGGTCAGCATGTGCTGCAGGCCGTGGCCAAATTCGTGAAGCAGCGTCTCGACTTCGTCAAGGGTCATCAGAGACGGCTTGTCGCCCACCGGCGGCGTGCCATTGCAGATCAGGTACGCCACAGGCAGGCGCGGCTGCCCCGGCTGCCCCAGCGCCAGCGAGCGGCCAACGCACTCGTTCATCCACGCCCCGCCGCGCTTGGTCTGCGGGCGGCTATACGGGTCGAGGTAAAAGGCCGCAAGGGGTTGACCTGCCTCGTTTTGAATGCGGAAGAACTGCACATCGCGGTGCCACACCGGCGCCTCGCCATCGGCCGCCACCACACGGATGCCAAAGAGGCGCGCACACAGGTCGAATAGACCCTGCAACACCTTGGGCAGCGGAAAGTACGGACGCAGGGCTTCGTCACTGTAATCGTAGCGTTTTTCGCGCAGGCGCTCCGCCCAAAACCCCACATCCCAGGGCTGCAAGTCCGTTGCCTCGGCCGCCCCCTGCTCGCGGGCAAAGTCGCGCAGATCTTGCAGATCCTTTTGCCCAGCCGGGTAGCTGACCGCCCGCAGCCGCTCGAGCAGCGCAGTCACCGCGCCGTACGAGGGGGCCATCTTGGTCGCCAGCGACAGTGCCGCATAATCCGCATAGCCGAGCAGTTGTGCCTGCTGCCTGCGCACGGTAAGAATATTCTTAATAATCAAGGTATTATCAAACTCACCGCTGCTCGCCCGCACCACGTGCGCCCGGTAAACCTGCTCGCGCAGACTGCGGTTCTTGGCGTGTTGCAGCACCGGCAGCAGGCTCGGCCCGTCGAGGGTCAGCCGCCACGGACCGGCTCCAGAGCTCGAAACCTCTGTAGGATGCGCCTGTTGCCAGGACTGACTCGCTTGGTCGAGCGCGCTCGGCGGCAGACCAGCTACGTCGTGCAGGGTGCTCAGGTCGAGGTGCCAAGCCTTGGTCGCATCGAGCACATGGTGGCCGTATTGGGTACCCAACTCGGCCAGCTGCTGCTGCAAATCGGCAAATTCCTTACGTTGTTCGCCCTGCAAGTCGGCACCCGACAAGCGCGCATCCAACCACAACTGATCGAGGGCCCGGCGCTGGGCCGGCGACAGATCCGCGTAATCGGGCCGCGCGCGCACCGCAACGACCGCCTGGAACAGCGGCTGACTCTGAGCAATTTCTACACTTACTTCAACTACTTCGCTCTGCACCGCGTCGTGCGCCTGCCGCAGCTCGGGGTCGTCGGCCACACTGAGCAGGTGCTCGACCGCGCCCCACACTCGCCCTAGCCGGTCGTGCAGTTGCTCGAGCCGCGTCAGCAGCGTGGTTGCATCGGGCTCGTCCAGCGCCTCGATACCTTGCAAGTCCTTTCTTGCATTGGCAATTGCCTGGCGCACCGCCGGCTCGACGTGGTGGGCCGCAATGGCGCCAAAGGGCGGCAGGTCAGTAAAGTTCAGCAGAGGATTGTCGGTTGCGGTCATGGTCAGCCAGTGCAGCGGGGGGCTCCGCCGTGGCCCGAGCATAGCGACTGACATGGCCAAAGCCCAGCGCGGCGCGGCAAAGGGCTTGCACATCTAAGGCGAATCCGGCAGCTTGCGGGTATGGCCACACGAGACAAGCCTTTAAACGACCCAAGCACAGACGGGCAGGTGCTGGCCCGCAGCGAGCTGTATACGCGCGACGTCGTCGAGGCCCACAACCTGTGCCCCTACGCCAAGCCGGCGCGCGAGAACGGCAAGGTACTTACGCAGTTAGTGCGAGGAGTTGCGCCCACTACAGAGCTACTTGAGCGCATGATCGCGCTGCAGCAATCGGGCGATGACGATTTTGAAGTCGCCCTGCTGATTGCGCCCGATGTGGTGAGCACACCGCCGCAGTGGGAGCGGCTGATTCGCGACATGACCGAGGCCTCGGAGCGGGCGCTGGGCGCGTTGGGCAAGCGGTCGAGCTTGTATACTGTGGCTTTTCATCCCGATTTGAGCTACGGGACCGATAGCCCCGAGCGGCTGGTCGGTCTACTGCGGCGCAGCCCGGACCCCACGATTCAGCTGGTGCGGCGGTCGCTGCTCGACCGAATCCGCGGCACGCGGGGCGAGGCGTGCTACCTGGATGTAGCGGACCTGGATACCCCCGAGGCGGCGATGGAGGCCCTCGCCGCCCAGCACGGCGGCACGTCGCTGTCGCAGCGCATTGCGCAGGCCAATTTCGCGACCTGGCAACAGCTAGCGGGCAAGCTCGAGACGGCGCTGGCCCAGCTGCAGCACCACCGGCGCCAGGCCCAAGATGAGCAAGATTTGTAAAGATATTAGCGAAGTTAAGGGGCGTACCAGGTGATTTTGACCCAGCCTGCTGCGCCACCGCCCGCGACACCGCCGCCACCGGCACCCGCGGCCGCCTTGGCCACTGCGGATACCCCCGGCACAATGTAGTTGGACCCGCCGCCACCGCCGCTGCCGCCACAATCGCAGCCCGCGACCACGCCGCCCACGCCGCTGCTGTAACCTGCGCCGCCGCCACCAGCGCCGCCACCGTCGGACTTGCCGCCCTTGCTGGCCCCTGCGCCTGCTGCGGCAAAGCCCGCACCACCGGCCGAACCGCCGCCGCTGCCCGCGCCACCGCCGCTGTAGAGGCCACCGCCGCCACCGCCACCGCCACCGCCACCGACCAGAATGGCGCCCGCCGCTGTGAACACCCCCGGCTTGAACACGCCCGAGAGACCGCCGCCGCCGCCGCCGCCGCCCGACCAGCCCACGCTGCCGCTGGCGCCGCCCGCCGCGCCTCCGGGCCAGCCGCCGCCGCCGCCGCCGCTGCCCGACGCCGCTGCCCCCGCGCCACCGCCGCCGCCGACCACGATGAGCAGAGAACTACCTGCGACAACTGAGACTTTGCTAGCTAGCACATAGCCGCCGGCCGCGCCGCCAGCGCCTGCCACAACGTCGGACGCGCCACCGCCGCCGCCAGCGCCCACGACTTCGATACTCTCGAGCGCACTGACGCCCGCGGGGACGGCAAACGTTTGCCCCGAGCCCCCTACGTAGCCAAATACTTGTGATTTCAAGGTCACGCACGAAATGCCGTCGCCCACGTAGTTGGCCTTGCACGCGCAAGAAAAGGCGCCGGGGGTGTTGGTGCAGGTCGCACTGGCCGAGCAACCCGAGGTGCCAGCTGCGCATTCGTCGATGTCGCTGCAGCTGGTGCCGTTGCCGGCGTAGCCCTTCTTGCAGGCGCACGCAAAGCTGCCGGCACTGTTGGCGCAGGTGGCATTGGGCGAGCAAGTCGAGGTGCCTGTTGCACATTCGTCGATGTCACTGCAATTGAGGCCGTCGCCGCTCCAGCCTTTGTTGCACGCGCAACTCGCACTGCCGGGGGTGTTGCTGCAGGCGGCGTTGGCATCGCAACCGGCTATTCCTGAAGCACATTCGTCGATATCGCTGCAGGTGGTGCCGTTGCCGGCCCAGCCCTTGTTGCAGGTGCAGCTGGCGCCACCCGGGGTGTTGGCGCACGCGGCATTGACACTGCAACCGGCGCTGCCCAAAGCACATTCGTCGATGTCGCCGCACGTAAAGCCGTCGCCGCTCCAGCCCTTATTGCACATACAGCTAAAGGTGCCAGCGCTGTTGCTGCAGGCGGCCTGTGGGTCACAACCGGCTGTGCCCAAAGCGCATTCGTCGATGTCGGCGCAGACCTTGCCGTCGCCGGCCCAGCCAGGGTTGCAGGTGCATTGCGCCACGCCCATGTCGCTGATCGTGCACTTTGCCGAAGTGGTGCAGCCGCCATTGCCCACGGCGCACACATCTTCGAATACTGCGAATTTGCGGATAAACCAGCCAATACCCTTGGCCGAGCAGTCGGCGACCATAGCGAAGCGCAGATAGAATTTCTTGCCGACCCAAGCGTTTAGGTCGAGTTGTGCCTTGCCCCAAATGGCGCCCGAGGCCGGGATTGCACCGACCGATGTCCATTTCGCACCATCGAGCGAGGCCTGCACGCTGGCGTTGGCGGCGCCGGTCCAGGTGCCGGCCGACTCGAAGCGGACGATGAGGGCCGCACCGGGGGCGACGCCGCTCGCATCCACGATGGGCGACATGGCGTAGGCCTGGATGGCACTCTGGCCGGTAGCGCAGGTTAAGTCCTTGCCATTATTGACGTTTAGTGAGCACGTGCCGGCCGGGCTGGCGCCGAGCGGCGTGGCGTCTACCTTCCAGCGGCTCATGGGCGCTGCGGGGCTGGCAATGCCTTCGAGCGTTAATTTCCATGCCTTGAGCGCCGGCTCGTCGCACGCAAACGCGACCACAATGGGCAAGCCGATGGGGCCGCAGGCGGGGTCGCTCGATTGCACATGCACGCAACCCTGCGAGGTTGAACAGCTATCTAAGCTACAATCCTCGCCGTCGTCGCAGTCAACGGCCACGCCCACGCACGCGCCCATGCTGCATGTATCGAGAACGGTGCAGATGTTGCCATCGTCGCACGCGCCAGCTTGTGGCGTATGGGTGCACGCGGCGCTGGGGCTGCACAGGTCGAGCGTGCAGGGCAGGCCGTCTTGGCAATCTTTGGTTTTGCCAAAGCATACGCCGTCTTTGCACAGGTCGGGCACGGTGCACGGGTCGCCGTCGTCGCAGGCTGCGCTGTTGGGCGCGCCGGTGCAGATGCCGCCAAGGCAGGCGTCGGGGCTGGTGCACAGTACGCCGTCGTCGCAGGGCGCGGTGTTCAATGCGCCGGTGCATTTGCCGCCTTGGCAGCCGTCGGGGCCGGTGCACAACTTGCCGTCGTCGCAGGGCTCGCTGTTAAAAGGCCCTTGGCAATCGCCGTCTTTGCAGGTGTCTGGGCCGGTACAGAGCAGGCCGTCGTCGCACGCCGCCGTGTTGAGCGGACCCTGGCACGCGCCGCCTTGGCACACATCTGGGCCGGTACACAGCTTGGCGTCGTCGCAAGGCGCCGTGTTGTTGGCAAAGCTGCAGCCTGTTTGCGGGTCGCAGCTGTCGTCTGTGCAGGGGTTGGCATCTTGGCATGTCAACTTGTTGCCTTTGCAGCCCTCTGCGCCGCAGACCTCGCCCTGCGTGCACGCATCGCCGTCGTCGCAGGGGGCACTGCTAGTGGTGTGCTGGCAGCCGGCCTTGGGGTCGCAAACATCGATAGTGCAAGGTAAACCGTCGTCGCACGAGGCGCCGGTCTTGCTGCCATCCGCCGCGGTCGCGTTGTCGATGTTGCCGTCGCAGTCATCGTCGAGGCCATTGCAGGCTTCTACTGTGCCAACGCCCGCTTGGCAGGCACCCAAGCCGTCGGGGCCGCAGGCGCGCGCACCGGCACAGGTAGGCTCTTTGCTGCCGGCGACCAGGGCCAAGCAGGTCGTGGCCTTTTTGCTGATGACCGCTGCGCCGCTGCACGAGCATTGCTGTGAGTTGGGCACGCACTGCTGCTCGACTCCGCCTTCGCGCACAGGCACTTGCTTGCAGCCGTACGCCGGTGGGCAGTCGCTGTCGCCGCCGCAGGCGCTGCCGCAATACCAGCCGCTCGCGCCGCTCGCCCCGTCGATGGCCACGCACTTGGCTTTGGCGTCGCCCGAGGTCAGGCATTGCGCGCTGCCGGTGCACGGATCGCAAACCCGCGGCCATTTTTGCACGCAGACGTGGTTGACGATGGTGGGGTTGCCCTTGGAGTCGGTCTTGGCGACCTGGGCGCAGGTGTAGGCTGACGGGCACTCCGTGTCGACACAGTGCAAGGCGCAGCGAAGTCCATCTGTAGTTTCAAGGCATTGACTGTCGTATGGGCATTGCTCGTCGGCGGTGCAGGTGCAGCCGTAGCCGCCGGGGCACAGGGTGGTGTCGCCGTACGCATCGCCGCTCGCCCCGTCGACCGTGCTGAGTGTAGGGCTGACCGTGTCGCCGCCACAGCTCGCGACAAGCAGGGTGAGTGCCAGCATCACTACGCCCAAGCTCAGTCGAATCCAAGGTTTTCTTGAGCTGGTTGCCATCGTGCCCCGTTTGCCGGCCGGGCCGAAGGCGCCGCGGCATGGGCGAGCGTTGCGCCGAAACTGGCGAAAGCGGCCCGCAGACTGCATGCTAGTGTCGTTCATGGCTTGCGCTCAAGCTACACTAAGAAGCAAGTACCGCAATGGGGGGCTACGTGGGGCATGGCGACACCAACGAGCGACCAGAGCGCCAGTGGCCCTACTCGCCCAACATCTTGTTATTACTTGCATGTCTCATCATCTTGGCTGCAACCGCCCTGCCCGCCTGCCAAGTCGCCAAGTCCAAAGCGCTGATCGATGCCCCCGACCCGTGCGATCCCGCCAAGGACCGCGAGCGCTGCGAGCCCAGCATCGACGGAATCCGCCAGCTCTGCGACGCCGCCACCAAGCAGTGGCTGACGGTCGCCTACTGCCCCAGCGGCGAGTGCAAAGAGTTGCCCGCCGTAGACGACGCGAGCAGCGATTCTAGCAGTGGAGTCAGCACAGTATGCGCGCCCAAAGCCCAAGGCAGCGGCAACAGCGACGCCAAGGGCGGCACCAGCTACTGGCAAGGGGGCTCGTCGGGCGCGGGCGGCAGCGGCGGCGACACAACCAGCGAAACTGCAGACAGCACAGGCAGTTCTGTGGCCTGTGGCGACGGCTTGTGCAGCAGCGACGAAAGCCCGGACAGCTGCCCGGCCGATTGCGCGGCCCAATGCGGCGACAGCCTGTGCACCAAAGGCGAAGACGGCGGCACCTGTGCGTGGGATTGCGTTGCCGGCGCCCAAGCTGGGGCCCAGTGCATGATCGCCAAATGCCCAGGCGCTGGGCTGCAATGCAAGGCCTCGAGCACTTGCGCGGTGGTCCTGGCGCAGGTGTGGGCGTGTGCGCAAGGCTGCTCGGGCTGCCTATCAACCTGCTTGGCCCAGGCCGGTGCCGACTCCGTCGTGTTTTCTGTCGCGAGTTGCTCCGCGGCGGCCTGCTTGGGAACGAACTAACCGAATTTCTTAGCTAATCCAACGGGACGCGCTCGCCGGCGTGGAAGCGCCACTTGACGCCGTCGCTGCCGAACACATACACGCCGTCGTGCTCGCCAACCGACATGGCCTGGCCCGTAAAGGGGTCAACCAGCAGAAAACTCTCTTCGTTTAGGCCGACGCAGCGGTGGCTCGAGAAGCGGCGCGCCAGGTAGGCCAAGTTATCGGGGTCGTCGGTGTGGATGCGGTCCATGCAATGTGGCAGAACCTGAACGCCGCCAACCAGGCCTAAACCGCGGTCAATCAAACGAAAATCGCGACGGGCTGGGTCGGGCGAAAAGTTGTCGTAGATGATCATGCGCTCGCACAGCACCAGCGATCCAGCCGAGATCGACACAAAGGTGGTACCGCGGCGCAGCGCCTCGACCAGGGTGGGCTGCAGGTCAAAGAACCGCAGCGACGCCAGCAGCGCCCCCGGATCGCCGCCGAACAAAAAGATCACGTCGGCCGCCAAAATCCGTTGGCTGAGCAGCCGTTGCTGAGCCTGCCAGTCGCGGTCTAGGCGCATGCCGGTGCGGGCGGGCAGCAGCCCCTCTTCCTCTTCGAGCGCCGCCAGCATACGTTGATCATTGCTGACCAAATCCGCGAGATCATGAATCAACTCGCGCACGAGTGCCCGCTGCAGCAGCTCGCGACCGCCCATAACGCCACCGGGCCGCAGGCTATCGCGCGCCACGAGCGGCAGGTGCCCAAGGCGAAAGTCGCCCAGCTTTTCGCGGGCATAGCGAACGGCGTGGCGGATGCGCTCGGCATGAAAACTGGTCTTGTCGACATAAAAGCGCCGGGTCGCCTCTTGCACCGCGCGCAATTCCGCATCCACAGCAGCGACTTGCGGGTGGCGCTCGAGGTACTCTTGCCACACATGCCAGGCGCACAGGTTGAAGATGGTGCGGTCGAAGCCGCCGTGCCAATCCGAGTGAATCCCCACTGAGTTCAAGGCATCGCGCGCCACTTGCTCGCCATATTCGCCCTGCCCCCACGCCGCCGTCACCAGCAGCACCTTGGGCTGGCCGCCATCGCGGGCGCGCAACCAGGGCCGGGTCCGCGCCATCAGCGCGCTGGGCGAGCCGATGTTGCCGTTGAACAAAATACGTCCGCGCATAGCCTAGTTTTGCGGCAGTCGGCGCCGCGCTCGGCGAATTGGGCGCCAACCCGGGGCGCAGGTCAACACCCCCAGCCGCCGCAGCAGCGACAGAAGCGGGTTGGAGTTTTGCAGCCGCACTCGCTACGCTGGCACCCGGGGCCGCCGGTCGGGGCCAGGATTGCCCACCATACTACCCAGTAGCATTCAGGAGTTGCCTTGACGCCATCGAACGTTCGTCTTAATCGCCGGTTCTACTGGCCCGCCGCGGTGACGGTGGCTGTGCTGGGGACGCTCGCGGTGTTGCCCCAGGCCGCTGCCGCGCAAGCCGAAACCAAGGCCGCCGCGCCGCTACCTACCCCCAAGTGGCCCTTTGTGGCGGGCGCAACCGCTAAGCCAAAAGACCAGGCGCAGGGCGGTATTGGCGCGGTGCTCGAGGGTAAGCCCGACGGCGTGTACGTGCAGCAGGTGGTGCCGGGTGGATCGGCGCATCGCGCGGGGGTGCAGGCGGGCGATCAGTTTGTGCGCATCGACAGTTACGCGGTGCCGCCGGGCGCCAAGGTGCCGCAAGTGGTCGAGCATGTGCGCGGCAATGTGGGCGCGGTGGCCGAGATCGAGTTTCGCCGCCAGGGGCAGGCCGTGGTGCTCAAGCTCGAGCGGATGGCGATGGACCGCATGTTTCCGCCCCTATCGAAAGCGCCGCTTATCGCCAAGCAAAACGCAGCGTTCTTGGCTCTAGGTGGCAAGCAGACGCTGGGCGTGTCGTTCGACCGCGACTTGAAGGTGGGCGAGGCTGGCAGCTACAAGTGGGCACTTCTTGAAGGAAATGGCGCGCTTACTAGCCCTAGCACGCTGCGCGGCACCGGCATGGTCACGGTGGATGCGCGCGAGGGAGCCGCGGTGCAGCTCGCCGACTGGAAGCTCGACCTCAAAGGCCGGCCAGACGGTAGCGTTATGATTACAAACAGTAATTTGCCCATTCACGAGGTGGCTGGCGACTGGCTGCAAGTGGCCCCGCCCTTTGCGACCCTGGTCAAGCCGCGGACCGAGTCGACGAAACGGACGGTGCGTTGGCAGGGTGCGAGTCGCCTGAAATTTGTGCTGAATGTGGCCGGCAAGCCGCTGGCCGGTGCGCGCGTCACGCTGCGGCTGGCCGATGCCACGGGCCTGATTCAAGAGGCGCAGACCGCCCAGAGCGACAAGACGGGCAGCTTTGAAGTGGCTGTTCCTGCTGGGCTTTACCACGGGGTCGCCTTGGTCGCATCTGTGGCGGGCGCGGGCGTAGATGCCTACTATGCCTGCGATGTGGCTGTACCTGCTGACAAATTGCTGCAAGCGGGCGATGCCAAGCCCACCGTGCTCGAGGCAACGGCCAAGGTGGCTGCGGCGGCCGCGCCGCTCGACTGGGCGACTGACCCCCGCGTAGGCCAAGGATTACCCGAGATTGCCGTGCAGCGCTGGTTCGGCATGGACAAGCCGCCCGCGAACCTGGCGGGCAAGGTGCTGCTGATCGATGTGTGGGCGACCTGGTGCGGACCGTGCCGGGCGACTGCGCCGCAAGTGGCTGAGCTTCATGCACGTTTGGCGAGCAAGGGTCTGGTCGTGGTCGCGGCGAGCATCGACAAGGACGAGCAGGCGCTCGAAGAGTTTGTGCGCGATCAGCTGCCCGGCGGGCCGGCGGTGGCGTGGGTCGGGCCTGAGGCCATGGAAGTCTTTGACACTGAAAGCGTTCCGACCTTCTTCGTCGTCGATGGCCAGGGGCGGATTCGTGGCGCGCACAAGGGCACGGGCTGGCCGCTCGAGGCGGCGCAAACCTGGCTCGAAGGGTTGCTGGCCGAGGGCAAGGCTAAGAAGTAGTTGTACTTACTAGAATTTCGTTTGGCTAGGTCGGCGGTATTTCGCGATGAAATTCGCTGACGGCGGCGTTTTTCTTGGTCATGCGCACCATCAGCACGTAGCCGACCGCCAGCACCACCACCGCCCCCGCGATCATCAGCGACTTGGCCTTGAGCGCCTTGACCAGCGCGTCGGGGTCTGAAATCAAGTTGGGCTGGTCGCCCAGCACCGCGTCGCCAAACCACACCAGCACGCTGCACCACAGCGCCGAGCCAAGGGTGGTCATCAGCGCGTAACTACCCAGCTTCATACGCACTAGCCCGGCCGGGATACCCACCAAGTGGCGCACCACCGGCAGCAGCCGCGCAAAGAAGATGCCGCCGGTCTCGTAGCGCTCGACAAACCGCTCCGCAGCCTCGATTTTCGCTGGCGGCAGCAGCACATACTTGCCAAAGCGCATCAGCAGCGGCCGACCGACGTAGCGCGAAGCGACGTACATGATCACCGCGCCCACCAGCGAGCCAATTGTACCCGCGAGCACCACGCCCACATGGCTGAGCTTGCCCTGCGACGCCCAATAAGCGGCAGGCGGAATGATGACTTCGCTGGGGATCGGCACGATGGTCGACTCGAGGGCCATCATCAGCGCCACCGCGCTATAGCCGTAGTCGAGGATGATGCCGAAGTACCAAGTGATCAGGTGGTGGAGCTGTTCGTGGAGCATGGGATCCTGGCTGTGCCGGGCGGCCGGCGGGGCGCGGAGCTTACAAGTTGGCGCCGTGGGGCGCAAATCGCAGCGAACGGGAACAAGCCGCGGCGGCGGATGGTTGCTGTGGGCCGCCGCGAGGGGCACACTCTTGGGCATGTGCCGGCGCGGATAGGTGGTCCGGGGCACCAAGGAAACGCGCGAAACGTGAGCGATTCTCCACTACTGCTATGTCAAGCGCTGCAAGTTGGCTACCGTGGCCAGCCGCTGCTGCCGCCTATCGATCTGCGGGTCGAGCGCGGTGAGACATGGGCGCTCATCGGCCCAAACGGCGCGGGCAAGACTACGTTACTGCGCACCGTGCTTGGGCTTTTGCCGGCGCTGGGCGGCCAGTTGGCCCACCCGGGTAGCGCGATCGCCTATGTGCCCCAACGCAGTGAGTTGGATCCCAGTGTGCCGGCGCGGGTGATCGACTTGGTGCGCGCCGGTGCCGAGCGCGGTTGGTCGTTTGCCCGGCCGCGTTGGCCCTATGCGCCGCAACCGCAAGTGCAGCAGGCGATGCGCGATGTGGGGGTCGAGAAGCTGTGTCGCGAGCCGTGGCTGCACCTGTCGGAGGGGCAGAAACAGCGGGTTTTGTTGGCGCAAGCGCTGGCGGGCGAGCCCGACCTGCTCATCCTTGACGAACCGACGAGCGCCATGGATGTGCACGCCGAGCGGCAAGTGTTTGATCTGCTGGGCGAGCTGCGCGACCGACGCCGGCTGGGTCTGCTGCTGGTGAGCCACAACTTGGGTGCGCTGGGCAGTTTTGCCACCCATGCGATTTTTGTCGATAAGGATCAGGGGGTTGTAGTGCCGGGGCCGCTGCGCGAAGTGGTGCAGCACCCCGCCTTCGACGCGCGCTTTGGTCTGCACATTGCCGAGCAGAGGGGGGGCCATGCCACCTGAAGCCGCGCCGCAAATTGGCCAGTTTTTCGATGCTTGGGACCTGTTCCGCGATCCGGCAATGGCGGGCGTGTTGGCCGGCGCTCTGCTGGGCTTCTTGGGCGTGTTTGTGGTGGCGCGGCGGATGGTGTTCTTGTCGGCGGCGCTGTCGCAGGCGGCCGGTCTGGGCGTGGCGCTGGCGTTTTGGGCGCAGATTCATCTCGGATTTTCGAGTACTTGGATGAGCCCGACCGTGGGTTCGACGCTGGCGACGGGGCTGGCCGCTCTGGGTCTGGTGGGCGGTACGCGGGGGGCGCGCTGGCGGCCCGACGGGCGGCTGGGCTGGGTGTACCTGATGGGCGCCGCTGGCACCCTGGCGCTGGGCACGCGCATCGTGCAAGAAGTACAGGATATCGAGAGTATTTTGTTCGGTTCGGCGGTGGCGGTAGCGCCGGCCGACCTGCAGCAGCTGATCGGGGTGACAGGCGGGCTATTTGCCGTGCAAGTGGTTGGTCTGCGTGGGTTTTGCCAGGTTGCAGTCGACGAGGACGGTGCGCGCGTGCGGGGCCTGCCGACGCGGCTGCTCGGGCTGCTGCTGGTGGCATCGCTCGCGCTGGCAGTATCGGTAACGACTCGGATTTTAGGCGCTTTGCCCGTATTCGCCTTTACGGTGCTGCCGGCGATGGCGGCGCTGCGGGTGGCACCCAACTTGGCGACCGCGGCGTGGCTGGCGGCGATCTTGGGCGGCGCGGCGGGCTTCTTGGGCTATCTGGCGGCGTTTCTGTATACATTGCCGGTAGGTGCGGCCCAAGCGCTGGTGGCGGGCGCCGAAGTGCTGCTGGCGGCGCTGGTGGGCCTGGGGCTCGACGCGTGGCACACGCGCGCGGTGCATCGGCACGCCCACATCCACGGCCCGGGCTGCGGTCACCTAGTAGTGCAACATGGCGATCACATGGACTATTTGCACAACGGCCACTTGGATCATCAGGGCGACGACGGCCAAACGGATGATCATGGCGACGGGCACGGCGACGGGCACGGGCACCGTCACGACTAGCCAGAATTTCTTAGAATTACGAACGAATTAGTAGTCGATCCGCAGCTCTACGCCCTCTCGCGCCGGGAACACAAACACCGACGACCCCTGTTGCGCCACGCGCACACGGCAATGCTCGATCTTGGCCTCGACATCCTTGTCGCTCTGCATCGGATCATGATGGTAAATCGCGAGTTGTTTCACGTTGGCGGCGATGGCGAGGTCGGTAGCCGTGGTGGCGCGATTGTGGCCCCAGCCCGTGTACTTGCGGTACTCGGCGTCGGTGTACTGGCCGTCGATAATGAGCAAGTCGGCATTGCGACAGAAATCAACGATATCGGCAGGGATGGCGCGCGGCGCATCGGGCTCGCGAATCGGTAGCGTCGGGTCGCCCAAGATGAGGTCGATCTCGTTGTCGGTGGCGTAGACGACCTTGTAGCCGTCTTTTTCGAGCGAATACGCGTAGCTGCCACCAGGGTGCCGCTGTTCTAGGCAGCGCACGGTCACGCCATCGATGACGCGGGTACCGTCTTCGCCCAGTTCGTTGGCGACGATATTGGCATTCAACTCGCTGAAATCAACAGGGAAATACGACGATCGCATCTGCCCGGACAGCAGACTGTGGAAGCGCGTGTCGCCCGGCCGGCTACCATAGATATGAAACGTGTTCATGGGCTGATAAATGGGCGCAAAGAATGGGAAACCCTGAATGTGGTCCCAGTGCATGTGACTAAACAAGAAGTGCGCCACAATCGGCGCGCCGCCCGAGGTCCGCAGCAGGTCGACGCCAAGCTCGCGCAACCCGGTGCCGCCATCGCAGATAAACAGCTTGTCTTCAATGCGGATTTCGACGCACGAGGTGTTGCCGCCATAGCGATACGTCGCCCGCCCCGGGGTGGGAATGGAGCCGCGCGTACCCCAAAATCGCACGAAGAAGGCCATGGGCTACCTGCCCTCGTGGTAGAGCAGCACCACGTTGCCCAGTTGCAGCACATCGCCATCGCGCATAACCGCGGAATGGACGCGCACTTCGTTCAAGAACACGCCGTTGGCGCTATCGAGGTCGACGACGCGGTGGCCAAAGGCGTACGACTCGATGCGCATGTGCCGCCGCGACAGGGCCGACGACGGGATGCGCACATCGACATCGTCGGCGCGGCCCAAGATCATGTCCGCATCACGCAACTCGATAAATTGCGGAGCCAATGGCCCGCGCACCTGTTGCAGCATGCACGGCCGCGACACGGACTGCACCGGCAACACCGGGATTTCGTTGGCAGAGGTCAGCGCGGCGAGCGGGTCAGCCACCAAGTCGGCGGGCAACTGCGCATGGCGCACGGCCGGCACCTCGGGGCGAGGACCCAGCGTGGACCGCGGCGCCGCAGTAGGGGGCTGGTTATTTTGCGGGTCCGCCATGGGCTGCACTCACACCGCTGCTGCGCTACACACGTGCGATGGCGGCGGCCTAGGGCAGAAGAGTACCGCAGGTCGGCGTCGTCGCGAGGATACTTCCCATTCGCCACGATGGGCAAGCGACCTCGGCTGCCGATTTGTATTTTAGGCAGTTGCAGTGCCCTCGCCCGCTGGGTCGGCGGCAAGATGGCATTTCTTGTACTTCTTGCCCGAGCCGCACCAACAGGGATCGTTGCGGCCAACGTGATGCTGCAGCCGCACCGGCGCGGGCACGGGTGGCAAGGCCTCGGCGTCTGGTTCGTCCTTAGGCGGCGCCACCCCGTCGAGTCGGTCAAGCAGGCGGTCATGGCGCTCGATCAGCTCGTCCCAGCGCGCCGACTCTTCGGCGGTCAGCTCGGCGCCCAGCTCGCTCAAAGCCTCGTAAGCTAAGAAAATATTTTGCAATTCGTCTAGCGTGGCCCAAGTCGGATCCTCGCCCAGCGGCAAGCTGGTCAGGGCCGCACGCACGGGCTCGATCAGCTCGGGGTCGCCGTATACGGCCGCGTCGGTAATGGCCGTATCGGGCGCCATCTCGAGGTGGCGGCGAATGATCGTGGCAATGCGCGGGTGGCGAATGCCAAGCGAGGCAAGCACTTGCACAAAGCGGTCTTGAATCGCCACATCCGGCGAGGCGGCATAGGCCGCAGCACAGGGCTCGAGCGCGGCTTCGGCAAAACTGGTCAAGATCGTAAGAATATCGACCAGAATCGGCTCGTGCCCTTCGACTTCGCTGGCCACTTGCACCAAGTGCGGAATCGCCGCGACCAGCTGCAGATCGCCCACCAGCACGATGAGGGGATGCGCCAGACAGCCATGCTCGACCCCTTGGCGTTCCGCGGGGATGCCCGCGTGCACATGCTCGGTCAGCAGGTCAAGGATCGCCGGATGATGCGTCGCCGGATCAGCCTGAATCTGCTGGGTAATACTGCGCCCGAGCTTTTCGCCGGCGCGGGCCAGGCGCTTTTGCAGCCAGGTGCGAAAATCGATCGTTTTCATAAAGTTCCTTAGCCCTGGCGCGCGTACTGGCCGCGGGCATACAGGTGCCAGTCTTGGCCGGCGCGGCGCAAGGCAATGCTAAATTCGTAGTAACCTGGTTCTAAAAAGTGATACGTATAGCGGTGTTCCGCGACATCGGTCGCGACTTCAAAGGTGAGCACGCTGTCGACCCAGTGGCCGCTAGCCGGCAAAAGCGTGGGCGTGGGTTGCACGGTGTCGAACCAGTACATGCGGTAGCACTGCGCCGGGCCATCCCAGCCGTACACGCCGTGGCCGCGAAAGGTGACGACGCCCTCGCGCTCTTCGGCGTAATCGGTCGACACGAGCTGGCCGCCCACGATCGCGCGCGCCTGGGTTCGCCCCTGTGCCGAGCCGCCCACGGGGTCCCAAGGCGATGGAAACGATTGCATTTCGCCGAGCCAGGTGCCGCACATCGCATCGACTAGGCGCTGCTGTTCGGGTGTCATGCTGCCGGCCATGCCCACCGTGCGGCGGTTGCAGCATCTTGCGGTGCGCTGGCGGGGCTGGCAAGCGGGCTGCGCGGAGCCGCGGCGACCGAACCGTGACCATTGCCACCCTATCCCCACCTTGCAGCCACGGGCCAAGCAGCTACCTTAGGGCACCCCTCGGGCGCCTTTGCCCCTACGCGAGCCCATCATGACGATGCACGACGAAGCCCTGGCCTACCACTCGCAGGGGCGGCCTGGCAAGATTTCTGTTGTCCCCACCAAGCCTTGCTTGACACAGCGCGATCTGTCGCTGGCCTACACGCCGGGTGTCGCGGTGCCGTGTCTTGAGATCCAGCGCGATCCCGACCTGGGCTTTTTGTACACGGCGCGCCGCAACCTGGTGGCCGTGGTGACCAACGGTACGGCGGTGCTGGGCCTAGGCGACATTGGCCCCTTGGCCGGCAAGCCAGTGATGGAAGGCAAGGCAGTATTATTCAAAAAATTCGCAGATATCGATGTGTTCGATCTGGAGCTGAACGAGCGCGATCCGCAAAAGATCATCGCGATCGTCAAGGCGCTCGAGCCCACCTTTGGCGGCATCAACCTAGAAGACATCAAGGCGCCCGAGTGCTTTGAGATCGAAAAAGCCCTGCGCGAGATCATGGAGATCCCGGTTTTCCACGACGATCAGCACGGCACGGCGATCATCACCGCAGCGGGCATCATCAATGCGGCCGAGCTGGTGGGCAAAAAGCTGGCGGATCTGAACGTGGTGGTGTCGGGTGCGGGTGCAGCGGCGATCGCGTGTATGGATCTGTGGTGCTTGGTCGGTGTCGATCGCGCCAAGATTATGATGACCGATAGCAAGGGCGTGCTGCACGAAGGCCGGCGCGGCGCGGTCGATGCGAGCAAAGAACCGTACTTGCGCAAGACGGACGCGCGCACGCTGGCCGACGCGCTGGTGGGCGCCGATGTGTTTGTGGGTCTGTCGGTGGCCAATGTGGTCACGGGCGCGATGATTATGCCCATGGCGCCCAAGCCGATCATCTTTGCGCTGGCGAATCCCGACCCCGAGATTCCGTATCCCGAAGCGCGGGCGGCGCGGCCCGACGCAGTGATCGGCACGGGACGCAGCGACTTCCCCAATCAAGTCAATAATGTACTAGGCTTCCCCTTCATCTTCCGCGGCGCGCTGGATGTGGGTGCCCGTTGCATCAACGACGAGATGAAGCTGGCTGCGGCCAAGGCGATCGCCGCGCTGGCCCGCGAAGATGTGCCCGAGCAAGTGCGGCAAGCCTACGGCGGCGAGGTTTTGCGCTTTGGTCCCGATTACATCCTGCCCAAGCCGTTTGACGAGCGGGTGCTGTACTACGTGGCGCCGGCGGTGGCCGAAGCGGCGGTCAAATCGGGCGTGGCCCGGCTGCCCTTGGATGTCGCGGCGTACCGTGAGCAATTGATGGAGCGGCTGAGTCCGGCGCGCTCGATCGTGCGGCACGTGGTCAACCGCGTAAAGCAGACGCCGCGCAAGATTCTGTTTAGCGAACCCGACGACGAGCGCGTGCTGCGGGCCCTGCCAGTGCTGGTCGAGGACCACATCGCGCAGCCGGTGGTGCTGGGCGACGAGGCGGCGATTCGTTTGCGCGCAGAGGCACTTGGCGTAGACCTCGCCGGCGTAGAATTTGTGCCGCTGACCAACCGGCCCGGTTTTGAGCGCGATGTGGCGGCGTACTTGGAGCTGCGCGGTCGCCACGGCTTGACGGCTCCGCGCGCGCGGCAAACGCTTGAGAGCGACTCGACGACGGCGGCGCTGCTGATGCTGCATGCGGGCGAGATCGACGGTGTGGTCGCGGGCTTGCACCACGGCTACCCCGAGACGATTCGCTTGGCGCTGCAGCTGGTTGGCCTGTCGCCGGGCGTGCGCGCGGCCTCGGGTGCCCACGTGCTGGTGACCGACAAGGGCCCGCTGGTGTTTGCCGATACCACCGTGAACATCGACCCCAACGCCGAGATGCTCGCCGATATTGCAATTGCGGCTGCGGATTTTGCCACGGCGCTGGGTATGGAGCCGCATGTGGCGATGCTCAGCTTCTCGAATTTTGGCCAAAGTCTGAGCCCCAAGGCGACCAAGGTGGCCGAGGCGACCCGGTTGGTGCAGGCGCGGCGGCCCGACCTGGACATCGAAGGCGAGATGCAGGTGCAGGTGGCGCTGGATCCCGAGGCGCGGCAGCACGCTTGGCCCCACGCTAAGCTGGCGGGCGCGGCCAATGTGCTGGTGTTCCCCAACCTGTCGGCGAGCAATACGGCGTATCAGCTGCTCGACAAGATCGGCGGCGCGGACGAAATCGGTCCTGTGCTCATGGGTCTGGCACGGCCGGTCACGGTGCTGCCGCCCAGTGCCACGGTCGAGTCGATTGTGCGCATTACGGCGATGACGTCGCTGATGGCGGAGACGCACTCGTAGCGTCGGCACCCTCATCCCCCAACCCCGCCCTGGGGAGAAGGGGCCTAAGGTGCTGCTGTTGCGTTTGAATTCGGACTGTGGCGAGGCTGTGGGAGTGCGCCACGCGCAGCGAGCGGGAAGTTCGCCGCTTCTCCCTTTTCCGTCATACCGGCGAACGCCGGTACCCAGACCAAAACTATGAATCAGCTGGCACTTTTGCGCTGAGGGGCCGCGTGTGTGGACCGGCCGCGCAGCGGGCGGTTCCGCGTCAGCGACGGGCCGCTGCGGCCCGGGAGCAGGTCCTTGGGTAGTCAAGGCTAGCTGTTGGCGGCGGTTCGGGACCCTCATCCCCCAACCCCGCGTGGCGGGCGAAGGGGCGCAAGGTGCTGCTGTTGCATTTGAATTCGGGCTGTGGCGAGGCTGTGGGAGTGGGCCCGCGCAGCGAACAGGAAGTTCGCCGCTTCTCCCTTTTCCGTCA
>CAISBR010000236.1 GCA_903883645.1 uncultured Myxococcales bacterium | reverse complement strand
GGCCGAAAATGGCGTAGTTCCAAAGGGTAACGCCCTTGGTGTGGGGGTGCGCTGCCAAGCCGACGCCGACTGCGCGGGCAACCCGGGCGCCAAGCTGTGTGGCAAGCAACTCTCTGGAATCACACGCAAACCCGACGTATGTACCGCCACCTGCCAAGCCGACGCCGACTGCGGCAAGAACGCGCTGTGCGTCGACATCGACTTTAACCTGAGCAGCGACGGCAAGGCCTCGGGCCACCCGCGCTACTGTGTGCCGGCGTGCTGGGCACGCTAACCATTTGGAGTTAAAACGCTATGTGCGGCATTGTCGGCATCGTCGATCTGGACCGAAGTAGCGGCGAGCGGCACGCCCAAGCCCAGACCATGCTGCGGGCACTGTGGCACCGCGGGCCCGACCAGCAGCTGGTGGTGAGTGCCGGCGCGGCCACGCTGGGCACGGCGCGGCTGGCGATTGTCGACATGGCCCACGGCCGACAGCCGGTGCAAAGTCGCGACGGCCGCTGGCTGCTGACCTACAACGGCGAAGTCTATAACTACAAAGAGTTACGCGAGCAATTGGCGCGCGCCGGCTGGGCGTTTGCCAGCGACAGTGACGCCGAAGTGGTGCTGGCCGCGCACGCGCTGTGGGGCCCGCGCGCGTACGAGCGTTTCGACGGCATGTTCGCCTACGGCCTGTGGGATGCGCTGGGTGGCGAGTTGCTCCTCGTGCGCGATCGGCTGGGGATCAAGCCGTTGTACTGGTCGCTGCGGGGCGATGGACTATTCTTCGCCAGTGAGCCCAAGGGGTTACTAGCTCTCAGCGGCGGTCGCGGCCAGGTCGATGCCCAGGGTTTGGCCGAAATCTTTGCCGTAGGCGCCGGCTTTCCCTCGGGCTGTGGCCTGGGCGAGCGAACGGCCTTTTCTGGCATTTCGTCTTTGTCTGCAGCTAGTTGGCTGCGTTTCTCGCCCAATCAGGGCGCGTCCTCGCTGCGCACGGGGCGCTGGTGGACGCTGCACGACGATCTGGGCGAGCTGTTCAAGACCCCGCACGAGGCGCACGAGGCGCTAGAGGCTGCATTTTCGCGCTCTGTGGCCGCCACGCGCATGGGTCAGGCGCAGGCCGGCGCATGTCTGTCGGGCGGCCTCGACTCGAGCCTGATCACCGCTGAAGTGCTTGGTACAACTACAGAGTCGCTGTCGGTCGCCACCATTACCTACCGCGCCGACCATAGCGACGACGATGCGCGTGCCGCCGTTCAAGTGGCTGAACATCTTCAGCTTACCGCCGCTGGCCGGCTGGATCACCGCTGGACGCACTTGCCGCTGACCACTTGGCTGCACGGCATCGACCCGCTGGTACGCGCCTTCGACGAGCCGTGCTGGGAACCGCGCAAGCTAGGGATGATGGCCAATTTCAAGACCTTGCGCGATGCCGGCTGCAAGGTGGCGCTGAGCGGCGAAGGGGCTGACGAGCTGTTCTTTGGCTATTATCCGCGCTTTGCCGGCTGGCAGCCGGGTGGACCGCCGCTCAATACTCCTAGTGATTTCAAGGCTCTGTGGCGAAGCAAGCTGGCGCCGTGCAAGTCGCTTTTGGCGCCGGCCGTGCAAAGTGGACAGCTGCAGTGGGGTGCGATCGACCAAGCGGTCGATGATGCGGTCGAGCGCTGGCTCGCGCCCTATTGGCACAACCCCGAAGATCGAGTCCGAGCCGTGCAAGCCTGGTATATGCATACATTTTTGCACTGGTTGCTGGCCGACAACGACCGTTTTGGCATGGCCTGGTCGATCGAGGCGCGTTTTCCGTTCTTGCTGCGCGAGATGGTGCAGGTGGCGTTGCGGATGCCGCCGGAGTGGAACTTCCCTGGTTTTAATGGCTTACCCGACAAGGCGATCGAGCGCAGCCTGGCCCGCACGCGACTACCCAAGTCCATTGGCGAAGTGCGGCTCAAAGCGCCGATGCCCACGCCGTCCACGCTCGACTACCCGCTGGCCCTGGTGAGCCGCTTCGAGCAAGAGATCGCCCTGGCGCCCCGACAAGCTCTTGATTTCTTTGATCGCGATCACCTAATCGGCATGGCCCGCCACTTTCGGCTCGCCATCGCCGCGGTGCACGACGAGCAGGGCAACTATGGCGAACTGCTGGCGAAATACGATCCCAAGCGGCCGGTGCGCACGGTGCACATCTTCGGCGCGCTGACGGCGCTGCGTTGGTGGGATATGTACCTGTAGCCCTATCTATTGCGTAGCTTTGTGAGCCAGTCGCCGCTCGATCTGGGCCACGATCTCAGGCGGGAACTCGACCGCCCTGCGCGCCGTCAAGTCTAGAAACGCACAGGTAATCTTCTCGTGGGCACAGGCGATCCCCGTGGTGTCGTCGACCAACACGTGCTCGCTCAGCAGCACCTTGCTGCGAATCCCCACCACCCGCGAGCGAATCGCCACCACATCGCCCGCCCGCAGTTCTTTCAGGTAGCGAATGTGCTGCTCGACCGCGGCCATGCCACAGCCATAGTCGCGCAAAAATACTGGCGTTAAGCCCACTTCGCCAAAGAACGGCCAGTGACTCTCGTCAAAGCGCGAGACGTAATGGGCAATGTTCAGGTGGCCCACATGGTCGCAATCCCACGCGGTAACGACGCCGCGGTAGGTGGTAGTCCAGTTGGCATCGGTAAAGTCGAACATCGCAAGCCCTCCAGTCGGCCGCGCATCTTGCCGCAACACCGGTCGCCGTCAAGCGTCTGTCCGCCGAGCGCGCCCCGCAGCCGTTGTGATGGGGTGACACTGCGGCCGACCCAACGGAGTACGATCGCGCGTGGCGCACTGTCGACCTGTGCGCCGCTAAATGAGGAACTACCGATGTCCGATACGACTTTGAACCCCGTCGCCATCTTAGACGGCAATGAAGCCGCCGCGCTGGTTGCCTATAAACTCAGTGAAGTGATTGCGATTTACCCGATCACGCCCTCGTCGGGCATGGGCGAGCTGAGCGACGACTGGGCCGCGCATGGCCAAGTGAACCTGTGGGGCACTGTGCCCACCGTCATCGAGATGCAGTCTGAAGGCGGCGCGGCGGGTGCCGTGCACGGTGCTCTGCAGGCCGGCTCACCCACGACCACGTTTACGGCATCGCAGGGCCTGCTCCTGATGATCCCGAACATGTACAAGATTGCAGGTGAATTGACGCCCTTCGCCATGCATGTGACGGCGCGCACCATTGCGACCCATGCGCTGTCGATCTTTGGCGACCACAGCGACGTGATGGCTTGCCGCCAGACCGGCTTTGCCATGCTCTGCGGTGGCTCGGTGCAAGAAGCCCACGATTTTGCGCTGATTTCGCACGCCGCCACCCTGCGCACGCGCATCCCGTTCCTGCACTTCTTCGACGGCTTCCGCACTTCGCATGAGCTGCAAAAGATTACGCTTTTGCCCGAGGCTGTGCTGCACGCTCTGGTGCCGCCCCAGCTAATTGCCGAGCAGCGTGCGCGCGGCCTGACCCCCGATCACCCGGTGCTGCGCGGTTCGGCCCAAAACCCCGACGTGTTCTTCCAGGCCCGCGAAGCGTGCAACCCGTTCTACGATCGCTGCGCCGGTATTGTCCAAGACGTCATGGACTTGTTTGGCGCCCAGACGGGGCGCAATTACAAGCTTTTCGACTATGTGGGCGCGCCCGATGCCGAGCGCGTGATCATCATGATGGGCTCGGGTGCCGAAGCGGCCGAAGAGACTGTAGAACACCTTGTAGCACAAGGCGAAAAGGTCGGTTTGGTGCGGGTGCGGCTGTTCCGCCCCTTCGATCGCGCGGCGCTGCTGCAGGCCCTGCCCCAAACTACCAAGGCGATTGCGGTGCTCGATCGCACCAAGGAGCCCGGTGCCGCGGGCGAGCCGCTGTACCAAGACATCTTGACGGTGCTGCACGAAGCGCGCGCCGAGGGCGAGACCCAGCTGAATCCCTTGGTGATCGGCGGGCGTTACGGCCTGTCGAGCAAGGAATTCGCGCCCGCCCATGTCAAGGCCGTGTACGACGAGCTGAAGAAGCCCAAAAAGCTCAACCACTTTACTGTGGGCATCCTCGACGACGTGACCTTTAAGTCGCTCGCCGCCGATCCTGACTTCGACCTCGAGCCCAGCGACGTGGTGCGCGCAATGTTCTACGGCCTAGGCGCCGATGGCACGGTGGGCGCCAACAAGAACTCGATCAAGATCATTGGCGAAGAAACCGACCAGTATGCGCAGGGTTACTTTGTGTACGACAGCAAGAAGTCGGGCACGGTGACCACCTCGCACATGCGCTTTGGACCGCGGCCGATCCGCTCGACCTACCAGATCCGCAAGGCGAATTTCGTAGCGGTGCACCAGTGGAACTTCTTTGAGAAGCTCGACATGCTTGAGCACGCCGCCCAAGGTGCCACGGTGCTGATCAACAGCCCCTATGCGCCAAATGAGCTTTTCGATCACCTGCCGTCCGAAGTGCAGCTCGATGTGCTGAACAAGAATCTAAAGCTCTTTACGATCGATGCTTTAGAGGTGGCCCGCGCCAACGACATGGGCAAGCGCATCAACACCGTGATGCAGACCTGCTTCTTTGCCATCTCGGGCGTGCTGCCCCGCGACGAGGCCATTGAGCGCATCAAGAAGTCGATCGAAAAGACCTACGGCAAGAAGGGTTCGCACATCGTCGCCCGCAATTTTGCCGCCGTCGACGACACGCTGGCGCAGCTGTACCCCGTGCCGGTGCCGCAGGGTGTGACCGCGCTGCGCGGCCGCCCGCCGGTAGTGCCCGCCGAGGCCCCCGACTTTGTGCAACGCGTCACCGCCACCATGCTCGCGGCCCGCGGCGACACCTTGCCCGTCAGCGTGTTCGCCGCCGACGGCACCTGGCCCACCGCCACCAGCAAGTGGGAGAAGCGCGGCATCGCCACCGAGATTCCGGTGTGGGATCCCGCAGTTTGCATCCAATGCAACAAGTGCGCGATGGTGTGCCCGCACGCCGCCATCCGCGCCAGCGTCTTCGATCCCAAGGGCGTCGAAGTGCCCGGCGGCTTTGCCTCGATCGCCTGGAAGGGCCCCGAATTCGCCGGCTACCAGTACGTCATCCAGGTCGCGCCCGACGACTGCACCGGCTGCACCGTGTGCGCGATGGTCTGCCCCGCCAAAGACAAGACCAACCCGTCGCACAAGGCGCTCGACATGCACCCCGTCGAGCCGCTGCTTGAGCGCGAGCGGAGCAACTTTGATTTCTACAAGACCCTGCCGCCCGCCGATCGCAGTCTGACCAAGGGCGATGTAAAGGGTACGCAACTGCTCGAACCGCTGATGGAATTCTCGGGCGCGTGCTCGGGCTGCGGCGAGACTCCGTACCTAAAGCTCCTGACCCAGCTCTCGGGCGATCGGCTCGTCATCGCCAACGCCACCGGCTGCTCGTCGATCTACGGCGGCAACTTGCCCACCACCCCCTACGCGCAAACCGCTGAGGGTCGCGGACCGGCCTGGGCCAACTCGCTTTTCGAAGACAACGCCGAGTTCGGCCTGGGCATGCGCCTGTCGCTGAGCCAGCAAGCCGCCGAAGCACGCCGACTACTGCAAGAAATGGCTGGCGAATTCAGTGACTTGGCAGACGGTCTGCTCGCCGACAGCGACACCGACGACGAAGCGGCCATCGCGCGCCAACGGCCACGGGTAGCCGAACTCAAGCGCCGCCTCACGGGTCGCAACGACGCCACGGCCAAGCGCCTGCTCAGTCTGGCCGACAACTTGGTCCGCCGCGTGCTGTGGATCGTGGGCGGCGACGGCTGGGCCTACGACATCGGCTTTGGCGGCCTAGACCACGTGATGGCCAGCGGCGCCGACGTCAACATCCTAGTCCTCGACACCGAGGTCTACTCGAACACCGGTGGCCAAGCCAGCAAATCGACCCCCATGGGCGCCGCCGCCAAGTTTGCCGCAGCCGGCAAGTCGAGCGGCAAGAAAGACCTGGGCATGATCGCCATGAGCTACGGCAACGTCTACGTCGCGCAAGTGGCCTTTGGCGCCCGCGATGCCCAGACGGTCAAGGCCATCCAAGAGGCACAGGCCTGGCGCGGCCCGTCGATCGTCATCGCCTACAGCCACTGCATCGCCCACGGCTACGACATGGCCTACGGTCCCGAGCAGCAAAAGCTCGCGGTGCAGACGGGGTACTGGCCGCTGTTCCGCTACGATCCGCGCAATGCCCTGGCTGGCGAAGCGCCGCTGCACCTCGACTCGACGGCGCCCAAGGGCGACCTCAAGAGCTTTGTGGGCAACGAGACGCGCTTTAAGATGGTCGAGCAGGCCGACCCGGTGCGCTACGGCAAGCTGATGGCCGCGCACGCCACGGCGATGCACAAGCGGTTTGC
>CAISBR010000235.1 GCA_903883645.1 uncultured Myxococcales bacterium | reverse complement strand
GCGCGCTGGACGGCTGGTGCCGCAGAGACTGCGTGCCTGGCGCGCGAGGAACGGCAACGGTTGGGACGAGGAAAAAGGTATGGCGAACAGTAATAAATTAGACCAGTTCGAGGGGCTTGACTTATTGGGGGTCATAGAAGGAGACGCAACCGCATTTTCCACCTGACCGCCAGCGGGCCCCGCGCACCCCGGCTGGATTTGCGGCAAGCGTGGGCGCTGTGATGCTGGCGTTTTTGGCGCTGAACAAGCAAGCATTTTGGAATTACTACCACTTTCCGCTGGCGGCGCTTGCCCTTGCTGCGGCTGTGGCCCCAACCGAGGTCGCTGAGCCATGACGGCCACCGCGCGCCCTTGGCGAGCCATTGCGCCCGCCTTCTTGAGCAGCCGCCTGGGCTTGCTGCTGTGGGCCTGGCTATGCACAGCTCTGTGGCCGGCCAAGCCAGGAATCTGGAGCCCGCTCCCACACTTGCCGGCCCTCGATGGCTGGGCGCGCATGGACGCCGGCTGGTACGCGAGCATTGTGCGCGACGGCTACGCCTTTACCCCGGGACAAGCCTGCAATGTCAACTTCTTCCCGCTGTTTTCGTGGACGGTGGGCGCGCTCGACCGCCCGCTGGTAGGGCTACTCGGCGAAGACGCGGCGTTTGCGGTGGTGGCGCCCGTATTCAGCTTGGCGTGCCTGTGGTTGGCCCTGCTCGGCCTGTGGCGCCTTGTGACCGACGGCTGGGGCGAAGAGGTAGCACGACGCAGCGTATGGCTGCTGCTACTCTTTCCGTTTTCGCTATTCTTTTCGGCCGTGTATACGGAGTCGCTCTTTCTGTGCCTGGGCGTGTGGGCGTTTGCCTGGGGCCGGCAGCGGCGCTGGGCCTTGGCTTGTGCGGCGGCGAGCCTTGCCGCGGTCACCCGCACGGTGGGCTTTTTGGTGGCGGTAGGCCTGTTTGTGGAGTATCTGGCGCAGCGCTTACCCGCCGAACCGCCGCGCTCAGAGCCGCTCTCTGGGCCGCGCGTGCCCAAGCTCGACAGCGACTTTTGGTGGTTCTTTGCCACGCCGCTGCCCCTGGCGGGCCTGATGGCCTATTTCTACAGCCATTTTGGCCACGTACTGCCGTTTTTGCAGACCTATACGACCGTGTGGGACAAGCGGCCCGGCCTGCGGCGCCTGGTCGACCTGCTCAACTCGCTGCGCCACGCCGATGTGCCGCACGCGCTGCGCTTCCAAAACGCCGTGTATCTGCTCGTGGTTTTTGGCACGCTGGCGGTGGTGGTGTTGGGCCGGCGCAAGCTGTCGCCGGGGCTTGTGGCCTACGCGCTGCTGTCGACGTTGCTTGTGATGTTCACGGGTTTTGATGCGTCGGGGCGCTACATGAGCGTGTTGTTCCCCACTTTTGTGGTGCTCGCGCAGTGGCTACCGGCGCACCAGTTCAAGTGGGCGCTGATCGCGCAAGTACCTCTGCTGCTTTGGTTTACTTGGGCGTTTACGCAGTCGGTGTTTATTAGCTAGGCGTCGACTTGCGGGCAAATGGCAGGTGCCCATCAGGTGCCAAGAAAAGGACATAGCTGCCTACCATTGCGAGCGAAAAGCCGTAGATATTGAGCGTCAGCGCAAATGCCGCGTGCATCGCAAGGCCCACCAGCGCCGCCACTTCGCGCGTGCGAGGCACCCAAAGAGCCACAGGCAGCGCCAGCTCCACCGCAATCACCGCCCACGCCGCCGGCTGCAACCACAGGGCTTGGTCGGGCTGCCCCAAGATCTCGCCCAAAACGCGACCGCTGAGGTAGGCCGGATGGACCTTTTGGATCGCCGCCCACAAGTACACGATGGTCACTTCTGCGGCGATGAGTCGCTGAGCGGTCAAGCGCACGCTAGCGCTTGGGCGCCGGTGTAGAGCCAAGGCGCTGCCCGCCGGCGACACGGCCAGAATTCCACAGATCATCCAGAACAAATAGCCGTGGTTGCGAAAGTTGAGGCGGTCGGCCCACAAGACCCAGCCCTGGAGCAAGAAGAGCCCCGCCGCGGCTAAGCGCGTGCGCAGCCCAACAAGGAGCAAGAACCCGAGCCCTGCCTGAGCCGCAAAAAGCGCGTAAAATTGCTGCGGACTGAGCAGAGGCCAGCCGCTCAGGTAGGGCCAGTGGTAGCCGCCCTCGATGGCGTAGCGACAAAGGCCCGCCGAATTGCGCAGGTCTTCGAGCAAGGCAACGGCAAAAACGATCCGAAATGCCGCAAGCGCCTGTGGGCTGCCCTCGGCAAACCAAAATGCACTCCACTTGGCTCCCCAGCGGTCTACGGCAGCCTGCACAAGTCGCCCCCTGGTGGAACAAGGTCCGCAGCTGGTGCAAAGTCGACCGCGCAGCGCACCGTGGCCGTAACCGCGCCGCCGTGTTGACCGCACAGCCAGTGGTGCCAGGGCACCAGCGCCTCGCGGTGCAGCAACAAGGGGGCATCGGCGCGCCGCTTGAGCTCTGCAAATGCGTCAAACGGCCCGTTGCGGTCGGCGTACTTGGCCTGGCAGCGGTACGAGTGGCTGTACATGCTCCACGAAAAATCAGCGCGCGTGTCGACCCGCGGCGCGATCACTCCGCGCAGCGGTACCAGCACCTGGGTGGCGAGAAACCCGCCAATAGCCAGGGAGATCCAAGTGCTGGCCCGCCGCGCGTCACCACTCGGCATCGCATTCGGACTACTCGTGGCCCACCTCGAGCGAGTCAAAATGCACCACCGAGTCGTCTTTGGTCCACAGCCCTACCTTGCCCTTAGTGGGGGCCTTGGGCGACGTTTCGGTGTAGGTAATCACGGGAACATTGTTGGCATAGGCCGTAATCGCAGTGCCCTTGAACTTGACCTTGAGCAGGGTAAACGTGGCGGGATCGGCGCCAGGCGCACCAGCAATCGGATCAAACTTCTCGCGCATACCGTCGATGGTGCGGAACAAGTTCCACGTGCCCTCGGTCTGATTGATGCGCACGGTGTAGTAGTTCTTGTCGTCGACGTAGCGGAACACTACACCTGCGGCCTGGGCCTTGGAGCCCGAGATCACCTTGAGCCTGACGAACATTTCGCCGTAGTCGATGGCGCCCATCTTGTCGAACAGAGCGATCGGGAAGTCTTGGTCGGTGGCCGATTGTTCGAGCACGTTGGGTGTGCTGGGTGCAGCGAGATCGACCGCGACTTTCCACGTGCCTTTGACCACCGACCAGCCGGCGGGCGTTTCGCCCACTTTGTCGGTGTCAAACTGGGTAACTTGCTCGTTCGCCGCCGCTTTGGCCACGGCCAGGCAGGCGGGGTCGACCGGCACTAGGCCTTCGCGCTCTGCCTCGGTCAGGTTGAGACAGTCCTTGCTCGCCTGCGCAGTCGGGCAACCGGTCAGCGCAAGCACGGCCACGAGCGGCGCGGCGCGCCCAAGGGTAGCAATCTTCATAGAATCTCCACGTTGAGCGATGTGGGTCCGCGTAGCACTACTTGTGCGCCACCGCAAAGTCGTCAAACCGCGCCACCGAGTCGTCTTTGGTCCACAGGCCAACCTTGCCCTTGAGCGGGGCCTTGTCCGATGTCTCGGTGTACTCGATCACCTTGACATCATTGGCCCAAGCAGTGATGACCTTGTCCTTGAACTGCACCTTGAGCTTGGTGTATTCGCCCTGCTTGGCGCCCGGCGCACCGGCGATCGGATCGAACTTGTCGCGAGTGCCGTCGATGGTGCGAAACAGGTTCCAAGTCCCTTCGGTCTGGTTGATCCGCACGGTGTACATGTTCTTGTCGTCCACGCGGCGGAACACCACACCCGCAGCCTGTGCCTTGGCGCCCGACATGACCTGCAGATTCACAGTAATCTCGCCGTAGTCAAAGCTGCCGGCCTTGTCTAGAACAAGCTGGGGAAAATCGAGGTCGAGCGCGGACTGCTCCACCACGTTGGGCGCAGAGGGCGCCTTGGCATCGGCGACGACCTTCCACGTGCCCTTGGCAGCGGTAAAGCCGGCGGGCAGTTCGCCCACCTTGTCGCTGTCAAACGTGGCTGTTGTGTCGGTAAACGACGCCGTCTGCGTGTCGCCACCCGCCGTGTCGGCCGCCGAAGTGGTGGTTGCGCTGGTACCAGAGTCGCAGCCCGCCGCAAGCGCTGCGAGCGCGGCCACTACCGTCATCGTCCAAACTGTCTTCATACTTACCCCTACTTAACGGCGCGCCGCGGATGCGCACGCCAATCTGACGCTGACGCCCTGCACTGTGCAGCGGCGCTTGCGCCCACCCCCAAAGTGCTAGAAGCCAAACGCCACGCCGATTGACCCGATGAGGCCGTACCGGGTGTCAAAAATTGTCAGTGCCTCTGCGCCCGCTACCGCCGTAACCTGGGCGCGCCAAACGCGGTACGAGGCCATAAGGCCCACCACGTCTTCGTACATCGCCTCGGGCAGCGCTAGGCGGTGCCGCCCCTGCGCGCCCACCAGCAAGTTGGGCAAAAGGCGATAGCCCGCCGAAATGGCCGCTTCTAGGTCGCCCTGCTTAAAGCCTGGCTCCATACCGCCCACAAAGTTCCCCGTGATCTCAGCTCGCTTTGCGGCGTAGGTGATATGCAATCCCGCCTCAACTTCGCCCTTTACCTCGTTGAAGCCCTCGGGCCGGTAGTCGACGGCAAGTGCTATCGAGAGCGGGCCACCATCGCGCCCTACAAACTGATAGAACGCACCGATACCCGGACGGTATTTGGCCGTGGCCCCGCCGCGCGTGGCAGTGAGGCGCAGCCCGAGGCCGCCGCCGACGCCAATGCGGCCGACAATGCGGCCATCGGGGTCGGTGCTCAGGGCGCCGGGCCGCGCGGAGTCGAGGGTAAAGGAGATGTCGCCTTCCCACTGCTTTGGCGTAACCGCGCGACGCACAAAGGTGAGCTCGCCGGTGCGCTCGATGTGGGCCTCGTTGGTCGCGTCAGGGGCGCGGACGTACGGCACCTCGGTGCCGGCCGACCTGAGTTCCTCTGCCGCAGCCGATAATGTCATCAAGCTGACACTAGCGGCAGAGCAAAGCATCCCAATCCGCAAAAGCACTTTCGACCAATTTGAATTAATCTTCAGCATCTGTAGCTCTTCGTCGCAACCACATTACCCATGGCGACACCTAGTCGTCATGTAGTTGTCATAATCTAACATGCCCGAACGCCTTCTGCAAGTAGCTGTGGATGTGCGCGCGCAAGGAACTCGCTAGCACTGTCGATTTGCTTTGCGGGCGGGTGCAGTGCAGCCTTCTCGCCCGGCGAAGCGCACGTGGCGGTGCTACTTGCGCACCCACGACCGACCAGCGCCGGTGCGCGGCGAGGTTGCCAAGGAGATCCATGCCCACAGAGACGCTTATCCCCTGGCCCGCAGCCACCCTAACGGCCCAATTCATCGGGCGCCGCCAGCGCTTTTTTGCCGATGTAAGGCTCCCAGACGGCACCGCGGCCGTGGCGCATTGTGCCAACACGGGCTCGATGGCCGGCCTGCTCATGCCTGGTTGTGCTGCACTTTTGGGAGATCACGGCGCCGACTCCTCGCGCAAGCTCCGGTACACGCTGCTCGCGTTGCAGGTGCCCGGCGGTGCGTGGTGCGGCGTGCTGCCCATTTTGGCCAACCGTATTGGCGCGGCGGCGGTGCGGGCCCTTGCTGTTTGACCCAGTTGGCAAATTGGCAGCAAAGGAACTTGCTGGCGGGCCGGCCGTGTACGCCGAAACAGCAACTACCGAATTCCTTGCCCTGGCTCAGCTCGCGCATCGCGTTCAGCAACTTGCCGGCACTGATCCTGTTGCTGACGTCGTCGATGATACCACAACCGAAGGCGCCATCAGCGATACGCAAGACCATGACCCGATTGTCGACATGGTGCTGGCCTGGCGCCTTGTTGAGCTCGTCGAACGCCACCGCCGCGAGCTTCGCCGGGGCTACGTGCTCGAAACGGATTCACTCACTGTCGTCCGTGGCCGGATCATGGACCGGGGCTTGGCAAGATGGCACGCCACAAGCGAACCGATCCTAGAGTGCGAGTTCGACGAGTTCTCTGAAATTCAACCGCTATTCATCATCATCGTGACTGCATTAGAAGTCGTTGCCACTGCGGCCCTCGAGGGGTTGGCGCGGCTCCAGAAATGGGACATGTGCGCGGACCTTATCCAGCGGGCAGCTCGGCTTCGGCTGCACTTGCAGGGGATTCCCTCAGTCTCGCGGGCTCGAGCTGCTGCGATGGCAATGCATTTGCGGCTGCCGCGAACCTATCTGGCGTGGCAGGGTACGTTGGACCTTGCGCGGCGGGTTCTGACGGCGCTGCCGGTCAAACTCGACGACGCTGCGCCGAAAAGTAGCAGTGGTCTGGCTTGGTTCGTGAACACCGCGATGGTGTGGGAATTCATCTTGCAGCAGTCGTTGGACCGCCTGCAAGGGGTCCGCGTACGCGCCAAGTTCCTGGCCTGCGACTCGACTGGGTCGGGGCCGACGTCGGCAGAACCATGGGTGCGCACGGACGTGAAGGAGGACGGCGACCACAAGGCGCACAAGGTACAGCCCGACCTGGTTGTGACCAGCGGTCGTGCCCTGTTTGTCCTAGACGCCAAGTACAAGGCGCCGAGCGAAAAGGTCAGCGCAGGCGACAAGTATCAGATGTTCACTTACAGCCACGTCACGTCTTGGGGCATCGACCACCCGGAAGTCAATGATTGCGCAGTAGTTTATCCGTCGCCGCATGAGGAATGGAATAAGGTCAATAAGTTGGGCGACCATTGGCTACGCCATTCTACGCGCGATTCTGCAGCCGAGGTGCGCCTGTTCGTGCTTGCCGTGCCGTTTCCAAGTCCCGATGAAACCGGGGATGAGGCCAAGTGGTCGGCTTACCTGCGGCTTGCCGGCGGGCTGCTTAGGCACTTGCAGGCGACCAGCGACGGCAAGCTGCCTGTCCAGTCGACCAATGCCGTTCAGCTTGCAGCGACGGCGTGAGTTTCGGAGGTCAGCGTGCGCCACGGCGAGAAATTTCGTCCCCCCAGGCTCGCGCCCCAAATAGGCCAGCTGACGAGGTCTTGCACGACGCCGAGACGATGCCTGCCCGACCCACCCCAAGGATCCCGCAACCCATGACCACCAAACCCAGCCTAACTGAAGGCGAAATCATCCTCTACCGCACGCCCTCTGGCACCACCCGCATCGAGGTCGTCTACGAAGGCGACACCTTCTGGCTGAACCAGAAGCGGCTGGCCGACCTCTTCGGCGTCGACGTGCGCACGGTCAGCTACCACCTCACGGCCATCTACGCCTCGGGCGAGCTAGACGAGGCGGCAACTATCCAAAGAATTTGGCGAGTTCAAACCGATGGAAATCGTGATGTTTCTCGCGAAGTGGCCTTCTACAACCTCGACGCCATCATCTCGGTCGGCTACCGCATCAACAGCTCGCAGGCCACCCAGTTCCGCAAGGCGCGGCCCCCCTGGCAACCCAGCCGCGAGCCTGACGCCGCAGCCTGGCCGCCTACCACGGAAGCCATGCCCACGCGCTCGCCCAACACCGCAAATCCCAAACAACCTCCCGCAATCAAGCTAAAATCTCCCCTTGCCCCAACCCGCGCCCCACGCGCACACTTGCCCCAGCCGGCCACCGCCGCCTATCGCCCAGAGGCACCCTATGGCTGAACGCATCTTTATCAGCAGCGTCCAAAAGGAATTCGCCGCCGAGCGCCTGGCTCTTCGCGCCTACATCCACGGCGACCCGTTGCTGCGGCGGTTGCCGACTGGGTCGTAGGCGAGCTGCAGGTCCTGCAGCACCGCCGAGTCGCCACTGCGCACCGTCTGTTGCCGCACCAGCCGGAAGGTCTGGCTGTCGTAGGTCAGCGTCGAGCTCGTCGTGTTGCCGTAGCTGATCCCCGTGCGCTGGCCCTTGGCGTTGTAGGTGATCGACGAGACCACCGTGCTACTCGACTGGCCCGTTCGGGCAACAGCTACGGAAGCCAGCAGTCCCCGCAGGTTGTAGGTCTTGGTCACCGTGGTCAGGTTGATCGACGTCTGCGACGTCACCCGCCCAAGCGCGTCGTAGCTCGTCGCCGTCGTGTACGGGCTGCCCAGGTTCGAGCCCGGCACCGTGCTCCACGAGCTGAGCGTCGTCTGGCTATCCAGGCTGGTCCACTCCAACGTCGCATCGTACGCGGTCGACAGGTACCGCGACTGCGCCAGCGGCCGCCCCTCGAAGTCGTACATGAACGCCGCATCCACCCCCGCGCCGTCGTAGTGCAGCGGGCAAGCAGGTCGAAGCGAGCAACGAAGTGGCGCAGGTCGATAGTATGCTGGCGCAGGCCGAGCGCATCGTCGGGGCGCCGCCGACCACAATGGCGCTGGATGCTGGGTACAACTGCGCGGAAGTGCTTAAAATTGCCGAGGAGCGCGGCATCGAACTGCTGTGCCCCGAAAGCCAGACGCGAACCGCAGACGCGCCGTCGACCAAGCCCAGCAAGCAGCTTGGCAGAGACAACTTCACGTTTGATTCTGAGAACAACTGCTACACGTGTCTGCAGGGTCGGAAACTGGTCTTTGACTACCGCTGCACCCCGAGCAACGGCAAACCAGCGTACGTGCGCTACAAGTCGCTGAACTGCAGGGCCTGTCCTCTGGCATCCCAGTGTTTGAGCAAGCCGGGCACCCAGCGAACGATAAGGCGCTACCAGCACCAGGCCGCCAAGGACGCGCTTCGCGACAAGATGTCGAAACCTGAGGCTCGGTTACGCTACAAGCAGCGGCAAGCAAGCATCGAGCCCGTGCACGGCGAACAGAAGCATATTCAGGGGATGCGGCGCTTTCGACGGCGCGGCTTGGCCAAAGTGCGCCTCGAGTACTCGCTGCACTGCATGGCACACAACTTGAGGCGCTACCGGGCCTTGCGGGCCAAACGGCCGGGTGCTGGCGGGACCGACGGGCCGGGACGGAGGAAAGCGCGTCACTGCTCGCGATTTCGAGCGCGGCAGCGCCCCGTGGCGGCTATCCGTGCGAGGAGGCGGGCGTCGAAATCACTGCCAATGTCGCTCTGTGGCGGGCTCCAGGGCGTGCTGGTGGCGTAGGGGCTGCACGCGGGCTTTGCAACAGCCTCCGAGACGGGCGAGGGGCCGCTGCCGTTTGAAGATCTGCGGGATGCTTTGGGTAGAAGGCGAAGCCGGCCGGGTGAGGGGCCCGCAGCCAACCAAGACAACGTCATCAGGAATCGACAGGTAGCTAGGTCACGACGAGACATGGTCGAAGGATTTGATTGATCGCAACTGTCCTCTAATCGACCGCCACCGTCCTAACCTCCCACGCCAGCCCCATCAAAGGCTACGCCTCGGTCTTCTTGCTCTGCGGCTTCTTCCTGTCGCTCGACCGCTTGCCGCCAACGCTCTCGTACTCCGTCGAGTCGTCGCCGTACTCCGCCTTGACGCCGCTGCGGATCCGCTTGAGCTTGTCGGCCAGGGCGGCGCTTGCAGGTCTTGGCTCATGGCTCCTCGCTGGCGGTGGTG
>CAISBR010000234.1 GCA_903883645.1 uncultured Myxococcales bacterium | reverse complement strand
GTGTCAGCAAGAACAGCCGTGTCAGCGAGAACAGCCAAGCCGCGGTGCGCGACGGCAGGCGGTTCGGGTTGGGCGGTAGGGGCGAGGCGAGGGGGGAGCGGTCCATGCTTGCAGCTTGCCTGAGGGCGCGTCGGGCGCGCAAGGGGCAAAGGCACGGCCACAGGTCTACCGCAACGGCTGCGGCGGGGGCGGGCGGGCTACGTCGTGGGCAGCTTGTCTTTGCGGAAGCGCTTGGCCAGCCCCTCAAGCCTGTCGAGCAGCTCTTCGATGAGGAACGGCTTGTCGAGGTGATCGTCGGCGCCGTACAGCGGTGCGGTCATTTCGTTCAAGTTCGGGCCGATGGCAGTAAGCATCAAAATGCCCACATCGTCGAAATCGCGGCGAGCGCGCAGAGTTTTGCACACCTCCCAGCCGTTCATCTGCGGCATCATCACATCGAGCACGACCAAGTCGGGTTTGTGACCCAGAGCCGAGCGCAGCGCCTCTTCACCGTCGTAGCTCAAGGCGATCCGATAGCCGGCCGCCGTCAGCGTCTTGCGCAGTAGACCGGCAATCTCAAGGTCGTCTTCGGCCACCAACACATGGATGCCATTGTCTTTGGGCATTTCGCACCGCTTCGTTGCGCCGCAAAGGGCGCATAGGTCAGAAGGATCCAGCGGGCAAAGCACCGCAGGCAGGGCCGAGTCTGCAACAATCGGCTGCGGAATTGAAGCGGGTAGCGAAGGGACAGAAAATCGGAACGATTTTCACCGGTCCCCGGGAGCAGCTTTGACCGTCCCGGTAAAACCAAACAAATTCAGAGTAGTAGTTGCCGCTACGGAGCGGCGCGACGGGCCCGATAGGGACCGCGCGCTTGCGACCCACCCCGCAGCAGGCAAGGGAGCAGAAAAATCGGAACGATTTTCACCGGTCTCCGGGAGCAGCTTTGATCATCCCGGTAAAACCAAACAAATTCAGAGTAGTAGTTGCCGCTACGGAGCGGCGCGACGGGCCCGATAGGGACCGCGCGCTTGCGACCCACCCAGCAGCAGGCAAGGGAGCGGAAAAATCGGAACGATTTTCACCGGTCCCTTACTCTTCGCCGCGACCCGCGGCCGAAGCCTTCTTCAAGATTTCTTTGGCCTTTTGTGCGAGCGGGTCGGAACCGAGGATCTTGTCGGCCCGCGCCGCCAGTTCTTTGGCCTTGGCCGATTGCCCCGCCGCGAGCGCCTGCTCGGCTTGTTGCAGTAGGTTCTTGCCGTCGGCCTTGCAGCCATCGATCACGGATTTCGCTTCGGCATTGCTGCCCGACGCCGAATAATCATTGGCCACTTCCGCATTTTCGACCGCATCGCCGCAGTTGCCCGCCGTGCGAGCCGCCTTGGCCGCCGCCACATAGGCTTTGATAACTTGGTCCGTCAAGAAGGCCTTGTGGTGCCCGTCGACGTCGCTGTCGGCTTCGCGCGCATCTTTCCACGCGGCCGCTGCCGCCTTGCCATTGGCCGATTGCGCCTTGTTCCAAGCAGCTTCGACCCGCTTGACACCCGCCGCATAGGCCGCCGCCTTCTTCTTTTCGTCTTTGCCAAACGGCCCACCGGCGATCGCCTCAAAGGTCTGCACCGCGGCCGACCATTGGCGGCTACCGTATGCACTCAGGCCGCCTGCAAAATCAGCCTTCTTGGCTGCTTCAGCCTTGACTGGCTCGGCTTTGGCGGGCTCGGCCTTGGCGGGCTCGGCCTTGGCGGCGTCGGCTGGCTTACCTTCGGCAGGCTTAGCAACAGCCGCAGCGCCGGCGTCGGCCGTAGCACCGGCATCCGCACCGGCCGCCAGTGGTGGCGCATGTGCGGGTGCCGCACCAGCCAACTGACCTTGCAGCATCTTGGCATCGCCGTTGTCGGGATCGAGTTCGAGCACGGCCTTAACCGCTGCGTCGGCCTTGGCATTGTCGGCCGCCGCCAGGGCCTTCTTGGCCTCGTCGAGCTTGCTGACCACGATCGCCTTCTTTACGTCGACCAGCACCAGATCGGCCTCCGCGCGGAATACCGACTCTTTGCCAATGTCTTCCGAAGTCAATTTCGCCAGTGCTTCTTCGTTATTGCCGGCCTCTTTGGCTTCTTTGCCCTCTTGCAGCGTCTTTTGTGCGGTAGCCTCTTGGCCAGCCTGACGCTTCAGGGGTGCAATCTCGGGTGCGGCCTTATCGACCTCTTGGGCCTTCTTCAAGGTCGCTACGGCAGCAGCAAACTCTTTGTCGGCAATCTGCTTTTTGGCCTTTTCGAGCAGTGCGCCCAAGTCGCCATCTGCCTCGCCACCGGTCGCCGCCGCGGTCTTGTCGGCCGACTTCTTGCCCATCACCAGCCAAGCGGTCACGCCACCACCGACAAGCAGCAGCACCAGCACGGCGGCAATCGCAATGATCTTGCCAGGTCCACCGCCCGTCTTGCCCTGTGAGGCCATGCGTGGCTCGGCAACTTGCCGCATCGAGCGGTCGTCGTCGCGTGGCGCACCACGGCTGTCTTTGCGCTTGCCCATGCCATCGACCTGGTACTCGAGGACCGACATACCCACTTCGATTTGGTCACCGGGTTCAAGTACTTGGCGAGCGCGCTTGTCGCTGTTTACCTTGGTGCCATTGGGGCCGCCCAGGTCTTCGAGCACAACTTGATCACCACTGCGGCGCAGCTGAAAGTGTTTGCGCGACACGGCGGGGTCGGCCAGCACAATCTGGCAATCGAGGCCGCGGCCAACGAGCGAGTCACCCTCGCCGATATGGTGAATCTTGCCGCGGTCGGGGCCCGACACTACCTTAAGATCTAGAGCACGACCAACGGGTTGTGGGGCGCGAGCGCCGGGCGCCGGCAGGTCGTCGGGCATTGCATCGAGCATGCGGGTCGCCGCGTCTTCCTCGTCGCCACCATGATCCATGGATGAGGGCGGTGGCGGAGCTTGGCGTGGCATCGGCCGGGGCGCCGGACGAGCCATAGCCGGGCGAGGAGCAGGGCCGGGTCCGCGCACGAATTCCGTGGGCGGTGGGGCATCCACATCCTCGATCGACATCGCCCGAGTCGACTCGCCGTTGTCCTCTTCGTAGTCAGGACTGTTCGGGCGTGCGCCCGAATCGACCTTGTGCTGATTGCCAAAGCCCATACCACTGCGACGGTCGTCGTTGCCCATCTTCTTGCTCCTCGCGAGCGCGCCGGTGGAACCCGTAACAGCGCAGACGCGACCGCGGCGATCAGTACCACACCTGCGTCGCAGCGGCAATTTCTTAGCCGAATTCTAGACCAAGGCCAACCACATTGCGGTCGTCTTCGGTTCAGGCCCCGATTGCGCGCGTCGCTAGTCCGAGCGCCAGCCTGGTTCGCGGGCGGTTGAGGCCCATGAGGAGCAGGAAAGACGCACAGCAGCGGGCCTAGGGCCTACAGCGTGCTCGCGAACTGCCGAATGGCCGCAGGACGCAAGCCGGGGCCTGGCGACGGGGCAGCCGCCCCAAGGCGGCTCAGGCCTTAGACCTTGGGAAGCACATGCACGGTCTTGCGGCCGTGGTACATGCCGTACTCGACCACGCCGGGCGCGGTGGCGAACAAGGTGAAGTCCTTGCCCGTCATCACATTCTTGCCCGCGTGCCAAGTCGAGCCGACCTGGCGGACGATGATCGCACCCGAGCCGACGGTCTGGCTGCCGTAGACCTTGATGCCGCGGAACTGCGCGTTCGAATCGCGGCCGTTGCGCGACGAACCTTGACCTTTTTTGTGAGCCATCTTCGACTCCAGGGCGACCAGCCGCAAGCAGCGGCAGCCCGGTGAGGGTAGAACCAGCCGATAATCAACCGAAGTTCCGACAGGAACCCGCGGCGCGAATCCAGGACCGTGCGACTTGAGGTCGCGGCGGCTTAGGCTTCGATGGTCTGGATGCGCACGCGGGTGATCCACTGGCGGTGGCCAATGGTCTTGCGGCTGTTCTTGCGGTGACGGTACTTGTGCACCAAGATCTTGTTATCACGGGTCTGTTCGACCACGGTGCCGACTACCCGCGCGCCGACCAGGGCCGGTTGGCCAAGGCGCACGCTGGTGCCGTCAGAGACCATCAGCACTTCGTCGAAAACGACGCTTTCGCCGGTGTTTACCGGAAGTTTCTCGACGGTGACTTGCTGACCTGCGCTAACGCGGTACTGCTTGCCGCCGGTCTTGATGATGGCGTAGGGGCTCGAAAGGCTGCTGGACATGGGATTCTCCGGACGCATGGGCGGGCACGGCACACCCGCTTAGGGCCGCGCAGTCTGCCTCGTCGGCTGCTGTAGGTCAAGTAGAAAACCGATCTGGGGCGCGGGCTTGCGCCAAGCGAGTTTGGGCGAGGCGTATCGCGCCACGGGCCAATACCTTGTAACTACTAGATATTTGCCCCCATATAGGCCTCAAACGCGGCCATGGTCGCGCTGGGATCGCGCACCTTCTCGACCAGATCGGCCAGGGTCGTGTGATCGAGGATCTTGAGCGTGGCGTTGTGCACGTCGGCGAGGAGCACGCGCACGGCGCAATGCGTTTCGTCTTTGCAGTCGCCGCAGCGCTGGTACGCGGTCTTTGACAAGCACGGCAGGGGCGCAAGTGGGCCGGTCAGCACGCGAAACACCTCGCCAAGCAGCACATCTTCGGGCTTGGCCAGCAGCGAGTAACCGCCATTCTTGCCGCGGCGACTGGTTAAAATGCCCGAATTGCGCAACTCGAGCAGGATCGCTTCGAGGAACTTGCGCGGAATGCCTTCTGCCTCGGCCACGGTTGAGATGAGCACGGGCCCCTCGCCCAGGTGCTGGGCCAAATAGACCAAAGCTTTTAGCGCATAACGCGACTTCATCGGCAACATAAGGGTCCTTGGGTAAAAACGGATGCGCGACGCTGGCTACGGTGCGATTGTGCGTGAAAACGCCGATCGCGCAAGCTTGGAAGGTAAGGGTTGTGTCGTGTAGGATTCGGCCTCTAGCGCCGCGGCGTCCGCGAGTCGAACCGTAGCCACCGCAACGTGAAGGGCAGCAACCAGGGCAGCAACCAGGGCAGCACGGAGCGCATCTGTGCGGGAGTGAACATGAAATTCAAGTGCGACCACCGTTTTGGCCCCGTAAGCGTGGCGGATTACGAAAACCTGTACTTCGACGAAGACTTCAACATCGCCCTGTGCAAGGCCGTTGGGTTGCACCGCGAATTGGTCACACGCGAGATCAAAGACGGCCGCGTTCACCGGGTAGTGCGCGTGGCGCCCGATCGCGAAGTGCCGGGGCCCGTGGCCAAGGTGATCGGCTCGAACCGCTTAGAATACACTGAAACTGTTGACTATGTGTTGGGCAGCGGCCGCGGCACCTGGAGCACGCTGTCGTCCGTCATGACCGATAAGGTCGACTCGCGCGGCAGTTTTGCCTTCACGACCTCGGGCGACGGCGTAACACGTACGATCGAAGGCGAGATCAACGTCAAGATCACCTTCATCGGCGGCATTGTCGAGAAGTTCATCGTCGACGACGTGGTGAAAAGCTATGAGCGCGCGGCGGAATTCACGCGCACCTGGCTCGCCAAGAAGTAAGCGTTGACGGCGGCGCGCAATCAGCAAATCGACGGGTTGCGCGGGCTGGCCATGCTGGGCGTGGTGGCGATCCATTTGGCGGCGCGGGTGCCGACCGATGGTGAGTGGCAGCGTTTGGCACAAGTCGTTGATCATCTAGGGCGATTTGGCGTGCCGTTGTTTCTGGCCGTGCTGGGCTGGGGCGCGGCGCAGCCTCACCCTCGCCAACCGGTGGCCTCGCTGGCCTGGCTGGGTGGGCGGCTGCGTGCGGTGCTGCCGGCTTACCTGGCGTGGGCGCTGCTGTACGCCCTGCTGGCCCCGTGGGACGGCGATGCGCTGCCGGGCGGCTGGCTGCCTAGCGAAGGGCTGGGCGAGCGCCTGTGGCGGACCCTGGCGGGCTACAGTGGTGAACAGCTGTGGTACATGCCCGCGTATCTGAGCCTACTGCCCCTGGTGGCGCTGGCGGGGCGGCTGCCGCGGCGGTTGGCGGGGCTGCTGGCGGCTACGGCGGGGCTGGCGATGCTGGGGCTGCTGCTGCATGTGGAGCAGGTGGTGGCGGTCGATACCACGCCGCCCGTGCTGGCCGGGTGGATCCTGAGGAGCGAAGGGCGGTTGCCGCTGCCATGGCTGGGTTTTGTGGGGCTGGGCGCGCTGGCGTGGCAGCTGCCGCTGGCCTGGGGAACGCGCGGCCTGCAGGCGCTGCGGCTGGTCGTGGGGCTGGCGGTGCACGTGGCGATCGCGCTGCGGCTGCCCAGCTCGCCGCGTTTTGACGATTTTTGGTGCTCGCCCGCGATGCTGTGGTCGCTGCTGGCATTTTTGCTGTGGGCGCCGGTAGCGGTGGCGTGGCTGGGCGAGCGGCGACCCGGCGTGTGGCTGGCGGCGATCGGCAAGAATTCGCTAGCGATCTACCTGGGTCATGTGCTGTTCTTGCGGCTGGGCTGGGCGATCGGTGCGCCGCTGGGGCTGGGCGTGGGGCTCGCGATCGCGACACTGGCGACCCTGGCGGGCTGCGCAGTCTATCTGCCGATGCACAAAAAGCTTTTCGCTCAGGCGTGACCCTTGGCCTTGAGCCAGAGTGCGGAGCCGTCCATCAGCCAGGCCACGGCGACGTGGATGGTGACGCCGCCCCAGATGCTGCGGGTGTCCATGGCGAGGGTGCCGAGCACGGTGCCGGCGAGGATCGAGCCCAAGCACTCGGGCAGCGGTTTGCCGAAGTGAATCATGCAGTACGGGATCGACATGGCGAGGATCGCCGAAGCGCCCATGTCGGCGGCTAGGCCTCGCAACAAGAAGCCGCGAAAGAAGAATTCTAGGGCGAAGAATTGCAAACCGTAGCCGATCTCCCACGCGATCTGGCCGCCGGGGCCCACGTGCGAGGTATGGAACGGATAGTGCATTTGAAATTCAGGGTTTTGTGCCACTCCCAGCACCGACAGCGCCACCGGCAAGAACAGCAGCGCGTAGACCGGCAAGTGCTTGGCGTAGTCGCGCGGCGCCAGGTAGAACTCGCTGAGTGGCAAGCCGAAAATGACGCGAACGACGCCGGCGGGGATGATGACGTAGCACAGCGCGCAGCCCAGCACCCAGGCCAGGTTGTCGAGTAGCGGTGCGTAGGGGGTGAGCCAGACGCCCAGGTCGTAGTCGAGCGCAAACGCACCGTCGACGACCGCCGCGGCGAGACGGGCCTGAACCTGTTGATCCATCACCACAAAACGCAGGGTCACCAGCATCAGCGAGGCGGTGACAGCGGTGATGACGGCGGCGCTGCGGGCCGAGACCTTGCCCACGCGCGCTTGGCCGCGATCGCGGGCGTCGATGCGGGCCCAGGCTTGCACGAAAAACGTGTCGAGAATGCGGGCGACGAGATTGCGGCGGGGTGCGGTAGCGGTCATGGGGCCGGTGGTTTAGCGCGTTTGGCGAGCAAGGTCCAGCACAGCAGGGCCAAAGCGGCGCCGGTGGCGTCGGCGAGCAGGTCCCAAGGGTCGCTCGAGCGGCCGGGAACCCAGCTTTGATGCACCTCGTCGAGCCCGCCAAAGCCCGAAGCCAGCGCCCAGGCCAGCAGCGTCGCCCGCGCCCGACCGTGCAAGCCAAAGCGCCAAAGCGTCGCCAACAGGGCGTAAATGCCTGTGTGCACTAGCTTATCCGGCGGCACTACCGCCAACACCGCCAACAGCCAGCGCGGCAGATCGGCGAGCAGTGGCCGCGCTTCGGGCCAGGTGCGCGACGAGCTCCACCAGATCGTGGCCGTCCAAGCCACGGCAGGGGCTAGGCGCAAGGTGGTGGGCAGTCTCGGCGTTTTCGTCTTCATGTTCAGCGATCTAACACAAGGGTGCGTCGTGTCAGGCGGTGTGCGGCGGCGTCAGACGAGCTTGCCGCCCAGCGAATTTTGCCCCACTAGGTCGATCTGCACGCGGCCCAGCCGGCCGGCCAGCGCGGTGAGCTGCTCGGGCGTCTCGACCGCGACATTGACCTTTAGATTCTGGGGTGTACGCCCCATGACCTGCAGGCCGCGGCTCTCGCGCACCTGGCTCAGCTTGCTCTGCGGACCGGCCTCGTGCAGCCGCGACGGGCCCTCGAAAAGCACGTCGACCTCGCGGCCATGGAAGTCCGCCATCCACTCGGCCGTGATCTGATCTTGCACAGCCTGCAACTGCTGAAGCCGCCGCTTCTTTTCAGCCAGCGGCACATCGTCGTTCAGCTCGGCGGCGCGCGTACCGGGCCGGCTCGAGTACATAAAGCTGTACAGCGTGGCATAGCGCACCCGCCCGAGCAGCTGCATGGTCAGTTCAAAATCCTCAAGCGTCTCGCCGGGGAAGCCAACGATCAGATCGGTCGACAGCGCGACATGGGGCGCAAGCCGGCGCAGCTTGTCGACCTTTTCGAGATAGTCGTCGACGCCGTGGTGCCGCCGCATCGCCGCCAGCACCTTGGGCGAGCCCGACTGAATCGGCAAGTGGAAGAACGGCATCAGCTTTTTGCACGTAGCAAACGCCTCGATCAGCGAGTCGGTACAGTCCATGGGGTGCGAGGTGGTAAAGCGAATCCGCTCAAGGCCATCGATCGCGGCGACCTGGTGAATGAGCACGGCGAAATCGACTTCGGTCTCGCGATCCTTGCCATAACTGTTCACATTTTGCCCAAGCAGTGTCACTTCGCGCACGCCGGCCTCGACCAGCAGCTGCACCTCGCGCACCACGTCGGCCGCCGGCTTGCTCACTTCGCGGCCGCGGGTAAAGGGCACGATGCAAAAACTACAAACCTTATTGCAGCCTTTCATCACCGTGACCATCGAGGTCACCCGACCGTCGTTCGGCGCCACCGGCTCGGGAAACGCATAGTCGCGCCGGTTCACAAACGCCGTGGCCGACTGCCGCTGATTGTGGGCGCGCCGGGCCTCAACTAGGCTTGGCAGCTGGGCAATTTGGTCCGGCCCCACCACCAGGTCTAGGTGCGGCAGCTTGTCGAGCAGCTTCTGCCCCTCTTGCTGGGCGACGCAGCCGGCCATGCCGAGGACCAGATCAGGATTGAATTCCTTGAGCTTTTTCCAAACACCGAGCAGCGAGGTGACCTTGTGCTCCACCTTGTCGCGCACGCTGCAGGTATTGACGATGGCCAGATCGGCGCGTTCAACCTCGCTGGTGGGCACGTAACCCGCTGAAGCTAAAGCCTCTTGCATCCGCTCGGTGTCGTACACATTCATCTGGCAGCCCATCGTCTCGATGTAGACGTGGCGCTGCATCTGACCGCCAAGCTCAGCCAACTCGGCCTGAGTATGGGCTTTTTGCGAGATCGATAAGCTATTGGCACCGGTCATGGTCATGGCGCGGCCATCCGCGGGCGGCTAGCCCGAATCACACTGTTGATTTGTAAGACTTTACAGGCCGCCCAGGGTCGGGTCGTGCAGCGTCCAGGCATAGCCCTCGAAGCGCATCGCTACCCGCCGCTTGTGACCAGCGCCATCGCCGATCTCGAGATCCTGGGCGATGCTCTTGCTGTCTGGAGCGGTCGTAACCAGTTGCAGCGTCTTCAGATCCTGCACAGCGAACACTGTCACTGGCTCAAACGCCACGGCATTGTCGAGCGCGGTCCCTTTGTCGGTCGCCCGCGGCAACCTCTTGAGCAGCAGCAGATCTTGCCCCTTCAGGCCAGCCAGTTGCGCCCGCCGCACCAGCGACGCACGGGTGTCGCCCGAAAGCTGCCCCCACGCCGCCGCCACATCGCCGCGCTGCATCGCCGCCACAAACCGCTGGCAGCCATCGACCGCAGGGTGCGTGCGCCGCGAAACCGGCACCGTGTACGCCTTGACGGTGGCCGGCTCGCCGGTCAGTTCTTCGAGTTGGGCGCCGCCGCAGCCAACCAGAGCCACGCCGAGCACCACCAACATGGGGGCATAAATTCGCAAATTATTGAGTACAATCATAGGGCTGACACAAGGGTGCTTCGTTGTTTTGTGTTGTTTGCTGCCTAGAAGCCAGGCTGCCGGGTGGCGGTGAAGTCGCCCTTGAAGCCGGGGCCGGCCGAGCCCTGCACGTTGATGGTGCCCGACCACACGCCGTCGGTGAGCTTGTCGACTTTTAAGTCATCATTGTTGTCTACCATCATGCACTTGCCGGTGAGAGACAGGTTCGAATCGAGCGCTAGGCCGCCGAGGTACTGCTCGAGCGGCAGCACCAGCAAGCTCACGGTCGTGTCGCAAAAACCCTTGACCGTCGACTCCGACAGCCCCAGCTTGCCCAAGATCGAGCCGCCGATGCCCGCGGCGATGCCGTCGCAGTTCACCAGCTTTTGCATCGCGCCAATAAACGTCGTCTCGCCGGTAATCTTCTTGAGTACCACCTGTGTCAAGATAAACAGGATAAGTTTTCCATAGTTCAGCTTGATGGTCGAGGAGTCGATCGTCAGCTTCTTCTGCTCCGACACCGAGCCGGTCAGCGTGCCGGCGAAGAAGTCGAGCGGGAAGTTAGGATCCGTCGAGGCCTGGGTGGCGTCGAGAGTAAACTTGCCACAATCCGCATAGTTCGGGTCATTCTTGTCGCAGCCGAGCTTCCAGTATAGGTTCACACCGGTAAAATCGATCTCGCCCTTGATAAAGAAGTCGTTGGTGACCTTGTAGATCTTGAGCACGCCGATCATCTCGAGTTTCTTGACGATCTGCATCACATCCTGGCCCATCGTAAAGAAGCTCTGCAGCCACGGCGGACTTTTGTTCAGCAGCCAGTCGGTGATGACCTTGCTCAGCGCATCTTCGAACAGCGAGAACGCCGCATCGACCACGATCGAGGGCAGCACCTGCTTGACCAGGTTCTTGATCTGCGACATCAGAAATGCCCCAGGATCATAGAAGATTTGTACTGCGGTATCGAGAATCTTGCCGAGTTGGCCCGGAATCGCACCGGTGAAGTCGAAGTGGTTGATCATGTCGTACGGGCCGGCGGCCTGTAGCGGCAAAGTCACAAGTGATACGGTAACTTCGGTGGTCTGCTTGTCGATCACCAGCACGGCGTCGGCACAGCCCGCCGCGGCCAAGTGGCCGGCCAAGTCCTTGCCAATGACATAGACACCGTACTTCTTGTCGGCGGGAAGCGGCGTGAATTCAGGCGTATCCGTCAAGATCGTCGTCTGGCTGCCCACCCAACCTTCGCTGGGATAGACGGGCTTGAACCCCACACAAGCAAACGGCGACGGCATCACCCGCACCGTGACTTGGCCGAGCGAAACCTGGTTGTCGTACAGCATCTTAACCTTGATGCCGCCCTTGGGATTGTCGGTCACCGTGATGACCACATCGACCGGCTCAGCGGCCTCGCAGCTCACCCGCAGCTTGTAGTCGACCGCCGGGCTTTTGTTGGCGTCGAAGATGTTGCCGGTCAGGCCCGCGCCATCGGTAAAGGTGTTGGCCGAGTCGAGCGCGCCGGTGCCGGGGCCGTTCATGCCGTTGTTTTCAATGATTTCCCACATCACCGCGACGCCGTCGGCCGGGCCGCCGTGGGTGTAGTCGATGACCTTGGCGTAGATCGGCAGCTTGCCACTGGGCCCAAGTACCTGAGCTACCTGGGTATTGAGCATCAGGATGATTTCGCGCTTGAGCGGAATGTCGGCCTGCTCGCCGGCATCTTGCGTGTTGTCCGCGTCGCCGATGGGCGCGCTATCGGTGGTCTTGGTGTCTTTTTTGCTGCCGAGACCGCTGCCGTCGCTGAATATGCCGGTGTCGGGGTAGACCACCGTGCCTGCTTGCAGGTTGTCGCTGCACGCCTGCGTGCCAAACGCGAGGAGCAGCCACCAAGCGATCGGCCAGGCTAGACGGCGAACATTGCTCAACATCGCGACCTCGCAGCGGTTTGCCGAGTCGGCTCGGCGGGGCGAATCACAGAACCCGCGGGAACACGTGGACAGACGCAAGAACCCATCCGAAGCATACGGCAAATCGACCGATTTTCAATGGCGAAGATGGGCGGTGCGCCACGGCGGAACCCGCGGTTTTGGGTTGACCGGTCCACGTCGCGGGCGTACCATACCGCGCCCCTGCACAGGGCATTTGGCCGGTCTCGCGAATTTTTCAAGCAGCGCAGTGTCCCCCACGTCGGGGTGATCGCGGGCGAGCGGCCGATAGGGAAGGAAGAAATATGTCGTCAAATACGCAAGGTTTCATGATCGACGAGGATTTCGAGAAAGAATTCCTGGAGTGGGAAAAGCAGCAGAACGTCATCGAAGGCGAGATCGTTCGCGGCAAGGTCCTGTCGGTCAACAAAGATTTCGTGATCGTCGACATCGCGTACAAGTCGGAAGGTCAGATTCCGCTTGCTGAATTCACCGAACACGACGGCACCATCAGCGTGCAGCCCGGCGACGAGATCGACGTGTACGTCGAGAACCGCGAGAACGACAACGGCCTGGTCGAGCTGAGCAAAGAAAAGGCCGACCGCCTGCGTATTTGGGACGAAATCGCCGAAGCCTGCGAGAATGAAGAGCTCGTCGAGGGCGTCATCACCGGTCGCGTCAAGGGTGGCCTCACGGTCGACATCGGCGTCAAGGCGTTCTTGCCCGGCAGCCAGGTCGATCTGCGCCCCGTGCGCAACCTCGAGAAGTACATCGGCCAGCGCTTCCACTTCAAGGTCATCAAGTTCAACAAGAAGCGCGGCAACATCGTGCTGTCGCGCCGCGCCCTGCTCGAGAAGCAGCGCGAGGCCTTGAAGAGCCAGACCCTCGGCAAGCTCGAAGTGGGCATGGTCGTCGACGGTATCGTCAAGAACATCACCGATTACGGTGCGTTCATCGACCTGGGCGGCATCGACGGCCTGCTGCACATCACCGACATGAGCTACGCAAGGGTCAATCACCCCAGCGAGCTGTTCGAAGTGGGCCAGGAAGTCAAAGTCAAAGTGCTGAAGTACGACCCGGATCGCGAGCGCGTGAGCCTGGGCCTCAAGCAGAACTTTGAGGATCCGTGGCTGACGATCGAGCAGAAGTACCATGTGGGGATGCGCGTCAAGGGCAAGGTGGTGAGCCTGGCTGACTATGGCGCGTTCATCGAGCTCGAAGGCGGCGTGGAAGGCTTGATTCACATTAGTGAAATGAGCTGGACCAAGCGGGTCAAGCACCCGAGCAAGGTGCTGTCGATCGGCGACGACGTCGAAGCGCAGATCCTCGACATCGATCAGCGCAACAAGAAGATCTCGCTGGGTATGAAGCAGATCGAGCAGAACCCGTGGGACGTGCTGGCGCAGACCTACCCGGTCGGCAGCAAGGTCAAGGGCGTGGTCCGCAACATCACCAACTTCGGTATCTTTATCGGTATCGAAGACGGCATCGACGGCCTGTGCCACGTGACCGACCTGAGCTGGTCGCACAAGGTCAAGCACCCGCAAGACATCTACAAGAAGGGCGACGAGATCGAGGCGGTGGTTCTGGCCATCGACCCCGACAAGGAGCGCTTCAGCCTGGGTATCAAGCAGTTGCAGTCGGATCCGTGGTCGGAAGTGCAGCGCAAGTACGGCCGTGGTTCGTGCCATGACGGCAAGGTTGCCAAGATCCTCGACTTCGGCGCGATCGTCGAGCTCGACGACTACATCGAAGGCTTCTTGCACATCAGCGAGATCGCCGAAGAGAAGGTCGAGAACATCCACAACGCCCTGAAAGAAGGCGAGACCGTCAAGGTCAAGGTCATCTCGGTCATCCCCGAGGAGCGCAAGCTGGGCCTGTCGATCAAGCGCGTGGATAACGACGACGACGAAGGTTCGTTTGAGAACCCGACCGCCGGCGCGACGACCATTGGCGATTTGGTGCGCGAGAAGTTTGGCAACTTGAAGCTGAGCTAACCGCCCGCCCTGATTGGGCTAGTGAGCTAGCGGCACCCGCCGCTTCTGGGGAGTGATCCTTGGGGGCGGCGGGTGCTGCATTTTTGGGTGCTGCACCTCTGGGTGCATTATCTCTGGGTGCATTATCTCTGGGTGCACTATCTCTGGGTGCACTATCTCTGGGTGCGGCTAGCTCGTGCGCCAGTTGGTAAAAACGTAAAGGGACTCAAAGGTGATCTCGTCCCTACCCAGCAGGGTGGCTTGCGACGAGCGCCCGGCATCGAGCAGCAGCCGCGTGCCCGCCAATTCGGCCGGCAGTTCCTGAGCGAGCCGACCGGGACCCGTGTGCCCATCGTACGACAGCAAGGTGGCCACACCGCGCAACTGCAGACTGTGCAGACCAGCGAGCAGCTCGGACTGGGCCAGTTGCTGGGCGTAGCGACGGTCGGCACCTACGGTCGTACCCAAGTAGGGCGGGTCGAGGTACACCAGGTCCGTGGCCGCGGCGTCGAGGGTGGTCTGCCGCCAATCGCCGACCCGAATCTCGCAACGCCCAGTAAGTAGCTGGTGGGCCTGGCAAAGCGCCGCGCGCAGTCGGTCGGGATGCACACCGCGTCGGCGCAGGTCGGCGGACTGCGAAAAATCGCCACGCGACGAAAACCGTACCGCGTTCTTGACGCAGCGGATCAAGAGGTAGTGCAGGTCGAATGGGTCGCGCGTGCGGTTGAAGCGCTGCCGTACCGCCAGATAGCCGTCTGGATCGGCCCAGCGTGCGGCGTACGCATCGGCTACAGCTTGGGGGTTCTTGAGTATTTCTGTCCACAGTTCAGCCAGTTCTACAAGGGCGTCGCCAATCACAAAGCGGTCGGCGAGTCCGTGGCGGGCTGCAAAGAGGCTCATCGCCGCCGAGCCCGCGAAGGGTTCGTACAGCGTAGCCACCGGAACAGGAAAGTGAGGAGCGATCGCGGGCGCCAATCGCCGCTTGCTGCCCTGGTACGGAATCGGCTGACTCAACATGGGCGCGATCTTGCGGGAGTTGGGTTGCGGGGGCAAGCGGTCTACAATCCGCCCGAGCCCCGTCGAGCAGTTGGAGAAATCGTGCCTAGCTGTCACTTTCGTACATGGTTTCAAACCTCTAACACGAGGGTGCTTCGTGTCTTTCTGCGCGTCTTTCTGCGCGTCTTTCTGCTCGCCTCGGTCGGCGCCGGCTGCTCGAGCGAGGGCCCGGTCGACAGCAGGCAAGCCACGCCGGGTGGCCGGCTCGTGCCGAACGGGCTGGCGGCCAACTCGAACACAGCTAGGTTCGAACTGCGGCCGCGCGTGCGGATCAGCGGCCAGTGGCTCGCCCCGCCAGCGCCCTGTGTCCAAAGCGGTGGGACTGCCAACCCGTCGCTCGCCTGCCCGGTGTCGCCCGTCGGCACGCTGCACGTCCGCCAGCAGCTATCGACACCAGGCGGACCGCCGGCCTGGCTCGTCGACATCGATCTCGCCCAAGACGCTACCGTGCAAGGCTTTGAACTGTCTGGAACTTGGGTGCTTTCTGGCGCGACGCAGTGGTGGTCGCAAGGCTTTCAGAGCTGGTCGCAGTCCGGCATCCTCGCCCTTGGACCGCAGCCGAGCGAAGCCGCCACTCAAGCCGCCCTCGATGTGCGGGGCGACAGCGAGGTCATGCGCACGGGCGCCGAGCTGAGCTGGTGGTCGACCGAGCTGGGAGGCGGCAAGGAAGTGCTTATTGCCACAGCCCTTTCGGCCGACGTTTGGCGCAGCTGGGTGCAGGTGTGGGGCGGCAGCGGCTCGGGCGGCATCCGCCTGGTCAGCGGCGCCAGCGGCGAGGAGATCCTTGGCAAGAAAGGCGACAAGATCCAAAGCGAACCGTGGATTATCACCTTGACTGGCACGCGCGACGCCACCTGGCAGCAGGTCGCCGCACGGTGGAATGGCCAGCGCGACGCCGCCGAGCTCGGCTGGAATTCGTGGTACCAGCTGTGGGACTCGGTCAGCGAAACCAGCTTTCTCGCCAACGTAGCGATCGCTAAGCAACGGCTGTTTTCGGCCGAGGCGGTCAAGGCGTTCCCCACCACCGGCCGGCGCGTCGTCCTCGACGACGGCTGGCAATTGGCGTGGGGCGACTGGCGCGGCAACGACAAATTTCCAAGTGGTCTAGCCGGCTTGGTCGGCAAGGCCAAGGCCCAGGGCTTCAGCATGGGGCTGTGGCTCGCGCCGCTGCTGGTCAGCGAAAAGCTGCCAATCGTCGCCCAGCACCCCGACTGGTTTGTGGGCGGCGCGACCTACAACCACTTGAAGAACGGTAATATGCGCGTCCTCGACGTAACTCACCCCGACGCAGCGGCGTATCTAGCCAGCGCGATCAAGGCTCTGGGCGATGCTGGGCTCACGCTTTTGAAGATCGACTTCCTTTTTGCCGGCACCTGGGAGGGTACGCGCCACGCGCCACTTACCGGCATGCAGGCCTATGTCAAAGCTTTGGAATTAATCAAGAATGCTGCTGGTCCCAAGGTAAGATTGCTCGCCGTGGGTGCGCCGCCGCTGGGCACGATCGGCCGGGTCGGCGCGTGGCGCCAGGGCAACGACATCGCGCTCGAATCCTTTGGCGCCGTCTGGTCTTTCTTGCCAAGCCAGCTGCGAACCCTGGCCGTGCGCTGGCCCTACTGCTTGGCGGTGGCGTGCGACGCGGACCCGGTGCTGCTGCGCGATCTCACCGCCGACGAGGTGGACTTTGGCGCGCTTACCGTAGCTGCGGCGGGGGGAGGCTGGTGGCTCAGCGACGACTTGACCAAGCTGCCTGCCGCGCGATTGGCCACGGCGCTGCCGCCGGCGATGACGCAAGCAGCGCTTTTGGGTCCGGCCGTTCCTGAACCCGCGCTTACGGGCGCGGCGCCGGCAACTTTAGTCAGTGGTCTCAAAGACTTTTTGGGCAAGCACAGCACCCACGTGCTGCCGATGGTTTGGCGGCTCGCGACCGGGCTGCGGGTGGCGGTCAATCCAGGCGATACGCCAAATACCTTCGAGAACACTACCATTCCCGCTCACGCCGCCCGCCTACTCCCCTGATCCGCCACACCGCGTTTGCCATCGCCCGGGCATTTTGTGCTACGATCGCAGCGATGTCGCGACAGTCCGCGCGACCGCTTCCGGCCCCGGCGGTCCCCCACCACCCTGGAGCCCGCCATGGCACGCCTGCTCATAGTCGACGACGAGCTCTCGCTCCGCGAATTCCTCACGATCTTTCTGCGTAAAGAGGGCCACGAGGTCGAGGTGGCCAGCAACGGCCAGCGCGCGCTCGAGCAGTTGCAGCAGAACCATTTCGATCTGGTGCTCACCGACCTGCGCATGCCGCGCATGGGCGGCTTTGAGCTGCTCGACGCGGTCAAGGCCAGCGACTGGAACACGCAAGTTATTGTAATGACTGCATTTTCGAGCACTGAGACGGCTCTCGACGCCATGCGCCGTGGCGCCTACGACTATATCGTCAAGCCGTTCAAGCTCGACGAAGTCCGCCTGATCATTCAGAAGTGCCTTGAGAAGTCGCAGCTGGTCGAAGAAAACAAGCAGCTCAAGAAGAAGCTGGCGCAGGGCTCGGCAAAGAAGGCGCAATTCATCTGGAAGTCTAAGGCGATGGACGATGTGGTGCAGTTGATTCGCCGCATCGCCAACACGCCGTCGTCTGTGCTGATTCAAGGCGAATCGGGCACCGGCAAAGAGCTTGTGGCGCGCATGCTCCACGACGGCAGCGACCGCAAAAGTCGGCCGTTCGTAGCGCTAAACTGCGGCGCGATCCCCGAACAACTGATGGAAAGCGAGCTGTTCGGTCATGTGCGCGGCAGCTTTACCGGAGCGAGCAAAGACAAGAAGGGCCTGTTCGAGGCGGCTGCCAGCGGCACGATCTTCCTCGACGAGATCGGCGAGCTCAGTCTGGGCCTACAGGTCAAGCTCTTGCGGGTGCTGCAAGAACGGGTGGTTACGCCGGTTGGCGACACGCGCGAGGTGGCCGTCGATGTGCGCGTGGTGGCGGCAACCCACCGCAACTTGCGCGAGGCCGTGCAAGAGGGGCGGTTTCGCGCGGACCTTTATTTCCGCTTAAATGTCATTGAAGTGCGCATGCCCCCTCTGCGCGAGCGCCGCGAAGACATTCTGCCTCTGGCTCGGCACTTCTTGGCCCAATTCGCCCAGCGTATGGGGCGTGATATCAAGGACTTCGATCCCGAGGCCGAGACGGTGCTGAGCACGCTGCCCTACCCCGGCAACGTTCGCGAGCTCGAGAACGTGGTCGAGCGCGCCGTGGCCCTAGAGCCCGGCGACCGCATCTCGCCAGCGTGGCTGCCCGACCCGGGCCAGTCGAGCTGGCTGGCGGGCAGTGGCGCCGGCACGTTGCGCGACGACGCCCTAGTTAAGCCTGCCGAACAGGTGCAGCGCACCATCGATGCCGTAGACCGGTGGCTCGAAAAGACGAATAGTCCTGTGGATCTAGAGACGCTCATCGACCGCTTCGAGCGCGGGGTGATGGAAGCCGCCCTGCGCCAGACCGCCGGCAACAAGACGGACGCGGCCCGCCTACTCGGCCTCACCTTCCGTTCCATGCGCTACAAGCTCGCCAAATACGGCGCCGATACGGGCAACGGCTAACGGCAAGTGTGACACTGCGGGGTGACGTTTTTTGTCATCCAACTGCCGCATCGCGTCCATTGCGCCTGATTCTGTCGCCTGCACAAACGGCTGGTGACCGCAGATTATCGCCATATATTCATACCGTTTACTTAACTTGGCACGGGTTGGCACCGCTCGTGCAAGAGTGATGTATGCGGCCGCACCGCCGGTCGCGGGAGCCTCCCCAGCGGAAAGCTCTTTCGGGTATCTAAATTAGGCGTACTGGTCATCCCCGGGGCCCAGTGGGTACCCCTAACGTGACAGCGGTTGGCCGACGGCGAGTGCCGGACGGGTCAGCGTGGCGCACTTACCGGCATGCAAGCGCCGGACAGGAGTTAAGAAATGCTCAAGAATTTCCGTAATGAAAAGGGCTTCACCCTCATCGAATTGATGATCGTGGTTGCCATCATCGCGATCCTCGCCGTTGTGGCCGTTCCCCAGTTCACCAAGTACATGCGCTCGGCGAAGGCTGCGGAAGCCAACGAGATGCTCGACTTGCTGAAGAAGGGCTCGGCTTCGTACTACAGCTCGCCGCGCGCTGAAAAGGGCACCGGCAAGAAGATCGAGTGCCAGTTCCCCGCGAATGCCATCGGCACGCCGACCGGCACCTCGTGCTGCATCGACCAGAACGACGCTGACAACGACGAGCGCTGCGACTCGAATCCGGCCAACTGGAACAACGCCACCTGGTCGGCGCTCAAGTTCGCCATCACCGATCAGCACTACTTCCTGTACAGCTACCAGAGCTCGGGCATCTACGGCGCTGCGGTCTTCACCGCTGAAGCCAACGGCGACTTGGACTGCGACACCACCATGTCGACGTTCCAGCTCGTCGGCCGCGGCGACCCCAAGTCGACCGGCGCCGAGTGCGACATGCAAGGTTCGGCCGCGATTTTCCGCGACAACGAGACCGAGTAAGTCGTTACAGCGACAAGCTAAGCTGGGGGCTCGGGCGGAAACGCTCGGGCCCTTGGCCTTTTTGGCGACTACGCGAGACCCAGTTGCTGCGCCACGGCCTGCCCGCACAGCGTCGCCAGCGCCAGGATCGCGGTCTGCGGATTCACGCCGGTGTTGCTGGGGAAGACGCTCGAGTCGGCCACCCAGATGCCGCGGGCGCCGTGCAGGGCAAAGTCGGGCCCCACCGCGCCCAGTTGCGGATCGCTGGCCATACGACACGCGCCAAATAGATGCGTGATCGCCCGGGGTCAAGTCGTAGCGCACCGCAAGCGGCGTAAAAAGACCTGGACGAACAGTTCCTCGAGATCGCGGTACAGATGCGCCAGCGCGTAGAAGGCGTCGCGGCCAAGATGTTCGCGTTTGGCGCGCGATCCCTCTTCAAAAACAATGACCTGACACAAGGGTGCCAAGTGTCGGGCGACTGCGGCACCGGCAGGGCCAGAGCCGACGATCGCCACGTCGCAGGTGATCGCGGGGTTCATCGCAAGTCGGGCGGGACATCGTCGCGGGGCACAAACTCGTCCCAACCGTATTTTTCGGGATATTCGCGCCAAGGCCCTTCGCAGGCCTGATTCCAGGTGCATTTTTCGCAAGGCGGGCCGTGGAGCTTGCCGGCCTCCATGCGGTAGCGCTCGTAGTCGCCGATCTCGATGTCGCCGTCGTACACGGTGGTGCTGGGCAAACGCGGTTCGATGGCGGCCCACTCGCGTCCGCGCAGGAAGCAGAACGGCACGGCTTCGGTGATGGTGAAAATGCCGGCGGCGCGCACAATGTCGAGGGCGAGCGGCAAGTAGCGTTGCACGTCGCGGTAGCGCGGCACGGTGTCGTCCCAAGTCTCGGCCGCGGTGCCCAGGGCGTGCACAAAGGCGAACTGGATCTGGCTGACTTTAAGCGACACCAAAAGCCGAGCAATTTGGGGAAGGAACGTGACGTTCTGCCGGGTGATCACGGTCTGGGTGAGCACGCGCTGGCCCATGTCAGTCAGGTTCTTGATGCCGGCGGTACACTGCACAAACGCGCCCTTGGCGCCCACCAGTCCGTCGTGCAGCGCGGCGACGTGGCCGTGCAGACTGGGATTGAACTCGGTCGCACCGGCTTCGACCAGCGCCTGCGCATAGCTTTTGTAAGCCAGGCGCCGGCCATTGGTCTGCACCTGGATGGTGGTGTAGCCCATCGCTTTGGCAGCGGCGATGATCTCGGGCACGTCTTCGCGGATGGTGATCTCGCCACCAGTCAGCAGCAGGCCGTCGCAATGGGCGCGGGCATGGCGCAGGCGCTCGAGCGCCTCTTCGGTACTCAGATCGAGCACGTGGTCGCGCTTGTCGCCCTGCACACAGAACACGCACTTGTTGTTGCAGCGAAAACCCAGCTTAAGATCGAGCTTGTACGTACCCGCTGGCGCGTCTGGCGCGGGGAACAAGACCTCAGAAGGGCTGCTGGCGGGCTCGGACATGGACAACCTCGGCGGGCACGGGCGCGGCTTGCGCTGGCCTAGCAACGGTCGCAAGCTAACCTGCCGGGCGGCGCGGCGGCAAGCGGGAAAACCGCAGACGGATAAACCTATGGCAAGACTGTTACAGATTCGAATGTTGGCGGCGCTGCTGACGACGCTGGCGGTGGCGATCGGTTGCTCGGCCGCACCGCTGCACGAAGTCAAGGTGCCGGCTGTTGGCGAGGCGCTGACCATTGAGGCCGTCGATTGGCGCACCGGCCAGCCCATCGAACTGCCCCAGTTGCTGGGCAAAGTGACGCTGGTCGAGTTGTGGGCGAGCTGGTGCATCCCGTGCGCCCAGGCGATGACGCACCACAGCCAGCTTTACCAACGGCTGCAAAGCAAGGGCTTGCGGGTGTTGGCGGTGAGCCTAGACGAAGACAAAGAGGCGCTGGTGCGGTTTGTGGCCGGCCGCGAGATTCCCTTTGCGATCGCCTGGGATGCGGGGCAAAAGACTGCCGAGCGCCTGCGCCCGCCACAGCTGCCGACGAGCTATGTTCTCGACCAAGAGGGCAAGATCTTGGGAATCTACCGCGGTGGCGACGAGGCTGCGCTGCGGGCGATTCGCGATCAGGTCGAGACGGCGCTAGAAAAGCCCTAGATCTAGCTATTTAACTGGTGCAAGGGCTGGCCGGTCGCCGCGAGCGCCGCTTCGAGCAGAGCCTCGGCCAGGGTCGGATGGGCGTGCACGGTCAGCGCAATGTCTTCAGCCGTGGCCGCCATCTCGACCGCTAGCCCCGCTTCGGCAATCAGTTCGCTGGCCTCGGGCCCCACGATGTGCACAGCCAAGATGCCGCCCTTCTCGTCGGTCACGATGCGGGCAAAACCTTCGCCGGCATTGGCGGTAAGCGCGCGGCCCAGCGCACCAAAATTGAACTTGCCGGTCTTGTACTTGACCCCTGCCTTGTCGAGCTCGGCCAGGGTCGGGCCCACAGTCGCGATCTCGGGGTCGGTGTAGACCACGTTGGGGATGCAGGCCACATCCATCGCGGCGCCCTTGTGCCCGGCGATCACCTCGGCCACCACCTCGCCCTCGCGGCTGGCTTTGTGGGCGAGCATGGGCGCGCCGGCCACATCGCCGATGGCAAAAATGCCGGGCACACTGGTACGCAACTGCTTGTCGACGCTGATGAAACCGCGCGCATCGGGCTGCAGACCCACCGTTTCGAGCCCAAGGCCCGCACTGGTCGGCCGCCGCCCCACTGCCACCAGCACCTTGTCGACCGCCAGCTCGACCGGCTGGCCCTTGCTGTCTTCGAGCTGCAGCACCGCGCCGCCCGTCGCACCCGCTTGCCAGCCCTTGGCCTTGTGCGAGACCAGGTACTTCAGGCCCAATTTCGCATGCTTTTGCTGCAGCGGCCGCACCACATCGGCGTCGAAAAACGGCAGCACGCGCTCCATCGCCTCGACCACGGTGACCTGCGTGCCCATGCGCGCATACACTTCGCCCAGCTCGAGGCCGATGACACCGCCGCCGATCACCGCGAGCTTGCCGGGGATTTCGCGCAGCGACAGCATGTCGGTCGAGTCGAGGATCGTCTGATGATCAAAGGTAAATCCCGGAATCTGAATGGGCGTAGAACCCGTAGCGAGCACGATCGCCTGCGCCAGAATCGTCTCGGTCGAGCCGTCGGGCTTAGTTACGATCAGCCGACCCGGGCCATCGAGCACGGCCTTGCCTTGCAATACATCGACTTTATTGGCTTTGAGTAGCTGCCCCACGCCTGCCGACAGCTTGTTGGTAATGCCGTCTTTCCAGGCCACCATCTGCTTCAGATCGACCGCGATGTCTTTGGCAATCACGCCCATCACCGCGCCGTCTTTGGCCTTTTTGTAGGTCTTGGTCGCATGGATCATGGCCTTCGACGGGATGCAGCCCACGTTTAGGCACACGCCGCCCAGCTTGCTGGCATCGATCACCAGCGTCTTCTTGCCAAATTGCCCCAAGCGGATGCCGCAGACATAGCCGCCCGGGCCGCCGCCGACCACCACTACCTCGTAACTTGCTGTCATTGCGACTCCTGGGCCATAGGCGAGCACGGCCACGTGGCGCATGGTCCGCCGGCCGCCGTCGCCGGTCAAGCGCGGGCAAGGTAAGCTTGCGGAGCCCAAGCCGGGCCCAAGGACCGCCATGCGCTTTGACTCTGCCACGATCTCGCCGAAAGACGCTTACGCTCTGCTGATTTCGACCATTGTGCCGCGACCGATCGCCTGGGTAACGACGCTCGATGCCCAAGGTCGCAGCAACCTGGCGCCGTTCTCGTTCTTTACGGGCGTGGCGAGCCGGCCGCCGCTGCTATGTCTGTCGGTGGGGCAGCGGCGTGTCGATGGTGCGATGCAACCCAAGGATACGCTTGCGAATATCCAGGCCACGGGCGAATTTGTCGTCAATATCCCCAGTGTGATCCATGCCGAGGCGGTCAACCAAAGTGCCACCGAGCTGCCGCCGGGTACGTCGGAGTTAGAGGCCATGCAACTGCCTACGCTGCCTAGTGTTTATATCAAGCCGCCGCGGGTGGCCAGCTGCAAGGTGCAGCTCGAGTGCAAGCTCGATCAGCTCGTGTGGCTGGGCAAGCCGGCGATGCAGGCGCTCGTCATCGGCGAGATCGTGTGCTTTCACGTCGACGATGCGCTGTGGAGCGAGACCCTGGGCGGCGTCGATCCGCTGGCCCTAGACCCGCTATCTCGGCTTGGCGGCAAGGCTTTTGGCACAACGGGCCAGGCGATTGCGCTCGAGCGGCCCGACTGGCTGGCCAGCGGTTTTAGCGCCCACATCGCCCGCGACAAGGCTAGTAAGTAACTGTTTTACAAGCAGGAGCCTACTGCGGCGCCGTCGCTGCCCTGCTGGCCCAGCTGCACACACTGCTTGCCGCCGGGGCAGCCCCAGCCCGATTTGCCCGTCATGTCGCAGATTTGCGTGCACGCGCTGTTGACGCAGACCAAGCCCTTGGCGCAGTCGATCAGGTAGCTGCAGGCCACGCCGACGCCCTTGCTGCCGGTGCCCAGGCACACGAGGCCGCTGCCGGTGTACGGGTAGCATTGTTCATTGGCTTTGCAGCCTTTGGAGCCAAACGGGTCGCACGGGGTGTTGCTGCACTTGCCGCAGTCGCTGGGGCAGGCGGCGCAGTCTTCGCCGGGGTTGCAGGTGCCGTCGCCGCAGTTGCCGGGGCACTGGCCGCAGTCGGCCACGCAGCTGACGCAGCTCTCGCTGGGCTCGCAAGTGCCGTTGCCGCAAGTGTTTGGGCACTGTCCGCAGTCGCTGGGGCAGGTGCTGCAGGTCTCGCCGCCGCCGCACTGGCTGTCGCCACACTTGGCCGTGCACTCGCCGCAGTCGTAGGCGCAGCTCAGGCAGTCTTCGCCCTCGCCGCAGAACGAGTCGCCGCAAACCGTGTTGGGCACAGTGACTTCTGGGCCGCTATCGGTCGCAGTATCGGCGTTGCTGTCGGCCTTGGCGTCGCTTTTGACGGCATCGGTGGTCGCGAGGTCGCTACCCTTGGCGTCGCTGCCGCTGATGTCGCTCGCTTGGGTGGTGTCGCTGCTGGCCAAGCTGTCGGCAAGCAAGCCGGTGTCGCCGGTGGCGGTTACAGCCAAGCTGGCGGTCGACGCTGCAGAACCGCACGCGGCCAAAGCGATCGCGACGCCCCATAAGGCGAGTGTAGACAGGCTTCTCATCAAAAATCCTTTGCGTCCCGCGCGGTCGCGAAGCTAATACTAGCAACGCAGCGAACGGGTCTCAAGCTATCGACTTCGCCGCTGCTTGAGGCGATGATGCTTGCCCATGCGGCCCCGATTCTGGCCGCACGACCACGGAGGACCCATGGCCCGTACACTCGCCATGATCATGGCCGGCGGCAAAGGCTCCCGGCTGGCCCCCCTAACCTCGCACCGCGCCAAGCCCGCCGTGCCGTTCGGCGGCCGTTACCGCATCATCGACTTCGTACTGTCGAACTTTATCAATTCAGGCTATTACCGCATCCACGTGCTGACGCAGTACATGGCGAGCTCGCTGATTCGCCACCTGAATCACACCTGGAATTTGGGCGGCACGCTGTCGGACCAGTTTGTGGAGCCGGTGCCCGCGCAGATGCGCCGCGGTGAGCACTGGTACGAAGGCACAGCCGACGCGATCTATCAAAACCTCAATCTTATTCACGATGATCATGCCGATCATGTGGCGGTGTTTGGCGGCGACCACATCTACAAGTTTGCCGTGGACCAGATGGAGGCGCACCACGTCGCCATCGACGCCGACCTGACCATCGCCGCATTTCCGGTGCCCAAGGCCGAGGCGCGGCACTTTGGCGTGATCCAGGTCGATACCCAGGGTTGCATCACCGGATTCCAAGAAAAGCCGAGTCCCGAGGAGGCTGCGACCATCCCGGGCAATCCCGAGCAGTGCTTGGTGTCGATGGGCAACTACTTCTTCAAGCGCAAAGTGCTCGAGGATGTGCTGGTGCGCGACGCGGAGCTGCACGATAGTAGTCATGATTTTGGCAAGGACATCATCCCGCGCATGGTCCGCGAGGGCGCGCGGGTGTTTATCTACGACTTTGCCACCAACGTGGTGCCGGGCGAGGCGGCGGACGCCAAGCCGTATTGGCGCGACGTGGGCACGCTCGACAGCTACTTTGACGCGAACATGGATTTGCGAGCAGTGGTGCCTAGTTTTAACCTGTACAACCGCAAGTGGCCGATCCGCTCGATGCCGTACCAGCTGCCGCCCGCCAAGTTTGTGCTGGCCGGCAAGCAGCGCGAGTTTGGGCAAGTGGTCGACTCGCTGGTGTGCGAAGGCACGATCGTGTCGGGCGCGATGCTAGTGGGCGTAATTGCCGGTGTTGACTGCTATTTCCACCGCTTCGCTAGCATCGAGAACAGCGTGTTGTGCAGCCGCGACCGGGTCGGCCGCCACTGCTGGCTCAAGAACGTGCTCGCCGACACCAACGTCGTCATCGCCGAGGGCGTCACGATCGGCTACGACAAAGAAGCGGATGCGCTGCGGTTTCCGTTTATTTCGCCCAAGGGAATCGTGGTGTTGCCCAAGGGGACGTACGTGCCCAAAGAAGGGCCGATCGAGATCGCGCTCGACATGGCGGCGATGCTCGAACAAGACGGCGCTACGTCAGAGGCGTACAAGGCCTTTGCCGACCGCATCGTGGTCACGCAACGGCACTCGAATGACCCGATCCGCGGCAACGGCAGCTAGCGGCAAGACCTAGTAATTCAGCTTAATTCAAAGATAATTTCGGATGCTGGGGTAGCTCGCCAGGCCGAGCCGATTTGCGGGTGGGAGTGGAACATGGTCGGTCCATTGCGCGTGGCCTTTGCCGCGGCGGAAGTTACGCCGTGGATCTCGACAGGTGGACTGGGCGAAGTCGCCGCAGCGCTGCCCAAAGCCCTGGCCCACCGCGGTTGCGATGTGGCTGTGTACGTGCCGCTTTATGCCGCGGTGCGCACCACAATTGCTAGCAAGGGCGCCCGGTTAGTCGACACGGGCGTGGTGTCGCAGGTGTGGGTCGGCGGGCATCGGCTCGACAGCCAGATCTTTCGCATCGTGGCGCGCGGCGAACCGCTGGAGCACCCCGCCTGGAGTCATAGCGACGAGGGCGACAGCGCTGGGCCCTCGCAACGTGGGCGGTTGCGCACCTATGCCGTTGATTGCCCAGTTCTTTTTGAGCGCGATGGCGTATACGGTCACCGCGACGATGCCGCACGATTTTCGACCTTTGCCCGAGCGGTGCTGAATACGGCGCACCGGCTGCTGGGCGGCCACCCCGACATTGTTCACGCCCACGACTGGCACGCGTCGCTGCTGCCGGTGTATCTGGCGGGCCCGTACCGGCGGCTGCTGCCCAACACGGCGTCGGTGCTGACGATTCATAACCTGGCTTACCAGGGCACTTTTGCCGCGAGCGAGCTGCCAACCATCGGCCTGGGCCCCGAGCTGCTTCGACCCGAAATCTTGGAATACTACGGCGCCATGAATTGGCTAAAGGGCGGCATCGCCACGGCCGACGCCATAACCACGGTAAGCCCACGCTATGCCTCAGAAATTCGCACAGAGGCCTACGGCGAGCGCATGGACGGCGTGCTGCGAACCCATGGCAATCGCCTGTACGGCATCTTGAACGGCATCGACACCGACATCTGGAACCCGAGCAGTGACACGTACTTAGCTAAGGGCTACGACGCAAGCGACCTGTCGGGCAAGGCGGCGTGCCGGCAGGCCTTGCTGCGTATGGCGCGCATGGACCCCGACGACAACCATCCGGTGTTCGGCATCGTGTCGCGGCTGTCGGCGCAGAAGGGGTTAGATTTGCTAGCAGATCTGGTTCCTTACCTAGCCTCGCGCTCGGTGCGGCTGGTCCTGCTGGGCAAGGGCGATGCGGCGCTGCAAGACCGCTTTCAGCAACTTGAGAATCAATTTCATAACCACGTGCGGGTGCGCATCGGGTTTGAGCCCGACCTGGCCCATGTGCTGCAAGCCGGCGCGGACGCGGTGCTTATGCCAAGTCGCTATGAGCCGTGCGGACTTACGCAAATGTATGGCATGCGCTACGGCACGGTGCCGATTGTGCGAGCGGTGGGTGGTCTGTACGACACGGTGGTGCCGGCGACGCCGCGAACGATTGCTGAGGGTACGGCCACGGGCTTTACCTATGATCATGATACGTTGCAAGGTCTGCAGTGGGCCGTCGATCGCGCGCTCGATGTGTACTACAGCCAGCCGCAAGTGTGGCGGCAGCTGATGCGCACCGGAATGAATACCGATTTTTCGTGGGATCGCTCGGCAGACCGCTACTTGGCAGTCTACGGTAGGGCGCTCGGGCGGGTGCGTCGCGGCGCTCACCGGCGAGGATAACAGTATGCAACGCTTGAATAGTACAAGTCGTTTGCCGTTATGGATCGGCCTAACGCTCGCCGCGCTGCTGGGCTGTGGGCGTCAGGCAGCCCCACAAGCCAAGGCCCCCGCCGGCAGCCCTAGAACTGCCGCGGCAACAACCTTGCCCCATGCAGCGACGGCCAGCGACGCGCCAGCCAACCTGCCCAGCAGCGCCACCGAGCCCCAAGCGGGCCCGCTGCTGCGCCGCTGGCTCGCCGAGTTTGCAGCCGACCGCCCCATCGCCCTGGTCGCCGGCCAAGAGCGCGTCGTCGTGGTGCAGCGCGAGACGCAAGACCGCCTGCGCGGCGCGGCATTTGATGCCATTGGCCGGCCAATTTGGCAGACCACCGCGGCGGTCGAGCCTGCCACAGCCCTGGTGGCTACCGGCCCGATGCTGGCGGTGCAAGCGGGCAACGCCCTGTGGGCCGGCGAGCGCGGCGGTGCGCTGCTGGGCCATTGGCAGGCCGACGGCCAAGCCCAGGCGCGGCGGCTACCCATGCCGCTGGCGGGTCTGGTGGGGCAGACCGATGGCGCCGCGCTTGTGGTGCTGCAGCAGCCCGCTGGGGCTCGGGTGGCGCGGCTTCACGGCGAGGGCGGTTCGGTGTGGGAGGTGGCGGTGGCGCTGCCGACACCTGTGACCGCTGCGGTCGGAATCTTGCGCGGCGACGCGGTGTTACTAGGCCGACCGGCGGCCGGTGGTCGCGCTGGTTGGTGGCTGGCCCGACTCGCCGCCGCCGATGGCAAGGTGCTGTGGCAGCGCGAGGTAGAGCAGCGCCATCTGCCGCGGGCGGCCGAACTGCTAGGGATTACCACCGCGCTAGGCGGAGTGGCGATCTTAACTGCCGGCCTACACCCGGGCGATCGCAACGAACCGTGGACTTTGCTGCGCATTGATGCCAACGGCGTCGTTGGCGAATCGACATTGGTGCCACGGGCGGCCCCTGAGGCTGTAGTTGCTGGCGACGCCGACTGGCTGGCGCTGGGCCAAGCCCGCGACGGCGGCCTGTGGCTCGAATGTTGGGGCGGGCGCCTGCAAAGTCGCTACCGGGCGCCCTGGCTCGGCATCGAGATGCCTCTGGCTCTGGCCCGCGGCGGCGCCAACGAGGTGTGGTCCATCTCGAACGTGTGGACCGGCGGCAAGGGCGGCGATCAGCTGCTGCTCTCGCGACTTCGCTTTGACCTCGGCTCATTGCATAGCGGCGACTGCAAGGAGTCGCACTGCACCGCGACGTGGCAAACCGGCCGCGACTGCGCAGAAATCCCCGCCAGCGACGGCAGCCCGTGTGGCCCCGGCGCGGTGTGCACCAAGGGCCAGTGCGGGGCCGCGCCGCGGCCGTAAGGACTCCCCCGCAAAAGCCGTTGCGTCTGTACCGGCGATGCCCTACGCTCAAACAGTTACTGCGGTTGCACTGGACCGCAGTACACCCCTCACGTGACGAAGGCTCGCCGACCCCATGAGCACGCCCACGCTTGATTCCCAATCTGCCTTGCAGTCCATTCTCAGCGCGATCGCGGCCGAGGGTGACCACTTTACCGTGCTGCTGATTACCCGCGAAGCTACGGCGGGCGATGTGCGCGACGCCTACTTTCGCCTGGCCAAGGTGGTGCACCCCGATTTACCGGTGTTTTTGGTCAATCCCAAGCTGCGCGCCGACGCGACCCGGGCGTTTCAGGCCATCACCGTCGCCCACGCGATGCTCAGCGATGCGAACAAGCGCGCCGCCTACCTGCAGACGCTCGAGTCGGCCAAGACGGCCAAGCTCGTCGAGGCGATGACCGCGCCGATGCCCCAGTCCATGTCGTCGAGCACTCGCCTGCAGGTGAAGATCTCGCCCGATACGGCGAAGGTCTACCTCGCGCGCGGTCGCCTCGCCCTGCAACGGCGCGATTGGCAGGTCGCCCAAGACGGCCTCAGCTTGGCTTCGCGCGCTCTGACGGGCAGCGAACTGCTTGAGGCCAAGGTCGGTCTCGGCTGGGCGGTGTTCAACAACACCACCAATGCCGAAGCCGACCGTATCAGTCGATCGCGCGATCTGTGGATGGAAGTTGTTGATAGTAAAGATAAATCAGCATCAGTGGCACAATCGCACTACTATCTCGCCGTGTGGAACAAGATGCACGGTGACATGCGCGAGGCGTCGAAGCATGTTGAAGCCTGCTTGGCCCTAGACCCGCGCCACATCGATGCCCAGCGCGAGAAGTTGCTGATCGAACGGCGCAAGTCGGGTACAGCGGCGCCCACCGGGCGGCTCGAGGCGGTCAGCGTTCGGCGCGCTAGCCGCACCAGCTCGGCCGCTGTGCCCATGCCGCCGAAAGTGCCTCTGAAGAAAGAGCCTTCGTTCTTAGAGAAGCTGTTTGGCCCCAAGAAGGGCTAGGCGCTACTGGAGCCGCACGCGATCAGCCAGTTCGAGCGACAGTAACTTACCGGCAAACCCAGGCACTTCAACGCGGACTCGCCGCACCAGCCCCACCAGCCATGGGCGCTGTGGCGATCGCGCAGGCAGTTGCTCGGTCAGCGCCGGCGGCACGGCGAATTCGCCGTCGTCGCGCAGGTTGCAGCGCAGCCAGCTGAGCGTGCCCGGCTCGTCGCTACCCACCAGCAGCTCGAGCTCGGCGGTTCCATCGATCGAACCCCAGCGCAGCAGTAGCGTCTCGTCGCGCCCCACACCCTCGACAAGCCCTTGCCGCACTGCCACTTGGCCGACATGGCTGATCCGCACCGGCCGGGGCACCGCGACGCTGGCATGAAACGCCGCCACGCCGTCGCCACCGGTGCCGTGCAAGCTCAGCGCGCCGGCCTGTAGCCACGTACGTGCCTGATCGATCGCCAGATCATAGCGCACGCCGCGCGCCGACTCGATGACCTGCGGCACCAGCTGCACCCGCAACGGCTCGCGCTTGGCGCCAGCCCGCAGCTCGAGGTTGCCCACATCTAAAAGCTGCATCCAGCTGTGCGGCCGGGTCGAACTTGCCGCGCCAAGGGGTCGATTCGCCTCAGATTGGCGCACGCACGTATCGAGACCGACTTGCGTGCTGACGTTGCCCGGCTGGCCAACTAGGGTGCCCAACAGGTCGAGATCGCGCCGGTCGACGTCGGCAAACACCGCCGCCACGCTGAGGCGATCACTACCGGCGGCCGGGTCCTGCCATTCGATCGGTCCGTTTTCAAAGCGCAAGCTGACTGCGGCCGTGCGCTGGCGCAGATCATTGGCTTCGGGCAGCTGCGCCGGCGGGGGGGTCTGCAGCGCGGGCTCTCGCGAACAGGCTATGCTGAACAGCAAGAACGCAAGGATTTTGAACGCGTTTGCCGCCATTGCCCGCCAAGGATAGCACGGTCGCAGCGGTTGTGGCATCGTGCGCGCGCCGCGATCGCCGCGGTGGATCGTCGGCATGCGCATTATCTCTGGAAAAAGTAAGGGAATGCGCTTAGTTGCGCCCGAAGGCCTGACGGTGCGGCCAACTAGCGAGCTGGTGCGGGGCGCGGCCATGAGCCAGCTCGGCGGCTTCTTTGACGGTCAGGTCGCGCTCGACGTTTGCGCGGGTACGGGCGCTGTGGCACTCGAGTGGCTGTCGCGCGGTTGCAGCCGGGCCGTAGCCATAGAGCAGAATCCTGAAGTGGCTAAATTGCTTCGCGAAAATGCTGTACACACCCGTCTCGTTGCGGGACTCGAAGTGATCGTGGCTGAGGCGGGGGCGGCATTACGCCAGCTGGCGCAACGGGGCGAAAGGTTCGATCTGGTCTGGTTTGATCCGCCCTACGACGCCGATTTGCATGCGCCAATTCTTAAGCTTCTTGCTGAGTTGCCACTGCTCAAGCCCGACGCCGATGTGCTGGTCGAAAGCCGCAGCGGCCTGGACCCCGCCTGGCTGGGTGACGCTTGGGAAGTGGTGTCGACCCGCCGCTACGGCGCCTGCTGGCTCGACCGCCTTTCGCGGAGCACACTGTGACGCAGCTACCCCCGCAAGTGCCTGTAACGCCATTGGATCTTCAGCTAGCGTCGTACGATTTTGGGCTGCCCGAGGCGGCGATCGCCCAGCGCCCGGTCGAACCGCGCCATGCCGCCCGCCTGCTGGTGATCGATAGGCAGAATGGGGAGTTGCGGCACCACAGCGTGCTGGATCTGCCGGGGCTGCTGCCCAAGGGCGCGGTGCTGGTGGTCAACGACACTAAGGTGGTGCCGGCGCGGCTGCGGGCGAAAAAGCCCAGTGGTGGCGCGGTGGAGCTGCTGCTCGAGCGGCCCCTGGGTGGCACCGACCGCAGCCTGCAGGGTCAGCCGGTGCTGTACAAGGCGTCGAAGGGTCTTAAGGTCGGGCAAACGCTAGAGATTGAAGGTGGCGCGAGCGCGATCGTGGTCGAGGTGGGCGAGGGCGGGCGCGCGCGCATCGACTTGGCTGGCGCCGACGACCTGGCCGAATTGCTCAATCGCTGCGGGCATGTGCCGCTGCCGCCCTATATCCGCGGCGGTCGCGACGACGAGGCTGACAAGCCGCGCTACCAGTGCACCTATGCCCGCCATGCCGGGGCGGTGGCGGCGCCGACGGCGGGTCTGCATCTGTCGACCGAGCTGCTGGCCGCGCTGCAAAGCGCAGATATTCCGGTGCTTTCGCTGACGTTGCATGTGGGCCCTGGCACGTTCTTGCCGGTGCGCCAGCCCGACCTGAGCCGGCACCAAGTGCTGCCCGAGCGCTACGCCATCGGCGACGAAACGGCGCAGCAACTCAGCGAGTTTAGGGCACAAGGCCGGCCAATCGTGGCCATTGGCACCACCACTACGCGCGTGCTCGAGCACTTGGGGCGGCGGGCCAATGGGTCGCAACTGCCTGCTGGTATGGGCGAAACGGACATGACCATCGTGCCGGGGCATCGCTTTGCGGTGGTCGATCACCTGCTGACCAATTTCCACCTGCCGCAGTCGAGCCTGCTGGTGCTGGTGGCGGCGCTGCTGGGGCGCGAGCGGGCGCTGTTTGCCTATCGCTGCGCGGTCGAGCAGGGCTATCGCTTCTACAGCTACGGCGACGCGTCGCTCATTCTCTAGTGTAGTTGCAAGGCAAATCGCTTGCCGGGGTTCGAGCCGCGGATGTAGCATCGTCGCAAGCAGGCCCACGCGAGCACAGACCGTCGCAAACCGTCGCGCGTCTGAGCCCATCGCCGCGGGCAGCCGCTCTACTGCGTGGAGATACGATGCGCAAGATTTGGATTGTTCTAGTGATTCTAGCAGTAGTCGCCCTGGGCGCCGTGGCTGCGTGGCGTCTTTGTGGCCCCTGCGGGGTCAAGGGCGGTCTGCTCGCCGACCTAGACGCGGAGCAAACGCTGGGCGGTGCCGAGCTGCGCCACCTGGACCAAAGTGCCGAACGCGCCTTGAGTCTGCTCGACGGCGTGCCCGAGGCGATGCGACCGCACGACACGAGCCGCGCCGCACTGCTGGCGAAGCTGGGCGGGGATCCAAGTGTGCCCACTAGTTGGGTCAATTGGGGCGTAGACCCCGAGCGCGGCGTGGCTGTGGCCGTCGACCGGCGCTTGCTCCACAAGCAGGGCACGCGCGCCGAGCCGTTGCCGGTGGTGCTGCTGCGGGTGGCCGATCGCGGCAAGTTCCAGGCGTTGCTGGGCAAATTGGGCGCCGTCATCAAGCTGGGCAAGCAGGTGGGTAGTACACAAGATATTGAGATCAATGGCGATACTGCTTGGCTCGGTCAGCGCGGCGACGACTTGGCGGTGCTGGCGCTACCCCGCGGCCTGGCCGAGGCGGAACAAGCGGCGCTGCGGGCCAATTTTGAAGCCTTTCTGCATCCTAGTGGGGCCAAGCTGGCCGATCAGCCGCAATTTGCCGCGGTGGTGCGCGAGGCGGGCGACCGCTTGGTGCTGGCGTGGCTCGACCCCAAGCAGCTCGACGCGATCGAGACGGACCCCAAGATCCGCGCCGACATTAGCTTTTTTGCCACACTTTTTCCTGGCGCCGCGCTGTGGATGGGTGACCATACCGGCGTGCGGATTGCCACCAGCGAGGCGGGCCATCAGGCGCTGGCCGAGGTGGTCAAGCCCAAGCGCAATCCCCCTAAGTGCGCGCGGATGATTCCGAAAACGGGCTGGGCGGCGACGCGCGCCTCGGTCAATCTGGTCGATCTGACGACGGGGGTGGGCAAGCTGCTGCCGCCGTCGACCCCCAGCGAGGCGCGGATGGCGCTGCCGGGCGCGACCATGGGCCTAGCGATGATCGGCTTGTCGTACGGCGACTTAACGGAGGCCCTGTCCGGTCACTCGTGCGTGGGCGTCGAGATGGCGTCGCTGCTGGCGATGACGCTCGGGGGGCCAAAGGCCAATCCGGCGTGGCTGGGCGCGCTGGGCGTGGTCGATGCGGCCAAGGCGGATGCGCTGCTCGAGCGGGCCGTTGGGCTGGCGCAAGGCAAGGGCGGGCTGCTGCCGCGGCCGGTACAGGTCAAGGGCAAGAAGGGGTGGCAGATCGATGCCGGGTCGCTAACGGTGGTGGTGGCGCGGGTCGACGACGTGATTCTGGCCGGCCCGAGCGTGGCGGCGCTTGAGGCGGCAGTGGATCGCAAAGATGCGGATTCACTCGCTTCTACCTCTCTTGCTGATGCCCTGGACGGCGACGAAGCGTGGTCCGTCGTGCTCGATGCCCAGCCGATCCTCGATTATGCGCGCACGGCGATGTCGATGGGGGGCAAAGACACGGCGGCGTATCTCGATAAGCTTGGCAAGGACTTAGCAGGCCAACGCTATGGCGGCACCGCGCTGCGGCTGGATCGCGACGGTCTGTTGCTGCACGCCGTGGGCGATCCGCTGCTGCAAAAGAGCCTGCTGGTGGGCGTGCCGATCCTGGCGGCCTTGGCCATTCCGAATTTCATGCGGTATCGCGATCGGTCGCGCGAGATCGAGGCTAGGGTCGAGCTTGAGCAGATCGGCCGCGGTGCCAAGCTGTACTTCGAGACGCCGCATCCCGAGGCGGGCAGTGCCTGTCAATTCCCTGCAACAACTGGACAAAATCCGCCGCAGAGCTGCTGCGACCCGGCCATGGACAAAGACGGCGACAAGCGCTGCGACGAAGGCACCTGGCAGAGCGGCCCGAGCTGGACGGCACTCGCCTTCAGCCCAACCGGCGCCATGCGCTACCGCTTCAGCTTCGAGTCGAACGGCAGCTTGGGCGACGCGCATTTCATTGCAAGAGCTTATGCCGACCCCGACTGCAGCGGCCGCCCCTCCGTCTTTGAGCTGCGCGGCCACGGCGAGGTGGGCAGCGACGGCGCGTGCACGGCGGTGATCGACGGGCCAGTACACGCGGTCGAAGAGCAATAGGAGCTCACTATGGCGAACGGCAAGCAGTATTCGCGACAAGAGCTGCAAGAAATCTTAGACGTCGCGCTGAGCAAGCAAAGCCAGCCGGGCGACTTTGGCGAGGCCGAGCTGCTCGAGACGGCGCGCGAGCTGGGTCTGAGTCCTGAGCAAGTGGCGGCGGCCGAGGCCGAGATCACCGAGCGACGCGAGCTGAAGGTGCTGGTCGATGCGGCAAAACGCAGTGCGCGCAAGAGCTTTACTAGTCATCTGCTGAGCTATGTGCTGGTCAACGCGGGTTTGCTGGCGGTCAATGTGCTCGAGGGTGCGCCGTGGTGGTTCCAGTGGCCGCTGCTGGGCTGGGGGCTGGCCGTGGCGGTGCATGTGGTCAATCTGGTGCGGACCAGCGAGGCGGAGTGGCAGGCCTTTGCCATCCGCCAGCGCGACCGCGAGCGACGCAAGGCCCAGCGCTACCAAGCGAAACAGCAGCTTGAGCAGCGGGTGGTCGAGCTTTTTATCCCGAGCAAGCCGACGCAGAAGGGCCAGGGCGAGCGGGCGCTGGACCAGGCGGTCGATGAAGCGGTCGACCGCGCGCTGGGCGTAGCGGCCCAGGTGATTCAGCGGGTAAGCCAGCCGCGCGAGCGCAACGACAAGAAACATCGCGATTAGTATATTCAATTGCCGCAGCGATCAGCCACCCAGCTTGCCGAGCGTCTCGCGAGCCGCCGCCACCGCCGCCGCTTGCCCCGTCTTTTCGGCGTGGAGCACGGCCTGCCGCGCCGCCAGCCGCGCCCCCTCGGTCTGCCCCAGGTCGTGCAGCGCCAGGGCCTGCAAACGCAGCGTCTCGGCTAAGACTTCTAGGCGCCCAACCCGCCGCTGCGCCTTCTCGCTGTCGCGCAGCAGCTGCAAGGCCTCGCCCGGCCGCCCCTGATCGAGCAGCACATTGCCCAAGTTGGTCTGGGCGGTAGCCGCACCTAGCGAGTCGTCTAGGCTTTCGCAACGGTGCCAGACGCGGCGGTACACGGCCTCGGCCTCGGCCAACTGCTTGCTGCGCCACGCCAAATTACCCAGCGACAGCTCGGCCATCGCCGCCGCGGCAGCGTCGCCCGCCTCGTCGAAGGCGTGTTGCGCGCGCAGGTAGTTCAGCTCGGCCAGCGCATACTCGCCGCGCCGCGCCGCCGTGTGCCCCAGCCAAGTGTGCAAGCGACCAATGCCCAGTAAAAGCTCGCGATCACCGTGGGTTTCGCGGCCTGCGGTCTCTTCGAGCGCCCGGCGGGCCAGCTCTTCGGCCTCGGCGTGGCGACCGCGTCGCAGCAGCACCATCGCCACCAGACTTAGGGCGAAAATCATCGCGCCAAAGCCCGAGCCGGTGTGGCGCGCATCCTCGACCGCGAGCCGCAGCGCCGCCAACGCCTCGTCGGGCAAGCCTTGGCTGTCTAGAATTTGCCCACGAATACAACGAGCACGCACCCGATCGCTCGCTAGGTCGTCGCGCTCGCCCGCGGTTTGGATCGCCGCATCGGTGGCCTGCAACGCCTCGGCCAGCTCGCCAATGCGCAACCCCGTCTCGGCCTGACCCACCCGCGCCCGCACCAGCGCGGCCTGGGCCGCAGGGTCACCCGCGCCGGCCCAACCAAGGGCCACTTCTGCAGCCAAAGCATAGGTATCAAAGCCATCGCGGGTGGCAAAAGCGCGCACGGCCTGGTCGGCGTTGCGCAGCAGGTGGCGCACGGCCTCTTCGGCATCGCCGGCCTGGAGGTGGTGATGCGCTAGACGGGCACCCAAGCTGGGCGGCCTTGCCCCTGGCCACCCTTCGAGCCACAACGCCGCGCGGCGATTCAGTTCTTGCAGTGGTTGCTTCGGCAGCGCCCCCACCAGCAGCTCGGCCAGACTGGCCGGCCGCAGCGACCACTCGCGGTGCCCAGCATAAGTCTGGGTGCGGTTCTCGAGCAAAAGGCCGGCTTGCACTAGGCGATCCGTCTCGGCCGGGCGAATCTCGCGCTGCAGCAGGGCCGCCAACATGCCGCGCGGCGCCGTACCGCCCGCCACCGCCACCGCTTCGAGCAGCGACCGCTCGCCAGGGGTCAGCCTTCCGACCCGCCGCAGCAAAAGCTCACCCAGCGACCGCGCCAGCAGCTGGTCTAAGTCCGCTTTGCCGTTCCAGATCCACGCGTCGTCGTGCAGCTGCAGGTGTCCTTCGTCGATAAGCGTGTCGACCGCCTGCTCGATGCGACCCGGCAGCCCCTCGCCAAAGCGATGCAGCGCCGCCGCCAGACCCGCGGGCACGCCGTGGTCACCTAGCAAAACATCAACAAATTCCTCGGCCTCATCCCCTTCTAGCCGCTCGAGCTCGATCGTCACCAAGCGCGACGGGGGCAGCTGCAGCGCCTGCAGCACGGGGTCGGCGCGGTCGGGCCGCAGCGGCAGAATCAGGCACAGTGGCACGTCGCCACACGTGCGCGCCAAGTGGGCAAGTAGCTGTAGCAGCATCGGTTTGGCGTATTGCAGGTCTTCGATCACCAGCGCCATGGGCTGCTGCCGGCACAGACCGCGCACCACCGCCACCCACGCCTCGTTCGCCGCAGCAAGCTCGGCATCGCTGGCCGGCCGCGGCGCTTGGCCTTCGGGATCCACCTCGTCCATGCCCAACATGCGCAACAAAGCCTGGGCGCGGCGGGCCGAGCGCTCGTGGTCATCTTCTTGGATGCCCGGCAAACGCGACACCCGCAGCGCCACCGTCTCGTCTTCGGTCGATACCACCGCGTCGCGAACCAGCCCGGCCAGGGGCTGCCAACCGCTCGGCACACTCAGCGGGCTGCAGCGAATCAGCTCAAAACGCCAGCGATCATCGGTAGTTTCTAGCCGTTTTAGCAGCTCGCCCAGCACGCGCGACTTGCCCACCTCGCTGGGCCCCACCACCGCCAACGTAACGAGCCCCTGGTCGCGCCGCACCCGCCGACAAGCGCGCTGGGCTTGCACCAGCTCCGCACTGCGCCCCACAAACGGCCGCACCGGGTCGCGGTTCATGTAGTCGCCCAGGGCCTGCAGCGCATCGCGGCGGCGCACGACCTGGCGCTGGCGACCATCGGTGCGCACCTCGAACAGGCCGCGGCAGTCGTGCCACGCCGTATCGCCCACCACCACCGTACCCGGCGGGGCTTTTTGGCAAGCCGTGCGCGCCTTTTCGACCACTTCGCCGGCTAGCAGCGCCATGCCCCACGTGATGCCTGTGCCGCGGCTGATCAGGCTGCCAACTTCGACCACCGCTTTTAGACTCGCCGTCGCACTGGCCGGATGGCGCGCCGTCATCGCCAAGGCCGCATCGACCGCCCGCGCCGTGTCGCCTTCGCGCATCCCGCCCAGACCAAACACCGCCACCGCGTCGCCGCCGATCATCGCCAGGGTTCGGCCACCTTCGCGCGCCACCGCGGTGATAAAAGTCTCTGCTAATTCAGATAGCTGCGCCCCCTGCACATCGCCCAGTCGCGCCAGCAGCAGCGCCGCACTCGACGATCGCAGCGCCCCCAGCACCGCCGCCGACGAGCTCGGCCCTTGCAGCAGCGACGCGCCGCACACTTCGCAGTCGTAGCGCTCGCCCGCCCGCTCGCTGCCACACGCCGCGCAACGTTCGGCCGGCACCGCGCTGCCACAGTGCACGCAAAAGCCGCCTGAAGTCGAATGGTTGCCACACCCCGGGCAGTGGCAGATTTCGCCATCGCCGCTCCAGGTGGTCTTGCCCAGCGCGCGGTCGAGGGCTTGGGCAAACTCGGTCACGCTGGCATGGCGGTCTTCGGGCCGTTTGCTCAGGGCGCGCCGCAGCTCGCGGTCGATCGCCGCCGGAATCGCGCGCGTCTGCTCGGGCGTCAGCGGCGGTGGCTCGTCGATCAGGTGGGCGATCAGCATCGCCTGCATCGTCTCGCGCTGGTACGGCAACTGGCCCGTCAGCATCTGGTAAAGCATGATCGCCAGCGCATACAGGTCCGCGCGACCATCGACCTTTTGCGCTTGAATCTGCTCGGGCGCCATATAAGCCGGCGTGCCCAAGATCGCGGTATCGCGCGTAACCACATTTGAATCGTCGCTCACCATCGAGCGCGCCAGACCAAAGTCGGCCACCTTGGCCAGCAGCGCACCGGTCGCCAGCGTCCGCAGCAGCACATTGCCCGGCTTAATGTCGCGGTGCACGATGCCCAGCGCGTGGGCCTCGGCCAGACCGGCGGCGATCTGACGCGTCAGCTCAACGGCCAACTCGACAGTCAGCGCGCCCTCTTGCAGCATCGTCTCTAGGCTGCGACCCTCTACGTACTCCATCACTAGGTACCAGGTCTCGGCGTGGCGGCCAAAGGCATGGATGCCCACTACGTTGGGATGAAGTACCCGCGACAGCGCGCGCGCCTCGCGGCGAAAACGCCCCTCAGCCTCTTGATTTGCGGCCACTTCGGCGTGGAGCAGCTTGACGGCCACCAGGCGGTCGAGGCGCAAGTCGCGCGCCAAATAGACCTGGCCCATGCCGCCGCCGCCCAGCGAACGCTCGACCACATAGCCATCGCCAAGGGTAGTGCCAGGGGCAAGCATGGGCGTGGCGGTAGACATAGAAAGGGCGGACTCCGTCGCGGCTCTCTGAACGATAGCACGGATGGCGACGCGCGGCACACGTCTTGACTCAACCCGCAGCAGGGCATGGTCAAGCAGCACCAGTGTGGTACGCTCTCCGCCGACCTGGCGCAGCAGGCCAAGCAGCAAGGGCAGGAGACATGGCACGATTTGCACACATGGCCGGCTGGCTCGCAGTCGCTCTGGCGGCCTTGCCGCACACCGCCCACGCCCAGCCGGCAGTCGCAGTTGATGCTGC
>CAISBR010000233.1 GCA_903883645.1 uncultured Myxococcales bacterium | reverse complement strand
CGTCCACCCGCCCTGAGACGCGGGAAAAAGGCGACAACTAGCTAGAGCTCCGCCGCGCGACACGCCAAGCACGCTGCGATCCACCCACGCCCGCCACCACCCCAAGCGGATCGCAGCCGCGCGCCGTGCAGGGATGCCCCATCCGTGGCCATGGTGCAGCCGCATCCCACCCACTCACGCCATCACCCGACCGCCATCGCCACCGCGATCCTGCCGGGCACGCCGCATCCCCGCGTCTATCGCCGCCGCTTTCCACCCACGCCCGCCACCACCCTACGTCGGCAGCAACTCCCCGTCCTTCACCGCACCCACCGCCGCATCCTCGCCCGTCTTCTTCTTCTCAGCCCGGTCGGGCGCCAGCACCGCGCGCACCAGGTCGCTGCGGCCGGTAAAGGTCATCAAGATGGCTACTTCGGTCTCGGCCGTCTGCTGCTCCACCGCTTCAAGCTGGCCGATCCGCGCCACCTCGTGGGTCATCGCCTGGCTGCGCGCCTTGGCTCGCTCGGTGTCGGCGTCGGCCAGCGCCGTGGTCGCCTGTGCCAACTGCTGCAAGGACGTGCCCAGCTCGGGGTGCCCTTGCGCCGCGCCCTTGGCCAAGATGTCGCGAGCCAAGCTAGTGGCCTTGCTGGCGCCAAGCTTTTTGGCGTCTTGGGCGCTGATCGAGCCAAACAGCTGGGCATACGGCGACCGCTTTGCGTCTTTGCCCGCCGCCAAGAACGACCGCCCAGACAGGTCGCCAATCGCCGCATCCCACGCCGCATCGAGCACTTGCACCTTGCGCTGTGCACCCAGCAGGGCCCAGCGGTCCAGGTCGCGGGCATCGCGGGCCGCGAGCAGGTTCTTGCGGAGCGCGAGCCAAGGCGCGGCAAACTCGGCCAGCTCTGGGATGGCCTGCAGGCCGGCGATGGTCGCAGTGGTGTAGTCGACAAGGGTCTCTAAGGATGCGGACTCAGGTTATTTGTAGCTCATGGCAGTGCCTCTTGCAGGAGTGTCTCTTGCATGTGCGCCTCTTTGAGGTGCGTTAGGGTTGCTGCGGTGCCCCTGACTCGGCCCGTGCCGCGCCAGAGGAGTTGGGACGGGGACCACGTGGGTGAGGGTATGCTTGTGGGGGAAATTGTCGAATTTTCGGATGGCGGCGACAGCGGCAAATGCGGTGGCGGGGTGCAGGTCTGGCAGGGCAATTGGGCGTCCCGGGCCGCTGCGGCCCGTCGCGCTCCGGCCGCCGGTCGAAGTAGCCACAGGCGCGACACGCAGGTGCCTGCTCCCGGCGGTGGCGACGCTTGGTCAGCGCCGCCACCCCTGCGGGGCCTGGATCGCTGACGCGGAACCGCCCGCTGCGCGGCCGAATTGGTTCGCACTCCGTGCCGTCGTTGACGGGAACCGCCACCGCGCCTAGCATGGCGGAGGCGGGTTAGGGCAGGCAGGCATGGCGTTAAGCGCCCATTGTAGTCCAGATAGGAGTTATCATGCGCATGAACTCTCTCGCTATTTCCATTCTCGCCGCGCTCCTCGGGCTTGCCGCTGCCGCCTGCGACCAGACGAGCGGCACACCGGCCAGTACCCCAGACACGTCATCCGATCTCGGCAAGCTGGCGCCAGGCGATGCGGTCTTGCTGGCTGACGCAGCTACCCCGGCCACCACCTGGCAGCCGCCCAAGCCCGACTTCACCTGCGACCCCGCGGCACCCACGCCGTGGGTCGACTGGACGGCCAGCCACTTCTTCCAACTCGCCGACCCAGCGGCTGGCACGCCGCCGATCAACCCCGACTGCACCGACGCGTTCGATAAGAGCTGCACCACCGTTTGCGACTGCAAGTTCGTCTTTACGCACTGTGGCTTGCAAGGTGCGAATGTGGCGGTGCCGTGGAGCCAGTGGAACCCTTCGACACCGGACGGCAAGGGAGGGTGCATGAGCGTGACTTGCTCAATGACATTGGCGCCAAAGCCGGGCCAAAACGAGCTCGCGTGCATCAAGAACAAGTGCTACGCGTCTGGACCGAACGCGAAAGAGTAGCCAGTCGCAGCAGCCCCCAGTCAACGCCAACATTGCCCTGAATTTCAACCCGAAGCCGCACGAGCAGGCCGACCGCGAGGGCGGCCGCGTGGTGGGGCTTGGCAATTGTAGGCGCGGTTTGCAACCGCCGGCCCGTTCACACCACCCTGCGTCGGCCGCACAATTGGGCGTCCCGGGCCGCAACGGCCCGTCGCGCTCCGGCCGCCGGTCGAAGTAGCGACCGGCGCGACACGCAGGTGCCTGCTCCCGGCGGTGGCGACGCTTGTTCAGCGCCGCCACCCCTGCGGGGCCAGGATCGCTGACGCGGAACCGCCCGCTGCGCGGCCGGCCCACACGGTCCCTCAGCGCATCAGCTCGCATACGAATTCGGTGTGACCGTACTGGGTACCGGCGTTCGCCGGTATGACGGTGGGTGGCGACCGGGGTTTGCAGCCTGTGGAATCGGCAGCGCGGTGCGGAGGGCTCGGCCCAGAGCGCCACCAAGAACTGCGGCGGGAGCCAGCGCGCCTAGCGATTCGGCGATCGACGCGAGCACGCGTCTTGCCGAGGCAGTCCGTGAAATTGCTGGCCGAGTTGGGGCGTGGCGGGCCCCGCTGCGCCTCCGTGTGTGCAGGAAAAGCACGGCGTTGACCCGGTAAGAGCGGCAGCGTACGCTCCATGGCAGGGGCGGCATGGTCCGATTTGGCAGGGCGCGTCAGTGCCAACGGAGCCACGTTCGTCTTGAGCCCCTTTCCCCGAGGCCCCATGCGCAGTTCACCCCTCTTGCTGCTTTTCGGCCTTGCCACCACGACGTGCGCGCAAGACAAGGCGCCACCTTTCGACGCCACTGGGCAGACTCTCGACGCCGGGGCCAGCGCGCAAGCGGACGCGAAGTACGACGGCGATGCGCCAACGGTCGCAGCAGACAAGGCGCTAGACAGCTTGGAATTCGATGTGGAACCAGGCCCGAGCTGGTGCGCGTGTCCCTGGGCCTACGTCAACGCGCCGAGTAGCGATGCCGGCGGGACCACGTGCGACGACGCCTGCACGACCGGCGGAAGCTCGCCAAGTCAAGCGTGCGGCAAGGATTTGATCTGTAAATCTGGAGAATTCTGCCACCACAGCTCCGGCGGCGTGCCCATCCCGTGCTCGCAGACTGCGACTTGTTCCGAGTCCTACGAGCTGCCGTACGGGGGTTGCCACTGCGAACACGACTCGTGCCGCCCCATGCCAGCCAACTGCAGCGACTGTAGCTGTTTCGCCAAGGTCGAGCCGCCGTGGAGCGAGCTGCAGAACTGCCAGGTCGACAGCAACGGTGCGGTCAACGTGTACCTATCGAGCGACTGACGGCCGGCGGTGGCCCACTCTCCCACTACCCGTGCTCATGACCGGCGGCTAATGCCACGTCTTGCGTTACGTCGCCCGCCGCCGCGGGCTCAGGTCTGCTAAGGCGTCGACAACTGGAACGAAATTCGCTAGTACCCTATGCTGGCACGACCCAAAGCCGGCCACAGACCCCGAATCTACGCGCGCGGCAGCTCCCGGTCAACGCCAGCATTCCCCTGAATTTCAACCCGAAGCCGCACGAGCAGGCCGACCGCGAGGGCGGCCGCGTGGTGGGGCTTGGCAATTGTAGGCGCGGTTTGCAACCGCCGGCCCATTCACACCACCCTGCGTCGGCCGCAAAATCGGGCGTCCCGCGCCGCTGCGGCCCGTCGCGCTCCGGCCGCCGGCTCATGTGCGTCCTGCGCGTCATCCGCGCCACCCGCTGCGCGGCCGGCCCACACACGCGGCCCCTCAGCGCAAAATTGCCAGCTGATTCATAGTTTTGGTCTGGGTACCGGCGTTCGCCGGTATGACGGTGGGTGGCGACCGGGGTTTGCAGCCTGTGGAATCGGCAGCGCGGTGCGGAGGGCTCGGCCCAGAGCGCCGCTGCGGCCCGTCGCGCTCCGGCCGCCGGCTCATGTGCGTCCTGCGCGTCATCCGCGCCGCCTGCTGCGCGGCCGGCCCACACACGCGGCCCCTCAGCGCAAAAGTGCCAGCTGATTCATAGTTTT
>CAISBR010000232.1 GCA_903883645.1 uncultured Myxococcales bacterium | reverse complement strand
TCCGAGAACACCTTATCTTGCCTGAACCACGCGCCCACCGTCGGCCGCTTGGCTAGGTCCGCCGCAGCAAAGTAGCTTTGCGGGGCAATCACCAAGAATTTCAGGTGGTCTTTGCAGGCCTCCTCCCAGAACTTCTCGACCGCGACGGTGCCCGTGTTAAAGACCTTGCTGTTGGTGTCGACATGGTTGCCAGCCATGCGGCGGCCCGACAATAGGGCTAGTAAGGGCGCGTAATCACTAGCTCCGCTGACGGTGTCGCCCTCTTGGCTGTGGTTGCGGATCCAGGTAGCCATCTCTTCGGCCTTGCTGAACCAGCGCTTTTTGCCCCATAGGTAGTGGTGGACGCCCGTTTCGACCGAGCCGCGGATGCGGTAGCCCTGCCAGAAGAGCGCCTTGGTCCAACTGCTGACCCACGCCGGGCCGGGCGAGTCTAACCACTCAAAATCTAAGCGCTCGCCGGGGCCTTTGCCCTCGACCTTGGCGCCGCCGAACTCGGTGGGGTAGGCCTTGCGGTTGGCGGCCATGCCCACGCTCATCCAGCTGCCGCCCCACAGGAGTAACGCCGCGCACGCCACGGCGGCAAAGCGCTGGGAACTGCTTGTGCTGCCTCGCAAAAGCGCCCAGGCCACGTGGGCCGAGTCGACCACAAAGGCGGCGGCGGCCAAGCTGGCAGCGGGCAAGATTAGGGCAAAGTAGAAGTCGTAGCGCTCTTTAAAGCTACCGAATTCAATCAGTAAGGCCCAGGCAATGGCCCACATGAGCAGCGGCCGGCTGGCGGGTACTTGCCACCAGCGCCGCGGGTCGAATACGTCGGCCAAGCTGCGGCCCTCGACTTTGGCGCGCAAGCTGGCGGCGATGGGCAAGCCCAGGGCCCACCACCAGTGCGCGGTGTGGTAATACAAGTCGATCAAGAAGTCGCGCGAGCCCAACATCGCGAAGAAGTTGCTAAAAATGGCCAGCGGGCTGTCGGATAGGGGGGTAAAACCCTCGACTTTGGCCTTTTTGGCGAAGTGGTAGGCGTAGACGCCGGCGTTGTAGCCCGGGCCGCCGATGCTCGAGAATACCAAGTTGATGCTGCCCCAAACCGCTAAGAATCCAAGGAGTACGCGCACGCTGGGGTGGTGCCACCACGGCTGACCTTGGCGCAAACTGCGGGGCATGGTCGCGCCCATCACCGCCAACGCTACCGCGCCGCCCACCGCGTAAAAGCCCGTAGAGGCCGCGGCACCGATCAGCATCCCACCCAGCACAAACCGACCGTGGCCCAGCGCCGCCCACAGACCTGCCAGCAGCCACGCGGTGCTTAGGTTGATACCGGTCAAATTGCTAGAAGCTTGAAGCACTTCGCAGGCCAGCAGGTTCAGCGCCAGCGCCACCACTGCACCCAGCGGCCCCAGCCAGCGCCGCGCCAGCCGCCAGCCAAATAGCGCCGCCACCAGCGCTGCGCCGGCCGACAGACACTTGCCAATCAAGAAGTGATAGCCAAAAACCTTGTAAAGTAACGCGGGTATAGCCAGATGCAGCGGCGGGTGCGAAAAGAAAAAGTCGCGATAGGGCAGGGTGCCCTCGCTCCACAGCTTGGCCGCGTAGAAATACAGCGCCTCGTCCGTCGTCGAGTAGCGCAGCGCATTGGCCTTTAGCACCACGTACGCCGCGAGCAGCAGCGTCACCAGGCCCGGCTCCCAGGCGCGTTGCCAAGCGAGGTCTAGGGTCGCGTCATCGTCGCGCAGCAGCGGCAGCAGGGCGGCCACAGCCACCAGCGGCGTCGCCAGCACCAGCAGCGGCCACCACGGCCCCGCTTGCAGCGCCCAGCCGAGCAGCGGCACCAGCAGTAGGCCTGCGGCTGCGATCGACAGCTTTTCGTCAAGCTTCTTAAGCAGTAGCGCAACAAGCAGCAGCGGTGCTAGCACCCCCAGCAGCAGCAACCAGGTCGCCCCGGGCAGCGGCGTCAGCGCGGCGGGTTGCCCCGCAGTTACAGCCACTTCAATGCCGGTAAGGGCGGCGATCACCGGCAGCGGCGTCTTACCCGAAAACCCTTGCGGCATCCAGGTAAACAGCGTCGGCCCCAGCAGTGCCAGCCCCGCCAGCGCCCGCAGCCGCTTGCCACCGCCCGCGCCCAGCGCCAGCAGCGACCCGGCCGCCATACCCGTGAGCAGTAGGGCTGAAAACCCGCCCAAAGTCGCGCGCAATGGCTCGCCCAGCTGGACCACCGCCGGCCCACCCGCCACCAGAAGTCCTGCCGCCAGCAAACCAGCCAGAGCGCCCATCACAGCCAGAGTCAGGTTCGGCCGCAGCCAGTGCAGCACCCCGGCGGCCAGCGCCAGCAGGGATACCAGCAAAGCGCCTTGCACTACAGTGGGTTGTGTGGGGTTGTTCGCCGTTGTGCTCGCTACCGCCAGCAAAGCCGCACCCAGAATTGGTGCCGCCCGCAGCCAAGTTGGCCAAGCCACGGGTTCTGCTAGATATTCGGCAAGCGGGGCCGTCTCACTGCGACGTACCGGCTCATCGCCGACCACCGGCGCCACATGTAGGTGTTTATCTTGCAAAACGCGAGGTTTCTTGGCCATGCTACCTCAGTGCTTGCAGCAGTTCACCCGTGTCGATGGCCGTGTGCAGCGCAATTTCGGCCGCAGCATACGGGTCGGTCTGCCGCGCCGCCACCTGCCGCACCAGCGCCTGCCCCGTGGCGTCGTGGCCCAGCCAGCGGTCGACATGGCGCCCCACCGACTCGCGCACCAGCGACTGCACCACAAACCGCGCCCGCCCTTGGCGCCGCCGCTCAGCCTGATCGCTGCCTTGCAAGTGCTTGCCGTGGTTGTCGATTTCGCTCACCAGTGCGTCCAGTCCATCGCCGCGCGCCGCCACAGTCCGCACAATTGGCGGTAGCCAATCGGGCATCTCGCTCAGCAGCATCTGCAGGCCGCGCAGGTCGCCCACGGTCCGCTCGGCCCCGTCGACATCCGCTTTGTTCACCACGAAAATATCAGCGATTTCAAGAATACCGGCCTTGATTGCCTGGATGTCGTCGCCCAGGCCCGGCACCAGCACCACCACCGTCGTCTCGGCCGTGCGCACAATGTCGATCTCATCTTGGCCCACGCCCACCGTCTCGATAATCACCACATCGCAGCCCATCGCGTCGAGCACGTGCACCGCATCGCCGGTCGAGCGCGACAGCCCGCCCAAAGCGCCGCGCGTGGCCATCGATCGGATAAAAACACCAGGATCTGCGGCATGTTCCATCATACGAATGCGATCGCCCAAGATCGCGCCGCCCGAAAACGGACTCGACGGATCTACAGCGAGTACGCCCACTTTGAGCCCCTGCGCCCGGTACTTGCCAATCAGCCGCGCCGTCAGTGTCGACTTGCCAGAGCCAGGATTGCCCGTAATTCCAATAACTCTTGCCCTGCCGGTGTGCGGATACAGCTTGCGCAACACTTCGGTGGCACTCGGGTCGCGATCGTCGAGCAGGCGCATGAGCCGCGCGGCCGCTCGCACATCGCCCGCCAAGACCGCAGCGGCAGCCCGATCGGCAGCGTTCGGGGAACCAGCAGCAGAAGTCATGGGATTTTCTCTAGAATACGGCGCCGATTTTGCCGGTCACCAGGTTCAGATCATCGGTGAACGAGCGAATTAGCTCGACGCCGACCTGCACGCGGTACGACACCACGCGCACGCCAATCGCCGCACGCTGGGTAAAGGCCGTTATGTTGTCAAACTTGGGCAGCACCATTTTCAGCGACTTGTCGTTGGGCAAAATGGGCTCAAGGTTAGGTTTTACATACATAAAACCGGGCGACCACGCCAGCCACGGCTGCAGCGACAGCACGCCGCCGATGCCGAAATTCTTGCTGACGGTGACGTCGACTGCGCCGTTCAAGAAGTCCATCCGGCTGTTGCCTACGACGCCGCTGACGGAGCCGCGCACGCCGAAATCGGGCACGTAGCGAAAGCCGTCGATGAGCGAGGCCTGAAAATCTACACCGGCGGCATACAGATTCGAGTCTTGCAAGTGGGTCAGGCTAGCGCCCAGTTGCACCGACTGCGGCATGCCCTTGCGGCCGCGGATCACCCAACTCGACAGCGATGACTCGGGCGAATCGACTGCCTTTTTCCAGTAATCGCTTGCGGCATGCGCCCCCGAGGTCGACATCTCCATCGACGCGTCGACGCCTAGCGCACCCTGCGAATAAACGGGGCCTGCCGAGCGCGGACCAATCGCTAGGCCAACCTCGCGCATCAGCAGCTTAATCTGGTCGTTTTGCACGCGCGTGGTCGACGTCGAGCTGGCGTCGTAGAACTTATCGAAGCGGATATCGAGCGGCGCCGCGCTGGCTGCAACGGGCAAAATCAGCAGCATAATCGGTAGGGTATGGGCTAGCCATACGCCCAGGCGGTTGGCCTCGCGGGTCGTCTTGTGCGGTTGCGTCGTGCCGGCCCGAAGTTCCGCAGCGCAGCGTCGGTCGTCCATCTCGAGTCCTTGGGGGCCTGCCGTGCCCGTGGCCGCATCGTGCCCCAGCCTCGGCAGGTTGTCTATAGGCTAGCGTATGCCTTTCAATTCAAGGGCCTTGGCCGATGCATCGGCTTTCATCTTCTCGCGTTCGATCGGGTCGGCCCAGCGGCGCTGCACCTCGGGCGAGAGGCCGCGAATCGGGTCAAAGAAGAAGAATTGCCGCTTGGGGTCGACATTTGGGCTCGAAAACACTGCGATTCCAGTCTCGCGATCGTAGTAGTCGTAGCTGTGGGCATCGCGCTTGCCGCCGCCGCCCAGCGTATCGACCACAAAAACCGGCGAATTGAAGCCCGCCGTGGCGCCGCGCACCGCTTTTTCGATGTCGATGCCGGTGGCCAGCGTGGTACGCAAGTCCTCGACACCCTTGACCAAGTCGTGAATATACACGTAGTACGGATGCACGCCGACCCAGCCGAGGCGCTTGCACAAAAGGCGCATGGTGTCGACGTCGTCGTTTACGCCGCGCTGCAGCACGCTCTGGTTGCGGATAAACACGCCCTCTTCGGCCAGTCGGCCCAGGGCCTCGCGGGTAATCCATGTAATTTCAGCAGGGTGATTGAAGTGCGTGTGCAGCACCACATCTTTGCGCAGCGAGCGCCCCAGCTTGACTACGTCGACCAGCGCCTGCACCCACTCGTGGTCGGTCAGCAGCTTTTGCGGCATCACTGCCGGGCCCTTGGTGGCATAGCGGATGCGGCGGATATTGGGCAACGACAGCAAACGCTCGCCCAACTGCCGAATATGCTTAGCGGGCAGATTGTAGACGTCGCCGCCCGACAGCACGATGTCTTCGAGCTCGGGCCGCGTGGCGATGTAGGCGAACACTTGCTCCCAACGGCTCGCATCGGCGTTGATGACCACCTTGTCGACCGTGTCGGTGTCTTGCCCCACGGCGTAACTGCGCGTACAGAAACGGCAATACACTGGGCAGGTGTCGAGCGCCAAAAACAGGGCCTTGTCGGGGTAGCGGTGTGTCAGGCCCGGGGCCGGCGCGTCTTCTTGCTCGTGCAGCGAATCCAGAACCAACTCGGGGTGGTCGGGCCGCAGCTGCGACGCCAGCGGAATGAACTGCCGCCGCACCGGATCGCGGTACGGATTGGACCAGTCGACAAGACTTAGTAGATAGGGCGTGACGCGCACCGACATCGGCGATTGGGCAAAGCCCGCGGCGGTATCGGCAATGAATTCAGGCGAGGCCAAGCCCTGCAGCGCGGCGAGCAGCGCCTCGGGGCGGGTGATCGAATTGCGCCCCTGCCAGCGAAAATCGAGGAAGGTCGCTTCGTCGATATCGCGCCACGCTGGGATTTGCGACCAGAAGCGGCCTTCGGTCAACTGCGTGTGCCACCGCGACGACGGTGGGGCCGCCGGCTTGAGATGGCGCCCAGCTTCTGGAACAAAAGCAGGGGGATTTGCTAGCAGCTTGGGGTCTGAAGCGCCGGCAACGGCAGTGCTATAGGGGGAACCGAGAGAATTGGCCATGGCAAACACGCTGCGGCGCTGAGTATCGCCCGCTCCTAAAACGCCCGCCGCCGCACGCAAAATCGCGGCACTCAGGCTTGCTTACGGTACCACGCCCGTTGTGACGCCGTCGACAATTGCTTGCGCCAGCTCGCGCAACTGCGCCAACTGGTGGATATCGCCCTCGCGCTGGGGCACGGCGCTGCAGAAGCCCTGCCGGCCCGCAAGCTTGCGCAACGCATCGAACTGACCGCTGTCCGACGTGCGCAGGTGTTCAAGCCGGCGCGCCGCCTCGGCGAGTTGGTTGACCACGCGGTCGAGATGCTCGCCGTGCAGCCCCAGTTTATCAAGCCTTTTGCGCAGATCAGAGGTATCGCCGCCGCCATGCAGCGCCTCAGGTACCTGCAGCACGCGGTTGACCACGAACCCTGCCACCGAAATGCCATGGCCGCGCAGCTGTTCGTGCAAGTGCCGGGCCTCGCGCAGCGAAGTCTCGCCGGGCGCCGTCACAATCAAGAACTGGGTGCTGGGGTGGCGCAGCATGGCATCTGTGGCCAAGGCGCGCTCTTTGAGACGGGGCAAAACATCTTGAAATGCAACGAAGAACTGGGCAATATCGGGCAGCGCGTCCGAGCCAAACAGCTTGCCGAGCACGCCCATCGCCATCGAGCTGCCGGCGCCGAACCAGCCGAGTATGCCGCTTTTGGGCTTGCTGCCGGGCAAGGGCACCTTGCTGAACCACTTGAGCACACGCTCGTTGATAAAGCTGGCTAAGGTGTTGCCTGCCCTCAAGAAATCGAGCGCGTTGTGCATCGGCGGCGTATCGAGCACCAGCAGGTCGTACTGCTTGCCCTGGGCCAGCTCGTAGATGAGTTCAAGGGCAATGTAGTCGGGGCTGGCCTGCAGCGTCGGCAGAAAAGCCCTGTGAATGCGATTATTTAGCACCTGATCGCGCTGGCTCGGATCGGGCAGCAGCCGCTCGAACATGGCGATCGCACCGGTGCTGGCATCAAGCATCATCGCATCGAGGCTGCCTCCTGCGACCACACCGCCCGGCAAGTGCTCTGCCAGCTTGGGCAGCACCGGGTGCGCGACATTGGCTGCCGGCTTTTCGTCTGGGTTATTGCCTTGCAGACCAAGGGCTTGTAGAAGGCGCCGTGCCGGGTCGATGGTCAGAACGAGCACTCGTCGGCCGCGCTGCGCCGCATAGACTGCCAGCGCCGCAGACGAGGTGGTTTTGCCCACACCGCCTGAGCCCGATAGCACCAGAAGCCTTGCCGAAGTAAGGATTTGCTCGAGCGAATTGCCTGGTGTGGCCGAACTCATGCCACCTCCTGACCCAGCGCATTGGCCAGCTGATCGATGGCCTCGAGCGGCATAATCCGCCGAAACAGGAACGGCAACGTCAGCACGCGGCCCGGCACAGAGCTGGTCAGCCGGGGCAATAGAGTCTCCGCTCGGCGCCGCCGGCCGGCCAATAACTCAGCGGCCCAGAGCCAACTGGCTAGATCGGCAAGATTTTTAGCCTCAGGGGCCGCGACTGCGCGCTCGATCGCCAAGGCATCTTCTACGGCTTGGGCGTCGGGAGTTGGCTGATCGACCTTCTGGGCCAAGTCATGCAGGTCGCGGGGGTCCAAGGCATCCGAAAACACCCCGTTCACCACCACGGCGGCCGGCTCAACCCCGTGCTCCTTCTTCAGAATCGCTTGCAGCTCTAAGGTCTCTACCACAGGCATCTCTTCGGGCAGTGTCACCAGCACGAGGCCGCAGCGCTTGGCGTCGCGCAGCAGATCGCCCATACCCTGGGCGTAGTGGTGCACGGGCCCGCCGCGAAAGGTGAGCTGCAAAGTCCTTGGAATCTGGTACATTCCTTGTACAAAACCGCTGGTGGGCAAGTCGCATACCAACAGGTCGTACTTCTTGTCGCCGCGCGGTCCATGCTCTTCTAGAATCTGCCAAATATGGTACAGAAACAGGATTGGCTTGACCGCTGGCACCGCGCCAAAAAAACCTTCGACCGCGCGGTTGCGCAGCGCCAAGTTCACCAGCGCCTCGATGCGCAGTTGCTTGGTCGCAAAATACCGCAGCGAATCCATCGTATCCATTACGGCCAAGTCGAGATTGTGGGCGGCGCGCTGCGGATGCGGGCCCGGCTTGGCAAGCCCGAGTAGCGGAGCGGCCCGCGACACGGCTTCAAGTTCGATGAGGAGAACCTTCTTGCCCTCGGCGGAGGCGCGCCGCGCTAAGGCTTGCGCCACTGTCGACTTGCCCACGCCCCCTTTGCCAGTGACCAATAGGACTTCGTGTGCCAGGAGCGCTGCAACGGCGCGGACACCGACTTCGGGGCTGGCGGACTGGGCGTGCAAGGCGCTGGTCACGGGCAGGGCATCTCCGGCTGGGCTAGGGGCAGGGCCATTGGGTGCTGCGGGAGCATATCCCGGCTGCGCGGCGATTGCGACAGCTTAGGAGGCGCCGGGCGCATGTCCATGGACCACGCAATTTCCCGCGGCTGCGTGGCGAGTTCGACGTGCTGCGCTCACGCGGGCTCGTGCGACGCCTTGATAAGGCGCAGACCCTGCTGTGCCGATGCCAGCAGCGGACCGTCCCAGCGGCTGTCGCCCAAAGCTAGCGCGGGCTGCGGCAGCCCTGCTTGCTGCCAGGCGGCCACCTTGCCAAAACCAATCGACGCCGGCTCGATCACCGCGCCGTCGTGCAAGGCCAGACCGATGACGCGATCGACCGGAAACTGCAGAAGTTGACACGAAAACTCGACGACCAGCGTCGGGGACGCCGACACGATAGCGACCAGCACGCCGCGCTGCCTAGCCGTTTGCAGGCTCGCCGCCAGCCATGGCCGCAGCGTTACCTGGCCGATCGGTGCCGCGAGCGCACTTCGCACCGCATCGGCATCGCGATCGACGAGCAGGCGCGCGGCATACCGGCACGCACCCGCGTAGTCACCTTCGGTCATCTCGCGGCTATACCAAGCAAAATCAGCACTGTGCGGCGCCCACGGCGCTACTCCCCGATCGGCAAGCTGTACCACTTCGTCGCCTACATCGGCATTCCACAAGGTCTCGTCGGCATCGGTGGCAATCCACTCGCCCGGGGCTACGGCCGCAATAGCCGCTTCGACTTGGGCGCGATCGGCAGCATCTGCAAGCGGTGGCAGGTCGGCCGTGTGAGCCGGGCTAGGTGAGGTGGCATCGGGTGACATGGCAGCTCCTTCGCAATCCCGCAACGGTGCCAGAGCAGGTTGGGATTGTCACGCGGGCCAAGTGGCGCCACACTCGGCGCGGCAGAGTACCCGGCGCGAATTCGCGGCTGCCGCTGCTTGCCAAGGAGTCGAAAATGTCGAAGAACTATCGCGCTGTTGCTTGCCTTGCCCTGTTTGCTGCACTGGGCCTGGCGGGATGCCGCAAGCCGACACCCGCCGCTACTGCGCCCGCGTGGCCCACGCCGCCCGTGCCCGCCGTGGCGCTGCCGCACGCGCCGACCCCGTCGCAGGTGGCCCCGTCGCAGGTGGCCCCGTCGCAGGTGGCCCCGTCGCAGGTAGCCCCGTCGAGCCTGTGCGAAGTTGAACTGAGCGGATCATTTACAGAAACGCTCGCCGCCGATCAGATGCTGGCGGTGTATGTGGCCAATGGCGACTGCCTGACCGACAATGCGGCGATCTTGGCGCGCGCACCCATTTCGAGCGGAACTACCTTCTTTGCCGAGGTTTTTGTGCCTTGCGGCACGCATTTGTCGGTCTGTGCTGCCCGCGAACTGCGCGAGTTGACCTCTACCGTGCCGCGGCCCAGCACCTATTACGGCAAGCTGCCCCGCGACTTGCTCGCTGTGGGCGAAGGCGAGATCGAGTTCAAGGACCTGCAATGGCCACTGCGCGAGGGTCGCGAGCACACATTTGCCTTCGCCAAGGTGGCGCCCGCGCTGAAGTAGGTTTCTAGGCCACAAGCCCCGCCGCCGCACCGCTAGCAACTGCGCGGTTCTTGTCGGTTTCGTGCGGTGTCCATGGCGTTTGCCGTGACGTCGCCGAGCGATCCTGCTATTCTTTCCCTTCCGCTGCAGCCGATGCCGCGGGCGAAATTGCGCAATAAGGCAGGGAAACGAATGGCAGAAGGGCCGATGAGCGTAGGTGGGCAGGCGATCTTGGAGGGCGTGATGATGCGCTCGCCCAACTCGCTGGCGATTGCGGTGCGGCGCGCGAGCGGCGAGATCGTGGTGAAAGAGGACCGCTGGGTGTCGATTTGGGAGAGGGCGCGCTTCTTGCGCAAGCCCTTTTTGCGCGGCGCGGTGGTGCTGTTCGAAGCGATGCACAATGGCGTAAAAGCACTGTCGTTCTCGGCAGATCAGGCAGCACGCGATCAAGACCCGGTTCCTGCTTCGGCCGATGCTGTCCCCGCCGCACAGACGCCGCTGACTGGGCTGGCGATTACGGGCACGATCGTGGTGTCGGTGGCGTTTGCGTTCGCGCTGTTTGCCGCCCTGCCGCATTTTATTACGTGGCTGGCCGGCACGCTGCTGGGCAATGCGTCGCTGGCCTCGGGCAAAGACCTGAGTTTTCAAGTCGTCGACGGCATCGTCAAGATCTGCGTGCTGGTGGGGTACATGGCGCTGATCTCGAAAATGCCTGATATTGCTCGGGTATTTCAGTTTCACGGCGCGGAGCACAAAAGCATCTTCTGCTACGAAGAGGGCAAGCCGCTGACCGTGGCCAACGCCAAGACGTACATCACGCTGCATCCCCGCTGCGGGACATCGTTTCTGCTGATCACGGTGGTGACCTCGATCGTCTTGTTCTCGGCGGTGTTCCCGTTCTTGCCCGAGGTGAGTAGCACCAAGTGGCTGAATCAGCTGGCCTATATCTTCGTCAAGCTGCCGCTCATGTTCCCGGTGGCGGGCATTGCGTACGAGATGACGCGGCTGTCGGCCAAGTTCCCCAACAACCCGATTGTCAAGGCATTTACTTGGCCGGGGCTCAAGCTGCAGCTCATTACCACCAAAGAGCCCGATGACGAGCAGCTCGAGATTGCCCTGGTGGCGCTGCAGATGACCCTGCGCCGCGAGCAGGCGCTGAAGAGTGGCGCAGCCCTTGCCGAGCAGGCTGAGCCGGTGGTGTTTGCCGATTATGCCGCGTTTCTGGCTGCGACCGCCGCGCCCGTGAATCCGGCTGCATTCGCCGCTTGAGCCTAGCCCGCCCTTGATCCACACTGCGCCGCCCTGGCCGCCCGCCGCGTCGGGATAGCGAGTTTCGCCATGTTTGAACGATTACAGTCCGTTGCCGCCCGTTACGACGAACTGGGCGAGGCGCTGGCCACCAACGAAATCGCTTCCGACGCCGAAAAGTCGATCAAGCTGATGCGCGAGCGCTCGGCCCTTGAGTCGGTGGTGCTGGCCTATAAGGCCTGGAGCGGCAACCTGAAGCAGATCGACGAGGCGAACGAGTTGCTCGCCGGCGAGACCGATGCCGACCTGCGCGAGATGATCCGCGACGAGCTGCAGATGCTGCTTGGCGATCGGGGCCGGCTGCAAGACGAGCTGCGCGAGCTGATGATCCCTCGGGATCCGCGCGACAACGCCAACTGCATCGTCGAAATTCGCGCCGGCACGGGTGGCGACGAGGCGGGGCTGTTTGCCGCAGATTTGTTGCGCATGTACACCCGCTTCGCCGAAAAACGCGGTATGAAGGTCGAGGTGATGAGCGAAAACGAGACCGAGCTCGGCGGCTTCAAAGAAGTGTGCTGCCTGATCGACGGTCAGCAGGCGTTCGCCATCTTTAAGCACGAGTCGGGTACGCATCGCGTGCAGCGCATCCCAAGCACCGAATCGCAAGGGCGCATCCATACTTCGGCTTGCACCGTCGCCGTGCTGCCCGAGGTTGAAGACGTCGAACTCGATATTCGCACGGAGGACTTGCGCATCGACACGTACCGGGCCAGCGGCGCGGGCGGTCAGCACGTGAACCGGACGGACTCGGCGGTGCGTATCACCCACCTGCCCACCGGGGTGGTGACGCAGTGCCAAGACGAGCGCAGTCAGCATAAGAATAAAGCCAAGGCGATGATGCAGTTGCGGGCCAAGCTGTTCGATATGCAGCAGCGAGCGCAGGCCGCCCAGACCGCCGCCGCGCGCAAAGAGCAGGTGGGCTCGGGCGACCGCTCGGAGCGGATTCGGACCTACAACTTCCCGCAGAATCGACTTACGGATCATCGTATTGGCCTGACTGTTTACAATCTAGACCAGGTGCTGCAAGGCGACCTCGATACGGTTATTCAGGGGATGCAGGCGGCCGAGCGCGCGGCGCTGCTGGCCCAGGATCAGCAGAGCCTGTAGGTGGGCCTGTAACACCGCTCTGCGATGCACCAATTACGGCGCGCAGCACGAATGCCGCTGCCAACGCGTCCGCCTGAACCTGCCCACACAGAGGGTCGCCCACGACCAGCACACGGGCTGCCGCCTGCGCCCGTTTCAGCTGTCGCAGCGGCTCGGCCAGCTTGTCGGCCAGTTGCTCGGCTTTGAGCGCCACTTCGATGTGCTGCGCCGTAGTGGGCGGCGGTGGGGGCAGCGGATCGTGCGTCAAATCGCGTAGATCCCACTCAACACGAAACGTCAGCGCCCGATCGGCATACTGGGTCCAGCGCCCATCGAGGCCGCTCTGGGTCTCAGTCCAAGCCAGTCCGGCGCGTACGCCATCGTGTCCGCCCAGCCACACGCGCACTGGCATCAGCACCGACCAGCGCCGCGGTTCGTGGGCGCGAGGGGGCGCAACTGGGCGCACAGCCTTGGTAAATGCCGCCTCAACCTCCGCCTGGGCCACATCGACGGTGGTGCAGGGCAGCGGTGGCGGCGGCGTGGCAGGGTGGGCTGCGGCGAGGGTAGCGGCAAGCAAGCGGCTGGGCATGATGGTCCCCGGCGTCGGCGGCGTGGCCGAGCGCTGGGTAACTAAGCAAGCTTCGTGCCAACAACGACTCGGTTGCAGTGCTATGAAAATACGGAATATGTTGGGGTAGGTTGCCAGCGGATACTGGTATCAGCGGTATCAAACGGTCTCAGCTGATACTGCCAGGCGCTCGCGTCTATCTGCAGCCAGTTGCTGTTGGGGCGGCCTTGCACACCGGATTTTGCGCGAGCGACGCGCCCTTCTCAATCCGCACGCTGCGCTGCAACCAGCTGGTACCGTTGCGCTCGTCGCGTACCACGAGCCAAATCGGCACGGTCTTGCTGGTCTCGCTGGCAGCGAGCGACGGCGCGGTAAACTGCACTGCCGGGTTGCCGTGCCAGGTCTTGCTGTTGTCGAAGTCGCCAGATTCACTAAACCAAGAAAATAGCAGGGTTTCTTTGTCCGGCTCGCTTACGGTCGGGTCGGTCGAGGGGCCGATGACCTGGATTTGACCGTCTTCCCACCGCGGCCAGAACTGCACAACGCTGCCGGGGGCTAGCACGGGGGTCACATCCTCGGGCCAGGCCACACCGCGCGAGACGTCGCTTGCCACATCCACCGCGGGCAGGCGCAGGGCAATACCTTGCAACTCAGGGTTTGTATTGACTGAACGGCATGCGCCATCGTAGGCCTTGCCGACCTTGGCGGCCGCGCGCGCACAGGCGTTGGCGTAGTTCTTGCCGTCGCAGCCGCACTCGAGCACATAGGGACAAAGGTCTGGATTCTTTGAGCAAACCGGTTCTTTGACCGCGTCGTATGGCTCGCAGCTGCCGGCCATGGGCGCGAGGCCGATGCGCTTGAAGCCCGCCAGGCAGCTCGTGCGGTCGTCGCAGACTTTGCTCAGCATGCTGGCGGCGCTGGTGGGGCAGCTGCCACCGTAGTCCGACGCCTCGCTGACCTCAAAAAGAATATAGAAGTCGGGCAGGCTGCCGGTCGAGAAGCCTCCCGAGGCGGTGGGCGGTTTGCCACCCGGGATGCAGGCCAGGTCGGGGCTGCTCGAGGTGCCGGTAGGCATAGTCATGCCCAGTTTCTTGAACACTTCTGAGCTCTTGGCCAGCGATTGCATCAACGTCGCAAAGCCGACGGTGGCAGTGGGGCCGGTACCCAAGTCGACCTGCAGATCAGGATCTAAACACTTGAAATTGCCGTCTTTTGCCCAAGCGTAGGGGCAAAACGCCCACGCGTAGCAAAGCTGCACATTCGGGTGCGGATCGGCCACCAACAGCTTCAGTTCGCTCGTGGTGTTGCCGTGGAGCTCGGGTGGCGTCGCGGCAACGCCCAACACCCGCAGCTTGCTTATGTGGTAGGCCGGCTCAAAGTCGTCCGTACACGCCACGCACAGCGCCACGCACAGCGCCACGCACAAAGCCACCGCGCCAAGCTGCGCCAACGTGCGATTCCAGCCCGGCCACCGGTGCTTGATTGTAACGATCTTCAGAGATCGCGCCAAGTTGCCCATCATCCATCCTTGCCGCGGCTACGACGTCGGCTTGAATTCTACCTCGAAACCTACTTTGGTCGAAATGGGCTTGCCGTCGCGTGTTCCTGGCTGGAACGGACAGCGTCGAATACCCCTTTGTGCTTCGTCGTCGAAGGGTTGCCCAGCGCCCTTTAAGATGCGCGTTTTCTTCACCAGGCCGTCGGCCCCGATGTCGAGCAAAAGCACCACCCGCACGATGCGGTTACTCGATGGCGCACCCTCCGGCCATGTCACAAAACCTTCGCAATTCGCGATCTTTGGCTTGGCAAGCAGAATCTCGACCTTGGCCGGCTCAACGCCCTTGTCGGCGCCATCGCCACCCTTGCCCGAATTGTCGATGGGCTCCGAAGTGGGCCTGCGCCTCACATTTTCTGCGTTCGCCTCGACGCCGGGGTCACCCAGCACGTCGTCTTTGCCCGACTGCACCGCCACGCCCTCGTCGCCGCCACTGCCATAGGTCTTCGACAGCACCAGCGGCGCCGGTTCGTTGTTGGGCTTTGGCGCATCCTGCTTTGGTTCCAAGGACTTGGGCTGCGGCGGCCGGTGTGCCACCGGTTTGGGCTGCGGCGCCGGCGCGTCGGCCTTGGCCACCTCTTGCTTGGGCTGCTCCTTGGGCTCTTCCTTAGGCGGCTCAGGCGGTTTGGGCTTTGGCTTGGGCAGCTCGACCACCTCTTGCACCGTGCGGACCACCTTCTTGTCGGGCTCGACCGGCGGCCGCGGCCGCATCTGCAGCCCCACGATCCACCACGCCATCACCGCATGGGCGACAAGCGAAATCGTCAGGCCTGACAGCAGGTTTCGGTCCACGTCTCTTCCTTTGATTGCCTAACTTGGGCCCCGGCGGTTACTCGATCTCTTGTTCTTTGGTATTGACCGCCACCTTTTCGACGCCCATCTGCCGCACTTGGTCGATCACCCGCACCACATCGCCATGGGTTACGCGTCGGTCAGCCGATAAAATCGCTTCGATGCCCGGATTTTCGGCCACGGCGATCTTCACTGCCTTTTGCAACGCCAGCGCATCCACGGGATTGCCATTTAGGTACAGCTTGCCCTCTTTGCTCAGCACCACCGACAGCGGTTTGCTCGGCTTCTGCTCGGCCGTCGCGGCCTTGGGCAAGTCGATGTCGATCTGGGCTTTCTTCATCTTTTCACTGACTTCTTCGTTCGTCAGCATAAAGATGATCAACAGCACCAGCATGATGTCGACCATCGGCGTCACGTTGATTTCAGACAGGACGTCGTCGTCACCGCTCACTTTTCCAGCCATGATCTAGTCCTTGGGCTTGGCGGGGGTGGTCTTGAGGTGGGCCATCAAGATCGCTTCGAGCGCGTCGGTATTGTTAATCACAGATTTTACCTGTGTCCGCAGCCAGTTGTAAGCGATCACCGCCGGAATCGCCACGAACAAGCCCACCGCCGTGGCAACCAAGGCCTCGGAGATCGAGCCCATGATCAGCGCCTGCCGCGAGCCCCCCGCGCCGACTTGCTGCTTCAGATTGGCAAAGGCGCCCAGGATGCCGATGACGGTGCCCAGCAAACCGATGAACGGCGCGTTTGCCCCCAGCGAGGACAAAAAGATCAAGAAACGCTCGTAGCGCTTCTTTTCCATGGCGATGACCGCGTTCATAACCTCTTGCACGGCCTCTGGCCCGCGGTGCAACTCGGCCAAACCCGCAAGAACGACACGGGCTTCCATGCCATCGTAGGGCTTGAGCAGGGCCTGTGCCTCGGCCGGCGAGCGCTCAAGCGCCTTTAGCAGCTTCAGCTGCAGATCACCGACCGGTGTCCGATTTTGCCACAGGAATAGCAGCCGTTCGATGGTCACCGCGATGGATGCCACGGCCAGCGTCATCAGCAGCCACAGAACCCACTCGGCGCCCACCTGGTCAAAGAATACGGCAAGTCTTTCGGTCATTTCGCTGCTGTCCTGCTCGCCCGGAGTGGGCGCGGCCATGGGCCGGCTTGGCGACCCGAGCGGTAAGATGCTGGCTGGCTGCCAATGGATGTGCAGGCCACGGCGCCGCTGCCCGTCGTGGGATTCAGCAGCTGCTGAACTCGGACAGGGCGAAAATGGTGACAGTTGGCCCGAACGTATGCAAGCTGAAGGGGCAGGGGCGCGCCGAACTCCTGCCCGAACAGGCCTTTGGCTCGGCATCCGGGGAGGACCCCAAACCTATGAAGGATATTAGCGAAACAGTGGCTCCGCCTGTCGATTCTACGGCTGGCGACGCCGCCCTGTATGCGCCCATCACGGTCGAAGGCGTACCTGCCGTCGAAGAACTTGTTGCTACTCTGCGGAGTTACCTGCCCGACGGCGATTTTGACATGCTGCGGCGGGCCTACTCGTTTGCGGCGCGCAGCCATGCCGGCCAAGTCCGCAAAAGCGGCGAGCCCTACTTCGCCCACCCGGTCGCTGTGGCGTTTTTGCTCACCCGGCTGCGGCTCGATGTCGCGTCGGTGTGTGCCGGGCTGCTGCACGACGTTGCCGAAGATACGATCGTCACAATCGAAGAGATCTCGCGGCGTTTTACCCCCGAAATTGCGCTAATCGTCGATGGGGTCACCAAGCTCGATCAGATCAAATTCTCGAGCCAAGAGCACAAACAGGCCGAAAACTTTCGCAAAATGCTCGTGGCCATGGCGCGCGACATTCGTGTGCTGCTCATCAAGCTGGCCGATCGCCTGCACAATATGACGACGCTCGAGCACATGAAGCCCGAGAGTCAGCGGCGTATTGCCCAAGAAACGACTGAAATTTATAGCCCTTTGGCCAATCGCCTGGGCATCGGCTGGATGAAGGCGCAGCTCGAAGACCTGTGTTTTCGCCACTTGTATCCCGAAGAATACCGCCAGCTCGCGTTTACGGTGGGCCAGCGTCAGGTCGAGCGACAGGCGTATGTCAATGACGTTGTTGCGGAAATTCACGAGCTGATGGAGACGGAAGGCCTAGGCCACGCCAGCGTGTACGGCCGCCCCAAGCACCTGTTCGGCATTTGGCACAAGATGGAAAAGGGCAAAGTGCCGTACGAGCAGATCTACGACGCCCAGGGATTCCGCATTCTTGTCAACGATGTAAAGGAGTGCTACCAGGCGCTGGGCGCGGTGCACGGCCACTGGAAGCCGATCCCCGGGCGCTTTAAGGACTACATCGCGCTGCCCAAATCGAATCGCTACCAGTCGCTGCATACGGCGGTGATTGGGCCGAAGGCCGAGCGCATTGAAGTGCAGATTCGGACTCACGATATGCACCGATTTGCCGAAGAAGGTGTGGCGGCGCACTGGAAGTATAAAGAGCGCGGCGAGTCGCTGCGGCTGCGCGACGAAGAGCGGTTTGCGTGGTTGAAACAACTGCTTGAGTGGCATACCGGCGTCAAGGATTCCGATGAGTTCCTAGAGACGATGAAGGTCGACCTGTTTAACGACGAGGTTTACACCTTTACTCCTAAGGGCGATGTAAAAGTGCTGCCGCGCGGAGCCACGCCGGTCGATTTCGCCTTTGCCATCCACGGTAAAGTGGGCGAGCGCTGCGTCGGCGCCAAGGTCGATGGCGTGATCGTGCCGCTGCGGCACCACCTGCGCAACGGCAACGTCGTCGACATTATGACGCGGCAGGATGCGCAACCGAGCCAAGATTGGTTAGAATTTGTCGCGACGGCCAAGGCCAAGAACCGCATCCGCGCCTTTGTGCACGCCGAACAGCGCGCGCGGGCGCACGAGGTGGGCAGCGACCTGCTCGAGAAGGCGTTGCGGCGGGTCAAGTGTTCGATGGCGCGGGCGCAAGAGCACGAAAAGATTGCGGATGTGCTAGCCGGTGCGGGGGTTTCAAGCTGGGAAGACCTGCTGGTAGCCATCGGTTTTGGCAAATCTGACGCCGACAAGGCCGCTCAGACGCTGTTCCCGTCGGCCAAGCCGGTTGAGCCCGAAAAGATTGAAGATACGATCAAGCGGCCGCGCAAGCAGAAGACGAGCGGCGCGACGATTGTGGTCGACGGTCTTGAAGATGTGCTCGTGCGCTTTGGCAAATGTTGTTCACCAGTTCCAGGCGATGCGGTGATCGGTGTTGTCACCCGCGGCCGCGGCATTACCGTGCACCAGCGCGGCTGCCCCAAGGTGCTCGAAGCCGACGCCATGCGCCGCCTCGACTGCGGCTGGAACACCGACACGGGCAGCGGCGCGGTGGTCACGGTGCGGGTTTATACAGAGAATACGGCGGGTTTGCTGGCCGCCATGAGCCAGCGCTTCACCGAGTCGGGCGTCGACATTCAGGCGGCCCACTGCCGCGTCATCGACGGGCGGCGCGCCATCAACGACTTTGAAGTAATGGTTAATAATGTCAGTCAGTTAAATGGCGTGATCTCGTCACTTGGGCGCATCAAGGGCGTGACACGGGTCGAGCGCTTGCGCGGATAATGCAGCTAGGGCAGCTACTTATCGCTAGGTCGCCGCAGTTGCTGCACCATCTTGACGCCCAGCGTGTTGTCCGCTGCCAGCGCGATGCCGTGCTTCTTGAACTCCGCAACTTCTTTCGATAAACCCGTAACTCGCCCCGCCAGTGTCTGCGCAAACGACCACAGCATCTTGACCGCGACGGCTTGGTCGCGCTGGCTCAAGTCGAAGAAGTCCTCGCGACTTAGCCGCAGCAGGCGTGTGGGCTCGCGTGCGACCACTGTGGCCGAGCGCGGCTGGCCAGAAACCAGGGCAATTTCGCCGAAATGTGCACCAGGTCCCAGTTGATTGACCACTTGCCGCTCGACCTCGACCTGCAGCGTGCCGCTCACGACCAAGAACAGGTCTTGCCCCTCTTCGCCCTCGCGAAAAACCACTGCGCCGGGAAGTAGTTGCACCTCGTGGACATAGCGCAGCACCTTCATCAGCTCGTCGCGCGACAGGTGCTGGCAAAAGCTAAGACCCGCAAGTAAATCAAGGTTTTGCGTGGCCTGGAATGTGCCCAGTACCGGCGAGACCACCGTGCGCGACTCCCCCACGGGTACAATCGTCATCACTACGGCGGTCACGTTGTCGCTGCCGCCATTGTGGAGCGCCAGATCGACCAGCGGTTGGCTCAGGTCGGCGACAGACCGGCCCAGGATGCTCACCAACTCGCGATCGGGCACATAGTCGGTCAGTCCGTCGCTGCACAGCAGCAGATGCGCGCCGGGCGTCACGTCGAGGTAGGCGAGGTCGGGGCGGCACAGTGCGCGCTCGCCCAAGATTCGACTGACCACGCCGCGGTAGCGAAACCCATCGGCCTCCTCGCGCTTTAACTGCCCAATACGAATCAGCTCTTCGGCCATGGTGTGGTCGGCCGTCAGCTGGCGCAGGTCCGGGCCATGGTGCAGGTACAGCCGCGAGTCGCCGACGTGGGCGATATAGGCACCGCGCCCGTCGAGCAGCACAAGGGTGGCTGTCGTCGTCGCACCGCGCAGCTCGGCGCGATCATGGGCCCAGTTGTAGATTTCGGCGTTGATGTTCTGGAACAACTGCGTCAGCGCGTCGAGTACCGCCCGTCGACCGCGGCCCGGGTCCGCGTCGCGCAGTGCCGCTGCGGCAACCTGGGCCAAATGCGCCGACTGCTGCTCGGCTCCTTGCAGGAACAACCGCGCGGCAAACTCGCCGGGCGCCCCGCGCGAACCGTCGGCCACGGCATATAGGCCGCAGTGGTCGTCTGCGACAAAACCGTCGGCATTCTCGGTCCGGACTAGACCTGGATGGGTAGCGCCGGTCGAACGAGCAAACATGTCACTCCGCTGTAAACCAGTAAAACATGTAAAGTCAGCTAGTTGCTGCCCCTAGAATCGAATGCCCAACTGGGCTCCGCCCGGCACGGGGGCCAGCCACGCCGTCTGGACAGCGCTCGGCGCTCGGTGCCACCACCATAGCCCCAGGCCGGTTACCACCGCGCCCACTCCAAGGGTGACTGCGCCGGCGTTCAGCCGATTCTGGTAAGCCGTTTCGCGGTCGTGTGCCGCCGTGGGCGTCGTGCTGGTGATCAAGCCACTGTCCGACGAAGCGGTCAACTCGGCTTGCAGACTGCTGCGCTGTGCCAGACCGACCCCCAGCAGAGCCGCGCCGACCACGGCCACGGCCGCGCCGCCAAAAGTCGCCGTCCACGCCGCCAATGGTCGCGGGGACTCGGGCGCAGGCTGATGCACGACCGGCAGTTCGATAGGCTTGGCGGGCTCGCTCGGCTTGGCGTCGGTGGTCTTCGGCTCTGTGGTCTTCGGCTCTGTGGGCGCCGCCTTCTTGCGCTCCTCAAGAATCTCGTCGAGGTATTTCTTCGCCTTTTCAGCAAGTTTATCGCCATCGGGCGTGCGCGCCACAAACTGCCTGTAGTCGCGCTCCGCCGCGTCGAGCTGCCCGGCCTTTTGCTCGCAGCGGGCCGCGCTAAACAGGTAGGCCAAGTACGACGGGTCGAGGCGATAGGCCTTTTGGAACATTTCGCCGCACATCGCGAAGTCGCCGGCCTTGTTCTTCTCGTCGGCAATTTGGCTGATTGCGGCAGCTTCTTCTTTGTTATTATTGACTTGCGCAGAGCCCTTGGCCGCTTGCGCAACCGCGGGCGTCAGCAACTGCAAGGCGAGCGCGACCCGTAGTATTGCATAGGGTAGGTGACGCGGCCTATTCGACCACGATGGCGCGCTTGATTCGGGTCTCGCCTTCAACATTTCCGCCCGCCTTGGCGCGTGGCGCCGCTGCTTTGGCCGCTGGTGCACTGCTGGCCGCCGCTGGTTGAGACGCCGCAGTCGCTGTGGCTGCCCCTGGCCCCAGAACGCTAGGCGCCGGCACATTGGCCATCGCCATTGCTAACATATTCTGCACTGCGGCGTTCTCGGGGTCGAGAGCTAAGGCCTCGCGCAGCAAATCGACCCGGGCCTGGCCCGCAGCAGCCATAGCCGCATTGATCTTGCGTCCCGCAGCAGCGCGGTTTTCGTCGCCTGCAGGCGCAGTTGGCGCAGCCGGGGCCGGCGCGGTGGCCGGAGTCGCGATCGATGCCGGCGGCGGCGGTGCCGGACGACCCACCAAGTACCATGTGCTAGCTCCACCAAGGGCCAGAACCGCCAGCAAAATCACCAACCACCACGGCTGCTTATGCGGCTCCGGGTCGTGCGGCGCAAACTTGATGCCATCGAGCTTCAGCCGGTACAGACTCTGCGGATTGCGAATGTTCTTGAGCTCGACCTTGCCCTGCGCCTCGATCGGCATGTCAACCTTGCCATCGATCTGCAGAAATACCTGTTCGGTAATCGAAATTCCGCCCGGCTCAGCTTTGTCTTGCACCCGCGCCGCCACGTTGACGCCGTCGCCATAGATGCCGTCGCCCTGCAAGATGATGTCGCCCAGGTGGATACCGATGCGCAGCCATACCTGCTCGGCTTGCGGCAATTTACTATTACGTTCAGCCAGATGTGCTTGAATGTCGGCGCCACAGCGCACCGAATTGACCACCGAGTCGAACAGCACCACAAAGGCGTCGCCGATGGTCTCGTGCTCTTCGCCGTCGTGCCGACTCAGGCATTCGCGTACAATTTCGCGGTGTTCGAGCACAGCCTTGACGGTCAGCGCCTCGTTCTGGCCCATCATCGCCGAATACCCTTTGATATCCGTGAACATGATGGCCTTGAGCCGCCGGTTTCCATCCGAGGTGGTCATGCCCTCTCCCTGCGCGGCCGGCTACTGCGCCTTGCCCTTGGTGCCCAGCCCCACGTTGTGGATGCCCAACGCCTGCAGCTGCTCGAGCACCTCGACCGCCTTTTGTACAGGCAGGCGCTGATCGGCGTCGACTCGAACTTGCAACTCCCCATCTTTGCTCAGCTTCTCGACCAATTCCTTGGTCAGCGACCGCCACTCGGTGGGCTGGCCCGCCACAAAGAGCTGCCCGTCGGCGTCGACCTGCACGGTGACCTCGGCGTGGGCAACTTGAGCCGTGGGCGTAGACCCCGTTGGTAGCTGCAGATCGACTTGGCCCTGGGCTTGCTGCGCGCGATCGCGATCGACGATAGCCGAGGTTGAAACCATGAAAACTACGAGCAAAACCAGCACAACGTCGACCAGCGACGTCAGGTTTAGCTCGACCGCCTCGCCGGCATCAAGTTCGGGCGACTCGCCCCAATCACCCTGCGGATTGCGCACGTTCAGCCTCCCCGGCCCTGGCGGCTTCTGCAGGCTTTGCGGGCAGTTGGGCTAGGCGGGCAAAATCGTCGGCGGCGTCTTCGACCAGGATCTGAATCTCGAGCACAGCGTTGGCCATGCGCGCCTTCAGGATCTGATGCAGCAGCACCATACAGATCGCCACCATGATACCCGCGGCCGTATCGACCAGCGCTTCGCCCACGCCGCCGGCCACCACGTCGATGCCACTGGCGCCGGTTTCGCCAATCTTTTTGAGGGCCGCCATGATGCCGAGCACCGTGCCGAAGAGGCCAAGAAACGGCGACATGGTGCCGAGCGTAGCCAAAAAGCCAAGCCCACGGCGAATTTGCATGACCAGCCGCCGACCCTCGCGGGTCATTTGCGAAAACAGTAGCTCGGCCGGTTCGTGGCGCAGTGCCGCTTCGACACCGCGGGTCAGCACGGTCGCTAGGCCCGCCGGTGCGCGATTGCAGGCCGCCAGCACATCGGCGACGTTGCCCGCCGCAGTCAGGTCGCGCAGGCGGCGATCCACCGCACGCGCCTGCTGAACTAGCCCGCGCACGGCGAAAAACCGCTCAATAAATAGACCAAAGCCGATCGCTGCCACCGCCGCAATCACATACAGGGTCGGTCCGCCCTGCTCGAACAGCTTGCCCAACTTGTCCACACTGGCTCCTTGCCTCGGTCTGACCCGCAAAGACTAGCATTGTCGCGCCGTCGCCACCACCGCCGCTTGGCGCCATCCCCGCGGATCTGCGATGCTCTGCCCTTGGGCCCGCAGCGGGCCTGCGAGGTCGACGTGCGGCAGTTGTCTGGTTATCCGTTTGAACCCTGGTTTCTGCAGCGATTGCAGGCGACTACCCGCTTTTGTCTGATGACCCATGTCGGTCCCGATGCGGACGGTTTGGGGGCACAACTGGGCTTTGCCAGGGCCGCCGAGCTGGCGGGCAGGCAGGTGCGCATCGTCAATGAAGACCCGTGCCCGGCGCGCTATTCCTGGATGGACCCCAAGGGCCGCATCAGCGACTTCGACCACGCCGCAGACGAGTGCGAAAAAGCCGAGTTGGGGCTGATCTTCGATGCCCACGAGCACGATCGCGCCAAGCGGCCAGCCGAGCGGTTTCGCGAGCTAGGCAAACCGCTCTGGGTGGTCGATCACCATCCCAGCGACCCCACGCTCGATTTGCAAGGGGTGATTGCCCCAGAGTTTTCGTCTTCTGGCGAGTTGGTCTATCGGCTGATTGAGGCACTGGGCTGGCCGATCGATGCCGAGGTGGCCGCGCCTCTGTATGCCGCGATGAGCTTTGATACCGGCTCGTTCCGTTTTTTGCGCAATCAGGGCGATACGTTGCGGGTGGCCGCGGCGCTGCTCGACACGGGCATCGACACCAATCCGATCCAAGAAGCGCTGTTTGCTAGTCGGCCGCGCGACGAGGTGACGCTGCTGGGTAGGGCCCTGACACGTCAACGGTTTTCGGCCGGTGGTCGCATTGCTTGGGCGATCTTGCCGCAAGAGGTCGGCGAGGGCTTAGACCTAGCCAACGACGCGTTTGGCGAGCTAATTCCTACGTTTATTGGTATCGACGGCGTGATGATCGCACTGATTGCCAAGCCCGGGCGGCAGCCGAATGAGTGGAAGCTGTCGTTTCGCAGCAAGGCGGCGGTCAAGATCGGTCATGTTGCCAAAGGGTTGCGGGGCGGTGGCCACGACCACGCTGCGGGGGCGACAGTGAACGGCGATATTGAGGTGGTGTGCGCCGAAGTGGTGGCGCAGCTGCGGGCGGCGCTGGTCGATCAGCTCGGCATCGTGGCAGACGATTAGGCGATGGCGGATGCGCGGCAAAAAAACCGAAATGATCCAATAATCTGCAGCTGTAACAACGTGCGGCGCTCCGAGATCATGGCCGCCATTGAAGGGGGCGCGCGCTCGATGGCCGGCATCTTCGACGCCACCTTCGCCGGCTGTGGCCCCTGCGGCGGCACTTGTCAGCCTGAAATTACTGCTATCTTGGGTGGCGAGCTGGCCCGGCGTGGCCAAATTCGGGGCAAGTGATGGGTAGCGACGAGCGCAATCGCCTATTGGCCTGGGCACCGAGCCTCACGGGGCTGTCGACGCTGGCCTGGGCGGGCGCCAAGCACAGTGTGGCTGGTATGCAGTTGCAGCGCGCCGGCAACTTGGGGCGGCTAGCCGTGCAGGGCGATGGCTGGCAAGCCACGGTTCACGCGCCGCCTGTGGTCGAGACGGTCGAGCTAATACTGGTCGATGGCAACGTGCAAAGCCAGTGTTCGTGTGGGGTTCGTCGCTGTCCGCACGCCGTGGCAGCGCTGGTCGAGCTGCAGCGCAAGGCCCGCGCGGTGGCCGATTCGGCGCGCACGCAAGACCTGGTCATGGGCGCGCTGAAGCAACGGATGCAGGGCCGGGCCGAGGCGCGCGATCAAGGGATGCGAATCCTTAGGACGCACGAGCGGTTGCCGATCGAAGCGTCGGTCGATCTGGTGGCGCTAACTTGGCGGCAGTCGCTGCGACCAGGCGAGCAAGAGCTAGCGGACTTGCGCAGCCTGGTCGAGCGAATTGCCGAGGCGGCACGCGAACAACCGCAGCAAGCCCTGCTGTGGACGACGCGGCTCTTGGCGGCGCTGAGTGCGCGCAAGATTGTGTTTGTGCCGCTGCCTAGTGGTGCCGAGCCGGCGCTGCAGCAGTTGCTCGCGGTGTTGGATCAGGCCGAGATCGGCGTGCACGACATGGTACTTGACCAGCTATTTGAGGTGGCGATCGACGGACCGCCGCAACTCGCTCCGGTCGTGGCCGTGGCGCTGGCGCGGCAAGCGACCCGACGCGCGGAGTTAGCTGAGCGACTGGCCGACAAGCTCCTGGCGTGGTCGACGCAAGCGGGCGCTGGGCACTGGCGTGAGACAGAGCAGCTCGGCGGGCGCGACCTGCTGTGGGACCAAGTGGGCGGCCTGCGTCTGGCCGCTGGTGAGCTAGAGCAGTCGCTGGCGATGGCGCTAGCTTGGGGGCCAGGTCGCACTCAATTGGGCGAATTAGCGAGTCAACTGGGTGCGTCTGGGCGCGCCCACGACCTTGAGCGGCTGCTGGGCTGGTATGATCCGCGCGGTGCGCTGTGGTCAACGGGGCTCGAAGCCGCTATGCATACAGCAGAATCCGGCGTGGCAGCCGAGCTGGCGCTGTGGGCGTTTGAGCGCCGGCCGCTGCCCGCTTGGTACCAGTGGGCGCGGCGGGTGGCGGATTCGCGGCAATGGCCAACGCTGCGTAGGTCGTTGATCGAGCGGGCGATTGTCGACGATGACCCCGAGTGGCTAGCCGAAGCGCTGAGCAGTGAAGCCGAGCCGGCCGGTGCACTGATGCTGGCGGTCACGGTGGGGCCGCTGCGCGACCGTTGTGCGCGGGCGTGTTTGGTGCAGCTCGACCAGCTCGATCCGCTCGCAGCGCTGGTGGCGCGGCAGGTGCGGCTGTCGGCCCTGGCGCAGCAAGCTGGGCCCAATCCCAAGACGCTGCGGCAAGAGCTGACCTGGCTCGAGCACACGGCGCAGCTCTTAGGCGAACCGGCGCTGGCGTACGACTATATGCGCCTGCTCGGTCGCGAAATGGCAGACGTGCCCGCGGTGGCGCAAGCCTGTAATTCCCGCTGAATTTTCAGTATGTTATTCGAGTTCGTTGTCGAGGAACGGCTCGCGCATATCGCTCGACAAGTAGATGTCCGAGTACTCGCCATCCACATCAAAGTCAGCGCGCGCGCGGGCATACCACCAGTCGACGGTGCCGTCTTTGACGTATTGCGCTGGCGGCGCCGCGGGTGCTGCTGGGTTGCGGGCCACCACCACAAGCTGAAAGTTCGACACTTCGGTACTGCGGTAACCCGCGCCCAAGGCGCACCAGCCGGGATTGGCAGCAACATCGCCGGCTTTGCTGCAGTCGATGCCCCAAGTTTGGTTCAGCGTCAGCCAGTCCATGTCTTTGGGCCACCAGTCGCTATCGCTGTTGCCGCTCGACACGTACTGATGGTAAGTCTGGTAGTAATTCTCTTCTTTAATACGGATATCGCCGAGCAGCGACACGGCCTCTTGTACACGAGCGCGGCGGGCAAAACGCTTGTAGCTCTGGCCAGCGACCGTAGCCAAGATGCCGATGATCGTGACGACGACCATCAGTTCGATCAAGGTAAAGCCAAAGACGCGTGAGTTCTTGCTGGGTTTGGCGTTCATCTGCGGCCTCGCCGAGCAGGGTGGTGGGGACCCATATAGCCTGCTCCACCCTCATCGTCGCTTGTGCCGCAGTCGCCGTCAAATCGATTCGACTCTACTGGCCCGAACGCCTGTCGATTTAGTCCTGCTTCCACTGCCAGTAGCAGTTCTTGGGCGACTCGATCTGCCCAGATTTCTTCAGCCTGGCCATCACCTTGTCAACGTCCTTGCGCGCAATAGCGGTGGCGTCGGCGATCTGGCCCGCGCTGACCGCGTTGGTCTGGGTCTTGAAAAATGCGATGATTACGTCTTCGTTTTCCATGGTCTTGCTCCCCCTGTGGCGTGTGCCGCAGTGCGCCGGCATGGTGGTCAGCAGGGCTGTGCCTGTCAAGAACGTGGCCTGCGCGGCTAGACAGCCCGGCGTGGCTGCGCTCTACTTGGCCGCCCTGCGCGAACTGGTGCAGTCAGGATGTTTTTGTCGATGCTGTTTTCTCATGTCGTCGTTGCCGGCGTCGCCCATGTCGATGCCCCCTTGCGCGTCACGAGCGCACAACTCTGCGAGCCCCTTGCACAAACTATGCAGCGCTTGGGGCTGCGACCCGATCTGCTGGCTTCAGCGTCGGGGGTGGTGGCACGGCGCTATTGGGAGCCCGGCGTGCAGCCCAGCCAAGCCGCGACGTGGGCGGCCGAAAAAGTGCTGGCCGATACCGGGATTACCCGCGACAAGATCGGGCTTTTGGTCAATACCTCGGTATGCCGCGACTTCGTAGAGCCGTCGACCGCGTGTCTTGTGCACGGCAACCTGGGTCTGCCGCCCGGCTGCCTCAATTTTGATGTAGGCAACGCGTGCTTGGCCTTCTTAAACGGCATGCAAATCGCCGCACTGATGATTGAGCGGGGCCAAATCGACTACGCGCTGGTGGTCGACGGCGAAAGCGCGCGCTTTGTGCAAGAAGCGACGGTGGCTCGTCTGGCGCAAGAGAATGCAACGGAAGCAGAATTCCGCGAGCAATTTGCCACGTTGACGCTGGGCTCGGGCGCGGCGGCGATGGTGCTGGCGCGGCGCGAGCTGCAGCCGCAGGGCCACGCGTTTGTGGGCGTGGTCGGTCAGGCGGCGACCCAGCACAATGGGCTGTGCAAGGGCCAGGTCGATAAGATGGTTACCGACGCAAAGACGTTGCTGTTTGCTGGGTTAGAGCTCGCAGCCCAGACTTGGCAAGAGGCGAAGCGCGAGCTCAGCTGGGAGCCGACTGGGCTGGATGAGTACATCTTGCACCAAGTGAGCGGCACCCATACGGCCAGCCTGGGCAAGGCGCTGGGTTTGGAACCACAGAAAATTCTTACGACATTTCAAGAGTTCGGCAATATTGGACCGGCGTCGGTGCCCATCGTGCTATCCAAGTCGGCCCAAGCGGGGCGCCTAAAGCCAGGTATGCGCGTGGCGCTCATGGGGATTGGCAGCGGGCTGAACTGCTCAATGGCCGAAATCATTTGGTAAGGGGCCAAGTTGCGCGACGTTGCTAAGCATCTCTATCCCTTCGAGGGGCACTGGCACGACCGCGGCCAGGGCATTCGCATGCACTACCTCGACGAGGGGCAGGGCGCTCCTGTGCTGATGTTGCATGGCAACCCCTCGTGGTCGTTCTATTATCGCCGGCTGGTCCAGGCTCTGAGTCCGTCGCGGCGGTGCATCGTGCCCGACCACGTGGGGATGGGGCCGTCGGACAAGCCCGATGCGGCGCGCTATCCGTACACGCTGCAGGCGCGGGTGGCCGACCTGCAAAGCCTGATCGAGACTCTGGATCTGCGCGAGCCGCTGACGCTCGTGGTGCACGACTGGGGCGGCATGATCGGCATGGCATGGGCCACGCAACATCCCGAAAGGATTGCCAAGCTGGTGATTCTAAACACCGCCGCGTTTCCGCTGCCGGCCAGCAAGCCGTTTCCGTGGCAGCTGGGTTTGGTGCGCACACCGCTGGGAACGCTGCTTGTGCGCGGATTAAATGCGTTTTCGGCTGGAGCGACCCGAATGGCCATGACGCGTACGGCGATGTCGAACGAGGTGGCCGCGGCCTATACCGCGCCCTACGACTCGTGGGCCCATCGGGTGGCTACCCTGCGATTTGTGCAAGATATTCCGCTGCGTGCCGGCGATCCGGGCTTCGAGCTCGTGCAGGCGACGGCGGGCAAGCTGGGGCTATTCGCCCACACGCCCACCTTTATCGGCTGGGGCGGCAAGGATTTTGTCTTTGACGATCACTTCTTGGCCGAGTGGCGGGTCAAGCTGCCGCACGCGCACGTGGTGTATCTGGCCGACGCGGGGCATTATGTGCTCGAAGACGCCGCGGACGAGCTAATCCCGCAGATTACCCACTTTATTACTGAGGGTTAGCAGATGGCGCCCAGCGTGCAGAACATCGCGGCGACCTTGCCCGCGATGGCGGCGCAGCGGCCGCACGGCTTGGCGATCGTGGTGCCGCATGGCCGCGATACCCATAGAAAACGTGCCTATACGCACCTGACCTATGCGCAGCTCGACGCTTGGAGCGACCGCATTGGCCGCGGGTTGCTGGCCGCAGGAATCGCGCGCGGCGAGCGGGCCGTGCTGATGGTCAAGCCCAGCCTCGAGTTTTTTGCCTTGACGTTCGGGCTGTTCAAGGCCGGCATTGTGCCAGTGCTGGTGGATCCGGGCCTTGGCTTGAAGCAGCTCAAACAGTGTATCGGCGAGTCGGAGCCCCATGCCTTCATTGGCATTCCCCTGGCGCACGCCGCCCGTGCGCTGCTGGGTTGGGGGCGCGACTCGCTGAGGCAACGGATCACGGTGGGGCCGCGACTGGGCTGGGGCGGGCTGACGCTTGCGCAAGTTGGCGCGTTGGCTGGCGAAAACGTGGCGCCACTGCTGGCCGATACCGCGGGCGACGACACGGCGGCGATTCTGTTCACAAGCGGCAGCACGGGGCCGGCCAAGGGCGCGGTGTACCAGCATCAGCACTTCTTGGGGCAGGTCGAGCTGATTCGCAGCACCTACGGCATCGAACCCGGCGAGATTGACCTGCCTACTTTTCCGCTGTTTGCGCTGTTTGATCCGGCGCTGGGCATGACGGCGGTGGTGCCGCAGATGGACTTTGCGCGGCCGGCGGCGGTCGACCCGCAGATGCTGCGCGAGCTGATCGACGACTGGGGCGTGACCAATGTATTTGGATCACCAGCACTTTTGGCGACGGTGGTGCGCCATGCTCAGGCTCAGTCGGGCGGAGTGCAGTGGCCGAGCGTGCGGCGGGTGCTGAGTGCGGGTGCGCCGGTGCCGGCCGCGGTACTCGAGGGCATGGCGCAGATTCTGCCCGAACATGCCCAGGTTTTTACCCCTTACGGCGCGACCGAGAGCCTGCCCGTGGCCAGTATCGGTAGCCGACAAGTCTTGCACGAGACCCGGGCCAAGACGGAGGCCGGCGCAGGGGTGTGCGTGGGTCGGGTGGTGCCGCCGGTACAGGTGGCAATCCTGCAGATTAGCGACGCGCCCATCGCTGCATGGCACGACGCACTCTTGTGTCAAGTTGGCGAAATTGGAGAGATTTGTGTGTATGGCCCGACGACGACGGCGAGCTATTTCGGGCGGCCCAAAGCGACCGAACTGGCCAAGATTCGCCGCGGCGAGCAGGTCTGGCACCGCATGGGCGACGTCGGTTACTTCGATGCCGAGGGGCTGCTGTGGTATTGCGGGCGCAAGGGGCACCGTGTCCACGCCGCGAGCGGGGTGATGCACACGGCGCCGGTCGAAGAAATCTTTAATACCCACAAGCAGGTGCGCCGCACGGCCCTGGTTGGGGTGCACGAGGCCGGCCAAGTCGAGCCGCTGTTGTGCGTGGAGCGGGCGGCGGATTGTACTTTGAATAACAGGCAGTTGCTGTCTGAGCTGGCTGAGTTGGGGCGCCACCACGGTGCGACGCAGCCGGTGCGGCGGTGGCTGGTACACCCCAAATTCCCTGTTGATATTCGGCATAACGCCAAGATTGGTCGCGAACAGCTGGCGGTTTGGGCCCAAGCGCGGCTGGCGCAGGCGGTGCGCACGTGATCGCCGTGACCGGGGCGAGTGGCTTCTTGGGCAATGCGGTCGCGCGTGCCTTGATTGCGCGTCGCAATCGGGTGCGCTGCATCCAGCGCAGCGACGTGCCTGAACTGCGCGAATTAGGGGCCGAAGTGGTCCGCTGTGATCTAGCGGATGCCGACGCAGTAGTGCGGGCTCTGCAGGGCTGCGACGCCGTGGTGCATTGCGCGGCCAAGGCGGGGGTGTGGGGCACACGGCGCGAGTATTGGGTTGCCAATGTAATTGCCACGCGCAACGTGCTGCAAGCCTGCAAAACGCTGGGTATTTCTCGGTTAGTGTACACCAGCACGCCTTCGGTCGTGCACGCGGGCGGCGATGTCGAGGGCCTGGCAGAAAGTGCCCCAATGTCAAAGCACTTCGAGGCTCCTTACCCCGCGACCAAGGCGATTGCCGAGCGCGAGGTGCTCGCGGCGAACGACACTGCGCTGGCCACGGTGGCGCTGCGGCCGCACCTGATTTGGGGGCCGCGCGACCCCCAGCTGACTGCCAGGGTGATCGAGCGCGGTCGTACCGGCAAGCTGCGTCTCGTGGGCGGTGGCACTAAGCTTATCGACTCGATTTACATCGACAATGCGGTGCACGCGCACTTGCTGGCACTCGACCAGCTGCGGCCGGGGGCGCTGTGTGCGGGCAAGGTCTACTTTGTGACACAGGGTGCGCCGATGCCGCAAAAAGACTTGATTAATGGCATTTTGGCCGCCGCTGACCTGCCGCCCTGTCGCAAGACGGTGCCGCCGTGGCTGGCCTACCTGCTGGGGGCTGCCGCGGAGCTGGTGTGGTGGGTGCTGCGCCGACAGCAAGAGCCGCCGCTGACGCGCTTTGTGGCCAAGCAGCTAGCAACGGCCCATTGGTACGACATCTCGGCGATTCGCCGCGACTTGGGTTACGAGGCGCAAGTGTCTGTTGAGCAAGGTCTAAACCGCCTGCGCGCCTCGCTCGCACCGCAGCACGATGCGGCTGCAGACTAGGGCCTAGCCGCGGCCCGTGTGCGCCGGAGGGCGGCCGCGCACGCACCTCTTCTCGCATCGTCCGCGCCATGCGTAGCTTGCTGCTGGGCTGGCCACAGCCTGACCGCTGCAGCTGCTCCTAATACCTTGGAATCTTAGGATTAATCCGAGTCGACCACGCCTCGATACCGCCCCGCAACGACGCCACCTTCGCTACCCCTTGGCCTTGCAGGTACGCGGCACCGTGCAGACTGCGCACACCGTGGTGGCAGTACACAACAACTAGCGCATCTTCGGCCACTTGCAGCGTCTCCGCCCCCTCGTCGAGCTCGCCCAGCGGCAGCAGCACGGCGCCGTTCAGATGGCAGTACTCATGCTCCCAAGGCTCGCGAACATCGACCAGCACGGTCAGTTCCCCAGCGTCGAGGCGGGCTTGCAGCTCTTCTGGCTCAATCTGTGTAATCATCGGTGGCGTCGTGGGCGCAGACAGGCGCCGCGGCCGCAGCCTGGCGAATTCGGAGCGCATCACCAAGTGTAGGCCCTGCTAGCGCGGGCGCGGCCTAGCGAATTCGCCGGTGCAGTGCCCTTGACGCTGCCCCTGCGTGGCGGCACAGTCCAGTCCAAGCGGCTGCTGCTGCGGCGGCGGGGCGTAGGCATGACCGACAAGGCGCAAAAACTGGCCACGGACGAAGGGTTTCGCCGCATCTTGGTGGTGCAGCACGTGCCCTACGAGCCGCTTGGCACGCTGGATGCGCTGCTGCGCGCTCGCAAAATCCGTATTCGCTACGTGAACTTCGCGCGCAATCCCGAGGCGCGGCCCGACCTCGACGGCTACGACGCCTTGATCGTGCTCGGCGGGCCCATGAATCTGGACCAGCAAGAGCGCCATCCCCATCTAAAGACGGAGCTTGAGCTGCTGGCCGCGGCGCTGGCCCGTGGTACGCCGGTGCTGGGGATTTGCCTGGGGGCGCAGCTGCTGGCCCACGCGCTGGGGGCTGCGGTGGGTCGCAACTCAGCCAAAGAACTAGGGTGGCACGAAGTGCGCTTGACACCCGCGGGGCAGGGTGACGGTGCGCTACAGCAGCTTGGCCCCCGTGCGCCGGTGTTCCACTGGCATGGCGACACCTTTGCGCTGCCTAGCGGCGCCGAGCACCTGGCCGAGAGTGACCTGTGCCCAAACCAGGCTTTCCGATATGGCAAGCAGACGTACGGCCTGCAGTTTCACCTAGAGGTCGACGCCCACCTGATCGACCGCTGGCTGCGTCTGCACGCCCGCGAGCTGGCGGCCACGCGTGGTGCCGAGGCGGCGCAGCTCATCTACCGCGAGACCGAGGCCTGGATTGCCGCCTCACAGCAGCGAAGTGAGCAGGTTTTTGGGCAGTTGCTGCACGCCTTTGGCTGGAGGCACCGCGAGGCGCCCCTGCACATGGGGCACGGCGACGGGCCGTAGCGCTTTCGGCGGCCGCCCCTTGACGCAGCGCGATTGTCGCGGCAACGTGCGGACATGCGCGCTCTCTTGGTACTTGTCGCTGTGCTGCTTTCGGTCCACGTGGGCCTGCTGCTGCTGCGTCCTGCGGGCAGCTCCGAGCAGGTAGGTCACGGCCCGCGGGTCGGCATCGTCTTCGATATGGGGGGCCGAGGCGACAAAAGTTTTAATGATGGTGCGTATGTAGGTGCTATGCGCGCCGTTGCTCAGCTGGGTGCCCAGGTGCGGTTTGTCGAGCCGGGCGAAGGGTCAGACCGCGAGGCTGGGCTACGACTGCTGGCGGCTGAGGGGATGGACCTGGTGCTGGGCGTGGGCTTCATCTTCTCGGACGACCTGATGGAGCTGGCGGTGGAGTACCCGCAAACTGCCTTTGCCGGCATCGATTTTGCCGTGCCTACGGGCAACGATGGCAAGCCCGTGACGCTGCCCAAGAACCTGGCCGCGCTAAAGTTTCGCGAAGAGCAGGGCTCGTATCTGATGGGAGCTTTGGCGGCTTTATCAAGTCCAAACAAGAAGATCGGCTTTGTGGGTGGTATGGATACACCGCTAATCCACAAGTTTGAGGTGGGCTACAAGGCCGGCGCCAAGCGCGTGTGCCCCGAGTGCGAGGTGGTGATTCAATACGCGGGCGTGACGCCTGAGGCCTTTCGCAACCCCGGCAAAGGCAAAGAACTTGGGCTGTCGCAGTATCAACATGGCGTCGACATCATCTACCACGCGGCGGGGTCAACGGGGCTGGGGGTGTTTGAGGCCGCTAGAGCCATGAAAAAACGCGCGATTGGCGTGGATTCCGACCAGTGGGCCGAGGCGCCGGGCGTGGTGATGACCTCGATGGTCAAGCAGGTCGATACGGTGGTCTACGAGGCGGTGGCGCAGGTAAAAGCCAAACAGTTTTCGGGTGGTATGCACCAATTCGGCCTCGCTGAAGGTGGCGTGGGTTACGTGTACGACGACCACAATCGCGGCGACATCGACCCGCAAGTGCGCAAGCAGGTTGAAGAGCTGAAGGCCCTCATCATCGCCGGCCAGATCGCCGTGCCGTCGGAGCGCCGATGACCACGCTTGCCATCCAAATGACTGGAATCGACAAGCGTTTCGCCGCGGTACAGGCCAATCGCGGCGCGTCGCTTGAGGTGGCGAAAGGCGAGATTCACGCGCTGATGGGCGAAAACGGTGCGGGCAAGTCGACGCTGGTCAAGATACTGGCGGGGTTGCAACCACCTGATGCCGGGCAGTTTTTTGTCGATGGGCGCGAGGTCACCGGCTGGACCACGCCGCAAGCGCTGACTGCCGGTGTGGCGATGGTCCACCAGCACTTTATGCTCGTACCGACGCTGACTGTGGCCGAAAATGTGGTGCTAGGTCGCGAACCTACGCATGGGCTGCGCCTTGATCGGCAGGCGGCGGTGCAGGCGGTGCGCGACCTGTGCCAGAGCTCGGGCCTGCAGGTCGACCCCAATCGCCTGGTCGCCGATCTGTCGGTGGGTGAGGCGCAACGAGTTGAAATTCTAAAGGTTCTGTACCGCGGTGCCCAGGTGCTGCTGCTCGACGAGCCGACCGCGGTGCTGTCGCCGCCCGAAGTGGCCGAGCTGTGGGGCGTGCTGCGGCGGTTGCAACAGGGCGGCGCGACGATCGTGCTCATCAGTCATAAACTTGATGAAGTTATGGCGATTTCGCAGCGCGTGACGGTGATGCGCCAGGGCCAGACCGTGCAGGTGCTCGACACGGCGCAGACCACAGCGGCGGAGCTGGCGCGGGCGATGGTGGGGCGCGACGTCGACCTAGATGTGCAAAGGCCTGAAAATCAAGCCGGAAAGCCGCTGCTCCGGGTGACACAGCTGCAGGTGCAGGGTTCGCGGGGGCAGCCGGCGCTGCTTGGTCTCGATCTGACCATCCATGCCGGCGAAATCCTTGGCATTGCTGGCGTCGAGGGCAATGGTCAGAGCGAGCTGCTCGACGCTTTGGCGGGGCTGCGGCCGTACCAGGGCAGTATCAAGCTTGCAGATCAAGAACTTGCGACCCTGTCACTGAGCCAGCGGACCCAAGCGGGGCTGGCGCATGTGCCCGAGGACCGCCACCAGCGCGCCTTGATTCTGGACTACTCGGTGGCCGACAATCTAATCCTTGGAAAACTAGCGGAATTTTCGCGCCGAGGCGTGCTCGACCAGCGCGCGATTGCGGCCCACGCCGCCGAGCTCATCGCCGAGTACGATATTCGCCCGACCGACCCACAGGTGCCGGTGCGCGGGCTGTCGGGCGGTAACCAGCAAAAAGTGGTGCTTGCGCGCGAGTTGTCGCGTAGTTTTAAGGTGTTGTTGGCCGCCCAGCCGACCCGCGGCGTCGACGTGGGGGCGATCGAGTTCATCCACGCCCGGCTGCGGCAGGCGCGGGCCCAGGGCAAGGGCGTGCTGCTGGTGTCGTCTGAGCTGCGCGAAATTTTGACACTTTCTGACCGAATTGCCGTGCTGTACCGCGGCCGTATCGTGGCGATGCTGCCGCGTGCCCAGGCCAGCGAGAGCGTGCTGGGCGCGTACATGACCGGCGCGGCGCAGGCGGTGACCCATGGCTAGAACCGCCTGGATCGAAATGCTGTTTCCGCCGCTGGTGGCCCTGCTGGTGGCGCTGGTGGCTGGCGACCTGCTCATCTTGGCCTACGGGCAAAATCCGGCGGCGGTGTGGCACCTTCTGGTTGATGGGACTTGGGGCAATTTCTACGGAATCGGCCAGGTTCTCTACAAGGCCACCACCCTTTGCTTTACCGGTCTGTCGGTGGCAATCGCCCTGCGCGCCGGCCTTTTCAATGTGGGGGCCGAGGGGCAACTCGCGGCGGGGGGCTTTGGCGCTGGGCTAGCGGGCCTACTGTTGCCGGCGACGATGCCTTGGTTCTTCGCGTTTATGCTGATGTTTCTGGCCGCGGCGCTGTGCGGCAGTGCAGTGGCGGCGGTGCCCGGAGTGCTGAAGGCCCGCTTCGGTGCGCACGAAGTGATCGCGACGATCATGATGAACTTTATGGTATTGGCCCTGCTCAACTATCTGGTGGCGGCGCACCTGCACACGCCCGAGACGCTGCATACCCAATCTATTGCGTCGGGTTTGGTGCCGCGCCTGTCCGTGTTGCTGCCGGTGTTTCACGGATCGGCTGCGAACTGGTTGATCGTGCTTGCGATACTCGCCGCGCTGCTGGTCGGCGTGGTCCTGTTTGCCAGCCGCTTCGGTTTCGAGCTGCGCGCCGTCGGTCTGCAAGTGGGTGCGGCAGAAAATGCTGGCATTTCAGTTGGTTCAACGTGGATTCGCGCCATGCTGCTCGCTGGTGCGCTGGCGGGTTTGGGCGGTCTCAACTTCGTCTTGGGTTACAAGGGCTTCTACGAAGACGGCTTTGCCGGTGGCGCGGGCTTCTTGGGCATTGCCGTAGCGCTGGTGGGGCGCAACCACCCGCTTGGCGTAGTGATTTCGGCGCTGTGCTTCGCCACGCTGTCGCAAGGCGGTCTGGCCATCCACGCGCTCGTACCCAAGCAAATGGTCGAAGTTCTGCAGGCTTTAGTCATCTTGGCCGTGGCGATGGCGGTGCCCGAGGTGCGCACGCGGTTGGCCCGCTCCGTGCGAGGCAAGCCATGATGTTGCTTCTGTTTTTGTGGCAGACCCTGCGCATTGCCGCGCCCTACCTGCTGGCGGCGGCTGGCGGCGTGGTGGCCGAGCGCGCGGGTGTGGTCAGCTTGACGCTCGAATCCTTCTTACTTTCGGGCGCTTTCGGTGCCGTTGCCGCCTCGCATTGGGGCCAGAGTGCCTGGATCGGCGTGCTGGGCGGTCTGGGCGCAGGGCTGTTTTTCGGTGCCTTGCACGCGCTTGCCACGGTGCGCTTCAAGGCCGATCAGATCGTCAGCGGCGTGGCCTTGAACCTGTTAGCCGTTGGTCTGACGCGCTTTTTGCTGCAGATGGGCTTTGACTCCAGCTCGAATTCGCCGCGGGTTCCCGGCTTTGAGGGCCTTGGCCACCCGCTGCTGTGGCTGGGGTTGCTGATCATGCCCGTGCTGGCCTGGACCCTCGCCCACACGCGATACGGGTTGCGGCTTCGTGCGGTGGGTGAGCATCCGCAAGCCGCTGAGTCGCTTGGTATTTCTGTCGCCAAGGTGCGCTGGGTCGCCGTGCTGGCCTCTGGCGGTCTGGCCGGCCTGGGCGGGGCGTTCTTGTCGCTCGACCAGCACCAGTTTACCGATCAGATGAGCGCGGGGCGCGGCTTCATCGCACTGGCTGCCGTAATTTCAGGTCGTTGGCAGCCCATGCGCGCCGGTGTTGCCTGTCTGCTATTTGCCGCGGCTGAGACGCTGCAGATTCAGCTGCAAGCCGCGGCGGCGATTCCCACGCAGTTCTTGGCGATGATTCCGTACGCGTTGACGCTGATTGCCGTGGCGGGCGTGGTGGGGCGGAGCCGACCGCCGGCGGCGCTGGGGCGGGCCTAGCCAAGGCCTTTCGACACGACGCACCCTCCTGTCTACTGGATGAACATAAAGGTGATTTGTCGATTTTCTGCTCCGCGCTGCGCCAACCCCAAACGGCCATTTGCGCTTTGCCCGCAACCGCGGCACGCTAGCCTGACCCTGGCCACGGACCCGCTGCGCACCCTGGCTCAACGAGGTGTTGCGTGGGTCATCGAAGTCGTCAATCGGTCGCAACTGCCTTTGCTGCATGGGTTATCGCTGCGCTCGGGGCCTGTACCCCGCCGTCAAACAGCGGTTCTACTGCCAACTCTAAGGCCGACGCGCAACCCGTGGGCGATGCCGCTGCCGATAGCGCTCTTGTTGGCGCCGATGCGGTGGACCAGCCCGACCTAGCCGACCAACAAGATGCCGACGCTACTCAAGAGGTGGCCGCACCCGGCTGCGTCACGACCGCATGTGACGACAGCGACGTCTGCACCATCGACAGTTGCTTTGGAAAACCAAGCATGTGCGTCCACATGCCGGTGCCCAGTTGCAGCCCGCCGGCCATGCCTTGTACGGCGGGGGCGATTAGCTGCGGCGCGGGCACGTGCGATGGCGAACGCCGGGTCTGCGTGGCCTGTGCGAGCGACGCCCACTGCGGCCCCGGGCTGCTCTGCGAGCAGAACACCTGCAAGGCAGCTAAATCGTGCAGCAATTCTATCGCATGTGCCGCGGCTGGCCAGATCTGCGACCTCGCCGCTGGCCTCTGCGTCGATTGCACCGCCGACAGCGACTGCAGCACCGGCCAGCGCTGCGCCGACCGCCAGTGCCTAGCCAGCCCAAACTGCAGTAAAGACAGCGACTGTCCAGGCGTGTGCGACAGTGCCACCGCCCGCTGCGTCGACTGCCGCGCGTCGGCCGACTGCCCCGTGGGCGCTTGGTGCGACCCTTTGCAGCGCTGCCGCCCCGCTGTGTGCCAGGGTTGGGCCTGCACCGCCGCGACCGAAGCCTTTGCCTGCCGCCCCGACGGCTCGGGCTACTTGCCCAGCGTGGCCTGCAGCGACGGCAATCCGTGCACCAGCGACGGCTGCGCGCCCCCTGCAGGCTGCTTCTATGCGCCGACCGACGCGCCTTGCACCGACGCCAAGCCCTGCACGCAACCGGATCATTGCGTAGGTGGGGTCTGCGCGGGCGGGCCGGTCACGTGCAGCGACGGCAATGCCTGCACGACCGATAGCTGCGGAGCCAATGGCTTGTGCGTGTTTGTCCCCGTACCGGCAGGCAGCGCGTGCAGCGATGGTCAGCCGTGCACCAGCAGCGATGCTTGTGATAGTAAAGGGTTATGCCTCGGCACGCCCGCTCCAGGAGCCGTTTGCGACGACGGCAACCCCTGTACGACAGGCGACACCTGCGGCGGACCCGAAGGCGGTTGCCAGGGCGTGGCGGCCACCGGACCCAGCTGTGACGACAATAACCCTTGCACTAAAGACAGTTGTGTGAGTGGACAGTGCGTCGGCAGCCCCGAAGACAGCGGCGTTTGCGGGCCAACGGGCGCCATGTGCGTCGCCTACAGCTGCCAAGGCGGCCAATGTGTCGCGGCGCCAGTAAACGAAGCGGGTAGCTGCGGCAACAGCTGGCAGCCCTGCATGGACGCGGTCTGCAAGGCGGGCGCGTGCGTAGAAATCGCGGCGAAAACAGGCACATCGTGCCAAACAAGCTCGCCGTGCTCTGTGGGCGCCTGCGACGCGGGCACCTGCACCAGCAAGCCGACGAGCGGCCCACATTGCGACGACGGCAACCCCTGCACCAGCGACGACGCTTGCCAAGTCGGCGCGTGTGTGGGCAAACCGCTCCTGGGCGACGCGTGCAGCGATGGCAATCCGTGCACGACCGACGATCAGTGCGCAAGCGGCAAGTGCAGCGGCGTGGCCCAAACCGGCGGCAAGTGCAGCGACAGCGCGGCGTGCTACGATTCCGTTTGCAAAGCAGGTGCTTGCGTGGCCATCCCGCAAAGTGGCACGGCCTGCTACAGCGGCAAGCCGTGCACCGTGGGCGTGTGCCAGTCTGGCGCGTGCCAGACCGTGTTCGTGAGCGGCAAGCCATGCCAAGGCAAGGACTCGTGTCAGGTTTTTGTATGCAGTCAGGGGTCTTGCTTGGGCACCGGCCAGGCAGCGCCCGATGGCAGCGCCTGTAGCGACGACGAGCCGTGCACCAACGAGGCGTGCGTAGGGGGCAAATGCCTCGCCACCGCGACGGTGGGAGGTGGATGCAACGACTTCAACCCGTGCACGCTCGAAGCCTGCCAGGGGGGCAAGTGCGCGAATACAGGCATAACCACGGGGCTCTGCGACGCCGGCGGCCCTTGCTGGGAAGGGGTTTGCCAGGCCGGCGACTGCCTCTTCGCCGCCACGGTCGGCAAGCCGTGCGACGACAGTAATCCGTGCACAATCGGCGATGTATGCCAGCCCAGCAAGTACTGCATGGGCCAGTTCGACGACACCGCCACCTGCGGCAACCCGCAGTACCCCTGCCAGACCGCCGTCTGCAAGGCGGGCCTCTGCCTCACTGCGGGCGCCGCCGCCGACGGCATCCCATGCAACGACAGCAGCGGTTGCACCGGCCCCGACACCTGTAAAGCCGGCATTTGCCAAGGTGAATTCCTAAACGGCGCACCCTGCTACGGCAATGCGTGCACTACCTCAAGCTGCCAGGGCGGCCTGTGCGTTGGCGTGCCCGGCGGCGGTTTCCCTTGCGATGACAACAATGTGTGCACCCTTGACCTGTGCCAAGGCAGCCAGTGCGTGCACGTGGTCGGCAACGATGGCGGCGACTGCGGCAGCGAGCCCTGCCGGAGCTCTACGTGCACCCAAGGCATTTGCCTCAGCGCGGTCCTCAGCGGCCAGCCCTGCGACGCCGGAAGCGTTTGCCTAGTAGGCACATGCGACGGCTCGACCTGCATCGGCGTGCTGAAAGCGGAGGGCAGCGTCTGCGACGACGGCAACCCGTGCAGCTTTGGCGACGTTTGCAGCGGCGCGAAGTGCCAAGGCGTGCTGGGCGGCGCAGAGACCGTGGGCACCTCGCTACCCGAGTTCGGCGCGGCACTGGCGGCACGCCCGGGCGGCGGCTGGCTGGTCGGTGGGCGGCAAGTTAGCGAGATTAAATTGCCTTTGCCTTACAATGGTCTGACTGAGGTTCACGCTGCCTGGGTCGCGTCGGTGAGTGCCCCGGGCGCGGTACAGTGGCAGTGGTCGCTCGACTCACCGCAGGATTTTCGCCAGGTGACGCTTCTTGCCGCGGCACCCGACGGCGGAGCACTGGTCGCGGGCGACCTCGTGCCCCAAGGCCTCCCGTTTGCCTCTGTCTTTTCGGCCCGCGTCAGCCCGACGGGCACCACCGCCTGGCTCGTCGATACGCCCGCTTACTGGGGGCACTGGCGCGGCGCAACCGTGTTGGCGGGCGGCGACAGCGTCGTAGTGGGCGATCGCTCCGGCAGTTCCGCGCCATCTGGCGCCGTGGCCGAGCGCCGCGACCCGGGCGGCAAGCTGGTTTGGACGAAAACTTGGGGGATTACGGGCAACCCAAGCTTTGTGGCGGTTGCGGCCTTGGGCGATGTCTCGATGGTCGCGGGCACGTTTGCTGTGACGGCCGCCCAGTGGCCCGACGTGCCGGCCGCAATGGCGCTTGGCAGCGACGGCAGCCCCTTATGGAAGCTCGACTTAGCCAACAGTCTCGACGAGATCGCAGCCCTCGCGGTCGTCGATGGTGTCGTGATCGGTCTGGGCCGCAAAGTGGCTGGTGCAGTTCTCGCACCGGTCGTCGTGTTTGTGTCGCCGGCGGGCCAACTTACGGCCGTGCAGTCGCTGCCGACCCTAGCCACGGGGGTTAATCTCGGCTGGTTGCGGCCACTTGGCATCGGCCCGCGGCCAGGAGGTGGCGTTATCGCGGGCTACCAAACCGCCCCGGCCACCTCGGCCCACTACGCGCTCGACGCCGCGCATCAGCCCGTAGGCGGAACGCCCGTAATTTGGAATGGTTTGACGCTGTCTGCGCTGGCGGGCAACGGCACTCAGGTACGCGGGGTTGGCTCCGCGACCTTCGGCTTTGGCTATGGCGACGCGTGGCTGCCGGCGCTCGACGCCAACGGCAACCACGTCTGCCCATAGGCCGCACGACACGAAGCACCCTCGTGTCTACTGCCTGAATTTACTCGGTAATTGCGATACCAAGCTCGCGCAGTTGCTTGCCATCCACCGCACACGGCGCGTCGCTCATCAGGTCCGTCGCCCGCGAAGTTTTGGGGAAGGCGATGACATCGCGCAGACTATCCGCGCCCGTCAGCAGCATGATTAGCCGGTCGAGACCCAGCGCGATGCCGCCGTGCGGCGGGGTGCCGTACTTCAGCGCGTCGACAAAGAAGCCGAATTTGCTGCGAATATCCTCGTCGCTCAGACCCAGCAGCGAGAAGACCTTGGCCTGCACGTTGCTTTGGTGGATACGGATCGAACCGCCGCCCAGCTCGATGCCGTTCACGACCAAGTCGTAGGCCTGCGCCAGCACGCTGCCCGGGTCGCTCTGCAGCTTGTCCATGTGGTCCAGCAGCGGCGAGGTAAAGGGGTGATGCATGGCAACCCAGCGTTTTTCCTCGTCATCGTAGTCGAACATCGGGAAGTCGGTGACCCACACGAACGCCCACTTGCTTTTGTCGAGCAGGCCCAGGCGTTCGCCCGCCACCAGCCGCAGCCGCGAGCAGGCACCGTTCGCCACCGAAGCTTTGTCGGCCACGAACAAAATCAGCGCCTTGGGACCCACACCCATCTTCTGCGCCAGCTCGGCCTTTAGCTCGTCGCTTAGGCCCTTGGCCACCGGGCCGCTCCAGGTACCGTCGTCGCCGATGCGCGCCCAGGCCACGCCCTTGGCACCAAAGTACGCGGCTTCTTTGGGCAACAGGTCGTCCAAGTCCTTGCGCGTAAACGCCGAGCCGTCGGGAAGTGGCAGCGCCTTGATCATGCCACCCGACTCCAAAGCGCCAGCAAACACACGGAATTCGGTGCGGCCGCGCAGCGTCTCCGTCGCGTCGAACAGCGGCAGACCAAAGCGCAGGTCGGGCTTGTCGCAGCCGTACTTGTCCATCGCTTCGGCAAAGCTCATGCGCGGCAGCGGGCGCGGCACGTCGTACCCCAGAACTTCGCTCCAGATTCGCGCCACATAGCCTTCGAGCAGGTCCCAAAGCTGCTGGCGCGACACAAACGACATCTCAAGATCGAGCTGGGTGAATTCGGGCTGGCGATCGGCGCGCAGATCCTCGTCGCGAAAACAGCGGCAGATCTGCATATAGCGGTCCATACCCGCCATCATCAAAAGCTGCTTAAACTGCTGTGGCGACTGCGGAAGTGCATAGAATTGACCGGGGTGCACGCGGCTGGGCACGAGGTAATCGCGCGCACCCTCTGGGGTCGACTTGGTCAGAATCGGCGTCTCCAGCTCCAAGAAGCCGTGATCGATAAAGTACGTCCGCGTCGACTGCGTGACCGCCGAGCGCAGCGCAAAGTTCTTCGTCAGCTCGGGGCGCCGTAGGTCCAAGTAACGGTACTGCAAGCGTAAATCGTCGTTCGCATTCACGCCGTCTTTGATCTCGAAGGGCGGCGTAAGGGCCTCGCTCAGCACTTCGAGCTGGTAGACCTCGACCTCGATCTCGCCGGTAGGGATCTTGCTATTGCTGTTGCCGCCTCGCGAAATCACCTTGCCGCGCGCGGCGATCACCCACTCGGGCCGCAGCGTCATGGCCAGGGCGTACACCTCTGGGCGATCGGTCTCGCAATGCAACTGCACGAAACCACTGCGATCGCGCAGATCGACGAACATCACGCCGCCGTGGTGGCGATAGGCCTGCACCCAGCCCGTCACCGTAACTTCGCGACCGATATCGGTGCCGCGAAAGGTGCCGTTAAGTTGCGTACGAGGATGAATTGCAAGCAGATTCGACATAGTAAGTTCCTGGCGCGCCCCAGCGCGAGCGGGCGATAGCATAGGGGGTTTGCGGGGCTATGGCCAGAGGTCGGCGAGCGGCAGGTCGTGCTGGCGGGCGAACTGCGCAAAGTTGTCTGGAATCGCACACGAAATCAGCAGCTTCTCACCCGTCTGCGGGTGCGGTAGCTCAATGTGCCAAGCGTGCAGCATCACCCGCGGCGCCGGCGGCCGGCCCTTGGCCCCATACAGCCGATCGCCGCACAGAGGGGTGCCAAGTCCGCTCAAATGCGCGCGAATTTGATGACGTCGCCCCGTCTCGGGCTGCACCACCACCGCGCACAGTTGTACCCCATTGCGCACTGCCACCACCGTCGAGCGCGCCACCTCGCCGCCACTGCGCACCGCGACCATCCGCTCGATTCCGCTCAGCTTTTGAGGCTTTAGGTAGTTGTGGATCGCCAGTGGCAAGCTCGCTTCCAGCCGCCCTTCGCACAGCGCCACGTAGGTCTTGTGCACGCGCCGCTCGGCAAACGCCCGCCCAAGCTCGGCTTGCAGCGCCTTGTCGCGCGTCAGCAGCAGCACGCCCGTGGTATCCACATCCAGGCGATGCACGAGCCCAATGTGTTGCGTAGGGTAGGCGCGCTGCAGCAGCCCAAGTACGCTCGGCCGCTGCAGATCGCGGGTGGGATGCACCGGCAGACCGGGCGGCTTTGCCACCGCCAGCAGGCCGTCGCGGTCGAAAAGAATGGGCAGCCCGGCAGCGATCATGGCGGAACACTAGGCGCGCTCGGCATAAACGGCAAGGTCTTGCGATCTGTGGAATTTGGCCGACGCACTCGTCGATGCTACCCTCGCTCTGTGTGTCTGCGCCCTCTGACGCGGAGAATCTATGAACTGCATGAAAAGTTGGGCCTTTCGCACATTCGCTGTGCTGCTTGCGCTGCTGGCCTTGGCGATGCCGGCGTTGGCCGCCAAGAAAGCGCCGCCAAAACCCGCACCGCAAGCCGCGCCAGAATTGTCGCCATCGCTGCCTAAGCCATGGCCAGTACAGCGTTTTGTGCTCGACAATGGCATGCGAGTGGTGGTGCACACCGACCGGTCGGCGCCGATTGTCGCGCTGGGCATCCTGGTCGATGTGGGCTCGCGCGACGAAGTGGCCGGCAAATCGGGCCTCGCGCACTTCTTTGAGCACATGATGTTCCAGGGGTCAAAACACTCTGGAAAGATGGAGCATATTGGCCGACTCGAGGCGCAGGGGGCCGAGGTCAACGCCAACACGTCGGCCGACCGCACGTGGTACTACGAGGTGGTGCCGCGACCGGCGCTGCAGCTCGCGCTGTGGCTCGAGGCCGACCGTTTCGAGCACCTGGGCATCGACCAAAAGAACGTAGACAACCAGCGCCAAGCTGTGCTGGCAGAGATGGCTGAACGCATTGATAATCAGCCGCTTGCCCGGGCATCGCTCGAGGTCGAGGCCAAGACGTTCGCGAGCTGGGAGATGGGGCACCCAACGATTGGTAGCGCCGAAGATCTGCAGAAAGCGCCGCTGCAAGACTTTGTCGAGTTCTGGAAGCACTGGTATTCGCCCAGCAATTGCGTGGTGGTGCTGTCGGGCGATATCGACGTGGAGCAAGCGCGGCCGCTCCTGGCCGACACGCTGGCCAAGGTGCTGCGGCGCGGCGACCCCAAGCACACTGAACGCAAAGAAGCGGAGCCCGCGGGCCATGTTGCGCTGAGCGTCCCCGACCCGCTGGCCAAGTCCGCGGCGGTGCATGTGGCGTGGCGCGTGCCGGCTTACCCTGCGACGGACTCCTGCGCCCTCGATCTTTTGGGGCAAGTGCTGGGCGGCGATGAGTCGAGTCGTCTCGAGAAGCGACTGGTCCGCGAAAAACCGCTGGCTGTGTCATACTTTGCGGGTACCCATGGCCGGCGTGATGCGGACCTTTTCCATGTGTCGGCCGAGCTCGCCAACGGGAGCCCGGCGGCGCTGGTCGAGGTGAAAAAGCGCATTGGCGAAGAGCTGTTGGCCATTGCCCTGCACGGAGTGAGCGACGCCGAACTGCAGCGCGCCCGTCTCGCCTTTGAGGCGGCCTGGATCGAAGCGGCGACGAAGCCCGAGGTTCGGGCAGAATTGTTAGCGCAATTCGAAACTTGGTTGGGTGATGCCGGCAAGGTAGCCGAGTTGCTGCCGCGCTACCGGGCCGTGACTGCGGCGGATGTGCAGCGGGTGGCGCGCCAGTACCTCACTTGGGACCGACAGGTTGAGATCGACGCGATTCCAGCTAGTTGGCTCCCTGCCAAGACCGCCGGCAAGCCCGAGTGGGTCGTCAAGGGCGAAAAGGCATTGGTGGCACAGCGCGCGAAAGAAGAAGCCGATGCAAAACGTGTGGTTGTATCGCCAGTTGCCCTTCCCGACGCCGCAACAGCAGCAACCCTACCGCAGGCCGCTTCGCCCAGCGCTCCGGAGGCCAAATGAAGCAAATACTGCCGCGTTTGCTTGGGTTGCTAGGCGTTGCGGTGCTGGCGGCGGGCCTAACGGTGGCCTGCAGTGCGCCCAAGAAAGACAACTTTAGCGTCAAGGTCGAAGGAGGCGCGCCGAACGATGACTGGCCAGCCCGACCTGAGGTGCAAGGTCGCGTCGAGGCTCACTTTCCTGTCGTGCAGCGCCAGTCGGTGCAGGTGGGTGGCGCCGATGCGCTCGACGTGCGTCTGGTTGAACGGCGCGATCAACCGGTGGTAGTGCTGCGCTGGCTCATTCCGGGCGGGCGCGCGGCCGAGTGGCAGAGCGGTGCGGCGGCGCCTGTTGCCAAGAAAAGTGTTAAAGGGCAGACAGTTGGCGGGCGTTGGCCCGAGGGCACAGCGCAGCTTACGGGCGATTTGCTGACCATGGGCACCAAGCACCATCCGGGGCAGGCCTATGCTGCGGCGCTGGGCGAGCTGGGTGCGCACCTCGATGTCCAGGTGTTGAGCGATGCGACGGTGGTGAGCGGACGGGTCATGGCGCATAAGGTCGCTCCGTTCTTGGCTCTTTTGCACGAAATGCTGACGGAGCCCAGCCTAGAAGCCAGCGCGCTCGACAATCTGAAGAAGCGCTATCGTTCTGAATTGCACAGCGAAGCGGGCGATGCGGCCGCCGTGGCGCACCGTCTGGGGCTGCGACTGGCCTATGGAGCCGACCATCCCTACGGCTCTACGGGCGCAACTCTCGATTCAATCGACAAAATCCAGCTGCAGCACGTGCGTGCGGCCTGGCAGCAGCTGGCACAGCTAGGTGGCTCCACACTTGTGGTGGTGGGCGACACGGATTTAGCTCGTCTTATTCCGCAGTTGCAAGGACCCTTTGCCGCTGAACTGGCCCTGCGCCGTAGCTTTGCCGCCGTGGCCTTGCCGCAGGCCATCACCGGCGACACGTGCTGGGTGACCGACTTGCCCGAGGCGCAACAGACCGCGCTGGTTCAGGTTTCGGCCTCGCCGTCGCGGCGCGCCAAGATCTGGCCCGTGCTGAGTGTGGCCAATCAGATTCTAGGCGGCTCGGCGTCGTCGCGGCTGTTCGCCGACCTGCGCGAGAAAAGGGGGCTGACCTACGGTATCTATTCTAGTTTTGATGGGCGCCGCGATGCCGGTCGGTGGGCGGTCAACTCGCAGGTGCGCAGCGATGCCGTCGGCGAGGCCCTGCTAGCCATCGACGAGCATGTGCTACGCGCTCGCCGCGAAGCGCCGCAGACTGCAGAACTGGCTGATGCGACGCGTTATTTGGCCGGGCAGTTCGGCCTCGCCCTGGCTGGTCCCGACCAAGTGGCCGAGTTTGTGACCGCGGAGGCGATGTACGGCCTGGACCGCGACGTGTGGAAGAACTATGCAGAAACGCTGCAAAATGTGACGGGCGATCAAGTGGTCGAGGCGACGGTGTCGGCGATCGCGGCAGGTGGGCGCGCGTCGGTGTTGGTGGGTCCGCTGGCGCAACTGCGACCGGGGATCGACGCCGCGTGCCGGCGCATCGTGCAGCAGACCGCCCAAGGGCAGGTTCAGGCCGTGCTGCTGGGGGCGGATGCGGAGATGGGCGACCACGGCCGCGCTGAGGCGTTTGCCGCGTGGGCCAAGGCGCCGCCCGGTCTGGTCGCTGCGGGGCGTTATGCCTCAGAATTGCAGCGTAATTTGGCCTTTCGCGCCTTGGCATTGGCGGCGGCGGCGCGCGGGCCGGCGTTTGCCCAGGTGCCCACAGCGGCGCGAGCGATCGCCGACTGGAAGACCGCGCTGGCGCCGGCCCTGGTCGCGGAACTGCGCAAAAACCTGGCTGATCCCGATGTGAAGGTGCAGCACCACGCCCACGCCGTCTTGCTTGCGCTGGCGACCACCCGCACCGATGGCGACCACGACTTGAACAGCGAGCAGAGTACGCAAGTGCTCACTGCTGTTGCACAATGGGCCTTTGCTGGTGTCGAAGCGGGCAAGTCTGCCGACGAGATCCGCACTTTGGCCGAGTCGCGCCTGGACCCCGGCGATGTGGCTTATTTGGGGGCCGCGGCGCCCGAAGCCTTAGAACAGTGGATTGCGGCTGGGGTTCGTCACCTCGAGGCGGCTCATGCCTTGCAGTCAGCGGGTACGCCCGAGGCGTTGCGAGCGCTGGTGCGTGGCTACCGCTATTTGCTGCTGCACGGCGGTGTGCCAGTGCAACAAGACCTCGATATCTTGGGCAATCTCGCCGGTATCGATGCCCTCGTGTTGCTGCTCGATATGCACGCCAGCGTCGAACGTTCCGACGAGCCGGCTCGCAAGGCGACGGCCGTGGCGGTGATGAAGACGCTGCGGCAGCTGACCGAGACGCTGGCGACGGGTAACCCTAGTCCGCTGCGCGAGCAATTCGGCAAGGTCGAAGCGCACTTCGAGAATCTGCTCGCCATGCGCAATGCCGATGACCGCTGGTTCGCTGCCGAGTATCTGATTACGTATCGGGGAGTTGCGGGTCTGCGCCGCGTGCTTTCCGACTTGGTGGCCGACGATCACTACCGGCAGCCCGCGTTCCGTAACCTGGAGCCCAAGCAGGCAATGGCTCTATTAGCCCGCGAGTTTATTGGGCCTTTGGGCAACGATGCCGAGTCCGCGCTGCTGGCCGGGCTGGCCGGGCGCAACCCGATGGGCAAGGTGCTGGCCGTGGCGGGGCTGAAGGCGCTGGGGACGCACGGTGCCCGATCGGCATTGCAGACCTGCACGGACGAGACCGAAGTGGCGAGCCTCGTTGAGCTTAGCCCCCCAGTGACGGTGCGCGACCTGGCGGTGGCTGCGGCCGATGTCTTGAAGTTTATGACCGAAGTCGATGCACTGGTGACCCAAGGTCAGCTGACACCCGAGTCGGCCAAGCGGTACAAGGCCATCGCGTACTTTACCTATGATCTGACGGACCGCCGTCTGCGCGCCGAGGTGCAGCGCCAGGCCGCGGCGCCGGCGGTAGCGCCTGGGCAGGCCGCAACGGCGACAGACAGCTTGCCTTGAGGCGGGTAAATGCCGCGAATTGGGTAGCAAGAAGGCGCGGATCGATGGGCGGCCGGTAGCGACCAGCACGATTGCGCGCTACACTTCTCCGGCAGCGCATCTCGCTCGCGCTGTGCCCTGAGGATGCTGGCAATGCCGATACAGTTGCAGTTGCTCCACGTTCCGCGTGTGTCCTGGCCACAGCGGCTGGCGGGGTTTGGGCGGGTTCTTGCGGTGATGCTGCTTCTGGCTTTTGCTGCGCCATTGCCGCGCGCGAGTGCCGATGAGCGGCCCGGGCGCGATGCGCAAACCTCAGCGCTAATGCAGCTTTTGCGCGCTCCCCATCCCAAGGTTGATGGGCCGGCCCTGGCTCGGTTGGGCGCCGATGTTCCCGCAATTTTGATCGAGTTGGCTACCGCCGTCGGGGGCGAGATCGCCATTCGGCAACGCGCTTTGGCGTGGCTGCAGTACTTTCCGAACGGTTCGAGTCGGGCGGTGCTGATGGAGGCCTTGCGTGCCCGCGGTGCATCGGTGGGTACGGTGCGGGTGGTGCTGCGCGCTCTGGCCGTTGGTTTTGGTGTAGAGGCGCTGGCGGTGCTTAGCGAGCATTTGCTGCACAAAAATGTGTATATTCGCGAGGCTGCGGCCTATGCTTTGGGCGATCTCGACGACCGGCGCGTGCCGGACATCTTGGAAGACCAGCTCGAGCGCGAAGACGAACTGGCTGTGCGCGACGCTATCGAGGCCTCGCTGCATCGAATTGCCAAGCGTCGCCACTAGCAGCTAAGAATCCGCCGCGGACTCGTGAGCACGACTCGGGGCGCTGGAGGGCCACATGGCCAAGTTCAATCCGCAAGGCACATTTACCGCGATCGTCACACCGTTTTGCGCGGACCGCGACCGCACCGTAGACCTGATCGCCCTTAAGCGCCTGGTCGAGCAGCAAATTGCCGGCGGCGTGACCGGGCTAGTAGTCTGCGGCACGACCGGCGAGGCTAGCACCCTAGACGACGATGAGTACGAGCAAGTCGTTGGCAGTGTTGTAGCTTTTGCGGGCGGTCGCGTGCCGGTGATCGCGGGCACGGGCAGCAATAGCACCAAGAAGACCATTGCCACGACCCAAAAGGCGTGCAGCCTGGGCGTCGATGGCGTGCTGGTGGTGACGCCGTATTACAACAAGCCCACGCAAGCCGGCATGATAGCTCACTTTTCGCAGGTCGCGGATCAATCGGCGGCGCCGGTGGTGCTGTACAATGTGCCGGGTCGCACGGGCGTGAACCTGCTGCCGGCGACGGTGGCTGAACTGGCCAAGCACCCGAACATTGTCGCGCTCAAAGAAGCGGCCGGTTCGCTCGAGCAGGTGCAAGAAATCGTGATGCGCACGGAGTTTTCGTTCCCGATTTTGTCGGGCGAAGACGCGTTGTGCGTGCCCACCTATGCCGTGGGCGGTCGCGGCGTGATCAGCGTGGTGAGCAATGTGGCTCCGGCGCTGACCGTTGCGCTGTGGAACGACTTTGCCGCCGGTCGCGTGGCCGAGGCCGGTCGCGGTCAGGTTCGCCTGTTGCCGCTGATTAAGCTCCTGTTTTCTGAGCCAAATCCGCAGCCTGCCAAGATGGCGATGCATCTGCTGGGCATCATGGAGCCGGTGGCGCGGTTGCCGCTCATCGATGCGACCGCCGCCACGCGCGAAGGGCTAGCGGCCGAGATGCGCCGCTTGGGGTTACTGGGCAATGCCTAAGTGCTTACCTTTGCTCAGCACTTCGCCGGCGGTTGACGTCAGGCGCTGGCGCTGCTATTGCATCGTCTGCAGTCGCAAGTGCAGTTCGCTTCTCGTGTCTGTCCTGCTCGCCTGATTTCGTAGTTCGAACGGTCGCGGCCAGTCGACCGAGGTTCGCTAATGTTCAAGGTGCTGCACTACGGCGAAACGAACGTAGGCCGTGAGCGCAAGAACAACGAGGACTCGTACCGCTTGGCGGCTCACGCAGGCGTGTTCGTGGTTTGCGACGGGATGGGCGGCCACGCTTCAGGCGAGCTTGCGAGTCAGATCGCTGCAGATACCATGGTTCGATACCTGGTAACCGATCGCTTTCGTTCTGATTTTCGCTGGCCGCTCGAGAGCTTGAGCCAACCTAACGAAGAGACGCGGGCCCTGGATGCCGCCGTGCGCGCCGCCAATCACGAAGTGTTCGCTGCGGCCCAAGCCAATCCGATGCATAAGGGCATGGGCACGACGGTGGTGGCGGTGCTAGCGGGCCCGCATCGGCTAGGCCTAGGTCATGTGGGCGATAGCCGCATCTACCGGTATCGCAATGGCGAATTAGAGCAGCTGACCGACGATCACAGCCTGCTGAATCACTACATTCGCACGCGGCCGATGTCCGCGCACCAGATCCGTACCTTTGCGGGCAAGAATGTCATCGTTCGGGCGGTGGGGCTGCGCGAGAACGTCGAGCCCGAGTTGCAGACGCAAGAGTACCTGGCCGACGATGTCTATCTGCTGTGCACCGATGGCCTGTGCGATATGGTCGAGGATGACCTGATCGGCGAGGTGATGTCGGACGCGCGCGACAGCCTGTCCGACGCCGGGCAGCGGCTGGTGCAGCTCGCGCTCGACGGTGGTGGGCGCGACAATGTTACGGTGCTGCTGCTGCACGTCGTAGAGTCGGAGTCGCCACAGGGGTGGGAGCTTGAGGCCGCCATGGCCGACACGCCCCCGGACCTGCAGGCTCTGCGCTCAGCCGATGCCTTGGCGAGTCTTTTCGACGACGATACCCACACGAATCTTCGCCTGCCGGGTTTGCGCCCCAAGCCAGAAAGCGAGATTACTCAGCCGGTGCCGCCCAAAGCGCGAATGATCGACGAGCGCACTCAGCCTGTGCAGCCGTTGCGGCCCGAAGACTTTGCGCAGCGTGCCGTGCTGGCCGCGGGTTATGGGGCGCCCGACGAGCGTACCGAACGCATCCCCGTTGAAATGGCGCGTGAGGCGCTGAAGGCCGCTATCGAGGCGGCGCGCCTAGCGAAGACGCCGGAGCCTACCCCGGCCAAGCCCACCGTGCCGGACCTTGTGGTGGCCGCTCCGATTCGCGAGCCGATGGGCCCAGCGGCGCCTGTCGATGTCGATGCCGAAACGTCGCCAGCGCTGCCCCTGCCTCCAGAGCCGCCTCCGCCCGCTGCGAGTATGCCGGCGGCTACGGTGACCCATTCGGGCCGCGGCAAGCACAAGAAGTAGCTCAGTGGTGCGCGCGCAGGCTCGTGCGCCTTGACATCCCCCACAGGATTGCAAGACTTGGAGGTCAGGGCCATGCGCCCGCCGCCGATGGGGAGTGCCAAGCTAATGGGTTCGACGAAAAGGCACCTTCGTGTCAAGTCCTTGCGGCGTCTAGATATTTGGCTGTTGATGGGCCTACTCGCGGTAGTGCTGGCGACTGGGGGCTGCTCCGACGCCAAGACGGGCGGCAGTGTCGCAACTACAGACCTGAACACCGGATTTGATACAGGCGGCGCCGACAGCATCGACCCAGGCAGCGACACCGCCGCCGTCGAGATTGGCAGCAGCGACATCGAGGCCTTGCATTGCCCTGGCGGCCCCCTCTGCGCCTGCAACGGCGACGGCGAGTGCGATACCGGCATTTGCCTCGATTCGCCCAAAGGCCGTATTTGCGCGGCGCTTTGCGAGTCGAGCGGCTGCCCAGGCAACTATTCGTGCGCCAAGGTAAATAGCTCGACCGGCGATATCATTAGCCTATGCGTGCCCAAGTGGGGCTACTTGTGCGAGCCGTGCACGGGCAGCAAGGCGTGCGAGGCGGCCCTCGGCGTCACCGGCATGGCGTGCGTCGATTACGGCAAAGAAAGCGGGGCGTTCTGCGGAGCAACGTGCGGCCAAGATAGCGACTGCCCAAGCGATTATGCTTGCAGCGACGCGACCACAATCGAGGGCAAGCCGGCCAAGATGTGTGTGCGCAAGCCGGTTGGGAGCGAGCCGGCGGTGTGTCCGTGCGACGAACGGTCGATCAATCAAAAGCTTTCGACTACTTGCACCGCCAAAAGCGACATAGGCACCTGCAATGGCTACCGCATTTGCGAGGGGGCCGGCCTTGGCACCTGTACCGCGCCCAAGGCCTCGACCGAGACATGCGACAATATCGATAACGATTGCAATGGCCTAACCGACGATGGCCTGTGCGACGACAAGAACATCTGCACCGACGACCAGTGCCAGGGCGCGAGCAAGACCTGCCAAAACACCAATAATACCGTGGTATGCAGCGATGGCTCCGCCTGCACCGACAAGGACCTGTGCGCGGCAGGCAAGTGCGCCGGCATCACCATCGATTGCGACGACAAGAACGTGTGCACCACCGACCTGTGCGACACCGACAAAGGCTGCGTACACAATGCGATTTCGGGCGAGTGCAACGACGGCGACGACTGCACCGTGGGCGATGCGTGCAAAGATGGCGCGTGCGGCGCGGGCAAGCCCAAAGACTGCGACGACGGCAACCCGTGCACGCAAGACACGTGCGACGTCTCGACCGGCAAGTGCGCGCCAAAAATCCTTGACGGGGCGCCTTGTTCAGACGGCAACGCCTGCACTACCCCCGACAATTGCTCGGGCGACGTATGCAAGGGCGGGCCGGTCAACTGCGACGACAAGAACCCGTGCACAGACGACGTGTGCGACCCCGGCAACGGCTGCGCCAACACCGCCAACACCACCGGATGTAGCGACGGCAACGCCTGCACCTTGACGGATACCTGCGACGGTAAGGGCAGTTGCGTGGGGGCGCCCATCGACGCGAGCGTCACCTGCAACGACAACAACCCGTGCACCCAAGACGTGTGCGACCAGGGCAGCGGCTGCATCAACCCCGCGCAAGCGGCGACGTGCGAAGACGGCAATCCGTGCACCAATGGCGACCAATGCACGGCCGGTAAGTGCAAGCCCGGACAGAATATTTGCGGCTGCGAGGTCGACTTGGACTGTGCGCCCAAAGACGACGGCAACCCGTGCAACGGCGTGATGTACTGCAACAAGGCCAAGGCGCCGTACGTATGCGAGATCGACCCCAAGACGATTGTGGTGTGCGACAGCAGCAAAGACACGGTATGTTCTCAAAATCTCTGCAGTACCCAGACAGGCAGCTGTGCGCCGGTAAGCGCGCCCGACACCAAGGCCTGCAATGGCGACGACAGCGTATGTACGCAAAATGACATGTGCAAGGGTGGTATTTGCACCGCGGGCGCCGTGCTCAACTGCGATGACGGCAATCCGTGCACCGATGACCTGTGCGATCCCAAGGATGGTTGTAAAAATGTAGCCAATACAGTCACTTGTAGCGACGGCAATGGCTGCACGGTGGCCGACGTGTGCGCCAGTGCCCAGTGCGTGCCGGGACCGCTCACGGTATGTAACGACGATTCGGTATGCACGACGGATAGTTGCGTGACATCGACAGGCAAGTGCAAGTTTGACGCCGCGCCCTTTGAAGGCGGAAGCTGCGACGCCGACGGCAGCAAGTGCACGGTCGACGACCATTGCGTCGCCGGCAAGTGCGCCGTGGGCACGACCTTGCTGCAATGCGCCGACAGCAACCCATGCACCGACGAAAGCTGCGACTCGGCCAAGGGCTGCGTCAAGACGAACAATAACAACAGCTGCGACTACGACGGCGACCCGTGCACCCCGCTCGACACGTGCAAGAACGGCAACTGCACCTTGGGACCGGCCAAAGACTGCGACGACAAGAACGTTTGCACGCTCGACAAGTGCGACTCCGCCACGGGCAACTGCGTGCATCCGGCCAAGACCGACGGCGCCAACTGCGAAGACGGCGACATGTGCACCAGCAACGACACGTGCAAGGCCGGCGCGTGCACCTCTGGCGTGCCGACCAACTGTGACGACGGCGATCAGTGCACTTTAGATAGCTGTTCGAAGACAGCGGGTTGTAGCAATAAGACCGTGGCCGACAAGACCGCTTGCAGCGACGGCGATGCCTGCACCTATGGCGACGTATGCACTGCGGGCCAGTGCGCCGGGGCGCTCGTCAACTGCGACGACAGCAACGTGTGCACCGACGACATCTGCGGCACGGTAGGTTGCGAGCATAAGCCCAAGAACGACACCACCACGGTGGCCAGCAGCTGCGATGGCGCCAAGTGGTGTGTAGCGGGCGCTTGCAAGATAAAAGGCTGCGGCGACGGTTACTTAGATGGCAAGTCGGGCGAGGCGTGCGACGACGGCAACGCGCTAGGCTGCGACGCGTGCGAGGGGTGCCAGTTTCGCGGCGTGCTGCTGCTCGACGGCAAGGGCTCGGCCAGTGCCGCGGTGACGCCGCAAGTTCTTACGTACAAAGGTGATTTGGGGCTCGCGCACGACTTGACCCTCGAAGCCTGGGTGCGACCCGAGTCGCTGGTGGGCGATACCTATGTGGTGAGCAAGGGGCAAGTGACGGCGCCGGCGGCGGTGGCTTGGTCGCTTGGGCTAGAAGGCACGACCGGTAATGTGTTTTTTGCGGCACAGGGCCCAGATGGCGGCGAAAAAGTAACGGGCACCAAGGGTGCTTCGCTGAAAGTGTGGACCCACGTGGCTGTAGTCGTGGCCGGCGAGCTTGTTCGCTTCTATGTCAACGGCTTGCCGGCCGGTACGGGCACGCTGTTCAAGGTGCGGCAAGATGTGGCGGGCGTGGCGGTGGTCGTCGGCAAGCGCTATGTCGACTTGGATGTGGGCAACTTTATTGGGGCGATCGATGCCATTCGCATCTCGAACGGGCCCCTCTATGGTGCACCTTTCGTGCCGGTGCGGGTGCCCGGTGTGGCGCCGGACACGCGAGCGCTGTGGCTGTTCGACGACCCGCCGGCGCTGATGGGCAATGCCCCGTATAGCAGCGATTCGAGCGGGAATTTGAACTCACTCCCCCTTGGCACGGGCAGCAGCATCGGACCAGACGCGTGCTACGGTGGCGCGGCCAACAGCTCGGTTTGCGGCGACGGCATCGCCAATCCGGCGTTCGAGACTTGCGACGACAAGAACGCCGATGCGTGCGACGGCTGTGTGGACTGCAAGGTGCAGCGCTCGTTTGACGCGAGTGCAACGAATACTGCTTATACTCCAGTGATTTCGAGCTGGGCTAGCGACGCATTCTGCCCAACGTGCGAGGTCACGGTCGAGGCGTGGGTAAAGCTGTCGGCGACGCCGAGTGGCGCAGTCGTCGTAGTCGGTACATCCTGCTCTAACTACTTTGGCGTCATCTATTCGCCCGGATTGAGCAAATTTGGCGTGTCGGTGGCTGGCAGTGCCGCAGTGTTTGCCGACCAAGTTGTGGCGGTTGGCCAATGGTATCATCTTGCTGTCGCAATAGGATTCGCGCCAACAGCGCCAATTCGCATGTACTTAGACGGCAAATTACTAGGGACGGGGGCGATTCCGGCGGCACCGGTCGATGTCAGCGCGATCGGCAAAGAAGTGTTGTGGGTTGGTGCAGGTAGCGCATGTGTTGCCGGTGGCGGCTTGACCAGTCCGAACGCGTTGTTCCCGGGGCTTATTGACGATGTGCGCGTATCGCAGGGCATGCGCTACACCGACTCGTTCAAGGTGCCGCCCAAGCGCTTGCGCCCGGACCGCCAGACGCGTGGGCTATGGCACTTTGACGAACCGGTTGGAGCCACCGCCTTCGGCGATGACAGCGGCGCTGGCGTGGCATTGACCGCAAACAAGACTGTATGGACCAACGACCAGTGCTGGGGCCAAACCGGTGCGGCCGCGTGCGGCGACGGGCAGGTGGCAAAGTACGAGTTGTGCGACGCGGGTGCGGCGAATGGACCGGCCTCGAATACCTGCGGCACGGCGTGCACTCCGCCCAAGGTTAACAACTTAGACAACGATTGCAGCATGGTCACTTGGAGCGGCAGCACGGACCTCTACAACGCCATCATGTATTACGGCACGCCGTGGACGGTTGAGGGGTGGGTGAAGCTTAACGCGATGCCGGCGATCGGCGTCACGGGTTGGATTGCGGGCGTGGCTGACGCTGCCTCTGGGTGTGGCCAGCCGGCCAAGCAAGAGTGGTATGTCGCCACTGCTGCAGACGGAACCGACGCCAGTCAACTCGGCGGTGCAGGCCAAACGTCGAGCACCGCGACCAAGGTGTGGCGCAAGGGCGAGTGGCAGCACTTTGCGATTCAGTACGAGGGCTTCAACAAGGGCTCGCTGTGGGTCGACGGCTACAAAGCGCGCAGCTTCGCGAACGTCAGTACGTCGTGGTTTGCGTCGTGCGCCATGATGCTCGGCAACTCGAAGACCGGCAAGTTCTCATCGGCGAGCCTGGCGAGCTTGCGGTTCTCGAAATCGGTGCGCTACGGGCAGCCCTTCTTGCCCAGTTGGCGGCTGTTGGCCGACGCGGCGAGCACTTGGCTCTTTGAATTCACTGGACTAGATGTCGGAGGTGTCAAGGTCTTCGACACAACCTCCACCTATTGGGTGAACATGAAGACCGGCCCGGTCAGCTTCGTCGCCGACGGCCCGCAATGCAAGTAGGCCGGTAGACCGCGGCTACGGCTGGCGCGGTTGGGGCTGACGGGCGAGCTGATTTTGCAATTCGCGGATTTGAGCTTCGGCGGCGGCGAGGCGGGTCGAGAGCTGCCGCCAAGCTTGCTCGGCCGCAGTCGCGCGATCCACGGCACTTTGGCTGCGCGATTCGGCCGATGTGGCACGGCTCTCTGCGGCTTGTGCGCGCGACTCGGCCTGGGTTGCGTGCTGTTCGGCCGCGCGGGCACGCTGGTCAGCGCTTGTGGCCAATTGTTGAGCGGCTGCGGCCTGTTTCTGGGCGTTGCCCGCTGCCGCGCTGGCCTGTTGGGACCACTGGTAGGCGTTGCTGGCGTCCTTTTCGGCGCGCTTGATTAGGTCACCGGTGTCAGTCGCGAGCGTGCGTTGGATAAGCACGAGCTTGCCTACAGCATCGCGGCGGTCGCGCCACGGAATCGGCAGCGCCAAGTAGGCCATATAGTACACCGCCGCCTCGTTGGGCAGGCCGCCGAGTTCGCAGGCGCGCGCCGCGTTATAGAGCAGCAGTGGTCGCGGGGTCAGGGTATACACGGACTCGAAAAGCTGCGCAGCGGTGCCGGCTTGGCCTGCCTTGGCGGTCTGCAGAGCTAGCGTAGCACAAGGCTCTGCGTGGGTGCTGCGCAGGGTCTCGGCGGCGCGCTTGGCGTCCGTCAACTCGCGCTTGAGGGCCTTCGCCTGGCTCGGCGCGACGATGTCGCCGAATTTGTCGTACAGCGCCTTGGCCTGCCCCACCTGGATGCAGCGCTGTGCGTCAGTCGCCTGGTCTTGCGCGGCGCACCTGTAGGCGGAGGCCGCGCTCCAGACGAGGCGCGGGTCACTTTGCGCCTCGTTGCTTTGCCGTTCATAGTCGGCGGCGAGAGCAGCTACATCACTGTTTATACTACGAAACTCTGCGCAGCCGTCGCTTGCTGCCGCATGGGCCGTGCCTGCTGCACTTGCCAGCGTCGCCGCCGCCACCGCGCCGAAAAGTGGTCGCATCGCTATCCTCGCCAGGCCAAGTTGACCTGGGCGCAATGTGGCACCGCCGGCTACCGATTGGCAACTCGACCGGAGCTTTTTATGTGGCGTTTTGACCACGTGCGCGGGTGGTGTGCAGTCGTCGCCCGCGTCACTCGCCCAGAACCCCGCCTCCGACCAGGGCGTACTGGGGGAACTTGACCAGCCGCAGGCGCACCGACCCCTTCACACAATGTACTTGCTGATTGAGTAGTTGCCGCGCGGCGCTGTAGGCCTCTTCGAAGGCGTCGAGCAGGTCCAGGAAC
>CAISBR010000231.1 GCA_903883645.1 uncultured Myxococcales bacterium | reverse complement strand
GGCTAGTGCAGCAGGTGCGGCCCGTGCTGCTCGCCGGCCTGGCTGCCAGCCTGGGCATCGGCGCGCTGGTCTACGTGGTGGTCGAGTACCGCAAGGCGACAAGGAATTTGCTGATGATTGATAAGAATCCGGCGTTTACCCACCACGACCCGCGCACCAAGGCGATTCGCGGCATCGTGGTGCACCACACCGTGACGGGCAACCCCAAGATTACCGAGCGCGTGCTGCAGCAGCGCGGCTTCAGCACCCACTTTGAGGTCGCGCAAGACGGCACCGTGATTCGCTATTTAGACCCAGCCACCTACGTGGCGTGGGCCAGCAACTGGGCCAACGACCGCGCCATCGCCATCGATGTGACGCACCTGTCGCATGCAGCGTGGCCCGAGGTCCAGGTGGCCGCGGTGGCGCGCCTGGTGGGCGAGCTGCGCGACCTGTTCCCTGGCATCCCCGCCGGCGTGGCGCCAGACGGCGTGCAGTACGCCAGCTGGGCCGAGGTGCCGGCGGGCGTGGGCGTGCTGCGTCACCGCAACGTGCACGCCACCGAGTGCCCGCAAGACTTCCCTATGGAGCGACTGGGCCCGGTGGCCGGATGACCCGGCCGATTGCCAACGACGCCTGGGCCGGCGTGGCGACCACGCTGGCGGGCTTGCCAGCTGGCGCGCGCCTCATCGTGCCCAAGCGCGTTGTGCCGCCGCCCAGCCAGGCCGGGGCCACCTGGTCGCTGGGCCTGTGGCGCGGCCAGACCGCCGACTGGCGCTGGACCCTGCCCGATTGCCGCGGCCTGCATGCGCAAGACTTTGGGTCGAGCTGGCAGGTCCACCTAGACCAAGTGTCGCCGAGCTGCGACCTGGCCGAGCACGTGCGGCGCGATGTGCCGCGCATTTACCTAGCCGCCGGCGCCATCACGGTGGTGTCGCTGGTCGCTACGGCGGTTCTGTTACTCACCCACGCGAGGACACCATGAGCACGGCGTACTGCATGAAATGCGAAGGCAAACACAGCATCAACGGCGAGACGAGCAAGAAGGCCAAGAACGGCGCCTACCTGGTGCGCGGCAAGTGCAGCAAGTGCGGCGGCAAGGTCGCGACGTTCAAGAAGGGCTAGGCCGCGGAGCTCGAGGAGCTATTGCCGCCGGCGGCGCCGGCACCACACGAGGGCAGCATGGGCAAGACGGTCAAGGTCGAGGGCTACGAGCGCAAGGCGACGCACCGCAAGGGCGGCAAGGTCCGCCAGCACTCGCGCAAGGGCGCGGACGTGAAGGCGACCAAGGTGGCGGGCTACACCCGCAAGAAGCCGAGCAAGAAGGCCACGACCGGGCAGCTGCTTTAGCTCGGGCCCTGGCGCCGGCGCGCTGCAGTGCGCGCTGGCGCGCTGGCCGTGGCTTGAGCCGTACCCGGTGGCTTTTGGGCGGCGGGTTGCTTCTTGAAAACCTAGAGTATTTTGCGCACCCCGCGCTGGCTTAGCTGGCGCGGGGTGTGGCGTAGCGCGGTTGGGGCTGCTACACTGCCAGGCCAGGAGGTCTGTAAACCCATGCTTGCCCAGCGACTCGAAGACGACGCCCTTAGCTTTCCAGTCACGAAGCGCGACCTCGCGGACTTCGCCCAGGGGCCAGCCGCTGCTGTTGTAGATGAGGCAGTGAGCCGGTTTGTCGAGGCGGTGGCGAAGCCAGTTCTTGCAGCCCCGTCCCTTGATGCGGCCCGTGACCGGCTAACCTCCCGGCTCGACCACGTGGAAGCGTTTCGCCGGTCGATGCTGGAGCACATAAGCAGTATTGCTACGCCCGGTGTCACGATTTTCGACTTGATTGCCAAGTCGTTATCGTCTTCGCGGCGCGAAGTGTCTCTGGCAACGGCAAAGCGCCTAGAATTCGCCGCAGCGCGCCAACTCGGCGACGCTCTTGCCGAAATGGATGATACCTCGGCGTATATTGCATGGCTAAGCCAGCTACCTACCTCCGTTATCGCGGAGCCGGAATTGGCGAAGCTGATTCGACTCAAGCAGCTTGCGAACCGTGTTGAAGGCATCGTGACTTCGACGCTTCTTGGCGTAAGCGGCGACGTTCCAGTCGCTTCAGACCAACTGCTGCAGGAGCTATGCGGGGAGTCGCTGAGAGTTGCGAAGCTGCACGGGGCGGGCGCGCGCGAAACCCTGCACACGGCGGGACACGTGAGCGCCGTTCCGGCCAAGACATTGAGCAAAATCCGGCGAGTACAGCGCATGGTAGCCGCGCGTGTTCCTTCAGATGTCTCGCTTGTCGATGCGTTGCGTGCTGAACGACTTGCCGAGGATGAGCAGGAGAAGGCCGAGCATGGCTAGCGTCTATGTATTTGATTCCAACGCGGTTCTTGATGTTCTGCAGGGAAAGCCGGAAAGCAACAATATCCTTGGATTTTGCGACGGCGCCCGGATATCGGCCGTGCAACTAGCCGAACTACTGAACTTGGCCGAAAGGCGCGCTGACATACTTTTGACGCGCACAGACGTGATGAAGGGTGTTGCAGGTATTGGCCTGGTCGTCGTTGACTTCAACGCCGACCAGGCCATATGGGCCGGGCGACTATCGCGCAAGTGCCGACTCCGTCACGACAAAGTCCTTGCCGAAACCAAGGCAAAAAAAGAAGCGACCCGACGCAACCTCTCGATTGCTGACCGGTGCTGCATTGCGCTGGCAGAGCACCTAACGGCTACCGTGATTAGCTCGGATGCTGTTTGGACTGAGTTCGTCTCGGCCGATAGGTTGTTCGTGTACAAACCGCCAATTCCCCAGTTGCGGCCCTAGTCCCGCACCAACACTCCGCGCAGCAAATTCTTCAACTCTTCAAGGCGCGTCGACATCGAGCCAAGCTCGCCCCGCGTAGTCATTAACTGCGCGCTGACAAGCTCATGGCGTTCAGACCCTGGCGGGGTGTCAAAATCCCCAGCGGCATCAATCGCATACTCAAGACTCTTGAGCTCGTCGTGCACCATCTCAAGCTGGCGCCTGACCAAGAACGCGTCGGTCCCGTGCTTCATACCTACACCCCCGCCGCCGCCAAACTCCGCACCCCACGAACCGCCGCGGGCTCGCGCACAAACCGCTGAATCACTTCAGAGTACTGCGCCACCGCCTTTCGCGTGAAGGTGTTGTGCATGTAGTCCAGGCCGGCGACGCGCTCACCGCCGTAGCGTAGCTCGGCCGGCGGGCGCGGAGTATCCCACGCGGGGCCGCTGGCGAGCTGCCACTGG
>CAISBR010000230.1 GCA_903883645.1 uncultured Myxococcales bacterium | reverse complement strand
GTACTGGGCACGCCGTCGCCTGGGCCGCGGTGCCTCAAGTGGCAGATCACGGGTGCCAATTCCCAGTTGAAGATCACGCCGCCCAACAGCTTGCCCGTCGACCCCAACTGCGGCGGCGTCTGCCAGCTCGCCCCGTCAAGCCTGCCTTACCGGTTGCCGACAGTAAGACTGTCGACCTAAAAATCAAGATCCTGCTCCCGTGCCTCGGGGTCAGTCGGGTTCGGGTGTACCCAGGTGTGCTTGTAGAGCCCTTCGTATTCCAGCGCCGGCCGTTTCAGGACTGCCAGCGCCAAGACGCGGTTGAAGGCGACCCATGGGATATCACGGCGGTTGAAGCGAAAGACGTACTCATTGAGGTACGCTTGCAAGTGTTGCGCCTGTACCGCGCCCTTGTGCGTGCCCATCAGCCAGCGTTTCAGGTTGGTCACTACCCGTCCAAGCGTGGGCAGCGGGTCCGGGTCTTCTGAGGCGTTCACGCGCTCATAGCGGCGCATCCCTGCGTGGCCGACAAGGTGCAGGGCTTGCGCGTAGTCTGTCGTGATGTAGCTGCCAAACTCTACGCACTCGCTCATGAACTTCTGAGCTGCGTACGATCCAGCGTTCGGCACCACGCGCAAGCGGCACCGTCCGGCGCGCGTGTGCCAGCCCGGCTTGAACTGCGAGCGCTTGCCCTTGGGCACGTCTCGGTCGTCGGGCTCGCCATGCCAGGCGTGCACTTCCACGGCGACGATGACGATCGCCTTGTTGGCGGGGCGCCCCTCGCGCTTGTCTGCCCGTGCTTGGGGTCCGCCGACTTCAATGTGGTCGACCTCGATCCAGTGCGCCGAATGCTCCGGGTTGCTGCACTTCGTGGTCAGCTTGGCCCGCTCGGGTGCCACCAACCCCGCGCGAAGTTTGTGCAACACGGTCCACGCCGTTTCTAGCCGCGTCATGCCCAGTTGGCGCTGGAACTGCACCGCGGAGATCCCCGGCTTCAGGGTCGCTACCAGCCAAGCGGCGTGGAACCACGTCAGCAGCCCGATCTTGGTCCGGTGCAGGCCCGTCCCTGCGGTCAGGCTAACCTTGTGGTCATGGTCGCAGATCATCATCCCCGGTCGCTCGCGCGCCGGCCAAGCTTTCGTGCTGCCGCACTTCGGGCACGCATAGCCGTCTGGGTAGCGCAGTTGCAGCAGGTGCGCTGCGCAACTCGCCTCGTCAGGGAAGCGTCGCGCGAACTGGATGATCGACTCGGGCGGTTTTGGGTAGGTCATGGCGATGTCTCAGTGCCAATCTCATGTTCACTTGTCCGCCGTCGATGAGCATCAAACGCAAGTCGACTAGACATCTTATTTAGCCAATCTACAGTGGCCCCTTCCATCCATCCGGCAAAGTCGTCGACAACCCGAATCACAAGGACGTTATCTGCACGGGTGGCTGCGCGGCATAGTGGCCCAGAAAGGTCGTCGGCCGTCGCCGCATCGGACTCAACGATCCAAACACCGCGCATGAACTTGCGGTATGAATTGACGTTTTCAGCCAACGCAGTCAAAAATGCCGGGTTGGCTCTCATAGGTTCCCGATCGTATGCAACTAGGTAAATCATTCGGATTCACCTTTGGGCGGTAGGCCCGGGTCGCCCTTTCCGGCTAGCTTCTTATTGTCAAGCCCGTCCGGCTCCGCTTTGTCGATACGCCTCAACACGTCTTCTGGAATGTCCCCCACGAAATTAAACAGGTAGGGGGACTTTTCTGCAATCTTGTTTACTATCAACCATATACCTACAAGCCCGGCAATGATCACTGCCGCCAGTAGGAAGCGCAATAGGGCCGTGGACCACGAAGAACAGTCAGATACGTCGGCGCTTTTCTTGTAGAACCATTCGGTAAGCGGCACAACCTTGTGAACCTCCGCGTACCAATCTAGCCATGCCGATGCGGATGCTGCCAGCGCTGTGATGCTTAGAATGGTAATGTAGGTGCGACCGAGAACTTGAAGCGGGCCGACTTTCCGAGACTCCGCCTTGACGATGCGTTGAACGATCGGGGTCGCCACCTTTTCCAAAGCATCCACAGCGACTTTTAGATCGGCGATCTTTGCCATTTTCAGCCTCGCGGGCGGGATGCGTGTGCACGGCCCGCCCCTATGATCCCGCTTGCCCCGGCCGCAGTCAACGCCAAAGCCCCTTCCCGTTGTATTCCTTCGGAATCACTGTCGGCAACCGGTAAGGCAGGCCGTCAAGCTTCACGTTTGCCGATGGCACGGCCGCCAACCCGCAGTCAGCGTGCTTTAGCCCGACCAACGCGCTTTGAGCCGTTGACCCTTGTGCCACCCCCAAAACCGCCAAGGCCCCACGCGAACCTTGGTTCGGGCAG
>CAISBR010000229.1 GCA_903883645.1 uncultured Myxococcales bacterium | reverse complement strand
TGGTAAAGCCGCGGCCCGGAACGGGTGGATTGAGCAGCAGAACCCGCATGGCAGCGCAACTCGCAAGGTGCCCGTGCAGTGGGGCTTCTGGCAGAGATAAGACGGGGATACGAGACAGGACGCCGGGCTGGGCCCTGGGGGGAGGCAACAGCTCTTGGGCATTGTAGCAAAGCCGAAACACAACACCGAACGACCGATGCACTGCCACACTAATCTTCACATCTTGCTGCAATTAAGTGTGGATACGCGGCAGCGGCGGCATGCGCTCGAGCACCGCCCGCTCGTGGTCCGCCAGCTCGCCCAGGCGCTGCCGCACACTATCGCGGTCGGCAAAACCCTCGGCCAGGCGCACGAAGGTGGCGTGGTGGCGCGCCTCGGACTCGAGCAAACTGCGGAAAAACGCACGCAAATCCGCGTCGGGATGGTGCTCGCTCAAAAGCTTGAAGCGCTCGCACGAGCGGGCCTCGATGAGCCCGGCCACCAGCAGCAAGTCGATGAGCTTACCTGGCATTTCTTTGCGCACCGCCGCGTGCAGCTCGGTCTGGTAGCCCGAATTGACCTGCGCCTCCATGACCCCGCCGTAGCGCGGCAGCGCGGTCATCACCAGCTCGAAGTGCTCTAACTCTTCGCGGGCCAAGGCGATCATCGGCGCGACCAGCTCGGGCTTATCGGGGAAGCGGGCGAGCATGGTCAGGGCCTGCGTCGCCGCTTTGCGCTCGCAGTGGGCGTGGTCGACCAGGATCTCGGCGGTATGGCTGCAAGCGCGCTCGAGCCACGCATCCTGAGTCTGAGAACGGAGACATAACATGAGCTTAAGCCCCTTTTAGCTGCGACTACGAGCCCGCCACCGCCGCGCCCTCGAACACGAGCGATGGGGTGCGCAACGAGCTGTGCACATACGGATCGCCACCCACCGCGTGCAGCGTCTGCCAGAAGGTGGTGTGATTGCCCGTCAGATTCATCTCGGTAAGTGGGCCGCCCAGCACGCCTTTTTCGATGCGACGACCCTGGATGCCCAGCGAAAAGTCGCCGGTCAAGCTGTTGGAATTGCCGCCGTTGAACGAGGTGACCAGGATGCCGCGGTCGATGCCGGCCGCCAGCTTGGCCACATCGCCGCTGCCACCGGGCAAAGTCAAGTTCGACAGCGAGCCGGTGGTGGGCGAAAGCTTGAGTTTTTTCGCGTAGTACCAGTCGAGGAAGTAGTTCTTGAGTGCGCCCTGCTCGACCAGCACCAAGTCGCGGGCGACCATGCCTTCGCGGTCAAAGCTGCGCGCGCCCAGGCCCGCAAGCAGACCCGGCTCATCGCGTAGGGTCAGCAGCGGACTCGCCACCACGGCACCGATCTTGCCCTCTAAGAACGAGCGTTTTTGCTGCAAATTGCCGCCCAGCAGCGCCTGCAGCCAGTGCGACAGCAACCGACCCGCGGCGCGATTCTCGACGAGCAGAGTCAGCTTGCCGCTCGGGTCCTTCTTGGCGCCCACGCGCAGCAACGCCCGCCGCGCCGCCTCGTTGCCAATGTCGGCCGGATTGCCCAGCCCGGCCAAGCTGCGCCCGCTGACGTACCACCAGTCTTCGGGGCGCTTTTCGCCATCGCCTACAGTCACTTCGCTGCCCAAGCTGTAGGTGGTGCTGCGCTGGCTGGCGCGGGTGCCGTTGCTGGCGGCGATGGCCCAGTCGGCGTCGTCGTCGCTGAAATTCGCTGTGGCCGAGATGACTTGCTTGTCCTTGCGGCTGGCGGCGTCGACTTCGAGCACCATGCGCTTGCGGTCGTCGGCTGAGACCTTGATGTAGGCAGCATCGGCCAAAGCCAGTGCATCCAGCGACTTGGCCGCCAAGGCCGCCTCAGGCAAGCTGCGGTCCGGATCGGGATCGAGCATCTTGGTCAGCGCCACAGCATCGCGCAAAAATGCATATAATTCATCGGGTCGCAGATCGCTCGTGCTGTGGGCGGCGTAGCGCCCTTCGACATAGAGGTGCACCGTCACGCTCGACGACTGCGCCTCTTGCAGCTTTTCAATTTTGCCATCGCGGACTTGCGTCTCGACACTGCGCGACAGCCGCGCGCTGACCAGGCACTGGTGCACCCCCGCTTTCTTCAGCAGATCGACCACGTGATCGGCGAGCGCCAACGCCTTGCTATTCTTAACTTTCTGGCTCATGCCGCACCTCCCACGGTCAGCGCCTTGACCAAGACGGTGGGCATGCCTTGCGAAACGGGCACGCTCTGGCCGTTTTTGCCGCAGGTCCAGCCGCCCTCGTCGATGAGCAAGTCGTTGGCCACCATGCTGATTTTGGTCAGGGTGTCGGGGCCGTTGCCAATCAAGTTCACGTCTTTGATGGGCCTAGTGAGTTTGCCGTCTTCGATAAGGTAGCCGGTCTTTAAGAAGAACGTGTAGTCGCCGCCGCCGATGTTGACCTGGCCATTGCTGAACGATTCGCAGTAGATACCCTTCTTGACGCTGGCGATGATCTCGTCTTTGTGGTGCGGACCGGCTTGCATGTAGGTCGAGCGCATGCGCGGCATGGGTACAAAGCGGAAGGATTCGCGTCGCCCTGAACCAGTTGACTTTACGCCGTAATGCTTGGCACTGATGCGGTCGTGCAGGTACGAGGCCATGGTGCCGCCTTCGACGAGCACGGTGCGCTGGCCCACGGTGCCCTCGTCGTCGACGTGGATCGAGCCGCGCGCGTCGGGCAGCGTGGCGTCGTCGACAATGGTGACGAACTTTTCGGCCACCGGCTTGCCGATCTTGGTGGCGTAAATACTG
>CAISBR010000228.1 GCA_903883645.1 uncultured Myxococcales bacterium | reverse complement strand
GCCCATCGCCATGGGCTTGGGTCGGGAATTTCCGGGCCGCTCGCGCGCGAATCCACGGTTCGGGCACGAGATAAGTCATTGAAATACCGAATTAACCGCGACGGTGGCCGAGCGGATACCCTTTGCGGGTCACCGACTTCGACGTCGTCGGTGCTGGCCGTGGCCGGCGAAGAGCGGCCGGCACGGAGGCCAGCCGCTACGTGCGCCCGGCATGGGCGCTGACTTGGAGGTGAAAGTCCTCCCGCGAGCTGGTCACAGCGAGCGAAGCAAACCGCAGAGCGTTGCACCGTGAGGGCAGCGTGAAGGAAGCGGCGAGGCGAACTTGCGAGCCGACGAACAGCAAGTGGATATGAGGCAGGATAAGCCACGGCGAGCGGGCGTAGAGCCGCGAAGCTGTTGTGACCAAAGGCTAAATCTGTAGATCCAACGGTTGTGCAAGGAAGGTCAGCGTTCTTACCCGGGGAGATCTCGCTTCGCGCCTGAAAGGGCGACGCCGGGCAACTGGCGGTGTGAGAAGTCAGCAGAGGCCATAGTAGCGGCGGAAAGTCCGTCGCCAAGGGCCAAACGAGGAGACGGGCATACGCCCTTTGATCTTGGAATCGTTCATGAAGCAGATGTCAGAGCGATCTGAGCTTGCCCAACACGCACACGGTGAAGCCGGCGGCGTCGAACGCAGCGCCGAAGCGAAACCAGAGAAAGAAGCCAGCGAAAGCCCACGGTTAACCGGGTTGATGGAGCAAGTGTGCAAACGCGATAACCTCAACACGGCTTGGAGGAAAGTCGTCAAGAACAAAGGCAGTGCTGGTACAGACGGAATGACCGTAGAGGAATTGCCTACTTACCTGCGGGAACACGGCACGTGGCTGCGAGAGCAGCTGCTAGCAGATAGCTACAGACCGCAGCCGATCAGGCAGGTGACGATTCCGAAACCAGACGGGGGCGAGCGCGTGCTCGGCATCCCAACGGTGGTCGACCGGTTTGTGCAACAGGCGATTTTGCAGGTACTTCAGCCGATTTTCGACCCAACCTTTTCGCCGTACAGTTTCGGCTTTCGGCCAGGCCGCAACGCTCACGATGCTATCGCGTGCGCCAAGCAGTTTGTGCAGGACGGTCGGACATGGGTCGTGGACCTTGATCTTGCGAAGTTTTTCGACCGGGTCAACCACGACATCCTGATGGAGCGACTGGCCAAACGGATCGACGACAAGCCCCTGCTGCGCCTGATTCGGCGCTACCTGGAGGCCGGAACGATGGCAAACGGCGTGGTCACGGCGCGCGAGGAGGGCACGCCGCAGGGCGGTCCGCTTTCGCCGCTGCTGGCCAACGTGCTCTTAGACGAAGTGGACAAAGAGCTGGAGCAACGCGGACATACGTTTGTGCGTTACGCGGACGACCTGAATGTTTACGTGGGGTCCAAGCGAGCGGGCGAGCGGGTGATGCAGGCCCTTCGGGGCAAGTACGCCAAGCTAAAGCTGCAAGTCAACGAGGAAAAGAGTGCGGTGGCGCCGGTCGGAGACCGCAAATTTCTTGGCTTCACGCTGCGCGTGCACAAAGGCCAGGCGCGGACGATGATTGCCGACAAATCGGTCGCCAAGTTCAAGACGCAGGTGCGCTTGCTGACCTCTCGGAACAGTGGGCGAAGCATGGGCTACATAACTCAGCGGCTCAGCGTGTATCTGCGTGGCTGGCATGGCTATTTTGGTCATGTCGACTGGCAGAATACGGTGCAAGAGCTGGAAAGATGGACGCGACGACGACTGCGACTCGTGCAGCTTAAGCTGTGGAAGCACCCCCGCGGAACCTATAAAGGTCTCCTGCGGTTAGGGGTCGAGCCTCGTCGCGCCCGCGAAGTAGCAGCCTATGCCGGGCGCTGGTGGTGGCTCAGCGGCCATCACACCAATGGCGCCTTGACCAACAAGTACTTCGACGGGCTCGGTTTGTACTGCTTTACGAAGCAACAGGCCGCGCACTCTTCGAACCGCCCGGTGCGGACCCGCACGCCGGGTGGTGTGGCAGGGGACGGCAGGTGATGAGCCTGCCGCCCCTATGCCGACCCCTGGTCCGGGTCGGGGCTGGCGACCTGTCGGCGGCGGCGGTGGCAGGCGCCCGGTACGTCGAGGCGCTTGCGGGGCCGGCACACCCCGGGCTAAGCGGAAGTTTTGGGCAACACCGCGGCAAAGTGCCCGCTCGCGTCGATCACCTGATCGATGGGTGCACTGTCCGCCATCGCTACGCCGCTTCTCGCCGCCGTCGCTCAGTCGGCTCGGCCGGCGTGTGCGTATGAGCGGCGCGCGCCCGAGGATT
>CAISBR010000227.1 GCA_903883645.1 uncultured Myxococcales bacterium | reverse complement strand
TCGAACGTCACGCTTCGCTTGTCGAACGTGGCGGTGCACTGCTTGCTCGGCACCGTGCTGGCCTCGGCCACGCTGGTCAGCCCGGCAGCTTTGGCTGCGGAACCCGCCGCGCCCGTGCAACCCGCGCCTGCGGCTCCTGCATCAGCGGCCCCTGCACCGGCACCCGCTGCACCAGCCCCCGCTGCACCAGCCCCCGCTGCTCCAGCCCCCGCTGCTCCAGCCCCGGCTGCCACTCCAGAGGTTGCTCCGGCTCCAGTCGCAGCTCCAGTCGCAGCTCCGGTCGCAGCTCCAGTTCCGGTGGCCGCGCCATCCGACGTTACGGCCGTACAGGCCGAAGCGGCCCGGATCGAAGCGGCCCGGATCGAAGCGGCCCGGACCGAAGCGGAAAAGGCTGCCGCCGACAAGAAGGCTGCAGATGCTAAGGCCACTGCAAGCGTCGCGACCGCTGCCCCGGCAGCGAAGGGCCCCGGCCTATTCGACGGTTCCTCGCTGACGTATCGCAACGTAGCGTCGGCCTACACCTTCAGCAAGTCCGTGGATCCTACCTGGAATCCGTACTACGCCCAGGCGCTGATCCTGGCGCCGCGCGTCAACCTGAGCAAGCAGTTCTACGTGTCGGGCAGCCTTTTCATCTTCCGCGAAATCACCCAGGCCGACAGCAATACCTACGCCAACGAGACGACCTTCTCGGACACGCTGTTCACCTTGGGCTACCGCGCCTACAAGAACGAGAAACTCGGTCTCGGCATCAACTTTGACGCGCAGGTCGCCATCCCCACCAGCAAGGGCTCGCGCATGCGCACGCTGATGCTCGGCACGGGCCTTGGCATGTCGTCGTCGTGGAGCAAGGGCCCGGTTCGCGTCGCCTGGATTACCCGCGGCAGCCGCTACTGGAACCGCTACACCACCGGCGAGCTCGAGAAGCCGTGGCTCAGCAGCTGCAAGGTCGGCGCGGGTTGCGACCCGTTCCTCAACACGGGCGTGCGCAATACCGAGTACCGTTGGCTGAACATCGGCACCGTAACCTGGCAGGCCACCAAGAAATTCAGCGTCACGGTCTTGGGCGGCGAATTCGCTGACTGGCTGTACGCGCTGCACGGCACCACGCTGGGCGATGGCACGACGGTCAACCCCCAGCCCGACAACGTCAGCTTCCGCGCCACCATGTACTGGAACATCAACCTCGAATACGAGGTCATCGACGGCTTGGGCATCGCGACCGGAATCGAGACGTTCAATTCGCAGCTCGCGCCGAATTCGACCTACCAAGCGCCGTATTTTAACCGCAACGCGGGCGTGTACCTCGATTTCAACATCGACCCGACGCAGCTGTTCGCGAGCAAGTAGCCCGCTGGCTGGTGGGCGGGCCGAGTCGTACCCCGCACCGCAGCCTGCGCACCAAATCCAATAAAGTTCAAGTATGTTGCAAGGTTACTGCACCTGCTGACGCGGTGTGTCGCCTGGATCTGCGACCTCGTGCCCCTCAGCCAGCGGCGACTCGCGCTCGGCTGGTGCGGGCGGAGCGGCTGTAACACGCGAACTTTGCAGGCTATTGTCGTCTTTGTCCGCGGCAATGTGCACATCGAGCGACGCGCCGCCGTGGCCCACCGGCATCGACACAAAGTCATCGACGGTCCAATCGAGGCGAGCGACATAGGTGCGCGGCGGGGTGACAATCCTCAGCAGCGACGGCTCCTTGCCATGTGGACACGCGGCCACCCGCACCCGCACTCCATCCCAGTCTTGGCCGGTCGACGAGCGCCAATACACCCGCTGGTCGCCCTGGTCGCCCACCACCACGGGGCCAATGCGATCCCCGGCGCTCAGGCGGCCATCGTCGCCGCGCACTAGCTCAAGACCTAAGGGCTCCACCTGCTCGATCGCTCCGCAGTTCAGCGACAAATAGCCGTCCCAGACCACACTTTGGCCGGGCGGGCTCTGCTCGTCGGGCTTGGCTTCGGGGTGGCCCCAGCGCACGGTCGCTACAAGGCGAATGGCCGAGCGGGGGTCGAATACGGAGCGCGGGGCAGCGCCGGTGTCGGTCGCGGCGGGGGTACTAGGCAGCGCTGGGGGCGAGTGGCGCAAGCTGGACCACCCGACCATGCCCGCAACGGCGCCAAAGCCCGCCACAAAGGGCGCGCGTCGCAGCCAAGACTGCCGGCGATTGCGGGGTTGGGGGTCAGATCGGGTCACAGCGCGGGCCTCCTCTCTTCAAGCTACGGAAAGCCCTGACGCGGCGCAAGTATTCCGGCGCCATTCGCTCTAGCGTATCCCTGCGGAACCCGTGCTAGTACTCGAAGCCTGAAGAACCAATGAATTCGCGAAGAATCGACGTCGGCGGCACGTGGTCGGGGTAGATCGTCACAAACCGGTCGAGCAGGGTTAGCAGGCGGGCGGCCGTCGCGTACGACGGGTGCGAACTGGGCACTTCGAGCAGATACCGCTGGGCAAACACCTTGAGAACACTCACTTCGTAGATGAGCGACGAGTCGAAGACCGCGGTGGCCTGGCCTTGGTGCGGAAAGATGTGCTTGCGCTCGCCCATTCGCACCGAGGGCCAGCGGGCGATGGTCTGCGCCGCGTCGTGATTGCGCGTGTGGCGGTCGCGGACAATCCGCCGCAGTAGCCGCACATCCGAGGCATTGATGCGGGTGAGGCGATCAAAGGGCAACTGCGCCAGCGGACAGACAAAAATGCTGAAAACATGGCGCTTATCGATGCCGTCGAGCAGTTCGGGGTTCAAGCCGTGGATGCCCTCGAGCAGCAGAATCTCGTTGTCGTGCAGATGCAGGAGCGGCCCGCCGGCAGCGTGCGACTGCCCCGACTGGAAGTCGTAGCGCGCCGTGGCCACCTCTTGGCCCGCCAGCAGCGTGCGCAAGTGCTCTTGCAGCAGCTCGAAACGCAGCGCCTCAAACGCTTCAAAGTCGTAATCGCCCTTGGCGTCGCGGGGCGTGTGCTCGCGGTCGATGTAATAGTCGTCGAGCGAAAGGCCGACCGGTTGCAGGCCGTCGACCTGCAGTTGCACCTTTAGGCGCTTGATGAAGGTCGTCTTGCCCGACGACGACGGCCCAGCGATTGAGACAATACGAATCAGATCATGGTTTTCGCGGATACGGTCGGCAATTTCGATGATGCGCTTTTCTTGGAAGCCCTCGGCCACGCGGATCATCTGCGCGACGTCGCCACCGATGCAAGCGTCGTTAAAGTTGCCCACGGAACGGACGCCAAGTGCTTGTAACCACTTCTCTTGTGGGTCGGTCATCGCGCTGGTTTGCTGCGACACCATGCCCACATCGACAAGTGCGGTGTGGGCGCTACCATTCTTGGGGATAGCGATGGCCGGGTAGTGCAGGTACAGGCCCGAGTGATCCGAGACGATGCGCGTGCCGCGGAGCACATCCAAATCTTCGACAAGTGCTGAAAAACTAATGGCATATACGTCGCCATACGAACACAGCGACACGGTGGGGTGATGCCAAGTCCGCAGCAAGGTCGCCGCCGACTCCCAGCCGCGGTCGACAAAGTGGTCGCGCGCTTCTTCGACCGTCCACCACTCTTCGCGCGGCCGACAACCGCTTTGAATTAGCCAAAGAAGGCCCTTTTCAAGCTCGTGCGCCAAGCTTGCGGTGGTGCCCGTGAGTGGCTCGCGCACTACAATCCGCCGGCCGACGCCGATCGAGTAACCCATCTCGATTTGCAGCGCCGGGTCGAGCTTGTAGGCGGCCTCGAGCAGCAGCAAGGACACAGAACTGCGAACCACCTCTACGCCCTCGGCGTCGTCTGTCGTGAGGGGCGCCACGCTGCACTGCGACGTTAGTGGCCAACTTAGCGAGACAATGCGGTGATCAACCAGTGCCGCCACCACCGGCGCGTCGCCGACCAGCCGTGGCAGCACCGCGCCAACTGGCGTGCCCGTACGCAGCGTCTGCCATTGGGTGCCAATCTTAATGCGCACTTCGGTGCGGCGGGCCAGCGAGCGGTCGCGCAGTAGCACGCTGACGTTGTCGGTCATGACCTCAAGGCGGGCCGCCACGCCGCCCACGATGGTCTCGAGCAGGTGTACGGCCGTTTCAGGGTGTTCGGCCACCAATTTCAAGTAGGTCTCGCGGTCAAGTCGGGCCAACTGCAGCTGGGTCAGCGCCTGCACCGAGGCTGCGCGCCGCCGCTGCAGCACCATGCCCAGCTCGCCAAAGTGGTCGCCAGGATGAATCGCGCCAATGTCGATGCCGTCGCGCACGACGCGGCCCTCGCCGTCGAACACAAAATAAAGGGCTTGATCGTCGGCGCCTTGCACAATGATCGAATTGCCCAGCGACGCTTCGACCCGCTCAAGGCAGGCGCAGAGAACCGCCCGGTCTTCTTGGCCCAGCAGACCGAGCAGCGGGTGTTCAGCGAGCTCGCCGCAGTCAAACTTGCTGCGCGGCGGCACCGGCAGGTTCGGTTCCGTAACAGTGAGATCCGCCACGTTCAGCTCCGTTGCACGGCACCATGCCCGTGTCGCCAAGCTAGGCCGCGGTGGTCAAAAACTCAACGGCCCGGGCGGGGCAGGGTAAAGTGGTCGAGTTGCTCACTGCCGTCGCCAGAATATGCTTTCAAATCGAGTGATTGTGGCAATACCGCCAAGACTGCGTAGTTGTGCTTGTCGCCATGGGCCGAGGTGGCTGTGAACCACTCGTGACCGTTTTCGTAGGCCGGGGCAAAGAAACCGCCTGCGACGACGTAGGTGACACCCTGTCCAGCGGGGGCTGGCTTGCCGCCGAGCAGCGGGATGGTGCGCTCGTAGTCGTGGTCGTGGCCCGAAAACACCAAGTCGACGCCAAACTGCTCGAACAGGGGGCCCCACGCCGTCTGCACCGCCTCACTGTTGCCGTGCGTCGACGACGACCATGGTGCGTGGTGCATCATGCAGACCGTAAAATCGATGTCGGGATCCGCCTGTGCCTTCGCCAGGTTGTTCCGCAGCCAGGGCACTTGCCGGGCCATGCCCTCGCTGGTGTTGCTATCGAGGCCCACGAAGTGGACGTTGCCGAGGTCGATACTCCAGGAGTGTTCGGCGAGCTGGGTCGGCAGACCGGGTTCGACGGGGAGAGCAAATTGCGAGTAATATAACTCACTTTGTAGCTCGTGGTTGCCCTGAACTGGCATCAGCGGGTGGCGATGCAGGATCGGCGCCATCGCGCCAAACCACTCGTTCCACTCGTCTTGGTTGCCACGCGGAGTCATGTCGCCGTTGAAGAACCAGGCCACGGCCGGAATCGCGGCCAACCGCTTGGCTTGTTTGCGAATATCGTCGGAACCGCCGCGACTGTCGCCGGCCAAGATGACCTGGAACGGTGTGCGGCTACCCTTGGTAGTAGCGGTGCGAAAGTGTAGTAGTTCAGATATGTTGGCTAGCTCTGGGCGCTTGCCGGGTACATCGCTCCAGGTGCCGACGCGGGCCACATAGTCGGTGGCGGGCTGTAGATCGGTAATTTCAACTGTCCATGCAGGCACTTGCACGCGATCGCCGGCGACGCTTGTGACCAGAACCTGGCCGCTACCGACGACGCTGCGCCCCACTGCGAAAACGCGCTCGCCGCCGGAGCAGCCCTGACCCGCGGGCGCGACAATGGCTTTGGCGACATAGCCTTGGGTGCTGGCGGCGTCGGTGGTCCAGGTCAGGCTGATGGTGGTGGCGGGGTCGCGCTGCCAGGTGAGGTGCGGGTTGCGCACGCGTTGGCGAGGCTCGCTGGCCACAGGTGCCGGTTCGTCTCCCAATGAAACTATTGGACAAGTAGGTGTAATATCACCGGGAAGTGAAGGTGTTGTCGCGGCGACGCCGGGGTCAGCGATCGCGACTGGCGGCGTTCGGCACGCGCTCGCATAGGCCAAGACCGCCGCGGCCCACGCCAATGAGGTGACAAAAAACGTCAAGCGCATCAGTCGTCCGTATCCTCGCGACCCTCGGGCGCATAGCGTTGTACCGGCCAAGGCGCCGGACTTCCTTGGTATTGCTGCCAAAGCAGGCGCCCAAGCCCCGGCTTGCCGTCGATGTCGTGCGGGCCGTAATCGCGCCACTGCCGCTGTAAGCTCTTGTTCCACTTCTTCTTCGGCTCATCCTTGTTCAGCGTGGGCGGATACAGCCGGGCGATATGCTGGTAGCCGCTCGCATCCGCTTGATTGGTAAAGCAGCCGTAGACCGGCGCCGCCATGGCATCCAGCTCGGTCAGCGGCGAAACGTCTAAAATCCGCTCCATGGTCGCGTGGATAGCCCCCGTCGCATGGTGCGTGTGCTCGAGGTGGCCGCGCTTGGCCCAAGGCGAGATGACGAGCAGTGGACTGCGGTGGTACTCGACCGAGTCGCCGCCGTCTTGCGGATCATCTTCGAACACGAAGACTACCGTAGATCCCCAATCTTTGTGCTGGGTTAATGCCTCAATGACCAGGCCCGTCGCCTCGTCGTTGTCGGCCACCATCGACTTGGGCGACAGGTGCGCGGGGTCGCCACCGCAGCAGGTGTGGTTGACGGGCAAGACCATCACCATAAAGTTGGGCAGATCGATTGACTTGATATGTTCTTGGAACCACGTAGCTTTTGCGATATCGAGCACGGTCAGGTTGAAAGCCAGGCCGGGCCACTGCAGCTGCATAATCTTGGTCAGCGAAAACGCGTCGACCATGCCCACTACTTCGCCGTAGCTCGCCACCGTAAGCCCGTGGGCCAGCACATTGTGGAAGAAGAAGCCGCGCCCCGGTCGCGATGCCGGCCCTACACCCCAGGTCAGCTCAGCCGCGCCTGTATCCTGCAGCGGATAGAACTTCTCGATGTAGTCCGAGGCCTTGCCAGCCATGGCGAAGCTGTGCCCCACCGCCGAGTAATCGCCATCGGTATAGAAATTGTCGAGCAGGCAGTACTGCTTGGCTAACTTATGCAGGTTGGGCGTGTACTCTTCGCCAAACAGCGCATATTGGGGGTCGGCCACCACGCCCGTGACCTGGCCGGCCAGATCGCCCAGTTCGACATCGAACGTCTTGTTTTCGCGGATCAAGTACACCACATGGCGGATCTGCTGCGAGCCACCCTGGTCGGGGATCACCTGCTTGGACTCGGGCGAGGCAGGTACGCGGCCAACCCCTTGCACGCCATACATATTGTCGAGAACCAGAGTCTGATTGGCCTTGAGCGTCGCGTCGTCGGGGATGGCGATGGTCAGCAGCGTGCCCATGTAGCCGTCGCTAGAGCCGTTTGCGGTCCACGGCCCAGGAGGAAAGCCGTTGCCTTTGGCGTTGACCACATACAGGGTCTTGCTGTCGGGCGAGATGGCCAGGCCCGACGGATACCAGCCGGTAGCAATGGTGCCTACCACTGATTTTTTATCGGCGTCGATGACGATAACTTCGTTGCTCATCGCGCAGACGACATAGACACGCTTACCGTCGGGCGAGACGCGCACGAAGCCGGGGTCGCGCCCTTGTGGGGCCATGCCTGCAATCTTGGCGTAATTGATCGGGATCTCGGCGATTTTGGCCATGCTGGCGGCGTCGAGGACCACGACAAGATCGCCTTCGACCGCGGTGGCATAGACGGTTTTGCCGTCGGGGCTGAGTGCGATGCCCTGGCCGTTCCAGCCTAGCTTGACGGTTTGATCGTCGCCGGGAGCTGCCATGCTGCCCAAGTCGATGCGCTGTACGCGGCCGCCGCGCCAACCCACTGAAAATGCGGTCTTGCCGTCGGGTGCCACCACCAAGTCGTACGGAGCATCGCCAAGCTGTGCGGTCGCGTCGTGATCGCCTGTGGCCGTGTCGAGCCGCCAGAGCTGCGGGTGCAGCTTGTCGTCGCTGCCCTTGGCTAAATCGACTAGGCCGTACAGATACTTGCCGTCTGGCGAGGCCGCAATGCCAAAGAAACCGGCTTCGGTGGTGTACTCTTTGTCGTCGCTGAGGGTGCCATCGGCGGCGATCGCCATGCGCCAGGCTGACCGCCGCGGGCCGCCCGAGGCATACAGATACTTACCGTCGCTCGATATCTCTAACCAACGATAAACAAAAGGTTTCTTTACCGTCTGCACCACCTTCTTGCCGCCTAGATCGATCACTTGAATGGCGTGCGCGTGGCCGCCGTTGGCGACATAGGCCACCTTGCCATTGGGGTGCAGCGTCAAACCCTGAGGAAAGTTGCCTAGAAATAGCTCTTCGCCCATCGGAGTCAGCCAGCGACCGCTGGGCAGCACATAGACTTTTTGCCCTTGCGGAGCGCCGGGCCACTCGGCCGCTTGAGCGGTGGCGGGGATGGCAAACCGGGGAGCAACTGTAGGTAATGCTTCGCTAACTTGCTTTGGATAGACGCCAAAGGAATCCGCAGCGACGTCAGCGGCGACATCCGCTGTCGCGTCGGCCGGTGTTGCCGCCGCAGAGGCAGTATCGGGCAACTCAACGGGTGCCGTGTCGGCCAGGGCATCGACGACCGCCGTCTCGAGCTCCGCATCGACTGCCGTTGACGACGCCGAATGTGACACGTCGCTGCAGCCGCTTAGGTACAAGCCGGCAGCCGCCAAGACTGCAACTGTTCGCCTAGCTTGCCGCATCTGCGCCCTTGCCGAACCCGCACGAGGGTCCACCCTGGATTCTGCTGGGTTTGCCGACCAGGTGCAATCGCTTTGGGGGCGCGCTGGCGCGACGGCACTGGCAAGGCAGGGCAGACGCCAGTATTCTCGCGCCGCGGCACTGGTCCGCCGAGGGGCTAGTAGTGCAAGAGCGCACGCGCGAACGATTGATCTATGCGGCGGGCCTGCTCGCGACCGGTGCGCATGTGGCGCGTGCCGTGTGGCTGGGCCCGCAGCAGATTGGCGAGCGGCCCCTGGCGAAGCCGCATGTGTGGGCGGCTAATTATCTTGGATTTTGGGCAATTACCTGGCTGATTGCCACGCTGGCGTGCACACCCGCGCGGCTGTGGCTGGGCGCGACCTGGCCGGCACGCTGGCGACGTACGCTGGGCCTGACGACGGCGCTCCTTGTGGCCGTGCATGTGCTGACTTGGCAGATCGGCGAGTCGGGGGCCGATCTGGGCCGCGGCCTAGCTCTAGTGGCCCAAAAACCGTGGCTGTGGGCCGGTGCGCTGGGCCTGCTGGTCACGCTGGTGCTGGCCGCAACGTCGCCTGTGGCGGTGGTAAAGCAGCTGGGGGCGCTGCGGTGGCGGCAGGTGCACCGTTCGGTCTACGGTTTGGCGGTGTTGGCCGTGTTGCACTACGCTCTGCGCGAGACTGCCGACCCGCAGCACTGGCTGGCCTTTGGCTTAGTGCTGGCGCTGCTGCTCGCCGCTCGGCAAGGCAAGCCGACGCAGCGGTGATGGTCGACCCTTCGCAAGTTGTAGCGTGCGCTGCGCGGAACGGCTAGACTCCCGCCCCTTGCCGTGCCTTGGCGCACGCGCCGGACTCGACTGCCCATGCCACCTCTTCCGAGCGATTTGCCTGCACCCGCACGTTGGCTCGACGGCTTTGGCCGGGCGGCACAGCAGGTTGCAAAGGGGCCGCGCTGGCCCGAGCGGCAGACGCTGGTCAGCCTTCACGATGTTACCCCTGCCCACGACGAGACTATCTTCAAAGCTATCGAGCATTTGCGCCGTAAGGGTGTCGACGCGCTGACGCTGCTGGTGGTGCCCGATTTCCACATGCGCGCCGATCTGCGCCGCCACCGCGACTTTTGCCGGCGGCTAAAGCGGGCTCTTGGGCCGCGCGACGAAGTGGCCCTGCACGGCTTCTATCATCTTGCGGACCGTGCGCCGACCTCGGTTTCGGCCAAGCTGGCGGCGGCGACGCTCACGGCGGGCGAGGGCGAGTTTCAGGCGCTCGACCAGGCGGCGGCGACGCAGCGTATCCAAGAAGGCTTGCAAGTTATCGAAGATACGCTCGATATTCGGCCCCAGGGCTTTGTGGCCCCCGCATGGCTGCAAAATGATGCAGTCGTGCGCGCGGTTCGTGCCAGCGGGCTGCGCTGGTGCGAGGACCACCTGCTGATCTGCGACGTGCAGAGCGGGCGGCAGATTATGGCGCCGGCTTTGAGCATGGCGTCGCGCGACCCGCTGCGCCGGCTTGGTTCGCTCGCTACGGCGGGTGTGGGTTCGGCGCTGCTGCCGGCCCTGCGGACGGTGCGTTTGGCCGTTCATCCCGGAGATTATGCCCATCCTTCGCTGGTGGATGCCCTGGGCAACGTGCTCGATCGCTGGCTGGTCGACCACCCACCCGTGACTTTGCGCGAGATTTGGCCATGCACATCGGCATCTTGACAGATTATCCCGTTGCGACCTTTGCCAACGGCCCCGCGCTGGCCACTCAGGCCCTCAAGCGCTACCTCGAGGCGCGAGGCCACAAAGTGACGATCGTGGGGCCGAATCCCGGCATCGACGATCCGGCGGCCCAGCCCGGCTCGGTGCTGCTGGGCTCCGTGCGGCTGCGTGCCCATCCTGGCGTGCAAATTCCGTTTCCATGGCCGCAAACGGCGTTCGATAATTCGCCAAAATTTGATGTAATTCACTCGCATAGCAACAGCCTGCTCATGCATTGGGCGCCCATGATGCGCCAGTTGCACGGCGTGCCTTGCGTCGGTACCAATACCATCTATCTGCCCGCGTTTGCTCAGCATTTGCTGCCGAATAAGCTGTACGAGAACGAGACTTTTCGCCGCTTTTGGGTGGGCCTATCCGACAGCATCGAACGCAAGTTTGCCAACTGCTACAACGCCGGCGATGGCCTGATCGTGCAGTGCCTGGCGCTGGCGAACTACTGGAAAGGTAAGGGCTCGCTCACGGTGCCGCTGCATGTGATCCCGCGGCCGATCGATGTGGTGATGTTCGATCGCACGCTGGGCGCCGACCCGTACAAGGCCAACTTCCCCAAGGGCAAGCGGCTGATTACGGTGGGGCGCCATGCGCGCGAGAAGGATATCGACAAGGTTTTAAAGGCGTTTGCCCAGTACGTGCTGCCCGCCCATCCCGAAGCGTCGCTGACGCTGGTGGGCGATGGCCAAGAGCATAAGGTACTGCAGCAGCTGGCCGAGTCGCTGGGGATTGCCCACCGCTGCGATTTTGTGGGCGAGCGGCCGCACAAGGATCTGCGCGATTTTTATGGGCATGCTGACCTGTTTGCCTACGCCAGTCTGTCGGAGACCTACGGCCAGGTCATCAGCGAGGCGCTGTGGTGCGGCGCGCCGGTCGTAGCCATCGACGACGGCATGGGCGTGGCCTACCAGTGCCAGAGCGGCCACGACAGCTTCTTGGTCGAGCCGGGGCCGGGCGAGATCGCCGCGCTGGGCGGCAAGCTTGTGCAACTGTTGAGCGACGACAGGCTGCGTGCCGAGTTCAGCCAAAATGCTGCGGCCCGCGCCCGTACCCGGGTGGCTCCCGATGTGGTCTACGCCATGTACGAGGCCGCCTATCAGAGTGCGATCGATAACTTAGCAGCCCATCCGCCCAAGCCGCCCAGCAGCCGGGGGCTAGGCGACCGCTTGCGGATGTTCGGCAACCATGTGTGGCCATGGCTGTGGCAGCACTCCACGCTTTGCGTGGTCGGTGCGTTCCGTGGCAACGACTCGTACCAGGTGCCGCGTCACATGCGCATCGATGCCATGCCCGAGGGCAGCTCGCCGGGCGCGACGACGCCGAATACCTAGACTATTACTGTGGAATCGCCCATGCCCGAGTTGCCGATCCCGCCCCTGGGCCACGTGATTTGGCTCGCAGGGCCGCTGCCGGACTTGGCGTGGCTTGCGGTGAAGATGGCTCTGGATGTCGGGCACTTGCAGCGTATCGTGCTGTGGAGTTTGCCTGGCAAGCTGCAGCGCGATGGGCGGGTGGCGGCGCTGCTGGCGACCGACAAGGTCGTGCTAGGCGACCTGAGCGAGCTGGGCGACGGTGACCTGGATCAAGCGACAACGCCGGGTACGCGGGCGCGCCTGCTCCAACTGGACAACAGCTTGCAACTGCCTGCAGCGCGGGCCGATTTGGCGCGGCTGCGGGTGCTGTGGGCCCACGGCGGGCTGTACCTCGACGCGGACGCCCTGACGCTGGCGAACCTCAATGCGCTGCGAATTCATCAGGGATTCTGCGGTCTTGAGCGGGTAGCGCTGCCGGCCGAGCTGTACCAAAGCAAGAATCCGCTGCGCTGGGCCAAGGCCGGTGCTCTGCTGGCGGCGCGGCATGTGCTGGCGCAGAACGCCGGGGCAGGCGCGCGTTTCCGTTTGCTCGAAGGGCACTTTGCGCTGGCCTGCAACAATGCCGTGCTGGGCGCCAAGCCGCGCCATCCGTTTGTGGCCGGCTTGCTGCAGCGCGTGGCGGCGATGGACGACGCAAAAGCCCAGCAACTGTACGAGCTTGGCCCGCGTCTACTCGAAGCGGCGACGGACAATCGCAGCCAGCCCGACTGGCAGGTGCTGCCGCCCGAGCTATGCTATCCCCTCGCACCCGAGGTTTGCGCCGACTATATCCATACAGATCCACAAGGAAAACTGGGGATTACGCCCCACCCGCAGGCCGTGGTGGCGCATCTGTACGACTCGGTGCTGGCGCGGCGAATTGGCAAGCGCCCTGATCTTGCGTGGTTGCTTGGTCACCGCCACACGACCCTGCTGGGCCGAATGGTGGCGCCTTGGCTCAATGAGCTCGAAAGTCTCTACGAATAGAAGGGGTTGGCGCCGGTGCTGTGATCGGTGACGTCGACGATCTCGCCGATGTCGGGGAACTTCTCGCGCAACTTGACTTCGATGCCGTACTTCAGCGTGGCCGAGCTGGATGAGCAGCCCTGGCAGCCGCCGCCAAACCGCAAATGCACGTCGTTTTCGACCGTTTCGACTAACTCGCACACGCCGCCGTGACCGGCTAGGCCCGGGTTGATGTCCGTGTCGATGACCCACTGCACGCGCTCGTGCAAGGTCGCGTCGGCGCTAGGGCCGGTGGCGTGCGGGTTGTCGAAGTGGAAGCCCGAAAAGTCAGCGGTTTCGACGTAGTCGATCGTGCCGTCTTTGAAGCGCTCCATCGATTTTTGGTCTATGTAGACCGTCAGGCCGTCGGCAACCAAGGTCTCGTCGTCGTCGCGTTTTTCAGTCTCGAAGTCGAGATCGTAGAAAAAGCCATCGGGTCCACCCACATCGACGATGACCCGCAGCCCGTAGCCGGCTGGCTGCTGCTTGTCGCCCATTTCGCGCACTTTGCGCACGGCGGCGCTGGTGATCTGCATCCGTAACCCCTTTGGCGGTTCACCGCCAGACGCCCATCCTAGGCACGACCGTCGCGGTGTCAATAGTGGACTGAATAAGTCCGCTTTCTTGCTGGCCCCTTTTCTAACGCTGGTTGGTGTCGCCGATCACAATCTGCCCAACAAAGTGCACCAGCACCTCGAGCCGCTGGCCCACAGCGCTGACCTGCTGCAGTTCGAGCAGTTCGGTGTCGATGTGCACGGGCAGCCGCGCCCCGCCCACTTGCACCCCTTGGCCCAGGGTGGCGAGGGCCCGCTTGGCATCGCTCTCAATTTTATCCTTCTTGATCGAAAGCTTACTCGCCACCGTCTTGACCAGGTCCGACCGCTTCAGGCTCGCCACCCAGTCGACCAGCGCGTCGTCGCTCTGCAAGTCGAGCTGCAGGTCGTCTAGGTGCACGCCGTTGGCGTCGATCTTGGGCACGCCCCACAACAGCACCTCGCCGCGAACTTGGCGTTGAATCGGAATAAACAGAAATGAGTCGCGCACTTGCCCATCAATCGCCGCCCGCACCAGCAAATTGCCGCGGCTGGTACTCACGTGCACCTTACCCACCTGCAGCCAACCCTGCGGCGTCTCCATGCGGCCCAGGGCCGTCACGGCGCTTTGCACTTGCTCTTCAATGACTTCGATCCCTGTCGCCATCGGCAGCCACAGCGCGGTCTTGGGCTGCTCAAGGTGCGCCACGACCGCAATCGTCGTCCGCGAGGCACCAGCCGCAGCCTGCGGCGTACAGGGCCGTTCAAACGTGGGCAGGGCTGTCACCGCCGCGCCAATCCGCAGCGCCGTGGGGTCGATGCCCGGTTGCGCCAGCGCCGCCGCCTGCGGTCGCAGCTTTAGACAGCCGTTCTGCCCAAGATCAATCGGCTTTTGTATCGCCGCCTGCACTGGACCCAGAGCATCGGGCGTAGGCAAACTCAGCTCTTGGATGCGCTTGGTCAGGTCTTCGGCGCCGATTTGCTGCAGTCGACTCGCCACCGCGTCGAGCAGCACCTGCAACGGCCCCCCCAGCGTGGTCCGGTCGATCAGCACGCGCGCATCGGCGTCTTTGAGCCGCAGCACCGCCTGTCCGTCGAGCACCGGCTGGGCACAAACCTGAATCTGCGCCTTGAGTTCGCGGTCGAGCCGCTGGCCAAACGCTTGCATCTGGCCCTTGCCGGCAAACGGCAGGTCAAAGCACAGCCGGCCGCGCGTGTCGGCGTGTGCACCGATCGGTCCATCGCGCCACACCTGCCAAGTCGCGTCAACCATTCCCAATTTCTCGGTCCCACCAATCTTGGGCGGCAGCTGCGCCTCGATCAGCGCCGCTACCGTGCCATAGGGTATTCGAGCAATTGCCGCAATATTGGATGGCTGTGCCGACGGCCGCAGCGGCGCCACCTCCCGCAGGTCCGGCTCGGGGGCCCGCAGGTGCACCGCGCAACCACTCAGCAGGGTTAGATAAACAACTGTCAACTTGATATTCATCTAGCTATCCACCGAGCGGAGCACGATCTGCGTCACTTCCGACGGCGCGGCCAGGCGCATCGGTGGACCCCAGAACCCTGTGCCGCGACTCACATAAATCCAGGTGCTGGCGTGCTTATGCAACCCCGCGACGTAGGGTTGCTGCAGCTGCACCAGCCAGTTGAAGGGCCAAATTTGCCCGCCGTGGGTGTGCCCCGACAGCTGCAGATCGATGCCCGCCGCCGCCGCCTGATCGATCGCTTTGGGCTGGTGCGCCAACAGCAGCGAAGGCCTTGTTGTATCGCGACCTTGCACTGCCTTCTTCAGGTCGTGACCGTGGCCGGGCTGGCCCAGACGCTCGGCGCTCCAGTCGTCGACCCCTAACACATCCAGCACCGCGTCGCCGTCGCGCAACGTTACACATTCATTGCGCAAAACCCGAAAACCCAGCGAGCGCCAGTAGTCGAGCCACGGCTCTACGTTCGAGAAGTACTCGTGGTTGCCGGTGACGAAAAACACCCCCAGCCGCGCCTGCAGCTTGGCAAAAGGTGCAACGTGATCCGCGAGTTCAGCGACCGAGCCGTCGACCATGTCGCCCGTAAGTGCCACAATGTCGGGCTTTGCGGCATTGACCTCGGCCACCAGCGCCTCGACCCACTCGCGGCGGATGGTCGGGCCCACATGCACATCGCTAACCTGGATAATCGTTAGACCGTTCATCGACTTATGCAGCTTGGCCAGTGGCACTTCTACGCGCCGCAGCTCGGGCCGCCGCCACGCCTGCTGCATCGCCACTGTGCCCGCCAGCAGCGCACCGCCTGTCGCCGAGCCGGCCAGCAGACGAGTGAAGAATAGTCGCCGCTCGGGATCCACAGCCAATCCGCGCAGATCGGCGACCTTGTCGTGGCCCCAGCCCAGCAGGCTCGCCGCGCCCACTGCGACCAGCAGCAAAAATAGCAGGCCCATCCACACAAAGCTGACCACGGCCCAGTTGCGCAGCCAGCTAAGGCCAAGCATGCGCACCACAATCAGCCCCGCCGGCAGGCTAATCGCCAGGGCCACGAGCAGGACGGCCACAACTTGCTGCCAAATTTTAGGCAGTTGCGTGCTCACGGCCAGTCGCTGGTAGAGCAGGGCGTGCGAGCCGACCACCAGGGCCAGCACGATCAGGCCAAAGATCACGAAAAACAGGTTCAAGCGTGGCATGTACGACCAAGCGCGTCGCGGAGTGCGGGCGTAGAGTATTGGGAATTACTTAGCGAACGGGTCGGTGCAGGCGTGGCCGTTGATAGTGCTGCCCACCCTGCAATATACGTAAGCGTGGGTGGTATCGGGGGCTAGGGCCAGCGTCAAGATGTCGGTGGTGCCGATGCCGCTGCCGACCAGCGCTTGGAACGAGGTGCCGGCTTTATTGGCGAACGCGCCGTCGGGCACGGCGGTCTGGATCACGAACACCGCATCCATCGAAGGAATTTCGGCCGCGTCGCCGCAGAAGTACCAGCCCGTGATGGTCTGATCAGCTTGCTTGCCCAGGTCTTGGCCGGTGAGGTGGTCGCTAAAGGTGTTGCCGTCGATGGTGAGCAGCTCGGCTTGGCCGACGTCGAGCGGGGTAATGGGGTCCATGCTTTCGCCGTCGACCAGGCGCCACTGGCCCTGCGAGGCCTTGTAGCCGCCGCGGCAGACGTTGCACGAGTACACTGTGCTGCCCTCTTGGTAGCCTTGCCACGGCACCTTCTTGCCGTAGGCGCCATCGTCAAACTTGCCGCACTTGCTGGTGTTTAGGTCTGCGGTGCTGGTGTCGCCGCTGGCGTCGCTGCTGGCGTCGCTGCTGACATTGCTAGAGCTCGAGGCGCTAGAGCCACACGCCGCAACGAGCGCCGCAACTGCAGCGAGCATGGCAAGAAATTGCTTGTCTTTCAAAATCATCCGTTGACCGTCACGTTGTCGTACAAGCGGCGAAATTCGGCCCACTCGAGCTTGAATACGCCGCCGGCGGTGTCGTTGGTGGTGTCGCCCACGGCAGCCGCGTCCGAGTTGCGGCGGCGCTTGGCCCACGGATTGCGGCATACCACGTAACGCTTGGTTTTGTCGCCCTCTTTGGCCTCTTCAACGCCCATTACGGTATAGGCGTGCCAGCCGTACACACCCGCCTTGGGGTCTTTATAGCGCGGATCTTCTTCGCCACCCGTGCCTGCCGTCATCGGCTTCTTCTGGTCCGAGGCGGCCTTCATCTTGGTCCACAGTGCGTCGTTTTCGCCAGCGCCAGCCGTAGTTACCTGCGACGAGCGCTCGCCGGTCAGGGCCGTCATCACATCGCCCGCAATACCGCCGTTGCCCATGGCATCGTAGCTACCCTTCCACTGCGCGTACGCCTTTTCTAGGATTGACGGCCACAACTCCATGTATTGCTTGCCATCTACCTTTTCAGTCGACTTGGCATATGCCGGCATATCGCCGTAGTGGGGCAGGTCAGCATCGACCGTTTCGGAGTGCGCCGTCTTGCGGCCCGAGTAGTCGAGCTCAAAGAAGCGCACCGTAAACGTGCCGTCTTTGTTGTCTTTAATCGCCTGCTGCACCGCATCGGGCTTTGACCCCGCCACCGCGGACATCGCCGACGCCATGTAGCAGTCGCCAATGTAGCCTTGCTGCACATCGCCAGCTTTGACGCCATCGGGGCCAAACACCTTGGCACCACGGTCATTTTTCTTGTAGGTATACGGGTCAAGAGCCTTGGTCTTTTCGTCGCGCGTCACACTCGGGTCGACCAAGTCCCGCGGTTGACCCGGCGCCGGGGCGGGCGTCTGCGGCTTGGGCTGCACGGGCGCCTGCGGTTGCTGCGGCTTTGGCTGCTGCGGCTTAGGCTGCTGCGGAATAGGCTTTTGATTCTTCTTCTTCTTGGTGTCGTGCGCTGGCATGGTGCCTCCCGCTAAGATGCCGAAACTGTTGCTGGTGCCCTAGATTGCGGGCCGCCACGTGTTGCCGCCGCCGTCGGTCGCAGATCCCTTCCAGCTGGCGGGGAGCTTGCAGCCCTTGGCCGTAATATGCCCTTGAATTTCGGGCCCATTGATGAGCCTGCCGCTGTCGACCTCGCAGTGGTCGAGCCGCACCGTCGGCACCCGACTGCGGGTACCCGAGGCGCGCACTTGGCTGCCGTCGGCGCCCAGGTTGCCCGCCAGCTTGCAGGCCTTCAGATCGACTTCCGCCGCCTCCGAGATGCGCAGTGCGCCCGCGATATCGGCAGTGTTATTGCTGAACTCGCACCGCTGCAGCTCGGCGTGCATCGCCATGTCGAGCATGAGCGCGCCACCCTGCCGGCCATGATTCCGCGTGAATATACAGCGCTCGAGCACGAGCATCCCGGCCCGCGCATAGACCGCTCCGCCGCCGACCATGCCGCCCGTGTTGTCGCAGAAGGTACAGTCGCTGGCGTGCACCTTGCCGCGGCCAAAAATCGCCAAGCCGCCACCGGCCTGCGCCGAACCACCCTGAAGCACAAGGTTTTCGAGTCGCAGTGCCACGCCGTCGTCGTCGACGCGCAGCACCGAATCGCGGCCGCTGCCCTGCAGAATCACTCCAGCGGCAATACCACGCAAAGTCAGCGACTTGCTAATGCTAAGCGAAGCGCTGTGCACACCCGGTTGCAGACACAGGTGCGAACCCGGGGCGGCCTCGAGCAGCGCGTGCGCCAAATGGTCGCCGCCGGCCTCGACCTGCACTTCGCAGATCGGCTTGGCGTTCGCCGCAGAGGTAGTATCGTGGCCCGATGCAGTGTGCATTGTCGCCTTCTCTGTCGCCTGCACAGCGTGCCCGGCGACGAACGATAAGAACTGGCTCGCTGCGCAATAGGCCAAAATCGCAATGACCCTAGGCAATTTAAGGGTCTTTACCTGGATTCTGGGTCGCGTACCGTTGGGCATTGCCGCCCGCCTGCCGAGCCACTCTCAGCCTTGCAAAGGTAGCATCCGGTGCAGGCAAAGGCCAAGGCGCCGTGGCATCTTGCCGCGTCGTTGGGGTCTGCGTGCCCCAGGCCCGGCAGAGTGGGCGTCCGCCCGGCAATGGCCGCAGCAGCAGGGCGTGAGTTGTTGGATATAAAAGCGAAAGACCTGGCGGCAAAGCTAGCGCGCGAACACGCGCATCCAGTTGCTGGCACTGCCCGGCGAGCCGCCGTTCACGCCGATGGCCCAGCCAAAGCCGACGGGATGGCCTTGGGCCGTGCCACCCTCGGTGCTCGGTTCGCTGGTTACGGGGCCAAGGCTGCCCGCCCAACCTGGGTCGTCAAAGCAGCCCACGTCGCGGTTGACGTTCCACGCCGGGCCCCAGGCGTGCTCGGGCGTGTTGTCGGTGTTGCACGAGGGTACGCCGTCGTGATCGGCTGGGTTCAAATACAACATTGTTTCGCAAAGTTTGCCGGTCTTGAGCAGTGAGCCGGCGGTCATCGCCAAGCCCTTGCCCTGGCCGTAGCAGATTGGGCCGCCGGTCTTGGCTACTGTGGCGCCCAGGCTCGACTTGCCGTCGCCAAAGGTGTACTGCGCCCAAACGCCCGACGAGTGCTGAAAAAGCACCTCTTTGGCCGGAAGGTTGGCCAGCAAGGGCGAACGAAAATCCTTGTTGAGCGCCGCGACTGTGCCGACTTGGCTTTGAGCAGTTCCCCAAAGATCCTTCGAATTCCATGTAAAGGTTGAATTGTTGTCGTCGCTAACCACCGCGAGCAGCGTCCAGCCACCGCCCGCCAGGCCCATCTCGCAGTAGGTTTGCGCTGGGGCCAGCGGGCCGTAGCCGTCAATATCGATCGTCTGCACGCTACTCGGGCCGCCTTTGAGCGCGTCGCAGCTGCTCGGGCTCGTACTCGCAGGTGTGCTGCAAGCGCCCGCCTTACAGACCATTTGAGCCCCGCAGGCCGCGCCGTCGGGCATCCCCGCGGTGGTGCAGACGCCACCAGCGCAAGCATCCGTCGTGCATGGGTTGCCGTCGTCGCACGCCTTGACCGGGCCGCCCTTGCAGGTACCGCCGCCGCAGCTGTCGCCGTTGGTGCAGGCGTTGCCGTCGTCGCAGGGGCCTGATGCGGGGCTATTGCTGCAGTTGCCGCTCTGCGGGTTGCAGGCGTCGCTGGTGCAGGCGTTGCCGTCGTCGCAGCCTTTGAGGGGGCCGCTGGTGCACGCTACGCCTTGGCATACGTCGCCTACTGTGCACGGGTTGCCGTCATTGCACGCGGCGGCCTGCACTTGGCTAAAGCAGCCGCCGCTGGCCTGGTCGCAGCTATCGGCGGTGCAGGGGTTGGCATCGTCGCACAAGACGCTCGCGCCGGCCTTGCAGCTCGAGCCGCTACAGCTGTCGCCGGCGGTGCACGGGTTGCCATCGCTGCACGAGCCGGCCACGGTTACCACCACGCAACCTAGCTCAGGGTCACAGCTTTCTTGTGTACAAACATTGCCGTCGCCGCACGCGGTCAAGTCGTCGAGCTGAGTGCCACCGCCGCATTTGGCGCCCACGCAGCTTTCGCCGACGGTACACGCGTTGCCATCGCTACACGGGCCGGGCGCTGCGAGCCATTGGCAGGCGCCGCTAACCAAGCAAGTGTCTGATGTACATGGATTATTGTCGTTGCAATCGACCTGGCTTGCGCACTCAGTGGCGTCTGGGCTTGGGTAGGGCGCGTCTGGGCTTGGGTAGGGCGCGTCTGGGCTTGGGTAGGGCGCGTCTGGGCCAGCATCGGGGGAGTCCGCCGTATCTGCGCCAGTTTCGAACGCAGTATCAGCGGGGTCCGCATCCAAAAGGGCGCCGTCGTTCGCATCGGCCGGGGCTGTATCGGGGTTTGCGTCGTCGCTGGCTGCGTCGTCGCTGGCTGCGTCGTCGCTGGCTGCGTCGCCAAGCCAGGATTGCGAGTCTGCATCTGCAGTTGCGTGGTCTAGGGCATCGTCGCCGGGGCCAAGCTGCCCGTCGACTTCGGTGCTGTTTGGGTCGCCGACCAGCAACGTGGCGGTGGGCGTCGCGTCGTGGCACGCGGGCAGCAAGCTACCAGCGGCGCACCATAACAGCAGCGACCCGATGCAAGATGCTGAAGTCCAGACTGAAAATGGGGCTCGTGCGGTCATAGGGATGCAGCGCCTCCGCACCCATGCTACGGGTTGTTGTGCACCGCGTCGAGATGTGGAGATGGCTTGCTAGCCCGGCTTGCGCGCATAGCCGATGACGCTGCGGTGCGGAAAGCCGACCGTGACCGTGAGCGCGGCGACGGCAAGCGAGCGCAGACGCTGCCATGGCGAGCGGGCAAAAGTGCCTTGAAGGCTATAAAATCGCTGCAGATCGCTAAAACCGGCGCTGCGCAAGGCCCGCGACATTCGCCCCCAGCCCATGCCGCGCTCCGTGGTGCCGAATTCGCGGCGGTCGTGGCGCGCAGAGCCGCCGAACTCGTGGAACCAGTCGGGCTCCACCAGCAGGATTGCGCCGCCGGGTCGCAGTGCCTTGAAACAATGACGTAAAACCGTAGTCTCGTCTTGGCAGTGGTGCAAGGCGTCAAAGATGAGCACGCCATCGAAGTCGTGGCCCAGGTCAAAACCGGCCTGCATGTCCGCTTCTGCCGTGCGCAAGGTTACGCCATGCCGTGCCGCATTATCGCGAGCAATATCAAGCATATCGGGCGACAGGTCCGCGGCCGTTACCTCGAGCCCGCGGGCGGCCAAGAATAGCGACGTCCAGCCCGGACCGCAGCCTAAGTCTAGGATTCTAGGTCCGAACTCGCGCTGACGCAGGACTTCTGTGACGGCGCCCCAAGTCTGCACAAACGAGGGATCAACAAAGCCCTTGTGGCGCAAGAACTCTTGAAACGCCTCGCCATCCTTCTCGGTGGCGCGCTGCACATAGGCCCGCTCGGCAGCCGCTGTGGCGGATTCCGTCATGGTATTTCTCGCCTTTCGGGTTACCCCGGCTAGTCGTAATCGTAGAAGCCGTGCCCAGATTTCTTGCCTAACTTGCCCGCGGCGACCATGTCGCGAAGCAGCTGCGGCGGCGCAAAGCGCACGGGATCGATCTCTCTCGCCAGCGTTTCGGCGATCGCTAAGCGCACATCCAAGCCCACCAGGTCGGTCAGCTTCAGCGGACCCATGGGGTGCCGATACCCCAGTTCCATGGCTTTATCGATGTCGGCTGGGGTCGCAACACCCTCTTGCACCATGCGAATTGCTTCAAGGCCCAGGGCGATGCCCAGGCGGCTCGAGGCAAAGCCGGCCACGTCGCGCACCACAATGGGGTCTTTGCCGATGCGTTGGGCAAAATCCAAAGCCAGGTCAAGGGTTTCGTTATCGGTCGTGTCGGAGCGAACGATCTCGAGCAGCGGCTGCAGATGCACGGGATTAAAGAAATGCAGACCGATGAATTGGTTCGGATGGGCCAGGGCCTTGCTCAGCCGGGCTAGCGGAATCGAGCTGGTATTGGTCGCGACTACGGCGCGGGCCGGGGCATGTGCCGCAATCGCGCTCAGAACCTTGAGTTTTAGGTCAATGTGTTCGGGGATGGCCTCGATCACGAGGTCGGCCTGGGCCACGGCGGCGGCCATGTCATCGCTGCCTTGTAAATTGGCCAGGGTCGCATCGCGCTCCGCCTCGGTCAGCTTGCCGCGCGCGACGCCACGCTCGAGGTTGTCGCGAATTTTGGCCAGGCCAGACTCGACCGCAGCGGCAGAAATGTCGCACAGGATCACCGAAAGCCCAGCTGCAGCAGCGACATGCGCAATGCCGTGGCCCATGGTGCCGGCGCCGATTACGGTAACGCTTTGCACGGAAAAACGCGCGGGCGTCATGCTAGAACTCCTTGAGAAGACGGTGAAGTTAGGGCTTTGGGCGGAACGCAACCACGCGCTCGGGGTCGGTGGTCAAGTACGGGCCGCCCACCAGATCGATGCAGTAAGGCACAGCGGGCATAACAGCTTGCAAGCACTCGCCAATTGCTTTGGGCTTGCCCGGCAGGTTGACGATCAGCGAGCAGCCGCGGGTGCCCGCCAGCTGCCGCGACAGGATCGCTGTGGGCACGAATTTCAGCGACGCCGCTCGCATCAGCTCGCCAAAGCCCGGCAACTCGCGATCGATGACGGCGCGGGTCGCCTCGGGGGTGACATCGCGGGCCGCGGGACCGGTGCCGCCCGTGGTCAGTACCAGGCAACAGCCTTCAAGATCAACCAGTTCAAGAATAGTTGCCTCGATGCGATCCTGCTCGTCGGGCACCAACCGGGCTACGATTTCGTACTCACCCGTCAGCGCCCACTGCAGCCACTCGACAATCGCGGGCCCGCTAAGGTCGGCGTAAATGCCCTGGCTGGCGCGGTCGCTTACCGTCACGACGCCGATGCGAATTTGCGTGGTCATGCGATCCTCCAGAAATAGCGAGCTATTGCACCGACGAGCCGGCGGGAACGTCGCGCTCGGGCCGCAGCAACACGCGCTTGCCTTGACCGTCGTCGGCGACCAGCACCATGCCGTGGCTCTCGAGCCCCATCATCTTGCGCGGCGGCAGGTTGGCAATCAGCAAAATCTCTTTATTCACAAGATCTTCGGGTGCAAACGACTCGGCGATACCCGACAGGATCTGCCGGGGCTTGGCCTCGCCAATGTCGACCTCGAGCCGCAGCAGCTTGCTCGACTTGGGTACCTTTTCGCAGACCAGCACACGGCCCACGCGCAGGTCGGCAGTGCCAAACTGGTCGATGGTCACTTCGGGCTTGATTTCAGCAGGTTTGTGCCCCGCCTCACCGCTCGAGTCGCTCGCTGCCAGCTCCGGAACAAGCGGCACGTCGGCCTTGACGTCTGGTTTCAGATCCGCCACTTGCGCCACGATCTCGTGCTTGGGGAACAGCGCCGGGCCCTCGACGAGAGGCGCACCCGCCGGCAACTGCCCCCACTGCAGCTTGTCGAGCGTAAGCAGCTCGCCAGACCAGCCGATTCGCTTCAGGATTTCGCGGGCCGTATCGGGCAGCGCCGGCTCGAGCAGGTGGGCCACGATGCGCAAGCCTTCGAGCACCGCGTAGACAATACCGCCCGCCAGCGCCTTGTCGGTCTTGACAAGCGAGAAGGGTTTGTCGAGCGAAATCATGCTGTTGAGCGCGCCTACCACCATCATCGTGTCGGCCAGCGCCTTGTGCAACCGAAACTGCGCCACTGAGTCGGCGATCGCCTCGACCTGCGTCACAGCGCTGCGGTTGGCCTCGCTAATTGAAGCCAAGTCCGGATTCCTACCCAGCAAACGCGCCACGAGCCCCATGGCCAGCTCCGTGCTCGGCGTCTGCAGCGGCGTGGACTCGGGAACCTTGCCGTCCCAATTTTTAGCAGCTAGCGCCGACACACGCTGCAGCAAATTACCAAGATCATTCGCTAAGTCGGCATTATTGCGCCGCAGCACCGCTTCTTCGGAGAAGTTGGCGTCTTGCCCCACCGCCATCTCGCGCAGCAAGAAATAGCGCAGAACCTCCGGCCCGTACTTGTCTTTCATGCTGAGCGGGCTGACCACATTGCCGAGCGACTTCGACATTTTCGCGTTGTCGAGCAGCCACCAGCCGGTCACCACAAAGCGGCCGGGAACTAGCGAATTCTCAGGCAATCCCAGCGCTTCTTCTAGGCCCATCAACATCGTTGGCCAGTAGACGGTGTGGGTGGTCAAGATGTCTTTACCCAAGAAGTGCGCGATGTTCGGCCACCACAGCTTAAAGTTCTCTTCGGCGCTCAACTCCGGGTTGGGGAACTGGGCATCGCTGGGCGGCGTCGCGTTCAAAAAGCCAATACCCGACGCGTAGTTGAGCAGGGCATCGAACCACACGTACGTAACGAAATCGCCATCGAACGGCAGCTCGATACCCCAGGCCAGTCGCGACTTGGGGCGCGAAATACACAGATCCTGCAAGGGCTTATCTAAGAAACCAAGAACCTCGTTGGCACGATTAGCCGGGAACACCTTGATTCTGCCCGAGTTTAGCGCGTCGATCAGGCGCTGCTGGTAGCGGCTCATCAAGAAGAAGTAGTTCTTCTCGGCCAAGCGCGACACCGGCCGGCCACAGCTGGGGCACGCGTCGCCAACTAGCTCTTTTTCGGTCCAAAACCGCTCTTCGGGTGTGCAATACCAGCCTTCAAACTCGCGCGACACGATCAGGCCGGCGTCGAATAGCTTTTGCAGCGCCGCCTGTACCACGGCCTTGTGGCGCGGCTCCGTGGTGCGGATGAACTGATTGGGCGCGCACTTTAGCTCTGGCCACAGGGACTTAAAGGCCAAATGCAACTCATCGACGTGCACTTGGGGCGAAATCCCCCGTTTTTGCGCCGCTTCTTGCACTTTCTGACCGTGCTCGTCGGTACCCGTCAAGAAGTAGCTTTGGTAGCCGAGCAGGCGGTGCCAGCGCGCGGCGGCATCGGCCAGCACCGTGCAATAGGCGTGGCCGATGTGCGGCTTATCGTTGACGTAGTAGATCGGGGTAGTGACGTAAAAGCGCTGGGTCATGGTCATTCCGGCCGGGGGCCCCACCGGCGAGCGCGGCAGCATACCACGACTTTGCGGCAGAGGCGTAGCACCCAAAGCATTGACGCGCCGCCTTTTGCTGTGCCCAAATTGCGCCAGACTGGGCCGACGATTGTGCGGCCGCCAAGGATGCTGACGATGCCTGTTTCGCCCGAAATTCGAGAACTTGGAGGGTTGTCGACGCTGGTAGTCCCGGGCGATCCCGGCGCTCCGGTGATGGTGCTCCTGCACGGCTACGGTGCCGATGCCTGGGATTTGGCGCCCTTGGCCCAAGCTCTGCCGCTGCCACAGCGCCCCACGTGGCTGGTGCCGCACGCGCCGCTCGAGGTGGCGATTGGTCCGCACATGACGGGTCGCGCTTGGTTTCCGATCGACATGGTCGCGCTCGAGCTGGCCATGATCTCGGGGCGCGGTGCGGACTTGAGCAGCAGTCGGCCGCCAGCGCTCGAAGATAGCCGCCAGCAGATTCAGGCGATGCTCGACGATTTTGGCGCAGATCCGGCGCGGATTGTCATCGGCGGCTTCTCACAAGGGGCGATGCTGGCTACGGATTGGACCCTTCACGCCAAGCAAGCGCCGCTGGGCCTGGTGATTCTGTCGGGTACGCTGGTCGACCGCGCCGGTTGGACCAAGTTGGCGACGCAGCGGCCGAATCAGGCGTTCTTTCAGAGCCATGGTCGCCAAGACCCGCTGCTGCCGGTGGCGGGGGCGCGGGCGTTGCATACGCTGCTGCGCGAGGCGGGCTGGCAGGGCGACCTGCACGAATTCAACGGCCAGCACGAGATTCCGCCGGCCGTGCTCAGTGCGCTGCGACCTTGGCTGGCGGCGCGTTTCGGCTAGCTTCAGCAGCTATTTCGCGGCGATCCAGGCGATGCCATCGACCTCGACCGCAGCGTCGCGGGGCAGCCGGGCCACCTGTACCGTGGCGCGGGCCGGGTACGGCTGCTGCACAAAGCGCCCGTACACTTGGTTCACAACGGTAAAGTCGTTGATATCGGCGAGAAAGATACCCACCTTGACCAAGTCCTTCAGCTCGCCGCCGGCCTCGCGCACCACGGCCTGCAGATTCAGCATCGCCCGCTCGGTTTGCGCGGCCACTTCGCCCGCCAGCAGCACGCCGGTGACCGGATCGAGCGCCACCTGACCGCTCAAGAACACCCAGCGTCCGGGGTGATCGACCGCAATCGCCTGACTGTAGGGCCCGATCGCCTGCGGTGCCGCCAGAGTCTGAATCGCCTGAAATTCGCTGGTCTTTCCCATAGTTTCCCCCTATTCGTCGTCGCCTTGCGCCTTGCGCGCCGCATCGTCCCACACGTCGTCGTAGTCGATGTCGAAGTGGAAGTCGGGCTCGCGGCTCTGTCGGCCCGACAGCGTTCGCTTCAGCTCGGCCATATAGCCGTGCCACGCGTCGCGAATCAACTGCTCTTGCTGCTCGGGCCGCACAAATTGCGCGTCCACGTGCCAGCGCGTCAGATTGTACGGCACCGATTTTACCGTCGCCGGGTCGATATGCGCGTCTTGCAACCACAGCTGCACGGTGGCGTTGTCGACGCTCCAGCGCCGGGCGCAGTCGTTGATGTTGCGAAATTTGTAGCTGCCATCAGCGTCGAGGCCAAGGTGGTAAAACGCGAATAGCTCGATCGGCTTGGGTGCGGGCATCGGAATCTCACTGTATCGAGGGGCCAAAACGACCAGTGGGCACGCCGGCTTGCTTAGTCCGACGTGCCCACCAGTGCTACTTACTGCGTAGGGCGTGGACTAGAAGTCCATACCGCCCATGCCACCCATACCGCCCATGCCGCCCATGCCGCCGTGGTCGTGGCCGTGGCCGCCGCCCTTGTCTTCTTTCTGGGGCTTGTCGGTGATCATCGCGTCGGTAGTCAGCATCAAGCTGGTGACCGAAGCGGCGTTGATCAGGGCCGAGCGCACCACCTTGGTCGGGTCGATGACGCCCTGCGCCAGCAAGTCGCCGTAGGTCTCGGTGGCGGCGTTGAAGCCGAAACCACCTTCGCCTTCGCGGACTTTGTTGACCACGAGCGAACCTTCCCAACCGGCGTTGGCCGCGATCTGCCGCATCGGCTCTTCGATCGCGCGCTTGACCGCGTTGATGCCGAACTGGCGGTCGCCTTCGCCCTTGAGCGCGGCAACGGCCTTCTGGGTGCGCAGCAGGGCCACGCCGCCACCGGGGACGATACCGGACTCGACCGCAGCGCGCGTGGCGTGCAGAGCGTCTTCGACGCGGGCCTTCTTCTCTTTCATCTCGACTTCGGTCGCCGCGCCCACGCGGATGATCGCCACGCCGCCCGACAACTTCGCCAGCCGCTCTTCGAGCTTCTCGCGGTCGTAATCGCTAGTCGTATCCAAGATCTGCTGCTTGAGCTGCTTCTTGCGCGCGTCGAGCTTCTCTTGATCGCCTTCGCCATCGACGATGGTGGTCGTCTCTTTCTCGATCACGATGCGCTTGGCGCGGCCAAGCATGTCGACCGTCACGTTCTCAAGCTTGTAGCCCAGTTCTTCGCTGACAAACGTCGCACCGGTCAGGATCGCGATGTCTTCGAGCATAGCCTTGCGGCGATCGCCAAAGCCCGGGGCCTTGACCGCGACCACTTGCAGGGCGCCGCGCAGCTTGTTCAGCACCAGCACAGGCAGGGCCTCGCCGTCGATGTCTTCGGCGATGAGCACGATCGGCCGCTGCTCGCGCGCCGCAGCTTCAAGCACGGGCAAAATGTCTTTGGCCGAGCTGATCTTCTTCTCGTAAATCAGGATGTACGGGTCCTTGTACTCGCACTCCATCGTCTCCGCGTTGGTGACGAAGTAGGGCGAGATGTAGCCGCGGTCGAACTGCATGCCGTCGACCACATCGAGGGTCGTCTCGATCGAGCGCGCTTCCTCAACCGTAATCACGCCTTCTTTGCCGACCTTCTCCATCGCCTCGGCAATGATGTCGCCGATCGCCTGGTCGCCGTTGGCCGAGATCGTCGCCACCTGGGCGATTTCTTTCTTGCCTTCGACGGGGCGCGACTGCTTGCCCAGCTCTGTCACGACCACGGCCACCGCCTGGTCGATGCCGCGCTTCAGATCCATCGGATTCGCGCCCGCTTCGATGAGCTTGCGACCCTCGCGGTACAGCGCCTGCGCCAGCACGGTGGCGGTGGTGGTGCCGTCGCCCGCCACGTCCGACGTCTTGGAAGCGACTTCCTTGACCATCTGCGCGCCCATGTTCTGGAACTTGTCTTTCAGCTCGATCTCTTTGGCGACCGTCACGCCGTCTTTGGTCACCGTGGGGGCGCCAAAGCTCTTCTCGATCACGACATTGCGACCCTTGGGGCCCAAGGTGACCTTGACGGCATTGGCCAGCGCATTGACGCCGGCGAGGATCTTCTCTTTGGCTTCCGAGCCGTAAATGATTTCTTTTGCAGCCATTTGCTTGCTCCTGGTCTAGTGGAGTGAACTAGAGTCGATTGGAATCGTTGGGTAATCTGCTTGAATTCGTTGCAGAACGCTCGGCAGCTATTCCGAGATGACGGCCAGAACTTCGTCTTCGCGCATGATCAGCAGCGTCTCGCCGCCGAACTTGACCTCGCTGCCCGCGTACTTGCCGAACAGCACCTTTTCGCCGCCCTTGAGCTCTAGCGGGACCATGGTGCCGTCGTCGAGCACGCGACCCGTACCAGCGGCGACCACTAGGCCCTCTTGGCGCTTTTCCTGGGCAGCCTCGGGCAAGAAGATGCCACCGGCGGTCGTCGATTCACCCTCGATGCGCTTGACCACGATGCGGTCAAAAAGCGGAGTAATTGCCATTCATTCCTCTGCTATTGCGGGCCAGTCGCCCGTCCTTGCCCAACGCGCAATCACCTGCGCGGATCCATTGCTCGTTACGTCGCAGTGCCAGGTTACCTGGCGGTTCTTGCGCTCAAAGTGATTGAAACGCTGCAAGAATGCTCAGGACCGTCTGCGATACCGCGGGCCGACTTTGGCCACGGCGAACGCAAGCTAGGATGGTAGTTCGCACTGTCAAGGACCGACTCGCGCAGCTTGTGCTTGCCGGCTGGCAAAGTTGTGCGCACCATCGCAACTCAAACTCGCCGGCCGCCGCAGTGCCGCCAGACCCAAACGCTTGTGCCCAGCGTCTCAGCGCTGCCCAAACGGCACACCATAAGGACCGAGATGAAGTTTGCTAAGTCGCTCGTCATGCTGCTGCTGGCCCTGGTGGCGCTGCCCGCGATCACCCGCAGTGCGGCGGCCGCGGAGGGGAGCAAAAAGCTCGCGCTGCTAGTGGGTATCGAGCATTACGGGCTGCGCTACACCCCCGCCGTACCGGCCCACGAGCAGTGGTCGCAACTCGACGGCAGTCGCAATGATGTAGCTATGCTCAAAGCGGAATTGGAGCACCGCGGCTTCGATGTGCTCACGCTCGTCGACGAGCAGGCCACCCACAAGGCGATCGTGGCGGCGTTTCAGCAGCAGCTGGTCGACAAGGCCGACAAGGACGCTGTGCTTTTCTTTCACTACTCGGGCCACGGCCAGCAGATCCCCGACGACAACGGCGCGCCCGACGAGGCCGATGGCTACGACGAAGCCCTTGTTCCCTTTGATAATTTGGGCATCAAGAACTACGCCAACCACATTCGCGACGACGAGCTGGGGTTGCTGATCGCTCAGGCGGCCAAGAAGAGTGAAAACATTGTGATCTCGCTCGATTCGTGTCACTCGGGCACTGCCACCCGCGGCGCGCCCGGCGATCCCCGCAAGATGCGTACCCGCGGTAGTCGCCCGATGTGGCCGCCGGCCGAAAAGCGCGGCAACGAAGCGGATGGCACGGGTGCTTGGGTGCCCGCGGGCGATGCCAAGGGGGCAGGGTACGTGTTCATCTCTGCGGTTCGCGCCGATCAAGAGGCCAACGAAGACCGCGATCCCGTGTCGGGTGCGGCAATGGGTGCCTATTCGCTGATGCTGGCTCAGGCTTTGCACGATGCCGGGCCGCGCACCTCCTACCGCGATCTACTCGAGCGGATTGGCGCGCAGATCGTGGTGCGGGTCAGCGATCAGAATCCGCAGATCGAAGGCGACGCCGATAAGCGTCTGTTTTCAGGAGAGTGGGCGCCTCCCAGCAAGTTTTACCGCGTGCGACCCATCACTGGCGACGGCGAGCTGCCGATCGAGGCCGGTTCGCTGCACGGTTTGCTGCCGGGCAGTGAGCTCGAAGTCCGTGCTATTGGTGGCGAAAAGCCACTAGTGCGGGTCAAGTTGGTGCGTGTCGAGCTGGGCATGAGCTACGGGGTGCCGGTGAAGGACGGCGAGCGGCTAGAGGCCAAACTGTTCGACAAAGGCTCGCAAGCGCAAGAGGTTTTGACCAAGGTGCAGGCGGCGCGGGTGCGGGTGGCCTTTGATGCCGCGGCGATTGCGCTGCAGGCCACGGTCGAAAAGCTGCCTTTTGTCGAGATCATGGGGCCCCAGGCCGCTAGTGCTGCGCTACCGCAGTGGGATCTGCTGCTGACCAAGGATATGGAGTCGGGCGGTCTGCGTATTCAACGCGCCGATGGCACGGCCCTGCCGATTCCGCGCGGTAAGAATCAGCCCATGGCGGGTGCGGTGGCAATTGACGATCCGCAACGCGATCTGCGGGTTACCCAGGCGATCGAGGCGCAGTTCCGCAAGATGCGGGTGATGGCCCTCGAAAATAACGACGTGGCGACGCGGCTCGAGGTCGATCTGACCGTGCATCGCGTGGATGCGGCCCTCGAAGTGGCGCCGAATGGGTCAAAACATGTCAAAATTACAGCGGATCACGGCGCCGTGGCCAAAGACGGTACGGGCAAGGTCAAGGCCGGCGAGATCGTGCAGTTGTTCGTCGAGAATAGGGGAACAAAGCCTTGTTTCTTCAGTGTAATCGAGCTGAGTGCCGATGGCACGATCGGTATCTTGTTTCCGGCGCCGAATGCTCCGGGTGATAACCTGCTGAAACCAGGTGAGAAGCGCGCAATTCCGTATCCCTACCGCATGACGCCGCCGGCCGGACCCGAGATCATCAAGGTGATTGCCAGCGAGGATGATGTGGATTTTCGCGCGCTTGAGTTCAAGGTGACGCGCGGTGCATCGGCCGGTGCGCGGTCGCCGCTCGAGCAGCGGATGGGCGAACTGTTCAGCAAGACCCGTGGCGAGCCCTTTGGCTACGCGCCCGAGAAGCTCTGGGGCACCGATGTGGCCCGGTTCGAAATTCTGCAGTAAATCAGTAGCTTGATAGGAAGAGCGCTCGTAGTTACTTTACGAATTCAACGCGGAAACCATCCCCTACCAGTTCAGCCTCGTCGCCTTCACCATCGAACACTTCAAAAATCACGTCGAACAGATCATCTAGTGATTCTAAGTGCTCAAGATGCACATCGATAGCTGTTAGCTTACGTTCGACCAACGCCGCGCAAGCACTCGCGGGCAGGGGCAAGTGGCCGATTGCGGCGTCGAGATAGCCAGTGTGCTCCGTCGGCACCGGCGCAAGGGTGCGCAACTGTGCTTGCTGCAAGTCAAAACGCAGACCACCACCGGGCGGAATCCAGGCCTCGGCGCGCGGCAGTCCGGTCTTGAGCGACCGGCGATGCAGCATCGCCAACACGGCATCCTCAAGCCACGCGGCGTCTTGCTCGCCAAAGGGCTGCGGCGCATGGGCGGCGTGTCGAGCGTGTGAGCCTAGCAAAAGTGCGTCAATTTCGTCGGCTTGCAGCGTGCCCAAGGCGTCGTCGAACGGGGCAGCACCGGTGGCAGCGGCCAGCACGGCGCCGAGACCCAGCGTTGCGGCCATGAAGCGACCCGCCGGAAGAAGACGCCCGAGCGCCGGCCGCAGGTGACAACCGGCTGGATCTTCTAGCTCTTCGGGCGAAAGTCCCGC
>CAISBR010000226.1 GCA_903883645.1 uncultured Myxococcales bacterium | reverse complement strand
TCGAGCGGCGCCGGCACCTACACCTGCATGAGCGTGCCCAAGAAAGACGGCCTGCCCTGCGACGCGGACGGCACCGGCTGCACCGTGGGCGACTCGTGCAAGGTGGGCAAGTGCGCCGCCGGTGCGCAGATGGACTGCAAGAAGGAAGACAGCGCCGATGGCTGCCAAGTGGGCGTCTGTAAGTCGCCAAGCGGCCTAGCGGCGTTCTGCGACATCGGCTTTGCGCTTGCGGAGAAGGCCTGCAACGCCGACAGCAACGGCTGCACCCAGGGCGATACGTGCAACGGCCAAGGCGCGTGCGAGCCGGGCAAGGCCGTAGATTGCCTTGGAGTTACAACGGGTTGTACCCAGGGCTCGTGCAAGTCGACCGGCGCGGCGACCTACTCGTGCCAAGGCGACCCCAAGCCCGACGGCAGCAAGTGCGACGCCGACCAGAGCGGCTGCACCTTGGGCGACACCTGCAAGACCGGCAAGTGTGCCGCGGGCAGCGCCGTCGATTGTGCCAAAGAACTGAACGTCAAGGCCACGGCCTGCACGTCGCCGACCTGCATCTCGAGTGGCTCGGAGACGCACCAGTGCGACAACGCCTCGAACAAAGACGGCACGACCTGCGATGCCGACGGCAAGTACTGCACCCCCGGCGATAGCTGCCAGCTCGGCTTCTGCACCGCGGGCGACTTACAGACCTGCTCTACCGTCGCCAGTCTCTGCGCCGATGCCGCTTGCCAAGAGCTGCCGCTGCTGCAGAACTTCAAGTGTGTGGCGACGCCCAAAGAGAGCTACCCGGTGCTCGACCCGCCGCTGTCCTGCACGCCGACGGACACGCCGCCCAAGTGCGCGACGGGCTACACCTGCACCGTGCTGAACAAAGTGACCAATCTGGCGCAGTGCATGCCCAAGGTCACCATCAACTGCGACGACGGCGACAAGTGCACCGAGGGCGACGCCTGCGCCGCTGGCAAGTGCTTGGGCGGCCTGGGCAAAGACTGCGACGACAAGGATGCCTGCACGCTCGACTCGTGCAACGCCGGCACCTGCGCCAACCAGGCCATCCCGGGCTGCACGGCCTGCTTGGACGAGAAGTTTGACACCCCGGTACCGTTGTCGTGGGCCTCGACCCATACCGACACCTCGGGTGGCGTGCCGTATGTGCTGTGGAAGTCGAGCGACAAGAAGCCGTACGCCGGCCCGTCGAACCAACGCGCCGAGTGGAAGGGTGCCGGTCCGACCGGTGCGCCGTCGGTGCTGAGCTCGAATCTGACCTCGCGGCGCTTCTACACTCAGGACTCAGCTGCGGCGACCCTTGAGTTCTACCTGTCGATGGATGTGGCGCTGCAAGACTGCGGCTTTGACGACCTGCAAGTGCTGGTCAACAAGATCAAGGTCTACGAGCGCTGCGATACCGTGAAGTCGCCCGAGTTCGAAGTCGGCTCGACCTATACCAAGGTCACGATCGACCTGACCAAGTACGCGGGTGCGCCGATGGACATCGAGTTCGTCGCCGTGGCCGGTACGACGGCCGACAACAAGGGCACCATCGACATCGACAGCATCAAGCTGACTGGCGCTTGCGGTCCGGGTTGCCTGGGCGCGTCGTTCGAGCCGCGCACCAACAACCAAGATGTGGCGGCGGTTGACCTAGTGGCGGCGGCGATTCCACAGCCCTTCCGCATGACGTCGACCGACTCGGGCTACGCGGGCTTTGCTGCGGCGGCGTCGAACGGCCACACGGGCTTGGGCTTCTTGACCGTTACCTACGCTGGCAAGCCCACCTCGGGCAAGTCGGAGACGGCTAAGCTGACCATCCCCAAGGTGCAAGCGGGCACGGCCGATAAGCTGTGGTTCGCTCTGCGCGCACCCAAGGTGGCCGACGAGACCTGCGGGGCCGACGACTTTGTGGTCAAGGTAGGCGGCAAAGAAGTGTTCAAGCGCTGCAACGCGCTCGCCAACTGGCAGACCTTCTCGATCGACTTGCCGGCTGGCGCGACGTCCGACGTCGAGTTCAGCGTGGTGACGGGTGCTGCATCGACCACCGCCGGCACCTTCGAGATCGACGACATCGGTGTCGCCGGCTCGTGCATGTACGCCTGCTGGTACGACAACTTTGACCAGGGCGGCTTCGCGACCAACTGGGCGACCCAAGCGTCGAACGGCTGGAAGCCGTGGGTGCTCAGCACGGCACTGGCCAAGACCCCGACCGGCTCGCTGTTTGGCGGTTACACGTCGACGGCGATTCCCAAGGCGCTGTCGTTCAACAACATTGGCTCGAAGATCGCTGCGCAGGGCTCGGTCCTCGGCGGCGTGTGGAGCTACTACTTGAACCTGTCGGTCGACACGGCGAACTGCCCGGCAGGCGTGGTCGAAGCGTTCCGCTACTCGGTGGTGGGCAAGGAGCCGGCATCGGTGGCAGCTCTTTCGGCCAACCTCGACGGCAACTTCACCCTCGACGCGGCGTGCCAGTCGACCACGGGCTGGGCGCAGCGCATCGGTGAGCTGCCCCCGGCTAGCTTCGGCCTCGACGGCAAGCCTGTGTTCATCGCGACGGCGTACGACAAGAGCAAGACCCTGTCGATCTACGCCGACGAAGTGCTGCTGATGTGCCGCTAACTTGATCGGGCGCCACGTCGCCGCCGGGATCGCGTTTGCGGCATCCCGGTGGCGGCGGCGCCAGACCGGCCAGACTAGGCAAAACCCACTGAAAATTAGCCATTTTGCTGCAGGTTGCTTCCGTTTGGCTACCCGTTGCACTAGGCTGTAGCGAGCTGCTGCGATTGCGGCCAAAGTTGAAGACCCGCATGAGCTTGCAGACGATTCCGAGCGACCCCACCGCACGCTGGCAGCTGGTGCAGCACCTGACGCAGCGCATGCGCAGTGGCGATGACCTGCCGCTGCTCGAGGTTGAGGGGGAGTGGCGACCGGGCAAGCTGGTGCTCGATACGTGGGAGCGGTTTGTCGACCGGCATCGCGCGGCGCCCGAGCGGCATCCGTTTGGGGTGTATACCCACCTGCCCTACTGCACGACGAAGTGCACCTATTGTCAGGATTTTACTGAGGGTTTGTCGTCGCCCGAGTTCTTGGAGCGGCACCTGAGCGGGGTGCTGACCGAGCTGGAGCTGTTTGCCCCGGTGCTGCGCCAGCTGCGGCCGACGTCGTTCTACTTTGGTGGCGGTACGCCCAGCTTGTGGTCGCCCAAGCAGATGCAGCGCTATTACGAAAAGCTGTTCGAAATCTGCAATTTTACGAGCGATGCCCAGCTGTGTGCCGAAGCCAATCCGAACAGCTTTGATCGCGAAAAGGCTGAATTGCTGCGTAGTTTTGGCATCAACCGCATGAGCTTTGGCGTGCAGGCGCTAGACCCAGTGGTGCTGGGGCAGATCAACCGGGCGTATCAGAAGCCCGGCGATATTGCCGATGCGATCGCCCTGGCGCGGTCGGTGGGTGTCGAGTCGGTGAACCTAGACCTGGTGGCTGGGCTGCCCGAGCAGAGCACGCAAAGCTTCTTGAACGATGTGAAATTTTGCGCCGAGGCCGGGCCCGATCTGCTGTGGCTGCACCCGTTTAATCCCGAGGCGGATATCTTTGTCAAAGCCAAGCGCCAGCTTGAGCGCGATTCGCTTGAGCTGCGCGAAGAGATGCTGCACGCCGCCGACGCGATGCTGCTGGGCATGGGGTGGGAGCGCTTGTTCCGCCAGCCGATTTATCACAAGAAGCTCATTGGTCACCCGCGGCATTTTGTCGAGGCGGATTATCTGGGCGGGTCGGTGATGGGCTTTGGCTGGGGCGCGTTTTCGCGCTGCGATGGCGATATCGCCTATGGCAATTTGGAGCGACCCCGCTGGGAGACGCCGCTGAAAAGTGGGGAACTTCCAGAGTATTTTAGCGAGATTCTAGAGCCGACGGACCGCTCGACGCGCTTTTTGATGTTCCACGCCAAAGAGGGGATCGACCGCGCGCTGTACCGCGATTTGTTTGGCCGCGATGTGCTCGAAGACCATGGGCAGCGCCTGGGCGAGCTGGCCGAATTGGGTTGGCTGCGCATTGAACCTAACACGATTACAGCACAATTTGACTGGTGGCACGACGACTTGGCGGTGCGACGCTATTTGCTGTCGGACCGACGGCTGGGTGTGCTGGCCGACAAGTATCAGCGCAGCGGCTGGTACAATGCCGGAGCGGGAATCCAAGGCCAGGGGCGAACTTACGACTACTTTCGCTGGCTGTCGCGCGAGGGGCGCACGCCGCAAGACCTGCGGGCGATCCCGTGGCAGCCGCGGCTGGGTTCTGCGGGCGCTAGTGGCAATGGTCTTGCGTCCGCGTTACCCTAGCGGCAGGCTCCGCGCGGCGGAGTGACCCCCAAGGAAGCTACTGTGCACGAATCGGGTTTGCAGCATTTGGGCGCTGGACGGGCGACGGCAAACAGTTTTCCTCAGGATATGCAGAGGCTTATCGAGGTGGCGCGGCCGCTGGGCCTGACGGCGTTTAAGCTTGGCACCGAAGAAGAGGGCCTGGCTACCGAAGAGGTGGTGTGGATCGCCGAGCGGGTGCCGCAGGGCTTGGGCTGCATGGTCAAGATCGGCGGGCCCTGTGCCCGTGCGGACTTGCGGCTGGCCGGCGAAGTGCACGCCACCGCGGTAGTGGCGCCGATGATCGAGTCGCCGTTTGC
>CAISBR010000225.1 GCA_903883645.1 uncultured Myxococcales bacterium | reverse complement strand
TTACGACCGTCGGCGGCCGTCCTACTGGCCACAGAACCCCAATCGACGCCGGCATTGGCCATCCGCCAGTCCTGCGCCCGCACCTGGGCGCCGAGCTTGGGCAAATCCGCCTCGACCATGCCGGTCGACAGGTTCAGCGATGGTTGGGCGTCCCTCATGGCGGCCTCAAACGGGTGCGGCACTGAACCCTGGTCCTGGCGCCGCAGGTCGAAATCCCCTGTCCCTCCGGCGACTTTACGACGGTCGGGTGATGATGTCCACGGTCGTCGTCGTGGTACTCCCTGTCGGTCCCAGATTGCGCTACCCGTCACCACGGCACGTCCGGGTTGAGCTGGCCCATAGTGACGCACCGGCCCAGGAACCAGGATGCCCAGCACTGGCCGCCAACAGCACAACCGGTTGATGTCTTGCAGTCATTGTCCAACAACGCATAGCAATGGCCTGTCGAATCGGAGCGACACAGACCTAGTGCGGTGCAGGCGACCGATTGCGCGCATGACATGCTGGCGTTGGCGCCGGTGCGGCGACAGCCCGACGCGCTCGCGGCTGGAGTGCATTGGCCCGACATTGCACACAGGATCGAGGCCGTGCAGTCGTCAGTGGCAGTCGAGCCACAGGAGTACTCGCTAACTCTTGAGCATTGGCCATCCCAGCGGCAGCCCCAGGATCGCCGGCAGTCTGAATCAGAGGCTACCAAGATACAGGCGCCTTGGCCCAGGTCCGCGTGGCAATATCCAAAGTCGCGGCACCAATCCGACCCTAGGCAATCCGCGTCGGACGCCGGCCGACAAACCCCCCATGTATCGGCCTGGCAGCGGCCTGCCACACGGCAGGCAAAGCTGTTTTCGCATGGGCGGTCGGGCGCGCCCACAGCAACACAGTTGCCGTCTCTAAGCTGACACTCGCCGAGCTCCAGGCAGGCCCTGGAGGACAGGCACGAAGCGGGCGTCCTGACGCAGTCCCCAGTCCCAGGCCGCGTCGGCGTCGACTCGTACTTGCACAGTCCGTACACATAACAGAGCTGAGGATCACATTGTGGGTCCATGCCTGGCATGGTCGGCCAAATCACCGCGCCAATGCTGCCGTCTTGGGAATAGAGGGTGTCAATGCTTCCTGACCCCGCGTCGCCGACCGCATCGGAGCTGTGCGCTGGCGTGCACTCGTCCTGTCGGGCGCAAGCAAGAATGGCCCAAGAGGCAACACCAACGAAGAGCTGCCGATTGACCGGCAGTGGCAGGCATCGACGAGCAGAACATCTAGAAAGGAGCATCTCCGGCAGCCTCATTCGGTACGCCATCCGGTGCACTTGTAGTTCACAGCCAGTTGGAGGCCTCCCTTTCCCGCGCTTGCCAACAGGTCGGTGCAACCCTGGTCGGTATCGCCCGCCCAGATGTTGGTCCCTACTGTGCAATCTGGCTTGAGGTAGAGGCACTTGATTGAATCACAATCGAAAGGAGACGGCAGGCTGCATTTGCCGGCACACGAGCCTGCGTTTCCACAACTCCACCGGACACTATCGTCCCCCGTGCTGCACTTGTATGCTTGGCACGCTGCCTTGTCGGGCAGGTCAGGTAGCGGGTGGAATTGGCTGCCGTCGAACCATGTGCACTTGCCCTTGCATCCCATCGGCCCACACTTCAGCCCGCACTGCAACGGATCGTCGTCAAACACTAGTTCGCAACTGTTCTGGACCTCCTTTTGGGCATCTGCGAGCTTCTTGGAGTCAATTTGACCGGTGACCGGGTCGAGGGCAGTTGCGAGCATGATGTCAACTCGTGTCCACGTTTCAACAGCCTGCGCCAGGGTGCAGATATCTTCGTCACAAAGGTTCAACAGCTTCGCTGGCTCACTCACCTTGCTGGCGCACTCCTCCCCCAATCTGTTTTTCGGACCTGGCGGTTTGGTTTTCCCGGGACAGTCACAGCCGAAACATGGCCAAGCAGTATGTTCGCAATCGCTCCAGGAGCACCAGTCGGCACAGTTCAAGCCCTGTCCCACTGGCCCGACGGACGGTCCGGCGGATGACTCTCGCCACCTCTTCAAGAACTCCACTACCCCTGCCACCGTGTGCGGGGCTCTGGTCAGCTTGCGGGCGGCAATTTCAATGGTGCGATCCGAGGCGGCTAGGAGCGCAGTTTGTATCCGCCTTTTGGCGCTCGATGTTCCCCCAACGTCCAACGTCGCAGCGGCCGAACTCGTGGTTCCCTGGCGCGCAATGCCCGTGCGGCCGTCTGGACGTACCGGCGAGCCAGAGTGTTGCGCCACCACTCTCACCACACCCTGCCGAAGCCCGCGAACCGCCTGAACATCCCCCGAAAGCGCCAAGGCACTGGCCTGCTGCCATACCGGACCCAAGCCGCCGCCACCATCAAGCCGCCGCCCCTCGTCCGCCAAGGCGCGCACGGTCAAGGCGTGCTTGGTCACGCACGACGGGCAGCGGCGCTCGGGATCCGCCAAATGCCCTTCAAGCAGAAGCAGTTCCTGCGCCAGCAGGACCAGGTTGTGGCGCGCATCGTCCAGCGGCCAAGGGTTGCCGGCGCTGGCGCCGTGGGCTGCGGCACTCTTGTTTCCGCAGCCGCAGCTTGCCCCACCGCCGGCCTTGCCTTGGCACGCCCCGTTGCAGCTGCCGCCGGACTTTCCGCCGCAGTTTCCGCCACAAGCGCAGCCCCCGCTCTTGCCGGCGCTGCCGCCGCGAGGCACCGACGTTGGCGTGGACCGCGCCGCGCGCAAGTCCGGCAGTTCAAACTCGTGGGCGACCTCGGCGCGGGCCAGCTGGTGATCCCGAGCCATCCAGGGGTGTTGTGACC
>CAISBR010000224.1 GCA_903883645.1 uncultured Myxococcales bacterium | reverse complement strand
GCCGCGCGATGCCGCGACCCAAGCGTACCCGGAATGCCCGCACCACCCGCCAGCGGCAAGAAGCAAGCCGCCGCGGCAATGCGGCCTTTCTTGACCACCACCGCGCCGTCGTGGGTGGGGCTAGCGTGCTCGGGGATAAACATGGCCAGCAATATTTGCCAAGAAAGTTCAGCATCTACCGCAATACCGTCATGAATATAGCGGTCAAGCGGCGCCTGCTGCTCGACCACGACCAGCGCCCCCAGGCCGCGCGACGACAGCTCAGCGGTCGCACGCACAATTTCGTCAATGATCTCGTCGGATAGACGGGCCTTAGGCGCCCCGGCCAGCGGCGATCGCAGCTTGCTAGTCAAAGCCCGGCGCAGGTCGTCTTGGAACAGCACCACGAGCACGACCACAACGGAGGCCAGGATCTTGTCTAGAATCCAGTGAACCGTAGGCAGATCGAGCACATCTGCACTGCTCGCATAGTACACGCCAAACGTAATGCCCAGCGAAGTAAGCAGCGACCCCGATCGCGAACCGCGAAGCAGCACCAGCACTTGATACACAAGCGCCGCCACCAGCCCCACATCGAGCAGGCGCCGCCAGTGCAACCAATCGCTGAGCTGGGTCCAGTCCATCGGCCTCCGGCTCCGCCACGGGGGGAGCTACTTGCCCGCGTCGCGCAGCGCCACCGCCACGTCGACCACTTGCCGCATCGCCGCCACGTCGTGCACCCGCACAAACGCCGCACCACCCAGCACTGCTGCCGCCACCGCCGCCGCCGTGCCAAATAGGCGCTGGGCGGGCAAATCGGCCGTCGCGGCTTGGGCCACCGCAGCGATGAACGACTTGCGCGAGGGGCCCAGGTACACGGGCAGGTCGAGCATGGCAATCGGCGCGACGCCGCGCAAGAGGCAAAGATTCTGCTGCAGCGTTTTGCCAAAACCCACACCCGGATCGACGGCCAGCTGGCTGCGCGCCACCCCCGCCGCCTGCGCCCGCGCCACCGCGTCGGCCAGCCCCGCAGCGATCTGCTGCAACCCAGTATGCAGGTCGTCGCTCATGCCCGCAGTCCGCTGACTAGGCGCCATCGCCCCCACGGCGTGCGGCATGTGCATCAGCACCCAGGCCGCGCCACTCGCCGCCACCACGGGCCCCATATCGAGGTCACTAAACCCACTGACATCGTTTACCATCACCGCCCCTGCCGCCAGCGCCTCGCGGGCCACGGCGGCGCGGCGGGTATCGACCGATAGCGGCACCTCAAGGCGGGCGTGCAAGGCTGCGATCGCCGGCACGACGCGCTCGATCTCTTCGATTTCAGTCACTTCTGCCGCACCCGGCCGGGTCGACTCACCGCCCAGGTCGAGCAGGTCTGCGCCTTCGGCGATCATGCGCTGGGCCGTGAACAACACATCGTCGATGTGCCGCAACTGCCCACCATCACTAAAAGAATCGGGAGTCAGATTGAGGATTCCGACGAGCCAGGGACGCTGGAGATCGACTGCGCGTCCACCGAGCTGCATGCGGGCTCCTCAGCGCGGCAGGGGCTCGGGCAGGCCGGGCAGCGAATCGGTGCTCGCGGTCGGTCGCTTGACGTCGGGCTTGGGCTCCGTGCCGCCTGAGCTGGCGCGATGGCGGGCCTGAGCCTCGCGCGTATCACGCAACTCTTGAATATCCTTACCCTCTACCGCCCAATCAACCTCTTCACCGTCGAGCGTCTCAAACTTCAGAAGCGCCGCCGTCAGCCGGTCGAGCTCGTCGCGGTGGTCGAGCAGAATCTGCCGCGCGCGCTGGTAATTGTCGTCGACGATACGCTTGATCTCTTGATCGACCTGCACCGCGGTGCTCTCGCTAAAGTCTTGCGTTCCCGCAAAGTCGCGGCCCAAGAAGGGCTCGCCGTGCTTCTTGCCATACGCAAGCGGACCCATGCGGCTCATGCCCCACTCGCACACCATCTGCCGCGCCAGCTCGGTCGCGCGCTCAATGTCGTTGGCCGCGCCGGTGGTGATCTCGCCGAGCACGATGTCTTCGGCGATGCGGCCGCCCATCATCATTGCAATATTATCATTTAGATACTGCGAGTTATGCGAGTAGCGATCGCGCTCAGGCAAGCTTTGAGTCAGGCCCAGGGCACGGCCACGCGGCACGATCGTCACCTTGTGCAGCGGGTCCGACGTCTCGAGGTTCAGCGACATCATGGCGTGACCCGCCTCGTGCACCGCCGTCAGCTTCAACTCCTCTTGGTTCAGCATCAGGCCGCGGCGCTCGTTGCCCATCAGCACCTTGTCTTTGGCACTCTCAAAGTCGTCTTGCGACACCACCTCGTGATCGCGACGCGCCGCCAGCAAGGCCGCTTCGTTCACCAGGTTTTCGAGGTCGGCGCCGGCAAAACCGGGCGTACCACGGGCCAGCGACTCGAGATCGGTGCCCGGCGACAGCGGCACCTTGCGCGTGTGCACCTTCAAGATCGCCAGCCGGCCCTTGGCATCGGGCGACGGCACCACCACGCGCCGGTCAAAGCGGCCGGCACGCAGCAACGCCGGGTCGAGCACGTCGGGCCGATTGGTGGCCGCAACCAGGATGACGCCGGAATTATTCTCGAAACCATCCATCTCGACGAGGAGTTGGTTCAGCGTCTGCTCGCGCTCGTCGTGGCCACCGCCCATACCGGCGCCGCGATGGCGACCGACCGCGTCAATCTCGTCGATAAAGATGATGCACGGCGCGTTCTTCTTGCCCTGCTCGAACAGGTCGCGCACCCGCGATGCGCCTACGCCCACAAACATTTCGACAAAATCGGAGCCCGAGATCGAGAAGAACGGCACGCCCGCCTCGCCCGCCACGGCACGCGCCAGCAAGGTCTTGCCGGTGCCTGGGGGGCCCATCAGCAGCACGCCCTTGGGGATGCGCCCGCCAAGCTTGGTGAACTTCTTGGGATCCTTTAAGAAGTGGATGATTTCTTCGAGCTCTTGCTTGCACTCGTCGATGCCCGCCACGTCTTCGAACGTCACTTTGTTCGCATTCTCGTTCATCATTTTGGCGCGCGACTTGCCAAAGCTCATGGCGCGCGAGCCGCCCGACTGCAGCTGGCGCATGAAGAAGAAGAACAGGCCCAGCAGCGCGATCATCGGCAGCCAGGTCGACAGGATCGAGATCCACAGGGCATTAGCGTCTTCGCGCTCGTAGGTGATCTTGACGCCGTGTGTGATCAAATCCTTTTGGAATTCACGAAGATCACCGGTGGTGCGAAAGGGCCGGCCGCCGTGATTGATGCCTTCGATCTGCAGGCCGCGGACCGTAATCTCGTCGACGCGGTCGGCATCGGCGATGTCTTTGGTTGCCGTAGCCTTGTGGATAAACTCGGTGAACGAGATCTCGGCGCCGGCGGTGCCCGAATGGACGCCGGTCCAGAGCAGGAAGACGAGCACAATCACGCCCAACCATACGAGCATGCTGCGGTATTGTTTCACGAAAACTCCTTGGAGGCGGGCCGGGCAGGTGGGGTCGCAGTGCAAACGGTCGCGGTCAGCACGCGTGCCAGGCGCCCAGCTCGGCTGCCTGCCCTCAGGTTAGTCCGCACCCTGGGGGCGCGCAACGTCATGGCGCGAAAACGTCCAGAAGTCGCGACGCGCCTGCACCTCAAGGCCGCTCAGACGCGCCAGACCCGGGCCCGGCTTGGCCCGCAAAGCCAGCAGTTGCTGGAGCGCCCGCAGCGACGGAGGCGGCACCTGCAAGTCGCTGCAAATCCACGCGAGCAGGGGGGCCAACGGCGCGCTCGTACTCGGGATCAGCGGCGCAGGCAGCAGCAGCACCCCCGGCTGCGGCCGCTGCACCTGGCTGGCCACGGCCTGCCTTAGCCAGAACTCGAGCCCCGCCGAAAACCCTTGCACATTCTGAGCTGTACGGGCCAATCCCGCCGCCGCCCCGGGCACCACGGCCTCGAGCGCCGGCACGACTTGGTGGCGCAGCGCGTTGCGGGTGGGCTCAAGCAGCTGATTGCTCGGGTCGTGCCAACAGGGCAGATCGCGAACAAAGGCGCGCAGTTCGTCGCGATTCAGACCGAGCAGCGGCCGCACCACCAAGTCGTCGCGCGCCGACCGAATGCCTTGCAAGGCCGCCAACCCCGCGCCGCGACTGGCCCGCATCAGCAGCGTCTCGGCTTGGTCGTGGGCGTGGTGGGCCGTGACCAGCCGCTGACACTGGCAGGTGGCCTGGAGCTGCTGCAGCGCTTGGTAGCGGGCCGTGCGGGCGCGCCCTTCGAGGTCGGCACCAGGCAACAAGTGCGCTTGAATACTATGGAACTCGACGTGTAGTTGTTCGGCCAGCGTCGCGATGATCGGCTGGGCCTCGCGGGCATTGGGCTGCAAGCCGTGGTCAACGTGGCCCAGCACTAGGCGATGGCCCAAGCTGCGCCGCAGGTGGGCCAGGATCACCGCGGCGGCCATCGAGTCTTGACCACCTGAAATTCCTAGCAGAATCACATCGCCGGCCTGCCACAGCTGCTGAGTACGCACCGCCTGGCGCACCGTCTGCAGGGTGCGGCGCTGCGGCCGATCGAGCGGGCCTAGGGGCGGGAATTCGGCTCGCAAGCGCACCTTCGTTCGGCTAGACTTCGGCCGCGCCGGGGCCTACAGCCGGCCCAGACCGAGGCAACTATGGCACAAGATCGCGGAAGTTCAATGGAGTCGACAGGTGCTGCAGCGAGCGATGGCCACCTGCCGCCGGCCTCGGGTCGCCCCGGTGTGGCCGTCGCGGCGAACGCGCTGCCGAGCGATGCCGATCCACGCCTGCAGCAGTATGTGACAGAGGTAGGTAAGACCAAGAACTACAAGGTGAAATTTCAGTCGCTCGACGCGCGGCCGATCGATGTCACCTATTTTCCGAAGCAGCTGCCGGCCGAGTATTTTGCGCAGATCGGCGTGCCGGGGCAGTACCCGTTTACGCGCGGCGTGCAGGCGAATATGTACCGCGGTCGCGCCTGGACCATGCGCATGTTCGCGGGGTTTGGCACCCCCGAAGACACCAATCGGCGCTTTAAATTCTTGCTGCAGCAGGGGCAGACGGGCCTGTCGACCGCGTTCGATATGCCGACGCTGATGGGCTACGACCCCGATCACCCGATGAGCGAAGGCGAAGTGGGCCGCGAAGGCGTGTCGGTCTGCAGTCTTAGCGATATGGAGCGGCTGTTTGGCGACATTCCGCTGGGCGAGGTGTCGACCTCGATGACCATCAATGCGCCGGCGATCGTGATGCTGGCCCTGTACGTGGCGGTGGCCGAGCGGCAGGGTGTGCCCTACGACCAGATCTCGGGCACGCTGCAGAATGATATTCTTAAGGAATTTATCGCGCAGAAGGAGTGGATCAGCCCACCGCGGCCGTCGATGCGCATCATCCGCGACATGCTGGTGTTCTGCACCAAGAACCTGCCGAAATGGAACACGATCTCGATCTCGGGCTACCACATTCGCGAGGCGGGCGCGACGGCGGCGCAAGAGCTGGCGTTTACCCTGGCCGATGGCATTGGCTACGTGCAGGCGGGTATCGAAGCCGGCTTGGATGTAGACGATTTTGCGCCGCGCCTGAGCTTCTTTTTTGACGTGCACAACGACTTCTTTGAAGAGATTGGCAAGTTGCGCGCCGCCCGCCGGCTGTGGGCGCGGATCATGAAAGAGCGTTTTGGCGCCAAGAACCCCAAGTCGATGATGTTGCGAACCCACTGCCAGACCGCCGGCGTGTCGCTGACCGCGCAACAGCCGATGAATAATGTGGTTCGGACCACGTGGCAGGCGCTGTCGGCGATCCTGGGCGGCACGCAGTCGCTGCATACCAACTCGCTCGACGAGACCTATGCGCTGCCTACCGAGAACGCCGCAAAACTGGCTCTACGGACTCAGCAATTGCTGCTTGAAGAGTCGGGCGTGGCCAATTCGGTCGACCCGCTGGCCGGCTCGTACTTTGTCGAAAAGCTGACCGACGAGATGGAAGAAGAAGCGCTGTACTACATTCGTAAAATCGACGACATGGGCGGCATTGTGCGGGCGGTCGAGCTTGGCTACCCGCAAAAAGAGATCGCCGAAAGTGCGTTTACTTTCCAGCGCCGCGTCGAGTCGGGCGAGCGCAAGACGGTGGGCGTCAATGCCTATGTCGAGGCGCAGGGCGACCCGATCCCGCTGCTGCACATCGACCACACGGTAGAGCTGTCGCAGGTGGCACGTTGCAAAGAACACAAGCAAAATCGCGATAATGTGGCTGCCAGCGCGGCTCTGCAAGGAGTGCACGCGGCGTGCCAAGACGGCTCGAACTTGGTGGTGGCCATCTTGGCCGCGGTTAAGGTGGGCGTGACGGTCGGCGAGGTCAGCGACGTCTTTCGCAGCGAATTCGGAGTGTACCGCGACCCAGCGTTTCTATAGACGCTGCATTACAGTTCGAGAAAGAACATTGCGATGCCGGTTTCGCCGGGGCTGCCAAAGGCACCGATCGATGGGCCGCCGCTGCCGCCTTTGCCGCCCTTGCCTAAGGTCTTGAGCATGTTGTTTTGAGACAGGTTTTTGGTGGTGCCCGGCTCAAAGCCTGCTGTGACAAGTAGTATGCTGGGGCCACCCGCCCCGCCGCCGCCGCCGCCGCCGTGACCGCCAAAGCCGCCCGGGCCACCGCTGCCGCCCTTGGATGTGCAGAAGGTTTTGCTTTCGCCTTCGGCACTTGGGCCGCCCTGACCGCCTTGGCCACCTTCTGCGCCCGAGCCCGCTGGGCCGCCGGTCGCTCCGGAGCCGCCGCCGCCGGAACTCAAGACATTGCCATAAAATCCGGGCACTCCGCCGCTGGGGCTGGCGACAAACAAGACCGCGAGCGAGGCGCCGCCCGCTTGCCCGCCCAGGCCGCCGGTACCGCCACAGCCACCGGCGCCGCCGCCGCCACCCGAGCCGCCGATGTCGCTAAAGAGGGCCGAAGATGCTGCACAATCGTGCACTTCGACGCCACCTGCCGCGCCACCTCCGCCGCCGCCACTGCCTGGCACCCCGTCGCCGCCGCTGCCCGCAAAGCCCGCTTGCCAAGCGCCGCCCACTACGCCGCCGGACCCTGGCGCGCTGCCACCGCCGCCACCCAGTCCGCCCGCGCCCGCTAAGCCGGCTTGGCCATCTTCGCCATCGCGCGGCATTACGGGCACATAGCACAAGTTACAGCCGGCATTGGGGTTGTAACACTTGGTAATAACACCTTTATTTGAGTCGATGTAGCTATCGGCGCCCGCTCCGCCACCTACGCCGCCGCCTGCATTTGAACCCGGTTGGCCGCGCTCGGCGTTCTTGATGGTCTGCAAATACGGCTTGTTGGGGCAGAGCGGCGCGGGGCTGTCTTCGTCCATCTCGGGGCAGATCGCGGTGCCGCCTTGGCCGCCGCTGGTGTCGAAGCCGCCGCAGTTGAGCTTGCCGCCCTGGCCGCCGCCGTTGTGATCGGCGCTGGTGCACCCGTCTTGGCCGATATCTTTGGCGGGCAACCCGGGTACCCCCGCGGGGCCCGCGTCGCCGTTTTGCCCCGAGCTGCCAGACAGGCCAGGGGCGCCGTCGCCCGCGCTGATCGCGCACCACTCGACCTGCAAACGCCCGTCGCAGCTGACTGACCAGAGGCCGTAGCTCGACTCGCTGGCGGCCTTGGCGTTGGCGCCGATGAGGGTCAGGCCGCTGACGCGGGTGGCTTGGCCTGGGCCGGCAATGCCTGTGCAGCGCACCGCCCAGCTGGGGCCGCTGTCGGGCGCGATGGCGACGATCGCGCTTTGGTACTGCACCGTGTCGCGCAGGGCATAACCGGGCCCGTAGCCTCCGTAAATTGAGATGCCGGCCTGCAAGTCGATGCTGCCAGAGTACACGCCGCCGGCGATGTAGACGTCGCGCTTGCCCTTGGCCGCGGCGAGTTGGATGGCGACTTGCACCGACGCCACGGGCAGGTCGATGGTGCCCGGATTGCCGTCGGCGCCGGTTTTCGCCACAAAAATGCCCAGCGCGATGTCGCCGTCGATGCCGTCGCAGTTCTGATCGACGCCGTCGGGCTCGTCCCACTCGGCGACAAAGGGGCACTCGCAGCCGTTGGCCACGCTGCCGTCCATGTCGACCCAGGGCGCGTCGCAGGTCACGCCACATTGTAAGTCGTTACTGCCACTACAGATTGCGCTGGCGTGGCTGCCCGTGGGCAATGGACACGCATTGCCGCAACCGCCGCAGTGTTGCAGGGTGCTGTACACGCCACCGACTTGGAACGGTTCGTCGGTTAGTCCGTCGCAGTTGTCGTCTTGGCCGTTGCAGGTCTCGGCCGCGGCTTGGCTGGCTTGGCAGTACAGGCCCGCGCTGCCGCCGCACGCCCACTGGCCCACGCAGGTGCCAGCAGGGGTACTTAACGAACAGATTACGCCCACTTGCGTTAGGCCTTCGTCGATCTTGCCGTTGCAGTCGTCGTCGTGGCCGTTGCACACCTCGGCGCCGCTGGGCGAAGCCGTGCAGCCCAGGCCCAGCGCCGCGTCGCAGGTGGTCAGGCCCTGGCACCATAAATCCGCAGCCAAGCCGCAGGGTTTGCCGTTCAAGTCTTCGTCGGTTTGGCCGTCGCAGTCGTCGTCTTGGCCGTTGCACGCCTCGGCGCTGGGGCTGCTGCCGCTGCAGTCCGACCAACCACTGCTGGTGCACGTGCGACTGCCGGCGCACAGGCCGAGGGTGCCGCAACCCAACTTGTCGCCAAGGTTTTCTACGCCGCATGAGCAGCTACCGCTGCTGGGTTGACACCCCAAGCTGCCCGCCGTGCTGGCCGTGCAGGTGTAGCCACTTGGGCAGCTGCTGCCGGCGGGGCCAATTGCGCAAGGAATTCGGCAGAATTTGCCATCACCGATGACCGTGCACTGGCCGCCGAGGCAGGTGATGTCGCTTTGGCACGGCGCACAGGCGAAGGCGGGGTCGGGCAAGCAGAGCGGCGCCGCGTTGCCTCCGGTATCAAAACAGACCTGTCCGGGCGGGCAGTTGCACCCCATCGCGGTGTCGCTACTGGCGTCGGGCAGCTCGGTATCGGGCTCAATGTCACTTGCAGTCGTGCTGTCGGCAAGCTCGACGTCGGCGGGTGCAGCAGCATCGGCCACATCGCTAGCTGCGTCAGGTAGCTCCGCGGCGCTGTCGTCTTGCCCGTCGCCCACGAGGCTGCTCTGGTCTTTGTCGGCGATGTCGCCGCTGCCTCCGACCTCGGCGCCCGGACCAACCATCGCACCATCGGCGGCAAACGGGTCGCTGCACGCGGCGCTGCCAAGCACCGAGATCACCACAAGCAGATGCAATAAAGGCGTATTTTTGCTGGTAACTGTCGCGAGTACCACTGCGTCGCTGCCTGCGGCACGCCCGATGGCCGGCTGCGTCACAGGATAGCGCTCGTGCGCCGCGCACGCCACCACGGGCCGCTAATCGCGACTGGGCAAGGACATTTGGGTCCAAGCCTCGCGCGTCATCGCCCGCAGGCCGCCGTCAATCAGGCCGTCGAGCTCGGTGTAAGTGCGCTCTACCTCGGACGGCGGCTGCTTTTGCGACAGGCGCTGATGGTGCGACCACGAGTCATAACCGTGCAGTTCAACAACGGTCCACGGCTGGTCCTCAACGCCAAACACCTCGAAGCTGGCCATGCCCAGCCAGTCGGCGTAGTCGCGCAACAACGCCAGCGCTTCGATGAGTTGCGGGTGCCGGTCGGGGTCGACGCGATAGGTATAGCGGACGTAGTAGCGACCGATCGACTCGCTCATGGCCGTTCCCCCGCGGCGCCGACGGTGCGGCGATGGTGTATGGGCTTACAAGATGTTGACCTAGAACGGAATGTCGTCTTCCGGCGGTCCAAAGTCCTCGGGACCGCCCATGCCTGGCGCCGGACCCTGCGAACGCTGCGGGGCAGGACGGGCGCCACCACCACCGGGAGCGCCGCCACCACCGGGAGCGCCGCCACCACCTTCGCCCGGCGCGTCGCCGCGGCCGCCGATGAACTGAATGACTTCAGCTACCACCTTGGTTTTGATGCGCTTTTGGCCGTCTTTGTCGTTCCACTCATCGTTGGTCAGGCGGCCTTCGACGTAGACCTCGCGGCCTTTGGCAAGGTAACGCTCGCAATTCTCAGCGTTCTTGTCCCAGACTTCGACCGAAAACCAATCGGTCTTTTCTTGCTTCTGACCGGCCTTGTCTGTCCAGGTGCGGTTGACCGCCAAGCGTAGCTCGGTCACGGCGCGGTTGGCCGGCGTATAGCGCAGCTCGGGCTGGTTGCCCAACCGACCAATCAAGATGACTTTATTGACATTTGCCATATTCGTTTCCCCATGCCCAGCCTGGGCCGTGCGGCGTGTCGGCGGAGCATACGCGCCGGCCCGAGTCCGATCAACCGCCGCTGGCCAACGCCCCGCAAACCGGCTATGTTGATCAAAGCGAACCGCCGGGCACGCAGGCAGGGACACAGGCACAAAGAGAACATGGCCGAGTTGCCGACCGCCGAAAGGCTTCGAAAAACCATCCAATTTGACGACATCGAAGTCGCCCGGGCCGTCTGCGGCGAGCGAGACGCACACTTGCGCTGGCTTGAGCAGCGGCTGGGGCTGCAGATCTTGGCGCGTGGACAGCACTTTCATGTGCTTGGGCCCGCGGTCGAGGCTGACCTCGCCATCGAGATCCTGGGCGCCGCCCAAACGCACGCCCAGCGCGGCCACGGCATCGACCTGGGCACTTTTGAAGACTTGCTACGGCAGTTGGCCCTTGGGCGCGGCGAGCCGTGGCTGCCCGAACCAATGGGCATTAAGTCTGCTGATTTTAATGGGAAGGTGCGCGAGTTGGCGCCCCATCGCCGCAAAGCGCTGCCCAAGACCGACGAAGGGGAGTGGCTCGACGGGGCCCGCTTGGTGCAGCCGCGCAGCGATGGCCAGCGCCTGTATGTCGAGGCGATCCGCAGCCACGACCTGACGTTTGGCATCGGCCCGGCCGGCAGCGGCAAGACTTGGCTGGCGGTGGCGAGCGCGTTAGCTGCACTGCAACGGCGCGAGATTAAGAAGATTGTCTTAACGCGCCCGGCGGTGGAGGCCGGTGAGCACCTCGGCTTCTTGCCGGGTGATCTGCGCGAAAAAGTTAGCCCGTATCTGCAACCGCTGCACGACGCGCTGGGCGAGCTGATCGATGTCGACAAGGTGGAGCGACTCGTTGAAAGGGGCCAGATCGAGGCCGCGCCGCTGGCTTTTATGCGCGGGCGGACCCTGGCGAACGCGTTTGTGATTCTAGACGAGGCGCAAAACTGCACGGCGGAGCAGCTGCTGATGGTGATGACGCGCATCGGCGAACACACCAAGATGGTGATCACGGGCGACCCGAGCCAGACCGACCTGCAGGGCCGACTGGTCTGCGGTCTTGAGCATGCGGCGCGGGTGACCGGCACCTTGCCCGGCGTGGCCGTGGTACGGCTGGGGCATGGCGATGTGGTGCGACACCCGTTAGTAGCGGCAATTGCCAAGGCTTGGAGCGAAGATCGCGAGCAAGAGCAGCGCCAGCACCATCGCGGAGCCCGGTTGTGAACCTGCGGCGCAACCACGTGCCGGCAGGGTTGCCCGGCGATCAGCAGCAAACCCGCGAGCGGCGGGCGCGGCTGCGGCGGGCGGCAGGCTGGTGGTCGGCGGCGCTGCTGGCTTGGGCCCTGCTGACGCTGCTGATCGGACCGTCGCGGCCCAATTTCGAGCCGCCACCGCTGGGTCCAGCCCATCACGATGTGGTGGCAACGCGCGATTTTACCGACGATGAACCGGCGCTCGACCTGCAAGCTCGGGTGGGTCAAGCGGTCGCGGGTGTGCCTGTGCGCTACCTGCTCGATACGCAACTCGCGACGCGGCGCATCGACGCACTTCATGATGCCTTTCGCTTGGTTCGGCCCCGTTATCGCCTGTTTCGCGCCGATCATGACCGCCAAGAAGCGCCGGCGGAGCCGCTGCCTAGCCCGCACCCCGACAAGGGCCACGAGCCCAAGCCGCGCGGCAAGCCCGCCGAGGTCAAGGTCGAGTCGCCCGAAGAGCTTGAGCGCCAATTCTCGAATGAAATGGCCAAGCTGCGCCCCGAGTTCGAGGCCCAGATCGCTGCGGCGCCCAAGGAACTGACCGCCGATACCTTTGGCGCTCTGCTGCAAGCAGGGTTTTCGGAAGAAATCGAGTTGGTGCTGACCGACATCGCCCAAGTGCTGCTGAGCCAGCGAATTGTGCGTGATCTCGACCGGTTCGACGACGATTTGGGCCGCGGCGTGCTCGAGGTGACCACGGGCCAAAGCTATGCGCGGCGCAGCCCGAGCCGACCCGAAGTGCTGGATCTTGAGCAGGCGCTGCGCAAGGCTGATGGCTATGTTATTGAGTTTGCAAAGCAAAAGAAGCCATCCCGCCTAGACGAGCCGGTGCTGCAGGCGGCGCTGCGCTCGGTCGCGCGGGCGATGGTCGAGCCGACTCTGACCCGCGATTTGGCGGCGACCCGCAAGGCCGAAGAGGTGGCGGTCGCAGCGGTGCCCAAGACCCGCACTGTGCCGATCGCCAAGGGGCAGGTGCTGGTGCAGCGCGGTCAGGTGGTGACGCCGCTGCACCAGGCGCGCATCGCCCACATGTGGCAAGGGGCCGAAGGGTCAACGAGTGTAAGGGCTTACGTGGCCACCGGTCTGCTGTTGGGGTTGGCGCTGCTGCTGTTCGTGCTGTTTGCCCGGCGGCACCTGCACCACTTTCGCCACCGGCCCCACGACGCGGCGCTGCTGACGGCGATCTTGCTCGTGCACGCGGCGGTGCTCCGCGCCTTTGTAGGGGTAGTGCCGCTGCTGGTCGAGTCGGGCCTGCCTGTACCGTCGGAGCTGATCTTGGTGATCTTGCCGCACGCGCTGGGCCCGTCGCTGGCCACGCTGTTTTTGCGGCCCTTTACGGCGGCGCCGTTTGCCTCGCTGTGCGCCGTGGTGGCGACGCTGATGTGCAACAACGCGCCCCACGTAGGCGATGCCCACGAAATGGCGGCGCTGATTGGGGTTATGGCGCTGATCGCGGGCCTAGCAGGCGTGCAGGCGGCGCGGCAGTTTCGCCAGCGGTCCGACCTTATGATGGGGACGCTGACCATCAGTGCCATCTCGGCGGTGGCCGCGCTAGCGGTGGGCATGCTGGGCAGCGCCGGCAACGACATTTTTGACAGTCGCAGCGGCTGGTTGGCCCTGCTTGGCGCCAGCTCGGGTATCTCGACGTACTTGCTGCTCGCGGCCTCGACGCCGGCGTTCGAGTCGGTGTTCAACCGCCTGACCGACATCAAGCTGGTCGAACTCGCCTCGATGAATCACCCGGCGCTGCGGCAACTGGCCACTGAAGCGCCTGGAACTTTTACGCATTCGGTGATGGTGGGCAACCTGGCGCAGTCGGCCTGCGACGCGATCGGTGCCAACGGCCTGCTGGCGCGGGTGGGCGCGTACTACCACGACCTGGGCAAGACCCGCGCGCCGCGCTATTTCGCGGAGAATCAGGCGGGCGATAACCCGCACGATCGCCTAAAACCCAGTTTGTCGGCGCTGATCATCAAGTCGCATGTCAAAGATGGCATGAAGATCCTGAAGGAATTTGGCCTGCCCGACGAGATCATCGACTTTGTGCCGCAGCACCATGGCACCAGCCTAATCGCGCACTTTTTCCATCGGGCACAGCGCGACGGGGTCGACTCGGGCGAGGACGTGGCCGAAAGTGATTTTCGCTACCCTGGGCCCAAGCCGCAGCGCAAAGAGACGGCGCTGCTGATGTTAGCCGACGCCGTCGAAGCCGCGGCCAAGGCGCTGCCCGAGCCCAATGCGATGCGGATGCAGGCGCTGGTCAAGAAGATTGTTGCCGCCAAGACGGAAGACGGCCAGTTCGACGAGTGCGACCTGACGCTGCGCGAGTTGGCGCAAGTCGAGTCGGCGTTCGTCAAGACGCTGGTGGGGATCCACCACGCCCGGCCTGCGTACCTGCCGGCGCTGCATGCAAGTCGCGATGCCGATGAGCCGAGCCGCACCGACCTGGCTGTCGCAGAACCCACGTCGCTTCCGACTGGAGTGACCCCCGTGGTAGTGTTCGACGACGACAACGACAACGCGGCCGAGCCGCAAGCGCCGACAGCCCTAGTGGCCCGCGCGCACCGCACCAAGAGAGGTTAAGGCGTGCCGATCGACTTTGATAATCGCCATGGGCTGTTGACGGTAAACGAGCGCTCGATTTCAGCGCGGCTGCGGGCGGTGCTGCGCGCCGAGGACCGGGCGGAGGCCGAGGTTTCGCTCAGTTGGGTCACCGACGCCGATATCCACGATCTGAATCGCGAGTGGCGCGGAGTCGACCGGCCAACGGACGTGCTGAGCTTTGCCTTTGACGAAGACGACGACCTGACCATGCCCGTCGATGTGCTGGGCGAGATCGTGGTGTCGCTCGATGCGGCGGCGCGGCAGGCGGCGATGGTGCGCGAACAGCTGGCGGCGCCCGAGTACGACCTGCAAACCGAGACAACTTTCTTGTGTATTCACGGGCTGTTGCACTTGCTCGGCTACGATCACCAAGAGCCCGCTGAGGCCGAGGTGATGGAGGCGCTAGAGCGCAAGTACTTGGCGCCTGTGAGCAAAGTGAACGTGCACGCCCTGGATCGCAGCAATCACGGGCTGGCGGAATAGGAGCGCACACCCGTGCGTTGACAGCGGCTACCGGCGTCGCACAGCATGCGCACCGGCAAGGCAACGGGGCTGGCCTGCAAAGCAAGGAGTAGGAATGCGGATGATGTGGATGGCGAGTGTGGTGGGGATGACGCTGGCCGCGACGGTGGCATGTAACCGTGAAAGTCAAGCGATTCAGCCTAGTGCGGCGGCTCCTCAAGCGGCGGCTCCGCAGGCGGCGGCTCCAGCGCTTGCGGCGGCGGCGGGCGCGCAGGCGCAACCCGAGGCGGCGCCCAGTGGCGAAAAACAATACTCGGTGGTGGCTGACGCGGTCACGCTGAAGGTCGGTGCCAACGGCGAGTTCAAGCTGACGATCAAGCCCGGCGCCGGTCTGCACTTTAACGCCGAGTATCCGGCCAAATTTGCGGTAACGGCGGCGGCTTTTGCCAAGTCGACCAAAGACAAGCTGAGCACCAAGGGCGGCGAGGTCAAGATCGTGGGCGAAAGCGGCGTGGTCAGCGTGCCCCTGCAAGGCTTGGCGGCCGGCTCCGGAAACCTAGAGATAGTGGGCAGTTTCTCGGTCTGCAGCAGCGAGCAGTGCTACATGCTCCGCGACGAGAAGCTGGCCATGAAGGTCACGGTCAACTGATCCCCGATTGACACGAGGGGCCAGAAAGGGGTATTTGACTGCCGCGCCACCGTTTCGCAGGGTGGCCAGTTCGTCGTTATCCCACGTGCGGGCGTAGCTCAATGGTAGAGCGCTAGCTTCCCAAGCTGGATGTTGCGGGTTCGATCCCCGTCGCCCGCTCCGCACCCAAACCCACTGATTGCGCTGGATTCCAGCATGCCGCTTATCCCGTCGAGACTGCTGGCTGGCTTGGCCTTTTTGGTCTTCGCCAGCCTTGCGGCGCCGCTGCATCCAGCCCCCGCCCTGGCCGCGAGCGATACGCTGCAAGACGGCTGGAACTTGCCCGCGCCGCCGCTGCCGGCCGAGGCGCTCGAGGGTAGTAACCTAGCGCGCACGCTTAAGATTCGCCGGGGCGATAGCCAGCCCGTAGTCGAGGCGTGGCTCAAGGCGCAGTTCGAGTCGCTGGAGCTTGAAGTCGACGGCAAGCTGACGCCGCTGACGCGCGAAGGTGCTGATTTTAAACTGCAATGGACAGTTCCGAGCGGCGGCGATGTGCACGCCCGCCTGCAGGCCCATGTCGCCGGGGCGCTGCAGCAGGGGCCGCAGATCACCATCCATGTGCTGCCCAATGTGCGGCTCAAGGCGGCGGGTGGGCTAGATTTTGCCCAGGTTCTGTCGGGTTGCGCCCTAGACGAGCACTGTAAGCCGATCGATCTGGCGCCTAGCCTTCAGCTGCGCGGCGGGCAAAAACTGGCGCTGTCGCGGCCTGCGGCGCAAGTGGGCGGGCTCAAGGGCTGGCCCGAACTGCGCGTGCACGTGCGGCAAGGCCCTGGCTCGCCTCTGTATCCGCTTGAACATGGCCAGCCGGCGATTGCGATCGCGTGGGCCGCCGACAAGCCGCTCGAGCTGTGCTACGCCGCGCCGCGCTGCCAACCCGTGCCCGCCGATACCCAAGAAGCGGTGGTGCTGGCGCCCATTGGCAAGGGTCTGGTCGAGGCGGATCGCGCGACGACGGTGCTGCTCAAAGCCACTGTGACCGCCAATCCGCTGTGGTTTTGCTACTGGCCCTATCTGGCTGGGGCGATTGGCGCGATTCTAGTTATTTTTCTGCTCGTTGGCTTCTTGAAGCCCCACGCCTTCGCCAAGTCGGCGGCGCTGTTTGTGGGCAGCCAAGAGTCGCACCTGGCCCGCGACGGTGGTCGGCCGCTGTACTCGGTGCCGGGTGGGCGACGCGGCTTTTACCGTTCAGCCACCGCTACTTTTGACGGCAGCGGCATGACCGTGCGACGCGGCAGCGGCGGAGTACTGGTGCTGCACGCCCACGGCAACGACATTCGCATCGAGGCGCGCACCGACCTAGAAGTCAAAGAGCGGAGCCGCTGGCGCGCTGTGCCGGCCGACGAGAAGATTTTGCAGCGCGGCGCCGTACACCGCGTGGGCAAAAGCTTCTATTTTCGCGTCGATTAGACCCTACGGCTGGCGGCTTGACACCGTAGCCAGGTCCGCCTCGCCCAAATTGTACCAGTCGAGCTTGCGCGTCAGCACCATCACCGCCGCCAGCGCCGCAAACAGCAGCCCGGACCCCAGCAGCAGCGCGTTTTCGTCGGACTGCAGCAGACCGTACAGGGCCGCGTAGAGCAGCCCCAGCAAGCCACCAAAGCCCAGACCGCGCCGCCAGTGCTGCAGCACGTGCATCAAGTAAAAGGCAATGAGGCCCACGCACGCCGCGCTCGCCACTGCATAAGCCCACGCAAATTCAATGTGTTCGGACAGGGCTACCAGCAGCAGGTAGAACGTGGCCAGCGCCGCGCCCACCAGGCTGTATTGCAGGGGGTGGATGCGCAGGCGGCGCAACACCTCGAACAAGAAGAAGCCGGCAAAGGTCAGAACTACGAACAAGATCGCGTACTTTAGTGCCCTATCGGCCTGCAAGTATTGGTCCACGGGCTCGATAAAGCGCACGCCGAATTCTTTGCCGTCGCCCGCGCTGTCTTTGCTGGCCTGCGCACCGGCGTTGAACCACGTGCTGTGCCACTCGGCCGAAAAGCCGTCGTCGCGGATGGTGCGCTGGCTAGGCGAGCTGCCAACGAACGACGGATGCGGCCAGTCGGCCTTGACCTGCACGCGCGTGTCTTTGCCCACCGGGATGAACGACAGCGCCTCGGTACCAAACAGCTCGAGCGGAATACTGAATTGCACCTTACCCGACGCACTGAGTTGGGCGCGCGGAATCGGTGCGTGCAGCCCCGGCCCCAGGCTCTCGATGCGACTTTCGGGCAAGAACTCGAGCTCGCGCCCCTGCCACTGCAGCCGCGGACTGTTGCGAATGCCGCGCACATCGCTCACGCCCAGCGCCAGGTAGCTCTCGCCGATGGTAATGCTGGGATCGCGAGCAAGCTCAACCAGATCGAGGTCAAAGGTGCCCGTCAACTTGGTGTCGGCCGTGTAGGTCAGCGCCTGGTATAGCCCGCGGTGCAGCGTCGCCGTGCCCACACTACCCGTAATCTGCAAGGCGGCCGGCTGTAGTACCAACTCGTGAACTTCGTACAGCTCTTTGTTGCGCACCACCGTATTGGCCTTGCCGTCTTGCTGCAGCACCACCTCTTCGGCCACCACCTTGCTCTGGCGATACGGCACCACCAGCAGCGGCCCGTGCAAGCGCTGCGCACCGGCGGCAGTCTGAGCAATTTCTTGAACCACCGAGCGACTTTTGCCCTGCCGCTCGCTGACGAGGCCATCGATCATTTGCAGCGGCACCAGCAGCACCAGCATCACCGCGCCGATCACCAGCAGCTTGAGCAGCGGACTCGCAGCCTTTGCCTTGGGCGGTGGACTGACCGTCTTTGGCTTGGGCGGTGGCGGTGGCGGTGGCGGGCTATCTTGCAGAAGTTTTTCGAACAATTCTTGCGACATAGTAGGCTCCTTGGCAGGTTGGAGCCCCAGTGTCGCGCGCTGCGGTGAAGGCACGATGAGCCGAAAGTGAAGTCAGGGTGAAGTCGGCTAATTCTTCGGCGAGCGGGGCAGTTGCAAGACCGCGACCGCACCCCCCTCGGGGCGATTGCTCAGGGCCACGCTACCGCCATGCAACTGCGCGACTTCGCGCACAAACGGCAGGCCCAGACCCGTGCTTTTCTTGCCGGTGGCGGGCCGCTCTAGCGAATAGAAGCGCTCGAACACCCGCTCGCGGGCAAACTCTGGCACGCCTGTACCATGGTCGCCGATTCGCGCGGCCACAAGCTCGCTATCCCCTTGCAATTGCAGCTCGATCGTACCAGCCAGCGGGCTAAAGTCGATGGCATTGTCGAGCAAATTGGCCAGCGCCTGCGCCAGCAAGAAGCGGTCGCCCTGCACGGCGCACTGACCAAGAACCTCTGTCTGCACATGCAGTTGCCTGGCCTGCAGCTGCGTTTCGCGCGTCGCCAGCACCTCGGCCAGCAGCGCCGCCAGGTCGATCGGCACCGGCTGTTCGAGCCCTTGGCGCGACTCGACCCGCGCCAGACCCAGCATCCGATCGACCAGCTGGCGCAGCCGCTCGGCCTGTTCGGCGATATGGCCCGAAAAACGCTGACGATCCGCCGGCGGCAGCTCGCCCTGCAGCAGCTCGGCCGAGGCACCGATGGCGGTCAGCGGGCTTTTCATCTCGTGGGTCAGCGTGTGCACATAGCGCTCGATATACTGTTTTCCTTCGAGTTTTTCGCGCATCCCCGCCAGCGCTCGGCTCAGCGTGGCCAGCTCGCTGCTACCCAGATCGGGCGGCTCGGCCTTTTCGCCGCGGGTCACGCGCTCGGCATACTGCAGCAGCTGGCGCAGCGAACCCGTGATCCACAGCGCCACCGCGCCGCCAATCAGCAGCGACAGGCCCAGCAACCACAGACCCGCCTTAAAGATTTTGCGACGCCCACTCTCGATAAACGGCGCCACCGCCAGGTTGGGCTTGGCCACCGTCAGCACGCCGATGATCGCACCGCCCAGGCGAATCGGCGCCGCCACGTGCATCACCGTCGACTCGGCCACATTGGGGTCACTCTGCGTACTGCGCGCCCCGTAACGCCCTCGCAGGGTTAGATAAACGTCGTTCCACTTCGAAAAATCGCGCCCCACGTCCTGGCCGGCCGAGTCGAACTGCACCATGCCGCGGGCGTCCGTCACGTATACGCGCGTATTCACCTTGTTTTTGGCAAACTTCCACACCCGCGCCTGCAGCGGCTGCTCGCCCAGCCCTTGCAACGCCTGAGCAAACGCCCCCTGCCCGATGTGCCCGCTCGCCAGCTCGGGGGCCGCCAGCCGCGCCAGCACCTGCGCCGTATCGACCAGCGTGTCTTCCATGGCCTGCCGCACACCCGGCTTGACCTCGTCCATAAAAATAGTGAGCACGAACCACGCCGCCACGCCGACGATGAGGAAGTAGCCAAGCAAAATTCTTAGACTAATCTTCACGATGCGAGCTGCATGCTGTAGCCCAAGCCGCGGTGGGTGGCGATGGGATCGCGCTCGGGATCGACCTCGTGCAGCTTGGTACGCAAGGTCTTGATATGGGTATCTACTGTACGATCAAAGGCTTCAGCGTCGCCCCACACGCGATCCATCAGCTGATTGCGCGAAAAAATGCGCCCCGGCTGGCTGAGCAACACTTGCAACACACCGAATTCATAGCGGGTCAGCGGCAGCAGCCGGCCGCGGTAGCGAATCCGCCCACCCTCGGCATCCACTTGGAACAGCACAGGGGGCAAGGCCGCGCCGCGACTACGTTTTAAGATGGTCTTGACCCGCGCGCACACCTCGCGGGGGCTAAATGGCTTGGGCACATAGTCGTCGGCGCCGATCTCGAGACCCACCACCCGATCGATCTCGCCCGAGCGCGCCGTCAAGAACATCAGCGGAATCTCTGAGGTTTTGCGAATTTCTTTGCACAGTTCAAAGCCACTGCCATCGGGCAGCCCCACATCCAAGATCACCAAGTCGAAGTGCCGCTCGCGCAGCGCCGCTAGACCGGTCTGGCCCAAGGCGCGCCACACCACCTCAAAACCGTCGGCTTGCAGCGCATAGACCAGCGTATCGGCGATCGCCGCTTCGTCTTCAATCAGCAGAATCGCTGGCTTCATGCGGAGTTGCGCCCTCTACTCGATGCCTTCGGCCGACAGATCGCACTCGATCGCCAGCACGAACACCGAGCGATTGACCGCATTGGCCGAGGTGGGCGTAAAGCCGCGGTCGGGCCGACCCATCGCATCAAGTTGGGTTTTGATCATCCCGCCGAACTCGGGCGTGTCGAAGAATTGCTTGGTATTATCGAGCGCGACCTTGTAGGCCTTGCCGTCCAAGTGGTCGCCGCGACTGGCAAATTCCGGACGCAGCCGCGACAAAAGCGACTCCAAGCTCGCCGCCCGCTTCAGCGCCAGCTTCTGGTTGCCCACGCTCATGGTCTCTTTGCCAGCGGCCGCGTCGTTGCCCGAGCGACTGGCCGTGCCTAGCAAAATGAAGTACTTGGCATCCTTCCACTTTTGCGTAAAGCCGCGGAACTCGTCTTCGATGACCTTGCCGTATTTTTGGCAGCGGCCCTGGGCGCCCGCGGGGTTGCAGGCGTCGCTGGCGCGGGTGGCACACTCAAAGGCATTGTCGACCGGACACTTGGCGGGCTCGGCGTAAAATGAGTCGAAGCCTTTGCAGTCTGTGCCATCGGCGTTGAACACGTTGCAGCCAAAGAGCGCGAAGTAAGTGCCGTAGCCCGTGTCGCCCTTGCTGGCGAAAATGGTTTTGAATTGTTCGAGTTCTAAGCCCACCACCGGGTTCTTGGCCTCGAAGCCGCAGGCGCCCTCGCAGTCTTTGACGATGCGAACCAGCATCTTGCGGAAGTTGGGGTCGCGGCACTTGCCCGGCGGTTGGCAGTCGAGCGGGCACGCCTTGGCCGTCTCGCCGGCGTCGCACTTGCCGTTGCCGCACAAATTGCAGTCTTTGGGGCAGCTTGCGACCGTTTCGCTGGGCGGCTCGCACTTGCCGTTGCCGCAGACCGCGCAGTCTTTGGGGCACGTCGCCGCCGTCTCGCTGGGCGGGTCGCAACGCCCGTCGCCACAAACGGTTTTGCAGTCGGCTGGGCAGCTGACCGCGGTCTCTTTGGCGGGGTTGCAGTAGCCGTCGCCACAGGCCGAGGGGCAGTCGGCGGCGCAGACCAAGAACGACTCGCCACCGTCGCGGTCGCACACGCTGTCGCCGCACACCGCGCCGGGCCGCAGCAGCAAGAATAGCGCCGTCAGCACGCCTCCCAGCAAAAGCACCAAAATAATCGCTTGGATGCGACTTTTCGAGCTGGAGTTGCCGGGGGGCGTGCTGGCCATCGCGCTCGCCTACTCGCCCTGGTAAACCATAGGAATCGTGGCGACTTTGCTGCCGCATGTGTACTTCATGGCGCTGTACTGGGCTTGCACTTCGCTGCCGTCGCCCTTGCCTTTGCCGGCGAGCATGTCCATCCATTGCGGATCGCAGTCGCTGTCGTCGCCGCCGCCAAAGCGGTGCGGACCGGGGGTCTGGTTGACCGGGCGCGTCAGCAGGTCGCGTCCGACCGGAAAACCTTCGTTGCTCTGCACAATGGCGTTAAAACCCCATTTGCTGCTCAGTTCGCCCAGATCGCTCTTTTTTACTACCGCGATCAGCGACTTGCCCGAGGCCCGCGTCGACTTGGGCACCACCACACCGGCGCGCAGAGCCCCGGCCTTGGCCTTCACTTCGGCCGACAGCCGGGTGCGCGGCTGGGGCGAGATCAGCACCACTTTGTCCCAGGCCTCATCGTCGGCGAAGGTGGCCTTGCCCAACCCCGGCAGCGGCGTGGTAAAGCCCGAGCCCTTCACGTGGTCGGTATCGATGTAAACCTGAACAAATTGCAGCGAAAAACCGTTGCCGCCGCCGTCGGGCCAGTCGCGCGAATTCCACGGATCGTCGATGCTGGCGCCCATGGTGACCTTGAACTCGACCTCGTCGCCTTTGTCGGTGACCTCGAGCTTGCGCAGATCGAACGCGTGGGTCTTGTACTCGGGATTACTGGGGTATTTGTACGCACCGGTGCCGTTGTCGTCGCCAGCGGGATCGCTAAACGAAAGCGCGGACTCGCCGGCCAGCGCCACCAAGGGTACGGCCAACACAGCCACAGCCAGGGCGCGCCCTAGCCAAGACGGAAAAACCGGAGAAACAGCAAACATCGGCTTCATCAGCAGGTCCTCGTGGTGCGGGGCGTGCGGCCCCAGCGTAGCGTGATCCAAGCGTGCGGTCGCGGTCAACGGCCACCCAGAGGTGCAACGCGGAAGCACGCGGTTGCTTCACAGCCCTAAGCGCAATCGACTGGCTCGAGACGGGCGACTCTACGCTACAACCCTGCTTCGAGCAACGACTTTGCCGCCTGCTGCTGGGCCTCGGTCGGCGCCGCGATGCCCGCGACCTCAAGCTTGACGTACAGATCGCCGCGCTCGCCGGTTTTGCCAAGGATCGGCGCACCTTGCTTCTTGATCCGCACCACCGCCACCGTCGACGTACCGGCGCCCACCTTGATCGACTTCTTGCCGGCCAGGGTCTCGACCTCGACCGCGCCGCCCAGGATCAGCGTGCTGGGCCGCACCTGCGCCACAGTATGCAGGTCGTCGCCCTTGCGCTCGAACCGGGCGTCGTCTTCAACCGTGATGAGCAGAGTCAGATCGCCAGCCCCCACAGGGCTTACGTGCCCCGCGCCGCGCACCCGCAACTTCTTGCCAGTGGTGACGCCCGCCGGAATCCGCACCTTGAGCTGCCGATCCTCGCCGTCGATCTGCAGCCGAAGCTGGCGCTCCGCACCGTGCATCGCCTCAACAAAGCTAACGACGATAGGCACTTCGGCATCCTTGCCGCGACCAGCTTGACCGGCACCCGCACCAGCTTGCGGCGATGCGCGCCCACGCGCTGGACTGGCCGCGGTCGCGCCAAAGAGGTCGTCAAAGATCGAGCCGCCCGCACCGCCGCCGCCACCGGCGCCGCCGGCCTTGCGCCCACGAAAATTGCCCCAGCCCGACGACTTGAGCCCAAATTGCGACAACAGATCGTCAAAATTGACATCGCGGAAGATGTCTTCGTGCGAGTAGTTCTGCGAAAAGGCCTCAGCGGAACCAAACGAGTCGTATTTCTTGCGCTTCTCGGCATCGGATAGGACCGCGTAGGCCTCGGAGACTTGCTTGAACTTTTCTTCGGCGGCCTTGTCGCCCGGGTTCTTGTCGGGGTGCCACTGCATCGCTAACTTGCGGTACGCCTTCTTGATCGCTTCGGGACTGGCGTCGCGGGTTACGCCAAGCAGGGTGTAATAGTCGGTTTTCATGGTACACCTGCAGAAGAAGCGCGGGCTTGAGACACATACCCAGTTACGGCCGCGCCTCGGTCCTGTGCGGGGGGCAACACAGGCCGAGGCGCGTCGTTTCTAGAACCTACTGACTATGCGTCGAATTCAGCGTCAATCACGTCGTCTTTGCCGCCGCCCTTGCCCGCACCTGCCGCTGCGGCTTCTGCACCCTCTGGGGTTGCACCGGGCTCGCCGCCCGTAGCCGCGTACATGGCTTCGCTCAACTTGAACGCCGCTTGCTTCAAGGCTTCTTGCGTCGTCTTGATGCGCTCGACATCGCCCGAAGCCACGGCTTCTTTGGCGTTGCCAATCGCCTTTTCAAGCGACTCCTTGTCCGTCGCCGAAATCTTGTCGCCATTATCTTTCAGCATCTTTTCAAGCTGATAGATGGTCGACTCCGCCTGGTTCTTGGTCTCGACCTCTTCGCGACGCTTCTTGTCGTCGACCGCGTGGGACTCGGCCTCTTTGACGAGCTTGTCGACCTCGTCTTTGCTAAGGCCCGAGCCACCTTGCACCGTGATCTTGTTCTCTTTGCCGGTCGCCTTGTCGCGGGCCGTCACGTGCAAGATGCCGTTGGCGTCGATGTCAAACGTCACCTCGATCTGCGGAACACCGCGCGGCGACGGCGGAATCCCCTCGAGGTTGAACTGCCCGAGCAGCTTGTTGTCGCGCGCCAGCTCGCGCTCGCCCTGGAAGACCTTGACGGTCACAGCGGTCTGCATGTCGTCGGCCGTCGAGAACGTCTCCGTTTTCTTGGTAGGAATCGTGGTGTTGCGCTTGATCAGCGCCGTCATGATGCCGCCCAAGGTCTCGACGCCCAGGCTCAGCGGCGTCACATCGAGGAGCAGCATGTCTTTGACATCGCCCGCCAAAACGCCGGCTTGCACCGCAGCGCCCAACGCCACCACTTCGTCGGGATTGACCGAGCGGTTGGGCTCCTTGCCAAAGAATGCCTTGACCAGCTCTTGGATCTTGGGGATGCGCGTCGAGCCGCCGACCAAGATGACCTCGTCGACCTGATTGGGCTTCATCCCCGCGTCGGCCAAGGCCTTTTTGCAGGGCTCAAGCACGCGGGCGAACAGCACCTCGCAGAGCGACTCGAGCTTGGCGCGGGTGATCTTGACCTGCAAGTGCTTGGGCCCCGAAGCGTCCATGGTAATGAACGGCAGGTTGACCTCGGTCTCCATCGCCTGGCTCAGCTCGATCTTGGCCTTTTCGGCGGCCTCTTTCAGGCGCTGCTTGGCCATGCCATCGTTGCCGAGGTCGATGCCCTGATCCTTCTTGAATTCCGCGATCAAGTAGTCGATCACCATATTGTCGACGTCGTCGCCGCCCAGGTGGGTGTCGCCGTTGGTGGCCTTAACCTCGACCACGTGGTCGCTGATCTCGAGCACCGAGATGTCGAACGTGCCGCCGCCCAGGTCAAACACCGCAACAATCTCGTCGCCTTTCTTGTCCAGGCCGTAGGCGAGTGCCGCCGCGGTGGGCTCGTTGACGATGCGCTTGACCTCAAGGCCCGCGATGCGGCCGGCGTCTTTGGTCGCCGAGCGCTGGCTGTCGTTGAAGTAGGCGGGCACGGTAATGACCGCTTCGGTAACTGTTTCGCCTAGATATGCCTCAGCGGCGGCCTTGAGCTTGGCCAGCACCTTGGCCGAAACCTCGGGCGGACTCATCTTGCGGCCATTGATGACCACCGACGCATCGCCGTTGTCAGCCGGATCGACTTTGTACGGCAGACGCCGAATCTCTTCGGCCACCTCGTTGTATTTACGGCCGATTAGGCGCTTGGCCGAGTAGACCGTGTTCTTGCCATTTACCACCGCTTGGCGCTGCGCGATCTGGCCGACCAGAATCTCGCCCTTGTCATTCCACGCCACCACGGACGGCGTCGTGCGGCCGCCCTCTTGGTTGGCGATGACCTTGGGCTGGCCGCCCTCCATGATGGCCACGACCGAGTTGGTGGTGCCGAGGTCGATGCCGATGATCTTGCCCATGGGTTCCTTCTCCAAAAAGCGCCGCGCACTGCAAGGCCGGCGGTGATCCGTTGCCACTCCGACACAGTCGCTTGCCCGCGCGGGCTAGGCGATTGCCGGGATTCTGTCCCAGGATACTCTGGAAGTGCTTGATTTGTAACAGTAATGCCTGCGGCTCACCGTCGATCTCAAGGTAGGTCGGGCGCCGTGCGTGTCAAGTGCCCGCGGCTAAACGCTAGCTAGCACTCAGCAATGCACTGTAGTTAAACACATATTACGCAAGGGCACCGGCAATACCGCGACCGCGCGGCGGCGATCGAAGGGGAGCCACGGCGCCTTGTCGTTCCGGCCCGCGTCGTGGTAGTTTTCCGAGTGGTCGAGGGCACAGGCGGCCGAGCCTTGTGGCCCCAAGAATCGTGCTTTGCGGCCGTGATTGGATGGAGTCTGCCGTGGCAACAGTGACCTACATCAGCGACGAGGGCGTCGAGACTTCGTATCCGGTTGGCGAGACCGAGCCCGAGATCCACATCGGTCGCCACAAGTCGTGCAATATCCGCACCAGCAACCAGAGCGTTTCGCGCTACCATGCGCGCGTGTTCTTTGACGGCCAGTCTTACTACCTGCAAGACAACGAGTCGGTCAACGGAACATTCTATGAAAACGAGCGGTTGAAGCCAGGCGAACCGGTGTCAATCGAAGATGGCCACTACTTGATGTGTGGCAACTTTGAGATGCGCTTCGACTTGGACGACGAGGACTTCAACCGGGCGGGTAACGCGGTGCCAGCCTACGCGGACCCCTTGGAAGACGACGAAAGTACGCGTTTTGCCTCGTCTCCTGCCGACGACGACTACTACCCACCACCGCCACCGCCGGCGTATGCACCACCGCCGCCACCGCCACCTGCGTACGCGCCGCCGCCACCGCCACCGGCCTACCAGGCGCCGCCGCCGCCGCCACCGCTGCCCAGCGACCCGATGCGCGCCGCCATGGCCGCCCGGGCGAGCGCCCCGCAAGTCATGCCGCCGGCCCTGCACGACGACAGCCTGGCGCTGGTCGATGGTCTGCGCGGCGACCTGGCCCAGCGCGATGCGCGCATCCAAGAGCTGAAGGTCGAGGTCGACTCGCTGACGCGACGGCTCGACGAGGCGCGCAACGATCCGCAAAAAGCGCAGTTGCAGCAGGACTTGGACAGTGCGCGCCGGGCCGCGAACGACGCGATCAATCAAGGCGATGCGGCCAAGGCGGAGGCGACCCTCCTGCAGGCCCAGCTAGGCGCGATGGGCGGCGAGCTCGAGTCGGCGCGGGCGCAAATCGCCGAGTCGAATAGCGGCTCGCGTGCTGAAGATGAACGCCATATCGAGGCTTTGCAGAACGAGCTGCAGGTCCTGCGCGAGAGTCTCGCCGCCGCGCAAGAGAAGTTTGAAGAGGCCCGCGCGGGTCGCCGCAATGCCGAAGAGCTGGCCGGTCTGCAGCGAATGCGCGCGGACGCCAACGAGGCGAACGCCAACGCGCTGAAAAGCGAGGTCGCACGGCTGCAACAGAGTGCGCAAAGCCAGATAGACACAAGCGAAATGGTCAGCGCTGCCGAATACGATGCCCAAGTCGAAGCGCGCGAAGAGGCCGAGACGCGGGCGACCAAGGCTGAGCGCGAGCTGGCGCAGCTTAAACGGACCCAG
>CAISBR010000223.1 GCA_903883645.1 uncultured Myxococcales bacterium | reverse complement strand
TGCACCATGACCAAGACCTACCAGAAGTGGCTGCAGCTGAGTGAGCCGCTGGCCAACCCGTACTGGGGCTCGCAGATGCTGCGCTGTGGCAGCAAAGTGGCGATTGCGCCCTAACTACAATCTATTGGCCCGACACGGAACGGCAAGTTGTGGCTGCTATGCGGATTGGTTACACTGCCAGGGCCGATTGCTATGCGAACCGAATTGCGCGAGGACACCATGCGAATGTTGCGAAAACTCCTGCTTTTGACCCTAGCTGCTATGGCTGCGCTGGCGTTGCCCGCGCCGGCGATGGCGGTGCCGACGTCGACCGCGCTTGAGGGCGCGCTGCTGTCGAGCGGTGGAACGGCGGTGGCCGATGGCAACTACCAGTTGACGCTGCGCATTTACCCGCAAGAAGTGGGTGGCGCGGCGGCTTGGCAAGAGGGGCCGCTGGATGTGGCCGTTAAGGCCGGGCAATTCAACGTGCTGGCCGGGGCCAAGACGCCGCTGACTGCCGCAGTGCTGGCTGGTTTGGCGACCCCGTATTTTGGCGTGCAAGTGGGTACGGACCCCGAGCTACCGCGCAAGCCGTTGCAATCCGTAGTGTATGCCCTGCGCGCGGCCACGGCGGAGGGGCTGGATTGCTCGGGCTGCATCACGGCGAAAAGCTTGGATGCCGGTGTACTGCAACCCTATGCCAAGACAACGGATGTGAGCACCTCGCTGCAGTCGTATGCCAAGACGGCCGATGTGCAGGGGGCGATCGGCGCGTCCTTGCAGAACTATGTGCAGGCGTCGGCCCTCGCCAAGGTGGCGGCGACCGGCCAGTACGCAGACTTGGCGGGCACACCCAAGCTCGCGGATGTAGCAACTACCGGTAAATTTGGCGACTTGCTCTCCGTACCGATCATGGCCAAGGTCGGCGTGACCTGCGGCACAGGTCTGGTCGTCAAGGGCATCAAGGCCGATGGCAGCCTGGAGTGCGTGAGTGCCAGCTTGAGCGCCAAAGATTTGCCACCCGACGGCCTCGACGAGGTGTCGAATGGCCTGCTAACCGACCAGTTTGTCGAGAGTAATGCCTCGACCGCGACGCCGGTGGCGATCCCCGACTTCTTGGGCGCGGGCGTGTCGGATTCGCTGACACTGGGCGACTACGGCACCGCGCAGGGGCTGGCGGTAGCGGTGACATTGACCAACTCGGACATCAGCAAAGTCCGCGTAGATCTGTACGATCCGGCGGGGACCAAGACCACCATCTACAATGGCGAAAAGACAGGGACCAAGCTTGAGCTGACCGTGAACTCGGCGGCGCTGACCAGCTTGGCTAGCTGGGTTGGGCAAAATCCGAAGGGATTGTGGTCGATTACGGTGGCTGACCTCGCCAAGAACACGGGGCCGACGGATGGCGCCATCCAGAGTTGGCAAGTGCAGATGCAGACGCTGAGCAAGCAGCGGGTGGCCGCGACGGGCCTGTTCCAGTTTTACGCGGCCGGCAGCGCTCCGGCGGTGTGCGATGCGCGGCTCGAGGGCTCGGCCTACTACAACAATGCGGCGAAATCACTGTATATCTGCAATGGCAGCAGCTGGTACCCAATCGTGCTCGCCCCCTACGGCACCGCCAACAACCCGGGGCAGAGCTGCAAAGACGTGTTGACCAAGATGCCCGCGTCGAAAGACGGCCCCTACTATGTGACGATGCTCGACGGCAAAATCCAGCAGGTCGTCTGCGATATGACCACCGAAGGGGGCGGCTGGACGGTGATCGCCCAAGAAAGCGGAGCCGATGCTGCAGGTTGGAGCGACGGCACCTTGACCAGCGCCACCGTGGCCGGCACCGGCACTAGCGTCCACGGCATGTGGGGCACCGGCGGCGGCGCGAACAAGACCTTCGCCACCAACTTGCCGCACAGCCAGGTGCGCGTCCGCGGGCGCTACTACGCGGTCGACAGCTGGGACGGCGAAGCCAACGGCGCGCAGATGGTCGTCGACAACACCTTGGCGTGGTCAGCAACCAAGTCGTATGGCTCGCCGGGCTCGGGCAACGGCTGGACCACCGCCACCTTCTTGCCGGCACCCTGGGGCAACAACAGCGGCCCGAATGGCTACTGGGTGCTCGAAAGCGCGGCTGGCGCCATCAACCACAGTGCGGCGACCGTGAATCTGAAGTTCGCGACGGGGCTAGACCAAGCGGCGGCCGACGAGTCGTTTGCGTTCAGCCACATTCAAGTGCTGGTGCGCTAGGGATTCGGGTCGCCAGCGCATTTCTTGAAGGCGTCGACCGGTGGAGCGTAACTGCCATTGAGTTCGACCTGCGAGCACCAAATGGGCAGCGTGCGGTCCTTGGTGCAGCCGTCTTCGACGATGTCGCCGCCCACGCCCGCGGTGACCTGGATGCAATCCATGGGCTGGCACTTGCGCCAACCGTAGCCAAACGAGCTGTGGTACATACGAAAGTGCTTGCCCTGATAGTCGAATTCAAGCGAGTCGTTGTGGTGATTGCCACCCCAGTCGTAGCTGCCGCCGCTCATGGCCGCGACGCCGCTGGCCAGTGACATCCACGAACCTGGGCTAGTAAAGGTGCCCAAGTTGGACATGCCGCCGCCCTCGCAACCGGTGGCGGTGTTCTGCACGTACACATGGCCAGTGGCGCCCTTGTAGCTGAATGCGCAGATGAAATCGGCGTCGGTGACGACGAGCGTGTCGCCGCTCATGGGCGAGGGGTTGCTGCAGGTAAGGGTGTGCTGGCCGGGCAGGCGTACGGCAAAGCCAAAGTCCTTGCTGGGGTCTGTGTCGAGCGGAGCGGTGTCGCTGCCGGTGTCGCTGCCGGTATCGCTGGGTGCGGTGTCGGGGGCGAAGCTGTCGCTTGTGGTGGAATCGGGCGTGCTGGAGTCGGTCGCGGTATCGACTTTGCTGGCGTCGGCCGCGACGGAACTGGCAGTGGTGGTGCTTGAGCCGCACGCGGCGGCGACGAGGGCGAGCCCGGCCAAGCCGGCCAGGCGTGTAGGCATGTTTTTGCGCATATAGACCTCTTAAGATTTAGTAACTATTAACATAGGGCCGCACCTGCTTAAAGAACAGTGCGCGCTCGGGCCCGTGGAACTTGAACTCGATATCGAGGGCCATTACCCCCGCATCCTGCTGATACAACGGGGCAAAATGGGCCTGCACTTGGCTCGCCAGCTTGTACAGGGCGATAGTCTCGGCGTCGCTCAACAGGGGCTGCCCGGGCGACAGCGACGACCAGCGCAACCGCTGAATCCCCATACCATTGGGCCCGGCCACCATGCTGAACACCTCGGCCACGGCGCCATTGGTCGGATTGGTGACGCTCATCTCGCCCAGCTGCACGTTGACATACACGCCATATGTGGTTGGATCGGCGATGTTTTGCGTAATCAGCACGCCGCCGGCCTGCTCGTCGGGGAAGCTCTGGTGGACCAAAACGCCCATGCGCACATGCTGATGATCGATGTTCCACCAGGCCCGCTCTTCAAAGGCCCGCCAGCTCCAAACCGAGGCCCAAATACTGCGAATCATGAGCGATGCCGAGCTCTTGCCGGTCGCAGTCGCGCCTGTGCTGTCGTACAGGCCCGCGCCCGAGAAGCCGGGCAAGTCTTCGGAGTTGGTGCTTGAGCGCAAGCGCACTTTGCCGCTGCCAAATTGTTGCGCGACCGCACCGTCGATCGCGGCCGCCAAGGTGGGGTCGAGCGGCAATTGCGTAAACATATACTGTAGGTTGAACAGCGTAGCCTCGAGCGCAGGCGAGTCGGCCTGCAGCTGCGAATCGCCCGACAGGCGCGCGGCAAAGTCGGCGAGCGTCATGCTCGCAGCGGCCGGAATGTCGCAAAATGCCTTCGCTTTGTCGCAAGCAGCGCCAGCCCGACCCGAAGCCACACATTGCGACAGCCCGCTCGTGCACAGATTGGACGTAACCACATGCTTTTGCACGAAATCGACATACCAATGGAACGGCACCGCAAAGCCGTGCGGCGCGTGCTCGCCAATAAAGTGACTGAGTTCGGCGACGTTGGCCGCCTTGACGCCGATACGGGTCCAATCGCTAAACCCGACCTTGCTCAGATCGGCCAAATCAGTAAAATCGTCATCGTGTTGCGGCACGAACGGCGGCTTCTGCTTTTGGCCCCACCAGGCTTGCGCTTCGGCCAGGGTCACGGCGGTCAGCGAAAAGTCGCCGTCTTTGACCTCGAAACGGACCAGCTTGCCGAGCAGCGGCTGCACGCGCGGGTCCGTCGAGGCATCGAGCAGTGAAATATTTGGAAGTCCGCGGGCGTGCGCGGCAACATTGACATGCGCCAGCGGCGTTTGCAGCTCTTCGACGATGGTGCCGCCCACAATCGGCAGGGCGTTGGGCAGGCGCGTCAGCAGCAGGATGTCGCGCGACGACACGATGGCGCTCGGCAGCTCTTCGGGCGTGAGGCGCCGCAGCGTGCCGTACGATACTCCAGGGTTCATGACCTGCAGTTTTAGCCCGCCATACAGGGACTTGCGGTCGAGCCACGGCACGTCGCTTTGAACAAGAAGGGTGCGCTGCTCCGCCGCCGCCACCTCTTGCCCGTCGCCCGCCGGCAGGTAGGCCAAGCGGTCGCTACCGCCCGTTAAGGGCACGAAACCCAAGCGATCTTCAACCAGGCGGTGCAGGCGAGCCACTAGTGCGGGCTGCAGGTCATCGCTTGAGAAGAACGTGAGCGCGACCGGCGACTTGGCCGCGGCCCCACCATCGAGCTTGGCGTCGGCCACCGACACGAAGCGCACCAGCGTGCCAGCAGCTTGCTTGCGATCTTGGCCGTGGTAGGTAGCTTGCTCAAATTGGCCAACTGTTCCAGCAAGATGCAACACATCATGGGCGAAGGTGTAGTGCAGCGGATGGGTCTTGGTATTCTGCAAAAACACACTAGGTTCCGCAGTGTCGAGACCCGTGACCAAGAACTTGACGCTCTGCGTTTGGCCCAGCTCGGTCGAGGCGGCATAGGCGAGCGCGGCGAAGGCATCGGCACCTGCGGCGGGGGTCAGAACCGTGGCATAATCAGCACTTTGCACGGGGTCGGGCAGAGCGAACAGCACCAACGGCTGCGTGGAGCCGGCGGAGGGAGTGGCGCTGAGTTCGCGGCTTTGCCACCCCTTCGACTTGACCAAAATATGCAGCGCGGTCGGTGGCTTGCGCAGGGTCAGGCCGCCCGCCACACACTGCGCGCCAAAGGTCGCCGAGCGAGCACCGGGGCACTCGAGTCGCACCACCTGGCCGCCACCAGTTAGCAACGCGACATAACTTGTCAGAGGTTGCCCGCTGGCCCCTTGCAGCCGCAACTGCCATGTCGGGTCGGCAGACTCGCTGCCACAACCTACCAGCGCGATTAGAAGCAGGAGCAGCAGCAGGTTACGAAGCATTACGGCCACTTCCATGCACAGCCGGGACTGGGCTTACTGAACAAGCCGGCATATTCATAGCACGGCGTGGTGCAAAGGTCGCCAGCGCTTTGCCACAGTTTGCCACCACTTTGGCACGCGTCGGCCGATTGGCTGCAGGCGAGCCACGCCGCCGAAGCACCGCCTGGAGGCACGACGAGCTTGCCCACAATCCACAGGTCGCTCTGTTTTAAGCTAATTCCAGACAGTTGCAGCAGCTGCACCCCCGCGACATACACGCTAATGTTCGCCAGCGACGGGCCGGCAAGCTTGTCGTTTAGCGCGTGCACGGCCAGCTGGTAGGTGCCCGGCGCGGGCTTGTCGATATAAATCACTTCTGGTTTCAGCGGGTTCGGTGCATCATCAACCAGCGGATCGTCAGCCAAAAGGCCGCTCTGGCCCCAATCGGGCGTCGGATTCAGCCAAAACGCTGCGTTTTGCTCGTCGTACCAGGGGTCGGGCTGGCCATCGCAGTCCCAGTCCTTGCCATCGCCCGCCTGGTCGTTGGCCAAGTGCAGGTTCAGGTCGGCCGCACCAGCACCGCTCGGATCGCTAGCGGCGGGGGTCAGCCAGGTCAGCTCGATGTAAATCCCGGGAGAAAACGCATAGGTCTGGCACGTAGGCGCACACGATGGCTGGCCCGCGGTCTGCACTTGCAGGCACACCGTGTAGCTGCCCTGGTACAGCAGCGGCCCCAGCTTGGCCGTAGCTGCGGCGGCGCCTGAGGCCCATTGTGGTGGCCCCACAGGCACTTGCGCGGTCCACGCATAGCCAGTGGCCGGGGTGCCGTCGGTCGTCGAGGCCGCAGCGGCCAGCTCGAGATAGCGGCCTTTGATCTGCCCCGACAGGATCACGGCCTTCGCGCATGAAATTCCACCGGTATCCGCCACAACGTCGCCAGCTGGAACCGAGTCTGGCGCGGCGTCTGGCACGACGTCTGGCACGGCGTCTGGTGCGACGTCTGGCACAGTATCCTGGGCAGTATCCTGAGCCGTATCGGCAACTTGCGAGTCGAGCTGGGCATCGACGAGGCTGTCTTTGGCCGTAGCGGATGTCGCGTCCGCAGCGCTATCTGAACCGATATCTTTAGCAGTATCAGAGGACTGCGCATCGCCCGCCACATCGGCAACGGTGACATCCGCAGGAGCTTTGACAACGGCAACCGTCGAGCCACCACCACAACTAGCTAGAACTGCAACGCAAGCTGCCGCAGCGACACCTTGGGCGAAATGGGTCCAAACAGTCACGGCAGCGCACCTCCGGCCCGCACGATCGCAAACCGCGCGTGCGAAGGCAAGTTGCGCTAGCATCGCCGCTGCGGCTGGGACCGCACGAGATGGCGATGGCGCAGCAAACCCCGGTAACTCCAGCGATTCGTGCGCTGCGGGCGGCAAACGTCCCCTACACCGAGCACCTGTATGCCTACGAAGAAAAGGGCGGGACCAAGGTGTCTGCGCGCGAGCTGGGCGTGGATGAACACAGTGTTATCAAGACGTTGGTGATGCAAGACGAGGATGGCGAGCCGCTGATCGTGCTGATGCACGGCGACCTACAGGTGTCGACGAAGAACTTGGCGCGCCATCTGGGCAAGAAGGCGATTATGCCGTGTTTGCCGGATATTGCGCACAAACACACGGGCTACTTGGTGGGCGGCACCTCGCCCTTTGGCACCCGCAAAGAGCTGCCTGTATTCGCCGAAGCGACGATTTTTGAGCTCGATCGCGTGTATATCAACGGCGGCGCGCGGGGCTTCTTGGTGGCCATGGCGCCCGCGGTCGTCGAACAGCTGCTTGAGCCCGAGTGGGTCGAGGTCGGCATCGCGGGCTAAGGGCAGCTGGTAGGGTGTAACCAAGCTATCTTAAAGTGCAATGGCCAGCCGCAACGTCGCCTCATTCTCCCACGCGCCGCCACCGTTGGTCGTCTTGGCGTTGGCGATGGTCTTGCTGGTGCCACTTAGGTGGTAGGCACCATAGTTGATGCTGGCGCGAAAACGCTTGGAGTACCAGTAGTTTATACCCACTTGCACTGCGTCGAGCTGGGTGCGGCCGGCCATGGCGTTGGCAAGCGAGGCATGATCGCTGCTCAGGGTCTCGTCGAGCCGCTCGACACGGGCTAGCAACTGCAGGCCGTGGCGCAGGACGGTAGGTTGCAACCCCTCGAAGCTTGGAAGTTTTTGCGTGGAATCTTGCGGCACCAGCGTGTCGTCGCCCACTGCCCACCACCATGCCGTTGCGTACATCGACGTGCCCGAAAGCTCAGACAAGCCGGCAGCTTTGCTATCGGCGAGATCGGTTTCGGCGAGGCCCTGGCGCTTATGGACCCACTCGGCGCGCACCCCATAGCGATGGTCGATTGGCGCGTTGAGCTCGACAGCATAGGCGCGCAGCTCGCCTTTTTGCCGCAGCTCGTAGCTGTGGGCCACGGCGGTAGCATCGGTCGCCTTCCAAGCGGATTCGAAGAATTTGAAGCCGTTTTGCGTAGTTTGCGCGGCGAAGGCATCCTTATTGTTGGCGCGATTGCCCAGCCAGAGCGAGCCGCCCAGCGTGACATTGCGAACCGCGGACCACGGCGCGAGGGCCAGGGGCGCCACCGCGAAACGGCCGATGACGTCGAATTCGCTGTCGCTATTGCGGGCATTTTGGCCGTCGCCATTGAACAAACCGAGGGCCCAGTGGCCCAAGCCGTGCGGGGCAACGCCGTTGAGCATGGCGCCGACCTCTTTGGTCGTGGGCACCGCAAAGGTGCGGGCCGTCGCCGAGCGCTCAATGAAGTCCGTAGACTTGTCGCCAATGCTGTTATCGAGGGTAAACGGCGCATTGAACTGCCCGACCTGCAAGGCGAACAGCCGCTGCCACGGGTCGACGACGATGAAGTTGTCGGTGCCGACGCTGGTGGTGGCAAAGTCGGAACCTAAGCTGAAGCCGATGATTTTGCCAATACGGCCGGCCAGTTCGAGGCGGGCGCGGCGAACGAGCAGCGCGTCGTCGGGCATTTTGTTGGCCGCATCGCGGGCGAGCCACAAGCCGTCGAGCTGCAAGCGCCCGTTGGGGAAAAGCTGAATACTGTCGTCTGGCGATCGCGCGAAAAAGGTGCCATTGGCGATGCCCGCCAGGGGCTCAGCTTGCGCGGGTGTAGCGGCAGCGGCGAGCGACTCCTGAGCCGAGACATGGTCCGAATTCGCGGCGAGTGTAAGCATAAATCCAAGTAGTATCAGAAGAATACGAGCCACTGCCACGATCGCACCCCCGGCGCGCCACGGCCGAGGGGCCGGCGACAGCACTAGTCTAGGTCGTTTCGCGCGGGCGGCCAATCTAGCGATGCGGATCAGGGCTTAACCCATTGATGATACGTTATGACGCTGCGTCGATCTGGCGGTTACTCAGCACATCTGCTAGCTATGCGCACCGTGCCGCCGGATGAACCTGCGCCACCGCCCCAGCTGCTTGGCCCGCGCCACGCGCACTTTGGAAGGAACAGCATGCAACGACTTGGCTACACAATTGCGCTTTTTGCCGCGGCGACCCTGGCTCAACTGCCTGGTGCCACCACTGCCCATGCCCAGCAGGCCCTGGAACTGCCGGCACCGAGCCCGGCCGCCAAGGTGGCGCAACGCGTTGGACTTACAGATATTTCGCTGGATTACTCGAGCCCAGCGGTCAAAGGTCGGGTCGCTTTTGGCGGGGTAGTGGCGTGGGATAAGGTGTGGCGCGCCGGTGCCAATGCCGCAACCAAGCTGACTTTTAGCCGCGATGTGCAGTTTGGCGGGCAGCCGGTGAAGGCCGGTACCTATGCCCTGGCCGCGCTGCCGACGCAAAAGGGCTGGACACTTATTTTGAACAGTGATCTCGCGGTATTCGGTGGCGGCAAGGAGTATGACCAGAAGCTCGATGTGCTGCGCGTACCTGCCAAGACCGAGGCGATTGCGCCGCGCGAGCGCATGATTTTTGCCTTTGCCAATACCGCCGACGATGCGACGCGGCTCGATCTAGAGTGGGACAAGCTGCGGATTTCTGTGGATATTCGCGTGGACACAGCGGCGCAGGCCAAGGCGGGGATCGAGGCGATGGCCAAGGCAGCTTGGCGGCCCTATGCCAATGCGGCGCGCTATCTGAGCGAAACAGCTGGGGATCATGCCGGTGCCCTGGCGCTGGCCGACAAGTCGCTGGCGCTTGAAGTGGCGTGGTACAACCTGTGGATTAAGGCGCAGATTCTGCAGCGCACCGGCAAAGAGGGCGAGGCGCTTGAACTTGCCAAGAAGGCCGACGAGCTGGGGCTAAAGGATCCCAACTACTTCTACAAAGAAGCGGTTGAGAAGGCCCTGAAAGAATGGAAGAAGAAGTAGGCTCTACGCGGGCGCGAGCAGCTGCTGGTACAGATTGAGCCAGCGCTGCACCCCCGCGGCTTGCCCGAAGCGCTGCTCGGCGGCCTGGCGTGCGGCGAGCGACATACGGGTCCAAAGTTGCTGATCTTGCAAGAGAGTCTGCAGTGCAAGGGCCAGTTGCTCGGGCTGGTGCGGGTCGGTCAGCAGGCCGGTCGCGCCGTGCTCTACCACCTCGGGCAGCCCACCCACCGCGGTCGCCACCACCGGCGTACCGCAGGCCATGGCCTCTAACGCCGCAAGACCAAAGCCTTCGCTGCGACTGGGCAGCACGAACAGGTCGGCGTGTTGCAGCAGTTCGACGCAGTCGGCGCGGGGCGGCAAGCTGGCGACGCGGTCGAATACCCCGAGATCGCGGGCCAATTGCTGCACTGCCGGCAGCTCAGGACCGTCGCCCACAAAGAGCAAGCGACAGGGCAACTGCTTGTTCAGCTTGGCAAATTGCGTCAGCAGCAGCGGCGTCTGCTTGACGGGGCGAAAGTTCGAGATGTGCAGCAGCACGGGCGAGTCGTCGGCCGCGGCGAAGTAGTGATCGAGGTGGCGGCGGTTGCGAGTGGCGGCGGGCCGAAAGCGCTGCAAATCGACAAAATTGGGCAGCACGCGCGGCATATCGGCCAAACCAAGGTGATTGCTGGCGATCTGCGCCAGGGCGAGCGACGGTGCGGTCACGGCCTGCACGGGCTGCAAAGCGCGCCGCAACAAGGCTTGATACGTTGGGTCGGCCGCCACTTCGCTGGCATCGGTACCATGCAAGCTGACGATTGTGGCTGGAAATTTAAGGATATAGGCCTCGCGGGCCAGCTGCGCGGCCATGGCATGGGGCACGGCGTAGTGCAGGTGCAAGAGGTCGACAGGCTCGCGGCTCAGCAGCTGCAAAAGCGTGCCAGCCAGCGCCACCGTGAGCGCGCCCGCCTGCGCCAATGCCGGGTGATCGCCGATGACTACGGGTAGAAACTGTAAACAATCGTTAGAAAACTTGGCGGCAAGCCGGTGCGGCGGCGCGCCATTGGCGATGAGCGTGACACGGTGGCCGCGCTCGGCGAGCCCGCAAGCGAGGTCGACAGCCACGACGCTGCTGCCACCCCATGAGGGCAAGCAGACCATGGCGATGTGCAGGCGGGCAGGTTTCAAGGTTCCTCAAAGAATTGCGGCGGGTTAGAACGGGCACGAAACAGGGCCACGGGGTCAGCAACCGGCAGAGGACCGTCGACGAGATAGGGTTCGCCCGCCGCACTGCCGACAAAGGCACCGAACCAGCCGTCGCGATGCTGCAGAGACAGGGCCGATGCATCTGAACTTACAAGGGTTTTCGGCGCTGCAGCGTCGGCGGCAACTTGGCTGGCGTGGCAAGCAATGGCGCGGGCCTTGATCGCAGCAAACGCGGCAATATCGACCACGAAGCTGGGACTTTGCTGCGTACGCATCGGGTAATACAGTAGCTGCGTCACCGTGTGGGCGGGCTGATCGGGCAGGGGCCAGTTGCGCAGACCACAAAGAAAAACCGCCCGCTTGGCCAGCTGCGACGCAGCCTCGTGGTCGGGATGTCGCTCGTGCCGCCACGGCGCCAGCACCAGGCCGGGGCGCACATCGCGCAGTTGCTCAACGAGCGCAAGCACTTGCGAGGCATTGCGGCTGTCGAGCCCCGCATCGGGCAGCGCCAGATTGCCCCGCCACGCTAGGCCCAGCACCAGGGCGGCCGCATCGGCTTCTTGCTCACGGATCCAAGGTTCACCACGCGAAGCCCGCTCGCCGCGGGTCAGATCGAGCACGCCACAGCGGTAGCCGGCCGCGCCCAGCTTGGCGAGCAGACCGCCGCAAAATAGCTCGGCATCGTCGGGATGAGGGGCAATGACTAAAATGTCTAGGGGCTTATGACGCATTCTTTACAGCACCTCGGCCCGGTGCTCACCGGCAAAGGGAGACGGCATGGCCAGGGTCGCGTGGGTAAGCGCCTGGATGCCAAACCGCGCGGCAAACCACGGCCAGCTATAGAAGCGCTCTTGCGGCAAACCCTGAGGCCAGCAGAGCACTTGCGCGCGCACCCAGCGACTCGCATCGCCCAGGGCTTGCGCCGACTGCGCCCGCACCAGCTTGCCCAAAAGCTTGGACACGCTGTCGTCGATCTGCGCCCGGGTGCGCTCCGCCGCTTTGTCGAGGCCCGGATCCGCTTGCGCCAAGGCCTGTTGCAGCTGCGGCCACACGCTGTCGAGCGCCTGGGCTAGCTGCCCGGCGAGCTGGTCGGCCTGCGCCTGCGCCTGCTTTTGCCGCGCGGGGTGGTCGGGCTGTGCCGCTGGTGGGTCTTGTAAGTCTTTGAGCGACAGGCCGTGTTCGGCCATGGCCTGCTGCAGCCAGCCCTCGAGCCAGGTAAAGCCGGCGCGGGCGATGGGCTGCGACGGTGCGATGCTCAACAGGGGGTAAAGCGGTTGAATTTGAGCCAGATAACCGAGTTCAGCCGGGCCACCTACATACGCCGCACACGGCAGCAGCAGGTCTTGCAGCAGGGGCCGCAGCAGCGCCGAGGTACTAAAAGCGGAGGGCGGCAGGGCTCGCAACTGCGCGTCGCTCAAGACTTGTTCGCCATCGCGGCGCAGCACCTGCCACTGGTCGCCTTGGGCGCGCAGGCGAAAACGCGGCGTACCGTCGCCGGCCGGCGCCACAAAGTTCAGGGGCGAACCGGGGCGCAGCGCCACCTGCGGCTCAAAGCCCGCAGCCTGCAGCTTAGCACTGCGATCTTGCAGCAAACTCTCGATTTCACCATGCTGATCGATAACTTGCTGATGCAGCGCCGCCCCCGCCTGCACCATCGCCGGGTGGCGCGGGTCAAGGATGACAAGACCGCTGTCGCCCAGCAGCGCATCGATGTGGCGCGCCACCGCCAGACTGAGGGGCTCGCCCGGACGCCACGTGTCGCGCAGCAGCGCCAGGGTCGCGGCGGCGTGGGGCAAGCCGTGCAGCATTAGCTCGAGATCATCTAGAATCTTAGGCAGTTGCGGAGAGGTCTGCAGACTGCCTACCGAGGCACGCCCGGCACCCTGCAGCGACGCGTGCAGCTTGACCGGCGCACCCGGCGGCCGCGGTAGCCAGGCGTGGTCGATCTCGGCGGCGTCGTGGTCTTCGCTTTGCAGCCAAAACAGCGGCACCGCGGGCACACCCGTCTCGGCCTGCAGCGCTTTCGCCGCCGCCACCGCGGTCGCAGCTTTGTGCAAGGTAAACAGCGGACCCAAGAACAGCCCCAGCTGCTGGCCCGTAACCACCACGGCGGTCCCACCCTGCTCGAGCTTGGCGAGATTGGCCGATCGCGCAGGTCGTTCAGGCAGTTGCGAGGCCAAGTCGCGCGCCGCTTGCAGCGCCCCCGGATGCATCGGACGCAGCGCCGCCTGCTGGGCCGCAAGCCTACGGCCAAGGGGGTCGAGCATGGCAGCGGGCAGCAGCGCCCGCGCATTTGGGTCGCCGGCAAGCCAAGTTGGGGCAAATGGTCGTGACATGGTAGCTGCATTTGGCCAAGCTGGCCGGGCGGGCAGAGTAGCGGGGACGCGGCCGATTCGCCAATGGGGCGCAGCAAGCCGCTGATCAACCGCGCAGAGGCCAAGTCGATTCCGCAGCGGGGCAGTGTTAGATTAGGCCAGCGGAGGGCCAATGCGCTGCCCGACGAGAATATGCCCATGAATCTTCGCGTTGTTCCCTCTTGGCGCCAGACTGCGCGGCTAGCCCTAGTCGTGGCGCTCGCACTGCCGCTGGGGGTGCCCATGTCGCTCGCTGCCCTGCCCTTTGAACATGGCCAATCGCCTCATGTTTCGCCCCAGCTGCCGGCGAGTGGCGAGCTGCTGGCCGGACTGCAGCGCCTGGGGGTGGTGGGCACAGTGCTGTATGTGGCGGCGCATCCCGACGACGAAAACTCGCGGCTGCTGGCGTGGTTAGCCGGCGAGCGCGGCCTGCGGGCGGTGTATTTGTCGCTGACCCGGGGCGATGGCGGCCAAAATCTGATCGGCACCGAGCAAGACGAACTGCTGGGCGTGCTGCGGACCCACGAGCTGCTGGCGGCGCGGCAGGTCGACGGTGCCGAGCAGCGTTTTACCCGCGCCCGCGACCTGGGCTACACCAAGGCGACGGTCGAAGCGCTGCAAATTTGGGGTGAAGACGCAGTGTTAACGGACGTGGTGCGCCAGCTGCGCCAGGTGCAGCCCGATGTGGTGATTACGCGTTTTACGCCGCAGCCGCCCAACCACGGCCACCACATGGCGTCTGCCGTGCTCGCGGCCGAGGCGTTTGCGGCGGCGGGCGATACCAAGCAGTTTCAAGGTGTTCTGACCCCTTGGCAGCCGCAGCGGCTTTTGCACAACGTCACGCTATTTAACCGTAAACTCGAGGACGCAAAGGCGCCCTACAAGCTGGACGTGGGCGGCTACAGCCCGCTGCTGGGCCGCGACTGGGGCGAGGTGGCGGCGCAGAGCCGAAGTCAGCATAAAAGCCAAGGTTTTGGCGTGGCGACCGCGCGCGGGCCGCTGCCCGAGTTCTTTGAGCACTTGGCGGGCAGCAAGCCGCAAGATACCGATCCCTTTAGTGGAATCGAGTTTCGTTGGCAGCGTTTTGCCGGCGGCGCGCCGATCGATGCCGCGGTGGCCGAGCTGGTGCAGCGTTATGAGCTGCGGGCACCCCAGAACTCGCTGGCGGGTCTGGCTAAGCTGCGCGGGCTGATCGCCAAGCTGCCCACAGATAATCCCTATCGCGATGCTAAGTTGCGCGACGTCGAGCGGCTGCTGGCGGCGTGCGCGGGGCTGTGGCTCGAGGCCAAGACCGACGCGGCGGCGCTGGTACCGGGCCAGAGCTTCGCGGTGAAGACGACCGAATTGCTGGGGCTGCCGGCACAAGTGGCGCTGCGCGGGGTGCGGCTGGTGGGTGCGGCCGAAACTCCTGTGCAGACGCTGGCTTTAGACCTGCCGCTGCACGCGTCGCAGACCCAGCTTGTGAGTGCGCAAGTGCCGGCGAGCGCGGTGCCGACGACCCCGTATTGGCTGCATCAGCCGCCGCAGGGTGGGTTGCATGTGCTCGATAAGCCTGAGGATCTGCACCTGCCTGTGGCGCCGGCGCCGCTGCGAGCGGTGTTCGACCTGAGCATCGCGGGTGTGGCGGTCGCGGTCGAGCGCGCCGTGCAGTGGCAGTGGACGGATCCGGTGCGCGGCGAGCGGAGTCGGCCCGTAGAAGTGGTCGCACCGTTTGCGCTTTCGCCCGATCGGCCGGTGGCGCTGGTGCCGCAGGGCCAAGTGGCCGCGCTGCAGTGGACCCTGACGAGCGCGCTGCCGGGGCCGACGGCCGAGCCGCTGCGGGTGGATTTTGCGGTGCCCACGGGTTGGAAGTGCGCGCCCGACCACGTGATTGTGCCCGCTGGGCTGCGCGGCGAGCCGACGACGCTGACGGTGCGAGTGACGGCGCCGAGCGGGCCGATGGCGCAGGGTGTGCTGCGGGCGCGGGCGACGTGGCAGGGCCAGAGCTGGTCGCTGCGGCAAGACACCCTAGAATACGAGCATATTCCCCAGATTACGGTGCGACGGCCGGCCGAGGTGCGGCTGCAGTCGGCGGCGCTGGTGCTGGGCAAGCGGCGTATCGGCTACATCCCGGGGCCGGGCGACAAGGTGGCCGAGGCGCTGCAGTCGGTGGGCTACCAGGTGACGCTGCTGCCCGAAGCCCGCCTGGCGACAGATGATTTGAGCAGCTACGACGCGATTGTGGTGGGCGTGCGCGCGCTCAATGCCCAGCCCAAGCTGGCGGTGCACCTCAAGAAACTGTACGCCTGGGTCGAGGCGGGCGGGCGGCTGATCATGCAGTACCACACCAACAGCCGCGTGGGGCCGCTGACGGTGCCGCTGGGGCCGTATCCGCTTGAAATTGGGCGCGAACGCGTGACTGACGAGACGGCGGCGATGCACTGGCAGGACCCTGCCGACACGCTGCTGACCGCGCCAAATCGCTTGAACGACGCGGACATGCAGGGCTGGGTGCAAGAGCGCGGCCTGTACTTTGCCCAGACGTGGGACGCGCACTACCGCACGCCACTGCAGCTGCAAGACCCGGGCGAGGCGCTGCAGTCGGGGGCGCTGCTGGTGGCGCAACATGGCAAAGGTACCTATATCTACACGGGTTTGGCGTTCTTCCGCCAGCTGCCGGCCGGGGTGCCGGGGGCGTGGCGGCTGTTTGCCAACCTGCTGGGGCCGTAAGCGACGGAGCACAGTGAATGACGGAGCACAGTGAATGACGGAGCACAGTGAATGACGGAGCAGAGCAAATAACGGAGCAATGTAAATGACGGAGATGGGCGCGCCGCTGGGCAGCTGGAACAGGGTGTATGTAGCTGTACTTGCGATTGAAGTCGCGGTAATGGCGCTGCTGTGGGCGGCGCAGAGGTACTGGTCGTGAGCGGCCTAGACTGGGCAGTTTTGCTGAGCGTATCGCTCCTTATCGTCGGCTGGGGCATCTGGGCCGGCCGCGGCGCCAACCAGAGCAGCGAAGCCTACTTGCGCGGCGGCTCGAGCCAGGGCTGGGCCACCATCGGCCTCGCGGTCATGGCCACACAAGCTAGCGCAATCACCTTTCTTTCTGTGCCCGGCCAAGCCTACGAAGACGGTATGCGCTTTGTGCAAGTGTATCTGGGCATGCCGCTGGCGCTGATCGTGGTAAGTGCTGTATTGGCGCCGGCTTACCACCGCATGAAGGTGTATACCGCCTACGAAATCTTAGAGAAGCGCTTTGGCGTGGGTGCGCGGGTGCTGGGCGCGACGCTGTTCTTGTTGCAGCGGGGGCTGGCGGCGGGGATTACCCTGTACGCACCGGCGATTATCTTGTCGGCGCTGCTGGGCTGGTCGCTCGAAGCCACGGTGTGGGCGATGGGCGGCACGGTGGTGCTGTATACCGTGTCGGGCGGCGCCGAGGCCGTGGCGCAGACGCAAAAGCAGCAGATGATC
>CAISBR010000222.1 GCA_903883645.1 uncultured Myxococcales bacterium | reverse complement strand
GGCGCGGCTGGCGGCGGGGCAAAAGGCGCGGGCGGTGCAGTTTCCGCAGTGGAGCTTTCCGGGGCGGGCCGGGGTGTGGCCGCGGTGGCCGGGCTTGGATCAATAGTTAATACTTTCGAGGGGTAGAAAATGGATGCTTTCGCGACATCAAAGGTCTGGCCCATCTTGCCGGGGTAGCCCCCACCACAGGGTCACCGCGGCCAGGGCACCCAGCACGGCACAACCGCCAGTAACCCGCTGAACGCCCGCGGCTAGGTGGGGGACTTCGCTAAGGTGCGCCATGCCCGGCCGAAAGCCAGCTAAGTGGCCAAGCGCGGGGACGATGGCGGTTGCCGCCAAATTTCGTAAGAAGATTGCGGTGCTGATCGCCGCGCCCTTGGCTGTGACCGGGGCCAGTTCTTGGATTGCAAGATTCAGACAGGTGATAAGAACGCCCATCGCCGCGCCGAGCAAGCCGAGTCCCACCGGTGCCATTGTCCACCACCAAGCCAGCCCGAGGCCAGAGACCAAGAGCGCTCCGCCCAGCCGCAGCAAACGAGCCAACCCCCATGGCGCAATAAGCCGGGCCGCCACTTGGCTTGCACCGGTCCAACTCAGCGTTAGCGGGAGCAATGCGACCCCGGCATCCATCGAATCGCCGCCCTGCACGCCCTGAACCCACACCGCCACATGGGCGAGAATGCCGTACAGTGCCGCTACTGCAAACGCGCCGCTGATGTTGAGAACCCATTGGGAACGCGACTGAAACAACCCGGCCGGCAGCCAAGGGCGGTGCACAGGGGCCAAACCGGTACCACGCAGTTCGCGCCACACGCCGAACAGCGCCAACGTGCCAGGCAGCAAGTTGATCCAGAACACCGCCCGCCAGCCCCACCAGGAAGTCAGTGCAGCACCCGCCACCGGCCCAAGCAGGGTCGATGCGCCCCAAACTACCGAAATTAGACCAAACATCTTGGCACGCTCGGCGATCGGGTAGCGGTCGCCAAAGATGACGATGGTGACCGGCATCAGCGCCCCACCGCCCAGCCCCTGCAACACCCGCCCAGCCAGCATTGCCGGCATCGATGGTGCCAGCGCGGCCAGTGCGGAACCCAGCAAGAGCAAGCCCATCCCCCATGCGTAGGCGGCAAATCTGCCGTATCGGTCAGCAACGACTCCGAACACGGGTGTCGCTAGGGTCGATGCCCCCATGTAACAGGTCAGTATCCAAGGAAGAAGTCCAGCGTCGTCCAGGTCGGTGGCGATCCGGGGCAGCACGGCGTTTACGATGGCCATTTCGAGCGACGCCAGCAGCACGCCAACCATCAGCGCGGTGGCCAAGGGAGCGTGACCAGTTGGAACTGAAGGCGCAAGGTTTGCCAAGCTGAGGTCGCGAGCGCCGTGACGGCGATAGTCCGGTGACGGTGCCCCCGCATCGCTGGTAAGTCAATCGCCCATCGGCACCGACAGCACCAGTCAGAGCTTCGCGCGTGGCGTGCCGCTAATATCAAATATCAATAGTTACATAGAGTAGAAAGTGGATGCGATCTCAACTCGCAGTGCTCGACAAGCGGCGGCAACTGCGCCAAGCTGAATGAGCGCCGCTACCCGCGGTTCACGAGTACCTCGCCATGCCCTCCGACCCCGAGCAGCCGCATCAGTCCGAGCCGCCCCCCGTGCCGACGGCTGGGACACCTGAGCCTCCCGCTTCCGACCTGTCGCACACCAGTCGCCAGCCGAAGAACCCGCTGCACGGCGTCACGCTCGAGGTGATGCTGCGGGCTCTGGTGACCCAATATGGGTGGCCAGGGCTCGCGGAGCAGATTGCGGTGCGCTGCTTCGCGACGGACCCTAGCATGGGCTCCAGCCTCAAGTTTCTGCGCCGCACCCCTTGGGCCCGCGAAAAAGTTGAGAGCTTGTTCTTGTACATGCGCCGGCAGCAGGCGCGCGGTCGGGCAGGGCGCTAGTTGGTCCTATCTCCCTGAATTTATTATACTACTGATAGATGCCCACCTGCAAAAACCCGCCCCATGGTGCCGAGCCATACTCGCTCGAAATCCCCAGCGCTGCCTCAGTACTGAGCCCCACCGCGCTGTCGACTCCCCGGCCCATGGGCACATAAACCCCGGTGCGCACAAGTATATTCTGCTCGAACCACCATTCGACGCTGGGAAGCAGAAGCGCGCTCGGGTCCGCAAAGCTCACCAGCGCCGTCGCCGACAAACCCAGCACCTCACTCCAGCGGTACACCGTCGCCAGCCCCGCACGGTGCCGCCCCGCGCCAAACCACTCGCCACGCATATGCTCAGAATTGCGCAGAATACCTAAATAGTGTGACGGATCTGTACTACCGCCGCCATCGAACAGGTATTCGCCAGACAGCAGCCACTTGTCGGCCGGCCGCCAATCGCCACCCAGCAGAGCACGCAACACCGCATTGCTGCGCCACTTTTCAACACCTGCCCACGGCCCGCTCAGCGCCAACTCGGCGTGCACGGCCACCGCCCCCACATCGCCTGCCAAGTCCGCACCTACAAGTGCGCTGTCTGCAAATTTTGCAGCAATTACAGAGCTATCCCATCCCAAGAAGTTGGCTTGGGCGCGGAGCACGGCGCTCTGATCCGCACTATTGCGTTGGGGTAGCCATAGCGCATCGACCAGCGCGGTCGGCCCCAGGGGCAGCGTCCACCGCACCGCATCCACGCCGTGGCGCACCTCGCGGTCCAAGTCACTCGGCGCAAAGGGTGCTAACCGGTCGATCGGATTCCAAAATCGCCCAGTGCCCCAAGCCAGCACCTGCCGCCCAGCCACCACATCGCCCAGGCCCGTCTTGTAGCGCACGCTCAACAGGTCCATGTTGTGCCCGACGCAAAGGGTAGGGTGGTCGAGCAGCAGCGGGTCAAAGTCGACGAGCCGTCGCTTGGCGGGCGCCACATTCGCCGGAACCGCGCCACTTAGCAGCCCGCTCCCTGAGCCGCCCAGCAGCGCCGCATCGCTCGCCAGCGCGGCAGTGGCCTGCCAACCCACCGAAATATCCCACCTTTCACCCAGCAGCAGCCGCCCCTGCAGTCGCGCGCTGTGGTACGGTCCCGCCAGCCAGCGCGGCAGCCCCGTGGCATCGCCCACCAACTCCTCCGGCAGCGCATAGCCCGCACCCAGGGTTTTGTAGAAAGCGCGCCCCTCCAGCACCGCACCATCGCCCAAGTCGAGCGCCAGCGCCGAAGTGCACGCCAGCAGGCCCATTACCAGCAAGACCAAGGTCTTCACAGCTCTCTTTTGCTCTTGCGCACATCGCTGGCAATCTGGCCATCGACCAAGTGCACGACGCGGTCTGCCTGCTCGAGCACCATGGGGTCATGGGTCGAAAACACAAATGTTATGCCACGTTCGCGGTTTAGCTGGTGCATCCGCTCGATCAGCGCCCGCCCGGTAACTTGGTCCAGATTCGCCGTCGGCTCGTCAGCCAGCACCACCGCCGGTCCGGCCACAATCGCCCGCGCCACCGCCACACGCTGCTGCTGCCCGCCGCTCATCTGCGGAGGCCGCGCGTCCAGCAAGTCAGCAATGCCCAGCGCGGCGAACACTTCGGCCACGGCCTTGCGCCGCTCGGCCTTGGGCACACCCCGCAACTGCATGACATACTCGGCATTTTCGGCCGCCGTCAGCACCGGCACCAGGTTATAGCTCTGGAACACAAAGCCGATGCGGTCGCGGCGCAGGTCGGCCAGCTTGGTCGCGCTCAGCCCCGCCAGATCGTGGCCATCGATGCACACCCGCCCGTGGGTCGGCACATCCAGCGCACCAATCAGGTTCAGCAGCGTGGTCTTGCCGCTGCCCGACGGCCCAGCCAAGGCCATAAACTCCCCTGCTTCTACTGCGAAATCCACGCCGCGCAAAGCCACCACCGGCACGCTGCCGCGGTCGCGGTACTCCTTGATCACCCGGCTGACCTGCACCACCGCCATGCGCCCCTCCGCCTGCTACATCGCCCGCAGCGCCGTCGCCGGCGGCAGCCGACTGACCCGCCACGCCGGCCACAGCCCCGCCAGCAACGTCATCACATACACCAACCCAGCACTCGGCAACACCGTACCCAGACTCAGCTTTGTATGAAATACCGTGCGCAGCAGCGTGCCGCCCATCTCAAGCCCTTCGCCCATCGCCTGCGAGTAATCCAGCAGCGCATTGTGCTCGCCCCAGGCCACCAGCGGCAGCGCCAGCGCCAGCCCAAGCACGGTCGCCAGCGTGGCAATCCAGAACGATTCCGC
>CAISBR010000221.1 GCA_903883645.1 uncultured Myxococcales bacterium | reverse complement strand
GGCACGGCCGTCAACGGCGCCATTCGTGCGCTGGTGCCGCTCATCGCCGCCGCGCCGGCCGATTTCAAGACGCGGCAGGGCTGGCTCGAGCGCCTCTGGCAAACGCGTCAGGACGACGACATGCCCTACCTGGAGCTGCTCGACGAGCGTTGGGGTGAGCTGTGCGCCAGTCCCGAGCTTGCCAACCAATGGGCTGAGCAATTGCTTGGGGTTGTGGCCTGTGCATGGCGTCCCGACCGCGAGATTGGCGAGATTATTCGCGGCACCGTGGCCTGTCTCAGCGCGCTACTAACTGCGCGTCGGTACGACGAAATCCTTGCATGGCTGCGGCGCGCGCCCTTTGTCATGTGGCACTGGCACGTATGGGGTGTGCGGGCGCTGGCGGCGCAGGGCAAGACCGACGAGGCACTGCAGTTCGCACTGCGGGCGCTGAACCGCAACGACAGCCCAGCCAGCGCGGCTTGCGAGTGCGAATCGATTCTGCTGGCTGCCGGGCGCGTCGACGAGGCGTACCGCGACCACGCGCTTTTGGCGAACCGGGGTGGCGCCAGCCTTGGCACATATCGCGCTATCGCGAAGAAATACCCAAACATCGCGCCGGCCAAGATCTTAGGCGACCTGATTGCCAGTACGCCGGGCGACGAGGGCAAGTGGTTCGCAACCGCTAAGGAGCTGGGCCTGTGGGACGTGGCCACGGCCCTGGCGCAGACCTCGCCGTGCGACCCAAAGACCCTGACGCGGGCGGCGCGCGACTTCGCTACCGACCAGCCTGCTTTTGCCGTGCAAGCCGGCCTCGCGTCGCTGGATTGGCTTGCCCAAGGCTACGGCTACGACATTACCAGCGAGGATGTATGGGCGGCGCATCAGGCCACGCTGCAGGCCGCCGAGGCGATGGGCGACGTCGCGGCCGTGAAAGCACGGATGCGGCAGGTTGTGGCCAACGGTGGTCCGGCGAATTTTGTGGCGAAGGTGCTGGGGCGGGTGTTGGCGTCCTAGCGCTTCACGTGCGGGAGACCGAACGCCTCGCAAAGCAGCCCGGCAAGTTCCGCTGGCGGAGTGACCTTGCGGCACCGTGCCCAACCCGCTACGCTGAAGGCAGGAGGTCCCATGAACTGGCGCGACCGCATCACCCTGGAACCCGGCAAGAGGTCTGGCAAACCCTGTGTTCGCAACATGCGGATCACGGTCGGCGACGTCCTGGGCTGGCTGGCCTCGGGAATGACCTACGCCGAGATTCTCACCGATTTTCCTGAGTTGGAACAGGACGATATTCTGGCGTGCCTGGCCTGGGCTGCCGAGCGCGAACAGATGACCTGGAGTGCGGCGGCGTGAGGCTGCTGCTCGACCAGCACCTGTCGCGTCGGTTGGCCGACCGCCTCGCCGATGTTTTCCCAGATAGCGCTCATACTTCCACGCTCCGCATGGAGACTGCCGACGACACCGCGATCTGGCGGCGGGCACGTGCCGACGGCTACGCGCTCGTCACCAAGGATTCTGATTTCGCGGCGCTATCCCTCCGCTTCGGTCGACCGCCACTGCTGGTTTGGCTCAAGGTGGGCAACTGCGACGTGGCCGCTTTGGAGGCATTGCTGAGAGCGCATGCAGAGCGCCTTCTGGCCGCCGACGCTGACCCAGGGGCGAGCGTGGTCGAAATCGCGGGTTGACGCTGCCCGGAATACGGCGCGCAACGACACCTACCGCAGCCGCTTGGCCCCCTTGCCCCCTCACCAAGTGCTTGAATTTGGGCTGGTGAAGCCACGCGGGCGACTGCCTCCAGCAGGTTCGCGGCGTCAAGGGCTGCGTGGGCCTCGAACTGTTCCGCCCCAGACCGCGACGTCCAGTTGAGGTATGCTCAGCCACTGGCAGGCCACGATAACACCAATTTGCACAATCACACGCTACACGTTATCGTGTGCAAATGGCGTTACTATCCGACAACCCCGCTCCCGCCCACACGCTAGCTCAGGTACTCGCCCACATTGCCGACGTGCTCGGCGTTACCGCGAACCTGCCAGTCGACGACGCGTCGGGCCACCTACCTAACCTTCTCAACAACTTGTACACCATCGTGCCCGTCGATCTCCTCGGCCACCGCTGCCTGCTCCTTCTCGAGCGCACGCCGCACAGCGTGACCCCGGCAGTCGCGCGCAAGCACATCGAGCTGGCTGCTCGCCACCGCAACGAGCTGTGCATCCTGGTGCCGCAAGCCATCGATGCGCCGATGCGGGCCAAGCTGATAGCGCAGCGAGTGCCGTTCATCGTGCCGGGCAACCAGCTGTAT
>CAISBR010000220.1 GCA_903883645.1 uncultured Myxococcales bacterium | reverse complement strand
GGCAACCTTGGCGAGCGAGGAAGCCTTGACATAAGCACTGAGATCCGAGGACTTGGCGTAAGCGGTCAGGTCGGGGCCGCCGCTCAGGTCGGCAAAAGCGCCCGAGGTCGCAACCTTGGCGAGACCCGACGTCTTGGCGTAACCCGACAGGTCAGGGCCACCGGTCAGGTCGGCGAACGCACCCGAGGTGGCCACTTTGGCCAGGGATGCGGACTTGGCGTACGCACCGAGATCCGTAGTTTTTGCATAGGCTGCAAGGGCTTGCGGGTCTAGCGCGCTGGCGCCCACGCAGCCTGAGCACTCGAGGCCCTCGGCGACAGCGGCGCGCAGGGCGTAGGCCACCGACACCAGCGGCTGGCGGGGCAACTCGGCGTCGCTGGCGATCTGCATGCTGAGGTACGCGCTGGGCAGGCCGCTGAGTACAGAAGCCGTAAGCGGGGTCTTGCTGCCGAGGCTGTACGCAAACACGCCGTTCTTCAGAGCGATCTGCACCGGACCTTCGGTCCACAGCGGGTTGCCGCCGGCAGCGTCTTTGAAGACGGCGAAGGTGATGTTGTAAAAGCCGTCGGCCGCTGGCGTGCTGCCACTGGCGGTGAGCACGCCCTCGATGGTCACTAGGGCAGGCACGGCGGCGTGCGCGGCAGTCGGCGCGAGGGCCGAGCTGGCGAGCAACGCCAAGCTGGCGAGGGCCGGCAGACCAAGGCGGCGCAGAAGGCCCCCGGATTGGCTCAGAAATGCAGGGTTACGCGGCATAGTGGCTCCTGGTGGTAATGGTCGCGTGCAACACGGAACCGAGCGACGTGGCACGCCGCGCCTGTAGTGTACGCCCTGCGCGATGCCAATTCTAGTTGCCGCGCGGTCTTCGGCAGGATCGCGGTGCGCCGCGCAAAAAGCGCCAAGGCCCGCGCTGGCGTGAACCGGCGCGGGCCTTGGGCTACCTGCGGATCAATTCAGGTACGCCACGTTACTGGTTCGAGATGAACTGCTCGTATCGCTTATAGTCGAATTCAAGTCCGTTGCCGCTGAAATTAAACGAGTCGTTGTAGAAGCCGATCACCGACTTGTTCCACGTACCGTTCCACATCGTCCAGTAGTAGTAGCCCACCTTTAGGGCGACCACCGAGGTCTGGTTGGCCGGGAAGGTGATGGTCTGGCAGGTCTGGCTTACGTTGTTGCTGGTATAGCTCCAAACGTCGGTGCCGTTGAGGGCTAGGCTAGCGTAGTTGCTACCCCAGGGCCCTGCCGCCCAATCCCAGCAGAGCTGCTGATTGACCGGCGTAGCCTTCGAGTTCTTGATGAACGCCACCATGTACTGGCGGGTCTGGTCGCCGCTGCTGTTGCCATAGTTGTCGCCGCCGATTGCCGTGCGGAAGTTGCCGTATTTGCTGCCCCACATCACCTGCTCGACGCACGTGTGGAGTTGCTCGTTGGTGGTGCCGCAACCCGAGGCATAGGTGGTGGCGGCGTGGTAGACCCAGTTGCCGTCGGTGTGGTCCTCGATCTGGCCGTATAAGAAGGGGCGCGATCCAGTGGGGAACATGAGCGAGGCATTGCCCGCGACGGTCAGGTTGCCGCCAATCGTGACATCTTTGTCGACAATCAGGTTGCCCTTGATCTGGATCTTCTGGTTCGACAGGGTCTGGATGTTCATCGACCAGCTCAGGGTGCCGTCGAAGCCGCCCGTGCCGCCGCCGGCCTTTAAGTCCTTGACGGTAATCGACCAAGCGCCCTTGATGTTCTGCCCGACCCAGTCTTTGTTCATGTCGCCCGAGACGATCGGCAGGTCGGTGTTGAAGTTGGTGGTCAGCGCGGTGCCGGTCTTGCCGCCGTTGTAGAGCAAATAGGGGTTGGCGATGCCGGGGCCGTAGAGCTCGATTTTGACGCCGCTCAGGTCGGAGTTGGCAAGGACCACATTCACCCAGATCTTCTGCGCTTGGCCGATGTCGGGGAACGTGAGGGTATCGGTGACGCCGGCGCCCAGACCGTCGGGGATCTTGGTGCCGACCGTGCCGGCAGTAGAGTCGGTGAACTGGTTCCAAATCAAGCCGTTGCTGATCTCGTCGATCATGTCGCCGGCGATGGCCGAGGCGATGCAAGCGTACGAGCCGTCGGCGTTGATGCCGTTCATGACGAGGCCCGTGCCGCAGG
>CAISBR010000219.1 GCA_903883645.1 uncultured Myxococcales bacterium | reverse complement strand
GGTTGGTGCGCTGGCTGACTTCGAACAGGACGTCGGGGCTGTAGCGGCGGTGCTGGAACATGGGGCCTCTGTCGCGGACACAGGTCCGCATACCAAGGTGATCGATCTGGGCGCGGGTTTTGCCGCGGTTTGGGGTGAAAAAAACTCAGTTCAATGACGCACGACGCGCGACGCAGGCCAGCAGGTGCTCAAAATGCATTGATATTATAGATGAAATGTGCTGTCCCCAGACGCGATCACATCGCGATCGTCGTCGAGTCCCGCTGGATGCGCCATCCGGTCATCGGCTGCCGGACCTGCGAACCTACCGCCTTTGCGTCGGCCTATGTCTGTCGGCGGACGCCAATCCAAGAGCGGCCATTATCGAAAATAACTATAATAATATCATAAATATGACATGAAGGTGCGTTGTGTCGCGGGGCGCTTCGTCGGCGCCGAGCGCACGTCACACGGCCGTCACGCGCGCTCTGACAAAGTGATGTCGTGCGACCGCCCGAAATCGCCGCAGGGGCCTTGGAACGCGCACCCATAGAGTTATCTTGAGCCTCGACAGGTTGTGAACGAAGGACCGCCGCTTGCCGAGGTGCCCATGCTGATCCAAGAACAACGCGTGCTCGAGGCCGAAATCATCGCGCTGGCCGACAAGCACGGCCGCAAGCGGAGTGCGCTGCTGCCGATTCTGCTCGCGATCCAAGAAAAGTATCATTATATCAATAAGTTTGCCATGCAGGAGGTCGCTGCGCTACTGGATATCCACCCAGTCGAAGTGTACGGCGTAGTGCGCTTTTACTCGTTCCTCCACGCGGAACGGCGCGGCAGCGTCATGATTCGCATGTGCCGGTCCCTCAGTTGCGACCTGGCCGGCAAAGACGCAGTGGCTCGGCAGATCGAAAACGATTTGGGCATCAAGTTTGGCGAAACCACTGCCGACGGTCGGTTTTCGCTCGAGTATGCCCAGTGCCTGGGGCAGTGCGACCGCGGGCCAGCGCTTCTGGTGGGCGACCAGCTTCATGCACAGGTCAAGTGTTCGCAAATTCATACGATTCTTGAGCAGGCGCGGGCTGCCTTTGGCGTCTACCCGCTGCGCCACGCGGGCGTCGCCCATTCCCCCCATTTCCACTACGACCCGATGGCAGGGAGGGCGTCATGAGCACAAAACCACAGGATATTCTGCTTGGTGTCGACGTGCCGATCGATGCCGGTCTGCAGCGTGCCGCGGGCGGGCCGACCCAGGCCATTATCGACGAGGTTCGCGCGTCAGGCTTGCGGGGGCGGGGCGGTGCCGGGTTCCCCACTGCGACCAAGTGGCAACTCGCCAAAGACGCCACGGGCGAGGCCAAATTTGTGGTCTGCAACGCCGACGAAGGCGAGCCGGGCACGTTCAAAGACCGCGTGCTGCTGACGGAGCGCGCCGACCTCGTGTTCGAGGGCATGGCCCTGGCCGGCCGTGCCATCGGCGCGAGCCAAGGCATCGTCTACTTACGTGGAGAGTACAGGTACTTGCGCGCCCATCTCGAAAGCGTCCTCAGCGCGCGCCGCGACCGTCGCGTCCTCGGCACCGCCATCTTGGGCATACCCGGCTTCGACTTCGACATTGAAATCCACATGGGCGCGGGCGCTTACGTTTGCGGCGAAGAGACCGCGCTGATCGAAAGCCTAGAGGGCCATCGCGGCGAGCCCCGCAACCGCCCGCCTTTCCCTGTCAATACAGGCTTCTTCGGCCAGCCGACTATCGTTAACAACGTCGAAACACTGGCGTTGGCCGCGCGCATCGTTCATCGCGGCGGCGCGTGGTTTGCCGGTTTCGGCACGCCGGCGTCGCGCGGCTACAAGCTCTTCTCCGTATCGGGCGACTGCGAGAAGCCCGGGGTTTACGAACTGCCTATGGGCATTAAGGTTATGGAGCTGCTCGAGCTCGTTGGCGGACTTCACGCCAAGGCCGTGCAAGTCGGTGGCGCGTCGGGTCGCTGCATTAGCCGCGCCGAGTTTGACCGCAGCCTCTGCTTCGAAGACTTGGCCACTGGCGGCGCCATCATGGTCATCGGCCCCGGCCGCGACATGCTCCGCGTGGCCAAGAACTTCTTAGAATTCTTCGTAGAAGAGAGCTGCGGTCAATGCACGCCGTGCCGCGCTGGCAACGTGGCATTGCTCGAAGGCATCGAGTTGCTCATCGCCGGGCGTTGCTCGATGGCGCACTTGCACGAGCTCAAGTCCTTGGGCGAGACCATGCGCTTGACCGCCAAGTGTGGCCTTGGTCAGTCGAGTCCGCAGGCTTTCCTCAGTATCGTCGAGCAGTTTTCCGACGAGGTCCTCGGGCAGCAACCGCGCGCTTGAGCCAGCCAGCAGGAGCATACGATGAACACTCCGAACTACCGGCGCACCCAAACCCAGTCGCGCGCGCCGACCAGTATGCAGATCAATCCGATTCCGGCTGCTCCCAGCGAGTTGGGTGAGCACGGGCAGGTCGAGATCTCGATCGACGGTCAGCAGGCTAAGGTGCCGTATGGCACCACGATCCTCGATGCGGCGCGCAGCATTGGCATCCGCATCCCGACACTGTGCCACCATCCCGACCTGTGCGTCGCCGGCGTGTGCCGCATTTGTGTCGTCGAGGTCGCTGGCCAGCGCAACCTCCAGGCCTCGTGCGCATATCCGATCACCGCACCGCTGCAGATTCAGACCCACACACGCTCTGTCCGCACCGCCCGCCGCCACATCCTCGACTTGATGCTGACCAATCATTACGGCGAGTGCTACGCGTGCTGGCGCAACCGCAACTGCGAACTACAGACACTTGCAGAAGAATACGGGGTCGACTGGTTCCGGTTTGGCCATGTCAAAGAGCCAATCTACGCGATCGACGCATCGAGCCACGCGGTCGTCCGCGACATGAACAAGTGCATCCTCTGCCGGCGTTGTGTGCGTACTTGCATCGACTTACAAGAGGTTGGCGCACTCGAGGCCATCCGCCGCGGCGCCGACACGGTCATTTCTACCTTTGCCGACAAGCCCCTGGGCGAGGTGGTCTGCATCGGCTGTGGCCAGTGCATCAACCGCTGCCCCACGGGAGCCTTGCAAGCCAATGATCCTACAGACGAAGTTTGGGAAGCGATCGACAATCCGCGCAAGCATGTGGTGGTGCAGACCGCGCCATCGCCCCGCGCGGCCATTGGCGAGTGCTTTGGCCAAGCTCCCGGCAAGGCTCTGACCGGCGAGCTGAATACGGCCTTGCATTTCTGCGGCTTCGACCGCGTGTTCGACACCAACTTCGCGGCCGACCTGACCATCATGGAAGAGGCGACCGAGCTGCTCATCCGCCTGCGCAAGGCCCTGGTCGATGGCGAAAATGTCGCTTTACCGCAATTTACCAGCTGTTCGCCGGGCTGGGTCAAGTTCCTCGAGCACTTTTACCCCGAGATGATTCCGCACCTGTCCTCGGCAAAAAGCCCGCAGCAGATGTTTGGCACGATTATCAAGACGTATTACGCCAAGGTCCACGGCCTTGACCCTAGCGATGTGGTCACCGTGGCGCTCATGCCGTGCTCGGCCAAGAAGTTCGAGTGCAATCGCCCCGAGATGGTCGACTCGGGTTACAAAGATGTGGACTTTGGCCTAACTACACGCGAAATGGCCGCGATGATCAAAGAGGCCGGCATCGACCTGCCCGCGATGAAGCCCAGCGGTTTCGACGACCCGTTTGGCACAGCCACGGGCTCGGGCGTGGTGTTCGGCGCCACGGGCGGCGTGATGGAAGCGGCGCTGCGGACGGCAATAGAGCTTGTAACTGGCGATAAGGTCGAAAGATTATTCCAGCACGCCGACATCACGCCCGTGCGGGGAATGGAGGGAGTGCGCTACGCCGAGGTGACCATCGACAGGGTGGGGCCCGTGCCCGAGTTGTTGCGAAAGCACTTCACGTCGTTCGACTTCTTGCTCGGACAGACCCTTAAGGTCGGCATCGCCCACGGCACGGCCAACGCCAAGAAGGTGGTGCAAGACATAAAAGACGGCGGAAAATTCGCGAGTTGCCACTTCATTGAATTCATGGCGTGCCCCGGTGGCTGCTTGGGCGGCGGCGGCCAACCCATCCCCACCAGCCCCGAGATTCGCGCAGCGCGCGCCAAGGCCATCTATGCCGAAGACCGCCACGCTGCGGTGCGCAAGTCACACGAAAACCCAGATGTTCTCAAGATGTATCGCGAGTTCTTGACCGATGGACCGTGCGGCGAGCAAGCTCACCACCTGTTGCACACACACTACACGCCCCGTGGCAAGTTCATCGTTTAATTTCAAACCACTATGCGGCCAGAGATAATGCAAGGAGCTCCATGACCGTGCCGACACCTGCCCCGCACATCGACGATTCGCGCATTAGCCAAGCCCTTGCCGCAGGGCCGGGCCTGGTTGAGCCGCGGCAGGTGCGCGAAATCCTACAGAAAGCCAAGGAGTTAAAAGGCCTGTCGCGCGACGATGTGGTGCCGCTCCTGGGCGTGACGGACCCAGAGCTGCTGGGCGAGCTGTTTCGCACTGCGGGTGAGGTGAAGCAGGCCATTTACGGCAACCGCATCGTGCTGTTTGCGCCGCTCTACATCTCGAACCTCTGCGCCAACGAGTGCGACTATTGCGCATTTCGCGTGAGTAATCGAGCGCTTGACAGAAGGGTGCTTTCGCAACAAGAGATCGCGGAAGAGGTGCGTTGGCTGGTAGACCACGGCCACAAACGGCTGCTCATGGTGGCGGGCGAGGCGATGCCGCACGACGGTTTCGACTATTATTTGAAGGCGATCGATACCATTTATGCCACCCGCACCGAGCGGGGCGAGATTCGCCGCGTCAATGTCAACCTCGCGCCGCTTGAGGTCGAGCAATTCACCGCGCTCAAGGCTCGCAATATCGGCACGTACCAACTTTTTCAAGAAACCTACCACCGGCCGACGTACGCACAAGTGCATAAATTTGGTCGCAAAGCGGACTACGACTGGCGCCTTGGGGCGATCGACCGCGCTATGCAGGCCGGTATCGACGACTGCGGCGTGGGCGTGCTTTTTGGTCTGCACGACTGGCGTTACGAGCTATTGGCGCTGATGCAGCACATTGACCACCTCGAAGACGCGTGGGGCGTGGGCCCGCATACCATCAGCATGCCGCGGCTCGAGCCCGCCGATGGCTCGGAGCTGGCTAGCCACCCGCTCGCGCCACTGGGGGATACAGACTTTCTTAAGCTCATCGCGATCTTGCGCATGGCGGTGCCGTACACGGGGCTCATTTTGTCCACGCGCGAGACTCCCGAGATTCGCCGCGCCGCATTTCGCCTGGGGGTGTCGCAGATTTCGGCCGGAAGTGTCACGAATCCAGGCGGCTACGCACACCCTGAGAACCAAGTGGCGGGCCAATTTAGCCTGGGCGACCACCGCAGCCTCGACGAAGTGGTGCGCGATGTGCTGCAACTGGGTTTCGTGCCGTCGTTTTGCACGGCCTGCTACCGCCTGGGGCGGACGGGTCGCGACTTTATGGACCTAGCCAAACCCGGTGAGATCAAGACGCATTGCCTGCCCAACGCCCTGGCGACGCTGCAAGAGTATCTGCAAGACTTTGCCGGTGCCGACACGCTGCAGGCCGGCGAACTGAGGATTGCTGAGGACCTGGATGTGATCGACGAGCCGAAGTTGCGCCGCCGCGCCGGGCGGATGGTAGAGGCCGTTAGGGCCGGTAAGCACGACGTATTCTGCTAGAATCAAAGGGGTATTGCGATGCTTGGCTCGCCCAAGAACCTGCGCACGCACATTGGGCTGTTTGGGCGGCGCAATGTTGGCAAGTCGAGTCTGCTAAATGCGCTGGTGTCGTCGTCGGTGTCGCTCGTCAGCGCCGAGCCGGGCACGACCACCGACCCTGTCGAAAAGCCAATGGAATTGCTGCCGATCGGCCCTGTGCTGTTCATCGACACGGCCGGTATCGACGACCATGGCGCGCTGGGCGAGCTGCGGGTAGGGCGCACGCGGCAGGTGCTCGACCGCGTCGATATTGGCGTGGTGGTCAGCGTCGGCAGCCAGTGGGGGCCGTTTGAGCGCGATTTGGTTGCGGAATTGCAGCGTCGCCAGGTGGCGGTGGTGGCGGTGCTGGCGCAGACCGATGCCGTGCCGGCCGACCCCGAGCTGTTGGCGCACCTGCACGCAGAACATCTCAATCCAGTTGCAGTTTCGGCCATGCAGCACCAAGGGATGCACGAGTTACGGCTGGCGCTGCAGCTGGCCGCGGGGCAAGAACTGGCCGAACGACCGCTGCTTTCGGACCTGGTGCCGCCCGGCAAGGTGTGCGTGCTGGTGGTACCGGTCGACAAAGAGGCGCCCAAGGGCCGGCTGATTCTGCCGCAAGCCCAGGCGGCGCGGGATCTTTTGGACCACAATAGCATCGGCGTGGTGGTGCAGGATCGCGAATTGCCGCTGGCGCTGGCTATGTTGCGCGAGCCTCCGGCGCTGGTGGTCACCGATTCGCAGGCCTTTGGCACGGTGGCGCAGATGGTGCCACTCGACGTGCCGCTGACTAGTTTTTCGATTATTTTCGCCCGTTTTGAGGGGGATCTATCGGCAATGGCGCGCGGCGCACTGGCGCTCGACCAGCTGCAGCCGGGCGACACCGTGCTGATGGCCGAGCAATGCGCGCATCACCCCAACGACGACGACATCGCGCGGGTCAAGATTCCGCGCTGGCTCGACCAGAAGGTAGGTGGGCCGTTGCGCTATGAGTACCTGCGTGGACATCAATTCCCAGAAAATACAACACATTATAAGGCCATCATCCACTGCGGCAACTGCACAGGTAACCGGCGCGAACTTTTGGCGCGTCAACGACTGGCAGCTCGGCAAGGGGTGGCGCTGACCAACTTTGGCGTGGCGATCGCGCACCTCAAGGGTATTCTTGATCGCGCGCTGGCGCCGTTTCCCCAGGCATTGCAAGCCGTTCAGCGTGCCCGTGCGGGTGAAGTATGACGGTCGCCGAGATCGAAGCATGGCTGCGCCAAGAAGATCCTAAGCAACTTGAGCAGCTTTGGCAGAGTGCGGACCAAATTCGCCGCGATCACGTGGGCGATGCGGTGCACTTGCGCGGCCTGATCGAGATCTCGAACCGCTGCGTGCGCGCCTGTTGGTACTGTGGAATTCGAAAAGATAACAAGAATATCGAGCGCTATCGTATGACTGCCGACGAGGTGCTGCAATCTGCGCAGCTGGCCAAGCGCCTCGGCTACGGTACGGTCGTGCTGCAAGCGGGCGAAGACCCAGGGCTCTCGGAGCCGTGGGTAAGTAATATAGTGCAGCGAATTCAATCAGATACGGGCCTTGCCGTTACGCTGAGCTTGGGTGAGCGCAAGCCGCACGAATTGCGGGCTTGGCGGCAGGCCGGTGCGGACCGCTACCTGCTCCGGTTCGAAACGTCGGATTCGGCGCTTTTCGCTAAGATTCATCCGGCCTTGGGGCACAGCAGTCGCGACCGCTTCGCCATCTTGGCCGAGCTGCGCGACTTGGGCTACGAGGTGGGCAGCGGTTTTCTGATCGGCATCCCGGGCCAGAGCTATGCCAGCTTGGCGCAAGATCTTTTGCGTTGTCGCGCGCTTGGCCTCGACATGATTGGCGTGGGGCCGTGGCTGGCCCATCCCGAGACGCCGCTTGGGCTGGGCATGGTGCCGCCGCTGGCCGCGGGCGAACAGGTGCCAGCTGACGAAAGGATGACGCTCAAGTGCGTGGCATTGCTGCGAAAGTTGTGTCCTAACGCCAACTTGCCGGCGACAACTGCGCTTGCCACCCTCGACGGCCATGCCGGCCGTGAGCACGCGTTGCAGAGCGGCGCCAACGTGGTAATGCCCAACGTAACCCCTATTCAATACAGAGCTTTGTACGAGATCTACCCCGGCAAAGCCTGTGTCAGCGAGGCGGCCGAGGTCTGCGCGCAGTGCCTAGCGGGTCGTATCGCCAGCTTGGGGCGCCACATTGGCACTGGCCCGGGCGGTAAGACTCTTGATTAGACTGCGCTAATTTAGGTTGCGCTAATTTAGGTTGCGCTAATTTAGACTGCTCTAGTTGGCAATCGCCGAGAACGGTACCGCAAAGATGCCCTTGATCGATAGGTTGCTGGTAGCAAACATGTCGAGCTTCAGATTTGCCGCGTAACTGCCTACTTTCTTGGGCTTAAACGTCAGCGTCACCGTGATGCGCTTGCCCGGCCCCAGCGTCGTCGTCTTGCCAGCTGCGGGGCAGCCTTTCAGCGTCATCGTCAGCGGCCCCACGGTCGGGTTGATTGCACAGCCCTTGACCGTAAACGTGTCGTTGCTGGTATTGACCAATTCGACCTTCTGAACTGCGCTTTTGCCCGACTTGATGGTCGGCAGGGTCGCGCTGCCCGACACCGTCAGCTGCGGGGCAAACACCAGATTCTGCCACGTTAACATCAAGTTGTCGCCGCCTGCCGGCCACGGGGCCGTGCCAAGCCAGCTCCACGTGGCGCCGCGATCGGTCGAAATCCTGAACTTATACGCATAGTTGCCGTCGTCGACCCAGTTCACGCCATTGGGGCTCGACAGCGGGCTGCCGTGCTGGCGCACGTTCCAGTCGAATCGCCAGTTGTTGCCACTTTTCTCAAAGAAATCGAGGGTGTATGACCTCCAATCGCCACTCGGCTTGCCCGAGAAAAAGGGCGATACCACCTCGACCTGCACAAATCCCGCCTTGCCAGCCTCCGTGGCGCTATCAAGATCCGTTAATCCAGCGATATACAGCTCTACGGCTGGCTTGGTCGGCGGCCAATAGCTCGACGGCATCGAGGCAAACGGGCTGTCTAGTCCAGCCTGGAAGGCATAGCCGGTCTTGTAGGTGCCGTCGGGCAGAGCCCAGCCCTTCGAGAATGCGGTGTGGCCGGTCTGCCCCCAGCTCATCTTGGGCGGAAGGCCTATCGAGCCTATGTAATTCTTGCCATTTTTACTGTCCCACAGCGTGTTCTTCGGGCTGGCGGCTTCGACCCAAAACGTCAGATTCGAGCCCGGCATCAGCTGTGCGGCAGGGATCGCGCCTAACCACCTAGTATTCATGCCATATCCGCCGTAGTGAATCGCATCGATGGCCATCGGCGTAGCGATCACGGGGCCCGCGCCCACCTTCCAATGCAGCGTCACCTTGACTCCGGGCACTTCCGGCCAGGTCTCTACGGCCACACTCAGCGGGTGGTTTGTCCACACCATGTCTGCAGGAATATTGCGTTTCCAGCCATCTTGCCGCACCTCGAGCGCGCCCACGCCCTGCAACGGCGCCGGCGTCTGCACCGTCGCGATCCAATCCTTGGTGCCGTTGTTCAGCCACACCTCGCCGGTCGGCGTCACCAGCTTGAAGGTGGTGTGTAGCTGGGTTCCTGGGGTAAACACTCCAAGATCAAACAGAATTCCCTGGCGTCCCAGCAGCAGCGTGGGCTTGCCCGCAACGTCTTTCTGCGTGGCCCAGTTGTCTTTGCTCCAGCGCACCAGTCCCGACTTGGGCACCGCCGCGCCCTGCCACGCCAATGCCACAAAAACAATGTGATCCGTGGCACTTGGCGCCGCTGGAGTGACAAAAATGTCATAGGCGATATCGGTACCTAACTGCGCGAGATTCAACGCCTCGGCCGGAGTCACAAGCCCCTTGCTCGCCAAATCGCTGCCCACTTCGGCGGCGGTCAGCGGTGCGGTCTGCGTCACAAACAGCGGCGCCGTGTCTTCGGCTTGGGTCGGCCTCTCCATGCTGCACGCGACAAGCAGCACGAGCGTCGTGCAGGGCAGGAACGTAACAAGTTCGCGCATTTTCATGGTGTGCCTCTCCGGCAAGGGGCCAACATGGTACTGCTCGCCGCAAGAGGCGTCCATGACGTGGGTCAAGTCGCTGCAAATTACCTTGGGCGCGCTCTCAGTAGGTCGCGCAATCGCGCTCATCTGCATGAAATTACGCAAAGTGTCAGTTGTTTGACGCAGTGTGGGGGCGCGGGTAGGCTGAAGGCTGTCTCACAGAGCGACCGCAACTTTGCCGTTGGAGCGTACGTGCACGACACACTTGCCACGCCAGACCCGCTACCTGCCGCCGTTGCCATTGCCGCTGAACCTGTCGCGACCCAAGATTTGGCCACAGAAATGACCAGTTGGCTGCAAGCGGGCGCCGTAGAGGTCGCGTTGCAAGCTGCTCGGGCTGAGCGCGAGCCGGGGCCGGCCATCCACGCCATGCGGCGGCAAATTCGCGGACTTCGGGCCCTATTGCGGCTCATGCGGGGGGCCTGGCCGGGCGACTTGCCGCGGCAGGCGGACCAGGCCTTGGGTGCGGCTCGGCGTGCCTTGGCCCACGCGCGCGATGCCGATGTGCTGCCCGCCGCGGTAGACCGCTTGCCAGAAAAGACGCTGCGGACCATGGTGGGTATTCGCGAACACCTCGCGCTGAAACGTGAAATTGTGCTTTCTGATCCGCTGTGGGCCGAGGTGGCGCTGGCCGTAGCAGAGCGGACCCACGCCGTGGTGAGCGCACTTGTCGCGCAACTGGGCCAGGTCGACGCCGCTGAAGGTCGGCGCGGGCTGAGGCGTATGCTGCGGCGGCTAGAAAAGTGCCAGGAACGCTGCGAAAAACTGCCGAATTATCGGCGGGTCCATACCCTGCGCAAGCAGGCCAAGTACGTGGCCGATGCGTTGGGCTGGCTCGCTTGCCCGGTGTCGGCGGAGCGGACAACGCTAGACAAGGCCATCGGCCAGTTGGGGCGAGCGACCGACGCTGTGGTGCTGCGGACTTGGCTGCGCAAGACAGGGGCGGCCCGGCGGCTCGGGGTGCGGCGCAGTCATGTTCGTGCTACCGAACGGCTGATGGGCGAGAACATACTGAGGGCGCAGGCTAATTTTGCGAAGTTGGCGACGTGGCTCGGCGACACGGCGCGGCATGGGCTGGAGGGTTCGAGCGCCAGGCGGGGTTCGACTCCGCGCACTTTGACGAACTCCGCAGCGAACGAAGGTGCGTAGCGGCCGTTGCCGATGCGGCGCAGGCGTGCGAGGCTTGGGCGAGGTGCCGTGCCGCTGCGCCGTGGAGATGCGATGAAGATGATAGGTAACCGTTGGTGCGTACTCGTTTTGTTGGCGGTCAGCGCCGTCGCGGTGGCCTGCAGCGACGACGCCGGTAGCACGGCCATGGTAGCGGATTCGGCCGGCGATACGGGCGATGCCGCCGCTTTGGCCGATGCCGCCACTGCGAGTGACGCCGCGACGACCGATGTATCAACCGCGGACACCTTTGCCTGGACCGAGCCCAAGTACACGGCCAAAATCCGCTGGACCTCGTACGGAATTCCGCACATTCAAGGTGCGACGTTGGGCGATGCGGCCTTTGGCCAGGGGTACGCCTTTGCCAAAGAAAACCTGTGCACCCTGGCTGACCAGCTGGCCAAGGTGCGCAGTGAGCGCGCGGCGTATTTTGGCGCGGGCACAGATGACGCGAATATCGTTTCGGATTTTGGTTACAAGGCCCTGCGGGTGATGGACTATGCGCACCAGAAGTGGGCGGCCACGGGCGATGCGGCGCTGTCGAGCGATGTGCGCGCCGTGCTCGAGGGGTATGCCGCGGGCTACAACCGTCGCCTAGCCGAAGCGGGCCCTGCGGGTTGGCCGACGGTGTGCAAGAACGCAACCTGGGTCAAGCCGGCCACGCCGGTCGATTTGCTGGCCTATTACAACGACTTGGCGCTGCTGGCATCGGGTCGAAACCTGCGGAAGTATTTGGCGAATGCCCAGCCACCGCCGGCGACGGCCGGGGCGCTGGCCCCCGCGTGGCTGCAGGCGAGCGACTGGCTGCAGTGGACGCAGGTGAGTGATGCAATGCGCTTGGCGGGCGCGGACTTGGCTGACCTGCGCGAACACACCATCGGCAGCAATGGCTGGGGCGTGGGGCAAGAACGCAGCGCGAGTGGCAGCGGCTTGGTACTCGGCAATCCGCACTTTCCGTGGTTCGGCGAATTACGCTTGTGGGAATCGCATCTTACGGTGCCAGGTGTGCTAGACGTGCAAGGAGCGACCCTGTCGGGGGTGCCGCTCGTCCTCATTGGCCACAACCAGCACGCTGCGTTCACCGCGACCGTGTCGGCGTCCAGCAAGTTCACGGTTTTTAAGCTGAAGCTCGACCCGGCGAACCCAACCACTTACCTGGTCGACGGCAAGGCGCACAAGATGACGTCATTTGGCGCGACGATCCAGGTCAAGCAGGCCGATGGCAGTCTACAGCCCGTTACGCGTGCCTTTTGGCGTGCGGACTTTGGCCCGATCGCCGTCATCCCCGGTATCGCCGAGTGGAGTGCGACCCAGGCGTGGGCACTCCGCGATGGTAACGAAGCCAATTCGTTGATTCTAGAACATTTTTTGCGAGTCGACCAAGCCAAGTCGGTCTCCGACATCCAGGCCGTGTGCGGCAGTGTGGGCGGCAACCCGTGGACCAATACCATGGCGGCAGACGATCAAGGTCAAGCATTTTATAGCGAATCGCAGAGCACGCCGAATCTTAGCCAGGCGTGCCGCGAGGAGTGGCAGGCGCAGTCGGCTGGCGGCGACGTGTTCGTGCAATTGGCTTGGCAAAACGGCATGATTTTGCTCGATGGCAGTACGTCAAAGTGCGAATGGCAAGTCGAGCCGGGTTCGCGGGCGCCGGGCCTTGTGCCGTACAACAAGGTGCCGCACTTGCTTCGCAAGGACTACGTCCTTAACGCCAACGATTCGCATTGGCTGAGTAATTTGCAGGCGCCGCTCGAAGGTTTTCCCTTCCCGTTTGGGCCCGAGGGCACCGCTCGCTCGCAGCGCACGCGCATGAACTTGAAGATGGCGAACGAAGTAGTGGTGGGCGGCGCCTCGGGCGAAGACGGCAAGTTTACCGCCGACGAGCTGAGGGCCATGCTGCACAATGGCCGCGCCCATACAGGGGAATTGTATCGTGCGGAGCTGGTGGCGCGTTGCAAGCCGGGCACCGTGGTGCAGGCGGCGCTGAGTGCGGGGGCGAGCGAGGCCGTCGACCTGAGCGAGGCCTGCTCTGTGCTAGCGGCTTGGGATGGAACGCTCCTCCCCAGCAGCAAAGGGGCGGTATTGTGGCGCGAATTTTGGGCGGCGCCCGGCGGCCCATCGCCATTTTTCCTGATGCCGTTCAGTGGCAAAGACCCGATCGGCACCCCGAGCACGCTCAAGCCCGCACCTGCAACCGGCGACGACCCGTATCTGGTCGAACTGGGCCATGCGGTGCTCGTCCTCAAAAAGGGCGGCATCGCCCTCGATGCTACCCTCGGCGAGTTGCAGTATACGATGAAGGATGCGCAACGCGTTGCAATTCCAGGCGGATATCATAGCGAGGGCGCGCTGCAGGTCATCGGGCCGAGCACCTCGTCGAACGATACGCTGCTGCCGACCCTGAAGATGAGCGAAAGCGTGGCGGCCGGTAGCCCCCTGACTGTGCTCGGCTATCCCGTCGCGTACGGCTCCAGCTATGTGATGGTGGTCGAGATGACAGCTAAGGGGCCGCAGGGCCAGGCAATTTTGACCTACAGCCAGTCGAGCGACCCGGCTTCGGGCCACTTTGCCGACCAGACGCAGCTGTTCAGCCAGCGCAAGTTCCGGCCGATGCTGTGGGCCGACGGCGACATCGAGAAAGACGCTGCGTACCTGCTCCAAAGCATCGCCAACTAGGCCGCGACGCTCCCTTTGACACGGCGCACCTTTGACACGGCGCACCTTTGACACGACGCACCCTTGTGTCAGTCTATTGAAATTAATACTCAAATGAGTGTCTAGGTGTGCCCTGGTGCCCCGCTCGTGCCGTGCTATTTTGAGGCGTGGGGTGGGAACGAGGTTGCCATGATGGTCTATGCCAAAGCCGTGGTTGTGCTGTCGCTGCTGGGTACGCTGAATGCGCTGTATCTGACGCTCCACTTTGTGCAGAACACGTGGGGTACGGCCGTCAAAAGTTTCTGCGATTTGAGCGAGCAGGCGTCGTGCTCGGCGGTAATCGTCAGTCCGTTTGCGCTGTTTCTAGGCGTGCCGGTCTGCACCGTGGCACTGATGGTGTACCCAGTGCTGGTGGTTCTTGGCGTGATGGCCCTGCGCAAGCCGCGGACCCGCGACCTGTTTTTTGTGGCCAGTGTGCTGGCGGGTATGGGGCTGATGCTCAATAGTGTTTACGTTTACAATGAGTTTGCCCACATCCATGCCTACTGCCCGCTGTGCATCGTCTGCACGTTCCTGATCGCCGGCGTACTGTACTCGGCGGTGCGTGGCTACTTCGCATCCGTGCAATAACCACCGCTCGAAGCGCCGCACCCGACACAAGACACCCTTGTGTCAAGTTGCCGATAGTATG
>CAISBR010000218.1 GCA_903883645.1 uncultured Myxococcales bacterium | reverse complement strand
GGAAACGGGACGCCATCCGTGCCATATTTAGGATTCACGGGCTGTCAGTCGCTGGGCAGCGGGCAGCAGTCGGGCCAGCTACTCGCGGCTTACGCGCAGATCATGATCCGCAAGCTTTCGGTACAGGCTGGAGCGGCTTAGCCTGCCTAACCGGTTAGCGCCAGCACTGGCTACCCCGTGCTCGACGCGTTGGCAGGTGCAGATCGAAAACGTTGTGTTTACAAGACATCCTCGACATGGGGCAGTTGCAGAACGGGACAAGCCCGCGCCCTACACGAACCGGTGCCGGTGCGGCTCAGACTTTATTAGCAACTATTTGTAATTTCAACAAAAGTAGAGCGGATGGATGTAAAAAGTAGGATGGATGGGTGTAAAAGTAGGATAGAGGGGTGTACCCCGCCGCGAGCCAAATTCGACAAATCGCCATGGCTTTCGCCGCTTCTGCCCCGTGTGGTGCCCGCGCTCGCTGGGACTGTGGGCATCAGGTACGGCAGGCTGTAGTACCAAGGCCTGCGGGCCAGCCAGGACCGGGGCACAGTCGCGAACTCAGCGACCACGGCCAGATGCGCGCATGTTTGGCTTCAGCACAGGCCAAGTTTTGCCAACGCCCCCCCCAGTGACTGACGACAAAATACGTGCAATTACAAGCTAAACCGATTCTTATCTACCCAACGCGGCGAGTCGGGTCACAATCGGGCTGGGTGGGACAGGGGCCCTGGCAATGCACTTGGTTTTGCCGTCTCTTGGCGTGCGCGCGGGCCCCAGTCGGCTGGCTGACGCTGTCTTTCGAATCTAAGCGCGGTAGGCAAGGGGAGGACACGCTTTTGGACTTGCCCACCGTAGCCGCCCTGGTCATGATCAACCTCGCGCTCCAAACCGCCGCATCCTTTCGACATTATCGGCTTGCCCGCCATCGGACCGGCCCCGGCTGGTGGACGCTGAGCAATGGCTTGATCACTTGCGGCTTTGCGACGCGGCTGATTGGCTCTCGCTTCGGCGATGACATTACGGCGATCACAGTAAGCAGTGGTCTGTTTCTGGCTGGCGTGATCTCGATTGAAGTCGGGGTTCTGCGCTTCATGGGGCAGCGCGAGTCCCGGGCACATCTGCTTCTGTTGCTAGGCCTTTGCATGGCGGGAATCGCATTTTCTAACCAGGTGCACCCGGACCAGCGGCTGCGCGCGGCGGTCATGTCGGTGGCGCTAGCAGTCGCGTTGGCGCGGGTCGCCCAGACGTTGCACCGGCATAAAGTACCCGCGCTGCGCTCTACGACCAACGCCTTGATCGCTCTTTACGCCAGTGCCAGCGTGATTTTTCTTGCGCGCGCAGTGGTTATGGTGATTGGGTCGCAGGCGCAAGGCGGTCTGGGCGATGCCGCGCACTATCCGGTCCCGGCCATGGTGATAACCTGTCTTGTCGCGCTGCTTGTGACAAGTCTGTCGACCTATGGCCTGATCTCACTTGTGAACCAGCGCCAGCGGGCCGAGGAGCTTGAAGCCAACGGTCGCGTGGCGGCGGCCGAGCGTCCCCCAGTTCCTATCCCCACCGTCGCCGACGTTGCCCCGCGATTCATGCATCCATCGCCGTCGGGCAGGACGACCGTGGCGCCGAGCGGCGAGGTCACGCAAAGTTTCGCTCCGACCCGCGAGGCCCAGGCGGTGGCCGTGCACGCAGATCTGGGCGGCCTGACCACGTTACCGGCGCCGCTGGCGGTGGCAAGCAATGAGCTCGACATCCCCGCCGGGATTCGAACTGGCCTGCCGCGCGCGTTGGCGGATCGGTACTGCGACCTCAAGCGGATCGGTCAGGGCGGCAACGGCATCGTGTTCAGCGCGCACGACCAGGCGCTCCACCGCACGGTCGTACTCAAGTTCATGCTGCAGGGCACGATGGCCGGCGAATTGGCGCGCAAATACTTCCTGCGCGAGGTCAAGCTGGTCGCGGGTCTGAACCACCTAAATATCGTGCATATCTACGACACGGGCATCTGTGACGACGTCTTGTGGTATGCGATGGAGTACGTCGACGGCATCCCTCTGACCGCCTATCTGGTCAAGGGCCAGCCCATCGGCGACAACGCGTTCTTCATGTCGGTGCTGGACCAACTCTGCGCCGCGCTAGACTACGCACACAAGAACGGCTTAGTTCACCGCGACGTCAAGCCGGACAACGTGCTGGTCGCCGCCAATGGTACCTTGAAATTGCTAGACTTTGGTTTGGCCCGCGCACTCAACGACAGTTTCGGCGAGTTGTCGGTGCTGACGGGCACGCCGAACTACATGGCGCCAGAGCAACTTGACGGCGCCGTGGTCGATCATCGCGCTGACATCTACTCGCTGGGTGTGGTGCTTTTCCGCATGGTTACGGGCGTGTTGCCGTTTACGGAAGGCAACATCTTCGTTGCCCATGCCACCCAACCTGTGCCGGATCCGCGCATCTATAACCCAGAGTTGACGGCGGGCATCGTCGCGGTGATCGAGCGCTGCATGGCCAAGAAGCCTTCGGCTCGGTACGACAATTGCCGGCAAGTCGCGCTGGACATGCGCTATGAACTGTGCGGCAACGTGACCTAACCGCGTGACCAAAGCGCCAAGCTGCCCCGCGGGCACACCCAAAGCCCCTGCCCCTTCGGCTGGCACGGACGCCAATCCTATCGCACCCGCCCAAACCCGACCTTCTGGCCTTGAGCACTCGGCCTACGCCGGAGGTCGAGCCTCATCAGCGCCAGCTTCACTCTGTATTTGAACCGAAAGCCCCGCCCGACCGAAGTGCCGCCGCGCAGCACCTCAGGGGCCCTCGCCTGCGCCGCCCACTGCCGCGGTCGCCTAAATCCTAGCGCGTTTGCGCTTGGCCATCCTGCCACAGAGTTTCTGGCTCGAGCCAAAACCGCCCGTCGCCGCACTCGATTACCTGGCGTCTAGCGATTGCAGGTCGTGCCAACTCGTTTACCAGCCGATGGAGCTCGTCGCGGTGGCGCACCGCCGGCGCTGCCGCTGGGACAACGCCGTGCGGTCACGGTCACCGGCAAAGTCGGAGTCTGCTTGTGCGCCAAGACGAGTGCGTCCGGCAAAGCACTTCCGCTTATTCACGTGGCTAATCCTCGTCCTCGTCTTGCAACGATGTGTACGGGTTCGAGCCCTCGCCGATCTTTTCTTTCAGCTTTTCATCCACCTTGTCGAGCGCCTTGACCGCAGTCTTCTTGAGCACGGTGCCGGCAAGCGGCACTTTGGCATTTAGCGCGTCGGCACCCAAGCCAAGCAACTTCTTGAATGCGCCAACGGTCAACTTTCTGCCGATCTCCGCCGCCGGATTGTGCTCCATTCGGGCGTTATTCACGGCGGCAGCATCTAGCCTCCCGTGGAAGTATTTGTCCACGGGTTTCGGGTCGAGCTCGCTGTAGCGGGCGTCGATGCCACGCCCGTGGAAGACACCCATGCCTGCGTTTTTGACATCGCTGACAAACTTGTCCTTCTCCGCGCCGAGGTGGTGCCCCTTCATTTGGGTAGCACCACCGACATCCTTGGCCGTCTTGAACATGCTCTTGAACTTCTCCGCTGTCTTGCCGAGTCCCGTCGGGTCCACGTGGTCCATCGCATCATTCGCGACATAGGCATAACCAGTGGTCGCTTCGCCCAGCTTGCCGACCTTCTCGCCGTCCAGCACGGCAAACGCAGGGTCGCTGGCGTCCCATCGGCCGGTCAGTGGGTCCAGATCGCGAGAGCCGAAGTGCAGCAGGCCGCTCACGGTTTCCAGTTCCTGCCCCGTGAAGCCAAAGGTGTCGACAAAGGCGGTCG
>CAISBR010000217.1 GCA_903883645.1 uncultured Myxococcales bacterium | reverse complement strand
CCGACGCCCGCCGGCCGCTTTCGCAGCCCATGGGCGCCCCCCGGGGCCATGTCCAACCCCCGGCCAGCCTTCGGCCCGGCGATGTGTCCGCCGGAACCTGGTGTAGTCCACCGTCGCCCGTACGCAGCGACCGTGGTCCCCAGAGCGGCACTCCGGGGCAGGCATAGCCATTGCATACGGTGTGCCAAACTAAATAGTCGTAATTTCATCGTTGTGATACGCCAGTTCCCGTCTCACCGGTCTCAAAGTGATACCGTGATACTGGTCTCATGCGCCGCGGCGAAGGCGCGGCTTTGCGAAAGGGGGCGCAACCCGCATGGGCAGCACCCAGTCCGCGCTTGCCGCGGATTCGCCATAAAAAAGCCCTAGATTAGAGCCCAATCCAACAATTTCTGTCTGCCCCCAGATCCATCCTCCGCGCCCCGCGTCCGAGTCAGTGGGCTGCTTGACCCCCCGCGCCCACCGCCACCAAGTATCCCCGCTCGGAGGGTGCCATGACCGCACAGTTCCACACCAACTCGCCCCATCGCCCCCAACCCGCCTGCAGCGTGCAAGTGCAACAGGTTTGGGCCGGCGAGCTGTTCGACGAGCGTTGCTTCGCCCAGCCAATGCGCGTAACTCTGGGTCCTCTTGGCACGTTTGTGCTTCCACCCCTCGCCGGTGCTAGCGCCGCGGTCGCGCTGCTCGAGCCATTCCAAGGTGGCTTTGGCCTGCGCATCGACTCGGGCGACGGCTGGTTTGAACTCGCTGGAATTCGGCACTCTTTCGCCGAACTCCGCCAGTTCTTGGCGCCGCTCGCCCATGCCCCGGTAGTGCAACTGTGCGCCGGTGCCAAGGCTCAGGTGTGTTGGGGCGCGTTTTGCTTTGAAATTGCTGCAGTTGACCTGCCTGTCCATGACCACGAGCCCCTGCACTGGCGCCACGCCGTGCCGCTCGCGCTGGCGCTGGTGGTGGCGACGGCCTCGACCGTAGGGCCGCTGGTGTGCGGCTTGGCGATGCCTAGCGACCAGGCTAAGTGGCGCGTGCAGGCCCAAGAAGAGCTCAAGATCAGTGAGGTTTGGCCTATCGAGATTGCCGTGCCCGAGCCAGTGCCTTTGCCGCCGGCCGAACTGACTTTCGTGCGCAAGCAGCCCGGCCCGGCCGAGTCCCCGCCGCTCGCACCAACGCCGCGTATGCCGCGGCTGCTGCGCCCGTACGAGCCGCCGACGCTGCTGCCCACCAAGGTTCAAGTCCATGCTACTGTTCAGCAAACCTTCGATCGTTTGGGTCTGCCCAAGCCGGTGGAGCAGGGTGGCACGTTGGCGCTGGGCACCCCCGATGCGGGCCAACCGACCGCCGTGGTGCCCGAGCTGCCGCCCGAAACGGCTGCGCGCCCCCACATTTTTGGCGAAGACGACACCCAGGAGCAGGCGGCGCGGCCCTACCGCGAGCTCATGCCGTCGCGTACGGTGGTGCTTTCGGTAAAACCGCCCCAGCAGCACGTGATTCCGCCCCTTCGCCCGCAGGTATCGCACGAAGGGCTGAGCGCGGCCGATGTGGGTGGGGTGCTGCGCGAGCACCACGGCCTGTTCAAGCGTTGTTTTCAGATTGGCAAGCAGCAACAGCCCGACCTGCAAGGCCGCTTGGTACTTACACTCGTGATCGGGCCGCTGGGCCAGGTCCTCGACAGTCGCGTGGTCGACAGTGATCTAGACGCATCTGGGGTCGAGGTTTGTGTGGCTACCGCCGCTAAAGAGTTGCGCTTTCCGCCGGCTAGCGACGGCCAGCCCACCAAGGTGCGCTACCCGCTCGTCATGCGCAGCAACTGACCGCGCGAGTGGCCCCTTGACTCCCGCATTGGGCGCATTTAGCTTCGTGGCAGCCCTTGGCGCGCGCGATTTTGCCCTCGCCGCCCGCACCGGAGTGCACGATGCCCGTACCCAAGCCCGCGCCCCGGGCCGACTTTGGCCAGCCCATCGACGACTATTTCGCCAAGCAGCCGCCAAATCTGCGCGCTATTCTCGAGCAGATCCGCAGTATTATTGACGAGGTAGCCCCCGATGCGACGTCGTCGATCAAGTGGGGCCAGCCCTTCTATGCCATTGGCGGGGCCATGACCTGTGCCGTTACCGCGCATAAAGCCCATGTTAATCTTGTGCTTTCGGGGCCGACGGATGCTTTTGCCGACCCCGACCACCGCCTAATCGGCGAAGGCAAGTCTGGTCGTCATCTAAAACTGACTCAGATCGAGGACTTGCCTGTCGACCAGGTGCGCGGCTGGGTGCAGACCGCGGCCGAGTTGGCGCGCAAGGCTGCAAAGAATTAGGCACGCAATCGCCGAGTTAGGCCCTTCCAACCGCTACCCAGCACCGCGGCCATAGCTGCCTTTAGGGGCGACTCGTCCGGCTGAGGGTCCTTGCCGTGCCCCATCTTGCGCAACTGCCGCGCGTAGAATGCGACCTCCATCAGAGCCATCGCATCGACTGCGGCGATTCCCGTCTTGATGCGCGCCGGGGTTTGTACTTGCGCTTCAACCCCTTGTAGCCAGCGATTGGGCGCATCAGGTTCAAGCGCCAGCGGTCGCGCCACGCCCACAATGTCGAGAGCGTTCGATTGCAGCGCCTCGCCCATCCCCTGCAGCGTGCGAAAGCCACCCGTCACCATCAGCGGCGCTTTGACGACTTTGCGGGCTTTCTCTGAGAATTCAAAAAAATAGGCCTCGCGCGCCTTCGTCGTGTCCTTCTGCTCGACACCAATCGCCATCTTGGGCGCCTCATAGGTTCCGCCCGAAATTTCAAGCAGATCGATCCCCTCTGCGTCGAGCGCTTGCATCACCTCGAGCGACTCTTCTTCCGTAAACCCGCCGCGTTGGAAGTCCGCAGAATTCAGCTTGATCCCGATGGCAAACCCAGGCTTCGTCGCTGCCCGCATCGCTTGGTAGATGGCGATCACAAACCGTCGCCGTCGCACGGCATCGCCGCCCCAATCATCCTCGCGCGTGTTGTGTCGCGGCGACAGGAATTGGCTAACCAAGTAACCGTGGGCGCCGTGAATCTGCACGCCATCGAACCCCGCCTGCTCGGCCGCAGCGGCTGCTTTGCCAAAACGAGCTATAATATCGAGAATTTCAGAATCGGTCAGTGCCCGCGGAGTAGCAAAGTACGTCCGCAGCGCCGCGCCGAACGGCACCGCAGACGGGGCAACTGTCTCGCGATTCAGCCCCTTGGGTGCCTGTTTGCCGGGATGATTGAGCTGCATCCAGACCGCGCCGCCCTTGCGCTTGGCCGCGCGGGCCCACTGCGGCAACTGTTCGAGATCACGATCATCCTCGATCGCCACATTGCCCGGTTCGCCCAGGGCTCGGCGGTCGACCATCACGTTGCCCGTGATCGACAGCCCGATGCCACCATCGGCCCAACGCCCGTAAAGCGTCGCAAGTTCGGCCGAAGCGCGCTGGTCGGGGGTGCCAAGTGCCTCACTCATCGCCGATTTCGCCAAACGATTGGGCAGGGTGGCGCCGCAGGGCAGTTGCAGTGACTGGCCGAGCAGCTCGGCGGCAGTGGCGGTCGTCATGGGCCATCCTTGGGAGTTGAGCGCACGCGCGCGCATGGGTCGCGGCAGGATAGGTCGGCGCGGGCGCTGCGCCACACCTAGCTGCTGATTTGGCGTCGGTTAAGCAAGAAGCACAAAGGCCCCGCCGGTTTCCCGACGAGGCCTTGTATTTCTAGCACTTAGCTGGCTCCGACGCGCGGACTTGAACCGCGGACATGGTGATTAACAGT
>CAISBR010000216.1 GCA_903883645.1 uncultured Myxococcales bacterium | reverse complement strand
TCGGTCTGTACTTGGCTGCTGTCTTGGCTGGCATCGCCGCCGCTCGTGGTTGCTGGTGCGGTCTCGGCCGTGCCGCAATTGGCTAAACTGAGCGCGATGCCCAAGCACCCCGCCCAAATCCTCATCGTACGCATGTTTACTCCCCCAAAATTGCTCTAGATGTCTCTCCGGCAGAGCGAATGGTAGCAACGACCCACTCCGGCACAACTCTCTTGGTTCATAGCGCTTGACTTCACAACACTGTTCGCTACCGCCGATACAACACACGGTGGCAGTCTTGCGGCCGACACGGGGCAAAACCGGGCGACGGCGGGGCACAGGTCGTTGCTCGGGGGGCAGCCGCCATGGTGCGCGGCCAAGCGGGATAAGGACCGGTCCTGAAATAGGTTGGACAGGTCTCTGCTGCTATGTGGGTCGCAAGCTCGCGTCGATACAGGCGACTCGCCGCTCCGTCTCCATCGCGCCCGATCGAGTTATTCTAGGACACGTCCTAATTGCGTCTGCCCTCTGCTGCTTTGGGCGACTCCTGCCCCGCAGCACGGCACGGCAGACGCGCCCTGCCCTCCCAATCGAAGGGTATATGGCTGATACGTCTATCGAAACGGCGCGGCGGGTCTGCTGTACTGCTCAGCAGGCGGGAGGGTTGGCGATGACTGGATGGAATTCCGCTGCGCAACCGGCGCCGTCGCACGCTAAGGTCCTAAGTCAATCCATACTTATGCAGCTTTTCGATCAGCGTCACCCGGCTCAGCCCCAGCCGCCGCGCCGTCTCGCTCTGGTTGCCGTGGCAGCGCGCCAGCTCGTCGGCCACCAGACCGCGCTCAAACAGACCCACCCGCTCGCGCAAGCCCATTTGGGGCGCCGTCTCAGCGCCTTGCGAGTCAAACGGGTCGTCGTCGATCAGCGGCCCGCTCGCCAGCGCCACCAGCCGCTCAATCACATGCTCTAGCTCGCGCACGTTGCCCGGGTAGCGGGCCGCCTGCAGCCGCGCCATGGTGTGCGGACCCAGCCTAACCTCGCCCAGCCCAAAGCGATCTGCGGCCTTGCGCGCAAAGTGCTCGGCAAGGGGCGCAATGTCTTCGGGGCGATCCCGCAGCGGCGGCACGTGCAACCGCACCACATCCAGGCGGTAGAACAGGTCGCGGCGAAAGGTGCCCCGCTCCACCTCGTCGGCCAGGTTGCGGTTGGTCGCCGCCAGCACCCGCACATCGATCCGCACCGGCCGCTCCTCGCCCAGCGGCCGCACCTCGCGCTCTTGCAGCACCCGCAGCAGCGCGCCCTGGGTCTGCAGGTCCAGCTCGCCAATCTCGTCTAAGAGCAGCGTGCCGCCGTCGGCCTCGCGAAATAGCCCCGGCCGCGCCCGCGCCGCCCCCGTAAAAGCCCCGCGGCTATGGCCAAACAGCTCGGCCTCGGCCAGCTCGCGCGGCAGCGCTGCACAATTGAAACGAACGTACGCTTTATCGGCGCGCGGCGAAGCTTTGACCAGCGCCCGCGCCACCAGCTCCTTGCCGGTACCACTCTCGCCGGTGATGAGCACCGTGACGTCGCGGCTCGCCACGCGGTCGACCAGATCGGCCACCCGCCGCAGCGCCTCGGAGTCGAACACCATCGTGCGGCGCAGGGCCAGCTCGCCGCGCAACCGCTGATTCTCGTGGCGCAGCGACACATTCTCGAGCGCCCGCCGCACCACCCGCGCCACTTCGTCGGCATCAAACGGCTTGGCAAAGTAGTCGAGCGCGCCGCGCTTCATCGCGTCGACCGCCACCCGCTCCGAGCCGTGGGCCGTAATCAGGATCGCCCGCGGCCCATGCGGCAGGCGCAGCAGCTCGTCTAGCAGCTGCAGACCGTCGAGCTTGGGCATTCGCAAGTCGGTGAGCACCAAGTCGATGCCGCCCTGCTGCACGCGCTCGAGCGCCGCCTGACCATCGGCCGCTTCGGCCACGGCGATGCCCTCGTCTTCTAGGATCGCCCGCAGCGTAAAGCGCAGCGCCGGCTCGTCGTCGACCACTAACACTGTGGGCACCAAGACTGTGGGCACCAAGACCGTGGACACCATCTAAGCCTCCGCCGCAACAGGGAGTTTGCGCGGCAGCACCACCGTAGCCGTACAGCCACCCGCAGATCGATTGTGCAGCCCCAGCGTGCCGCCGTGCTGCTCGGCAATCGCCTTGGCAATCACCAGGCCCAGGCCGCTGCCCAGCGCCTTGCTCGTCGCACCCGGCGTAAACAGGCGCGAGCGCACAGGATCGCTCAGGCCCGCGCCATCGTCCTCGACCGTCAGCGCCACGTGCGTCTCGCCTTGCGCCACCGCCCGCAGCCGCACCACCTGACCGGTCGCGCTGGCCTCGATGGCGTTGCCCACCAAATTACCCAGGATCTGCCGAATCTTACGCGAGTCGCACGCGCACTGCAGCTCGGGCTCGCACTCGGTCTGCAGCGCCACGCCGCGCGCCAGCGCCAGGCCTTCGTGCAGCACCACCACCTCGGCCAGCAGCGGCGCCAGCGGCACCTCGCGCACCGCCAGGGCCTGCACGGGGCGCGAAAAGTTCAAAAACTCTTCGACAATCAGCGCCATCCGCCGCACTTCGCCCTGCAGCACCGCCATCTGCTCGGCCTCGCGCCCACCCTCGGGCTGCTTGCGCGCCAGCAGCGTGGCCAAGCCGGCAATCGACGCCAGCGGATTCTTGAGCTCGTGCGCCAGCGCACCCGACAGGTCGAGCAGCGCCCGGTTGCGTTCGCGCATCGACAACAGCGCCTCGTGCCTGGCAAACGCGGCCGCCACCACCGCCCGGTCGAGCGCGGCGCGGATCCGCAGGCCAAACAAGGCCGCCACGGGCAGCACCGCCGTCAGGGTCGCCGCCGCCGTCCACCGCCACAGCGGCAGGGCCGTCAGGCCACCCGTAAGTGCCTCGGGCAGCAGCACTTGGCTCGCCCCCAGCGCCGCCGCCGCCGCAAACAGCCACACCGCCGCCACTTGCGCGCCCAGCAGCACCGCCAGCAGCCGCAGCTCACCGATCGCCGCCCCCGCCACGACGGCGACGGGCAGATACAGCATCAAGAACGGGCTCTCGATGCCGCCCGTGCTCACGATAATCGCAGTATGAATCGTCCAAACCGAGCTGATGAGCGCCAAGATGCGGCCGGGCGTGACGTCGCGCTGCCCCCCGCGGCGGTGGTCCCACGTCGCCAGCAAAGCCAGCGCGGTCCCCGTCAGCCCGAGCAGCCAGGTGCGCCACGCCGCCGCGCCCGAGGCGACAAACACCGCCACCAAGACCAGCTCAGCGATCAGGATGAGCCAGCGCAGCCGCAGCAACACCGCGAGCGGCCTGCCCAATTCGCGCAGCGTGAGCTCTTTGAGCTCGGCCTCGCTGGGCAGCCCAGTCACCGGGTCGGGCGCTTTGGAACCGTGTGGCGTCGTCATGAGCTCTGCTCCTGGGGCGAGTGTAAGGTTTTCCGACACCCCTGTCGATTTTCTTTGCAGCGGCGCGGGCTGGTCGCGGTCGGCCGTGTGGCGGTTCGGGGGCGTCATCGGGCCTCTTGGCGACGGTTTGCCCCCCAAACGGGCCAATTCTTGCTGCGCCGTAGCGGTGTAGAGCACGTTTCGTGCCAAAGGACCGGGCGATTGCAACGGCCGCCGAGTTGGCACGGAGCTTGCTTAAAGAACAGTCAGCGGGTGCGCTGGTGGCGCCCGGGGGTCAAGACGATGCGAGCAGCCCAATGGGCGATGGCGGCGGCCTGGTTGTGCTGGCCGCTGCAAGCGCAGGCCGAGAACGCGGCCCTGACGCAAGAAGAAGCGGTCGAGCTGGCGCTGGCGCGGCATCCTTCGCTGGCGGCGGCGCGGCATGCCCAAGCGGGAGCCGCTGCCCGGCGCGAGCAGGCGCAGGCCGCCTACCGGCCGCGGCTGGGCCTAGAGGGCAACTACCGCTACGCCGGTCCGGTGCCCACGCTGGTGATGGAGACGGGCATCAAGCCGCCAGGAGCCGCCGAGCCGCTCGTGATTCGCCGCGAGGTTGGGGTGCTAAACAGCGCATCGGCGCTAGCAAAAGCGGGTATGCGGGTGTGGGATTTTGGCGCGCGGGCGGGCCGCGTCGAAGGGGCCGAAGAGCAAGTCAACGCGGGCCGCTACGAGCAGGCCGAGCGGGCGGCCGACGTGGCGCTGGCGGTGCGGCAGGCCTACATCCAGGCGGCGTTTATGGTCGAGGCCGAGGCGCTGACGGCGCGCGCGCTGGTGGCGGCGAGCGACGACCTGCGCGAGCAAACCCTGCGCAAGTCTTCGGGCCTGGGCGACGACTTGGGGATCGCGGCGGTCGACGCGCGCTTGGGCGAGCTCGAGGCGCGGCGGGTCGACTTGCACGAGCGCGGCGAGCAGGCCCGCGAGTCGCTGCGGCTGCTGCTGGGGCTGCCAGAGGGCCAGACCATGCAGCTGCGCGAGACGATGGGTGAGCTGAGCAGGCCAAGCGACTCGCCCGCCCAGCTCGAACACCTTGAACACCCTGCTCTTCAGCGACTCGGGGCCCTTGAGCGCGGCGTGCAGGCTCAGGCGCAGTCGCTGACCCGCCAGGGGCTGCCGGCGCTGGATCTGTACGGCCAAGCCGGTTGGCAGTACCCCAAAAGCCTCTTTGAGACAGATAGTTCGGGGATAGTGTACGCCGTGGGCGCCGTGCTGAGCTGGGACGTGTACGACGCCGGTGTGCGCGGCCTGCAGCACCGCGAGCTCGAGGCCAAGGCGGCCGAGCTGCGCGCCCTGCAGGCGGCCGCTGGCGAAGACTTGACCCGCCGCACCACCGACGCGCGCTCGCGGCTGCGGGCCTCGGCGGGCACGTTGCAGGCGGCAGAACATGCGCTTTCTGCTGCCGAAGTGTACGCCCGCGTCGCCCGTAGTGCGCTGGCGGCGGGCACCGGGACGGCACTCGACGTGCGGCGCGCCGACGACGGTGTGGATCGGGCGCGCCTCGCGGCATTGCAGGCACGGCTCGACGCCGCAGTAGCGCGGGCGGCGCTTTGGCATGCCCAAGGGCTAGCGGCACAAAACAGCAAGGGAGAAGCCAAATGAAGCGGGTGGCAGTGCTATTTGTGGTGTTGGTGGTGGCGCTGGGCACGGCCTTGGCGCTCAAGCTGCGGGCGCAGCGGCTAGAAGCAGGGCGTGCGGCGGGCGGCTCGGCTACGCTAGAGGGCACCGAAGTGAGCGTGACGTCGCGCATTTCGGCTCGCGTGGCCGCCGTGCGCGTGCGCGAAGGGGCGACGGTGCACGCGGGCGATGTGCTCGTAGAGCTGCAGTGCGACGAGCCCAAGGCGGCGCTGGCGCAGACCGAAGCTGCGGTGGCCGCTGCACAAGTGTCGATTGCGGCAGGCAAGCTGGCCATCGAGCTGGCCGAGCAAGGGCAAGTCAGCGCCTCGCGGCAGGCCTCGGCCGCTCAAGCCGCTGCCAAGGCGACCCAGGCCCAGCGCGCGACGCTCGAAGTCCAGCTTGGGGCGGCTCAGCGCAGCGCGGCACGACTGCAAAAACTGCAGGCGGCGGGCGCAGCTTCGGAGCAGGCGCTCGACCAAAGTGTGTCGGCGTCGAGCGGGCTAAACCAGCAACTGCGGGCGGTGGGCGCCTCGATCGATGCGGCGCAGGCCCAAGCCTCGGCGGTGGCAAGCACGCAGGGCTCGGCGGCGGTGCAAAAGAAGATCGCCGAAACCCGTGCGCTGGCTACCGAACAAGAGCTGGCCTCGGCGCAGGCGGCGCGGGCGCGGGCGCAGGTCGGCGTCGACGAGTGCACTCTGCGCGCCCCTCGCGACGGCGTGGTGCAGACGCGCGCCATCGAGCCCGGCGAAGTGGCCCTGCCCGGCTCGCGACTGCTCACCTTGGTCGACACACGCGAGCTGACTGCAACTTTTTACTTGCCCAATGCCGAGTTGGCTGCTGCTGCCCCGGGTCGCGCCGTCACGCTGGTAGCCGATGCGCTGCCCGGGCAGAAGTTCGCAGGCCAAGTGCAGCGGGTGTCGACCTCGGCCGAGTTTACGCCGCGCAACGTGCAGACCCGCGAAGACCGCGACCGCCTTGTCTACGCCGTCGACGTGCTGGTGACCAACCCGAGCGCCAAGCTGCGGCCCGGCATGCCGGTCGAGATCGCCATCCCCGGCACCGAAAAGGTGGGGCCGTGAGCGCCGCCCCTGCCATTGAGGCTCGCGCGCTGGCCAAGCGGTTTGGCACCAACCGCGCCGTCGATGCCCTGGACTTTGCTGTACAAGCTGGTGAGCTGTATGGCTTAGTTGGTCCCGACGGCGCCGGCAAGACGACCACCTTGCGGCTGCTGGCGGGCCTGGTCACGGCCGACGGCGGCGAGGTGCACCTGCAGGGCCAGCCCACCGGCAAGCGCTCGGCGGCGGTGCGCGAGGCCATCGGCTACATGCCGCAGCAGTACAGCCTCTACGGCGATCTGTCGATCGAAGAGAACCTGAGTTTTTTTGGCAAGTTGTTTGGCCTGAACCGCGCCGATTACCGCGAGCGCGAGCGCCGCCTGCTCGAAGTGACGCGCCTTGGGCCGTTTCGCGACCGCCGCGCCGATGCCCTGTCGGGCGGCATGTACAAGAAGCTCGCCTTGGCGTGCGCGCTGCTGCACCGCCCCCGGGTGCTGCTCCTCGACGAGCCGACCAACGGCGTGGACCCGGTGTCGCGCCGCGAACTATGGGATCTGCTGTACGAATTTGTGCACGACGGCATGGCGGTGGTGCTGGCCACGCCGTACATGGACGAGGCGTCGCGCTGCCACCGCGTGGGCCTGCTGCACCACGGGCGCAAGATTGCCGAGGGCGAGCCGGCGGCGCTAGTGCGGAATTTTCCACACTCCACCTTTGCCATCGAAGCGGCCGATCGCGACGCCGCCCTGGCCATGCTCCAGCAACGCCCCGAGGTGATTGCGCTTTCGCCGCAGGGCGCGGGGCTGCGGGTGGTGGTCAGCGGGGCCGAGCACGCCGCGTTTACCAGCTGGGCCGCCTTGGTGGGCGGGCTGCAGCTCGCGGCCGTGGCGCCGGATTTTGAAGACGTCTTCTTGGGTCTCGAAGCGTTGGCCGATGCCAGCTCGGGGGTCGCATGAGCACGCCGCCCATCATCGAAGTCCGCGACTTGTCAAAGCGTTTTGGCTCCTTCCAGGCGGTCAACAAGGTGTCGTTCCACGTGGAGCGCGGCGAGATCTTTGGCTACTTGGGCGCCAACGGTGCCGGAAAAAGCACCACGATCCGCATGCTTACGGGTCTATTGGCGCCCAGCAGCGGCAGCGCCACGGTAGCCGGCGCCGACATCGCTAGCGAGCCCACCCGAGTCAAGCGCGCCATCGGCTACATGTCGCAGCGGTTTTCGCTGTACCTGGATCTAAGCGTCGAAGAGAATTTACGCTTCTTTGCGGGCGCTTATGGCCTGTCGGGTGCCCACCGCGAACGCCGCGTGCACGCCGCCCTAGAGCTCGCGGGCCTGCACGACCGCCGCCGCGTCACCACCCGCGACCTGCCCGGCGGTATTCGCCAGCGGCTGGCCCTGGGCTCGGCGCTGCTGCACGAGCCGGCGATTGTGTTCTTAGATGAGCCCACCGCAGGCGTGGATCCGGCGGCGCGGCGCGGATTTTGGCGCGTGATTCGCGACTTGGCGGCCCAGGGCACCACTGTGTTTGTCACGACCCACCACTTGGACGAGGCCGAGTACTGCGCCCGCGTGGGCCTGATGGTCGACGGCCGGCTGGTGGCGCTCGACACGCCGCAAGGGCTCAAGACGGCTCACGTTCCCGGCAGTCTGTACGCGGTGGAGTCGCCCGAGGGCACCCGCGCCGCTGCCGCGCTCCTGACCGATGCGCCCGGGGTGCTCGCCGTCGAGCCCTTTGGTCAGCGGCTGCACGTGCGGGTGCAGGGCTCCGCCGATCCGCTGCGATTTCAGAATCTTCTGACCTCTCGCGGCGTGCTCGGCGCCACCTTTGAGCCGGTCGAGCCCACCCTCGAAGACGTATTTCTGGCGCTCGTCGGCGACGCCGGCAAGGCAACCCCATGAAACAACTTAAACAACAGCTGCGCGCGATGCTGCTGCGGACGCTGGCGATGTCTTACAAAGAGCTGATGCACATTCTGCGCGACAAGCAGATGCTCGGCTTTGCGCTGGTCATGCCGGTGATGCTCATTTTGCTCTTTGGTTTTGCGGTGTCGTTTGATGTCGAGCGGGTGCCGCTGGTGCTGGTCGACCAAGACCACACGCCCGCCTCGCGCGCCCTGGCCGACGCGTTTACCGCCTCGCGCACCTTTGAGGTCGTGGCCCAGACCGAGCAACCGGCTGAAGCAGAAAGGATGTTTCGCTCGGGTGCCGCCAAGGTCGCGCTCGTGGTGCCCGCCGGTTTTGCCAAGGCGTCGCTGCACGATAGCGAGGCCGTGGCGCAGCTGCTGGTCGATGGCGCAGACAATACAACGGCTTCGGTGGCGCTGGGTTACGCCAATGCGGTGGCGCTGGCCTCGTCGCAGCGCAGTTTTGCCGCCGCCATGGGCCGCGCCGAGCCGCCGATCGACGCGCGCGTGCGCACCTTCTTTAATCCCGGTCTAAAAAGCTCTGTGTTCTTGGTACCTGGCCTGATGGTGATGGTGCTGTCGATGATGGCGGTGATGCTGACGGCGCTGACGGTGGCCCGCGAGTACGAGCGCGGCTCGATGGAGCAGCTGTTCGCCACGCCGGTGGGCCGCCTCGAAGTGATGCTGGGCAAGCTGGGGCCGTACTTTGTGATTGGCGAGGTGCAGGTGCTGCTGGTGCTGACGCTGGGCGTGGGCATTTTTGATGTGCCGGTGCAGGGTTCGGTGGCGCTGGTGTTTGCAGTGTCGAGCGTGTTCTTGCTGGCGATGCTGATGCAGGGCATGTTCATCTCGGTGATGACGCGCAACCAGATGCTTGCCTCGCAGATCGCTGCGATTACAACGTTTTTGCCGTCGCTGCTGCTGTCGGGCTTCATCTTCCCCATCGACTCGATGCCGCCGCCGCTGCGCGTGCTGGCCAGCATCCTGCCGCCGCGCTACCTGGTGCACGGGCTGCGGGCGGTGCTGCTCCGCGGCGTGGGTTTTGCCGACGTAGTCCGCGACATGGCGCCGATGCTCGCCTTCTTCTTGGTGCTGCTGGCCCTGGCCGCCCGCAAATTCCGCCGCGAAGTGGCCTAGGGGGTTGCAATGCTAGTTGAACTCATGGCGCTGGTTAAGAAAGAGCTGCAGCAGACCTTTGCCGACAAGCGCATCGTCGCGGTGCTGGTGGTGCTGCCCGTGATCCAAATCATCGTGCTGGGTTTTGCGGTGCACCTCGAAGTCGACAACGTGCCCACGCTGGTGGCCGACGAGGACCACACCCCGCAAAGTCGCGAATTTGTAGCGGGTCTCCTGGCCGGCGACGCCTTTACCCGAGTGGGCGCGCTGCCCCACGGCGAGGATGCGCTGGGGGCGCTGCAGCGGGGCGAGGCTTCGCTTGTGGCGGTAATTCCTCCCGGTTTTGCCCAGCATCTGACCCGCGGCGAGCCGGCCGCCGTGCAGTTCTTGGTCGACGGCACCGACTCGAACCGCGCCATTGTCGCGCAAAATGCCGCAGTTTCGTACGCGATTGGTCAGTCGCTGCAGCAGATGCGCGCACGGGTGGCGGCGCTGGCCCAGCAGCGCGGCCAGCCGGTGGCCCTGCACACGCTGCGGGTCGAGCCGCGCGTGCTGTACAATCCCCAGCTTGTCAGCGCGCTGTTCTACGTGCCTGGCGTGGCGGCTTCGCTCCTGTTTATCGTGACTTTTATCATCACGGCGATGGGCCTCGCCCGCGAAAAAGAGACCGGTACGCTCGAGCAAATCCTGGTTACGCCGCTGACCTCGGCCACGCTGATTTTAGGAAAGACCTTGCCGTATGCCGGCATCGGTCTCGTGGTGCTGGGTCTGGTGGTGGCGGCGGGCGCGTGGATCTTTGGCGTGCCGGTGCGCGGCAGCCTGCTGCTCATCTTTGGCGCGGGTGCGCTGTACCTGCTGGCGGTGCTGGGCAGCGGTCTGCTGGTGAGCGCGGCGGTGCAGAACCAGCAGCAGGCGCTGATGATGGGGTTCTTTTTGCTGCTGCCGGCGCTGCTGCTGTCGGGCTTTATGACGCCGGTCGAGAACATGCCCGCTTGGCTGCAGCCGCTCACCATGCTCAATCCGGTGCGGCACTTTGTCGAGATCATGCGCGCGGTGCTGCTCAAGTCGGCGACCGCGGCCGATGTGGCGTCGCAGCTGCTGGCGCTCGCGCTGCTGGGTCTGGCGATGTTTGGCGCGGCGAGCTGGGTGGTGCGGCGGCGGCTCGCCTAATCCTTGGGCCAAGGCTCCGGCGGGTTGCCGACCGGCGGCTGGTGTGGGCGCAACTCAAAGTGGCTTCGGAGCCAAGTCTTAGACCGACGCAAGAAGTGCTGGCCGCGATCGCCTTGGATGACCCGCTGTTGCCCGCCCATGCCCCGGGTCGGCTCGGCGTGGCTGCCCGGGCTGCAAAGCGGGGGCTCGTGGCTTAGTTTGGGCCTGTAGCCACCGCAACCGCTGTTCAGTGGGGAGTTTGCCAACTTTGCAGCGCATTGCGTCATGACGCATGTCAATTTCGGCCGTTGCGATGCGACAGTGTCGCGCAGAAATGCGTTGCGTTGGCGACCGGGGCGTGTATTCTTGACCTCGTGTGCCCCGCGCGGGTGCGCATTCCGGCCCCGCCCCCCCTTTAGATGCCCATCCCGATCCCGCCCATGAACTGCCGCACCATCCGTTGATTCTGTAGCTACTTGAAACCCCGCGTGCTCCCGTTGCCAGCGGCCGCTTGCTGCGGTCGATGCTGACCCAATTCTGTGCTGACCCAATTCTGTGCTGACCCAATTCTGTGCTGACCCAATTCTGGGCCCTTGGCCTTGTGTCTGCCGCGCCTGCTTCGGTGGCGGGTGGCGTTGCGTTCACGCCCCCAGGTGAGAGACCACATGCTGAACCTACCACGACACCCGCTGATGTCGCGCTGTATCTGCCACTTGTGGCCGGTCGTGCTGGCCTTGGCGCTGGCGTCGAGCCTGCCCGCTTGCCTACAACTGACGCCGAAGACCGGCCAAGCGACGGCCACCGAAGACCCAGCCGACGAGGAACCGATTGCCGACGAGGACTTGGTCGACCCCGGTGCGGACGCGGAGCCGGACACAGCCCCAGATAGTGCCGACGCGGCGACCGACGTAGCGGCAGATAGCGACGCGAGCGATGCGGCAGCGGACGCGGGGCCAGACGCGAGCCAAGTGGGCGACGCCGACGCGACCGACAAGGACGGGGCCGAGACCGCTGGCAGTGCCGATGCGGATAGTGCCGATGCGGATAGTGCCGATGCGGACAGTGCCGATGCGGATACAGCCGATGCGGATAGTGCCGACTCTGTTGTGGATTGTGCGACGGACTGCGATGACTCTAATGTGTGCACCCAAGACAGCTGCAAGAGTGGCGCGTGCCTACACAAGAAATTAGGCGGCATGGACTGCGACGATGGCAATGCCTGCACATACAACGAATTGTGTAGCAATGGCGCCTGTACCGGCGGGCTGAATCTGAACTGTAGCGACGGCCTAGACTGCACCAGCGACACCTGCGACGCGGCCAGCGGTTGCCAGCACGCGGCGCAAGACGGGCCCTGCGACGACGGCGATGTGTGCAATGGCAGCGACATTTGCCAAGGCGGCTCGTGCGCCGGCGGCGACCAGCTCGATTGCGACGACGGCAACCCATGCAGCATCGACTCGTGTTTGAGTACGATAGGTTGTCAGCACTTTAGCAGCGCGGCGAGCTGCGACGACGGCGACCCCTGCAGCAGCGGCGACCACTGCCAAAACAGCGCGTGCGTCGGCGGCGGCCCAACCGTTTGCGACGACGGAAGCCCTTGCACCATCGACGGTTGCGACCCGGCCAGCGGTTGCATCACCGCGCCCGGCCCCGCCGGATTTTGCGACGACGGCAGCGCGTGCACCTACAACGACTCGTGCAACCAGGGCGTCTGCGGCGGCAAGGTGCTGCCTTGCAACGATAAGAATCCTTGTACAATCGACTCGTGCGACCCGGCCAAGGGGTGTGTGAACTTGGCGGTCAGCGCCACGGCCTGCGACGACGGCAACGGCTGCACCCAGGGCGACACCTGCACGGCCGGCAAGTGTGCGGGCAGCGGCGGACCCAACTGCGACGACAGCAACCCCTGCACCGACGACGGCTGCGCACCGCTAACAGGCTGCACACACAAGAACAATGGCGCAGAGTGCGACGACGGCGACCCCTGCACCAGTGGCGACGCGTGCGCGGCGGGGGTGTGCAACCCCGGCAGTCCCAACCTATGCGACGATGGGCAAGCGTGCACCAGCGACGCCTGCCAACTGGGCCTGGGCTGCCTGCACACGCCCAGCAGCGACCCGTGCAGCGACGGCAACGTGTGCACCTTGGGCGACGCGTGCCAAGAAGGCCAGTGCGTAGGCGGCCCTAGCGACCCTTGTAGCGATGGCAACGCGTGTACCGCCGACGGCTGCATCCCAGGCAAGGGCTGCTCGCACACCGGGCTGTCGGCCAAGACCTGCGACGATGGCGACCCGTGCAGCAGCGGCGACCTGTGCCAAACGGGCAAGTGCACGGCCGGCCCCGCCACCAAGTGCGACGACGGCAACAAGTGCACCGACGATAGCTGCCTTGCGGGCTTTGGCTGCGTTGCCAAGCCGAATCAAGCCGCGTGCAGCGACGGCAACGCCTGCACCACCACCGATGTGTGCAGCGGCGGCAGCTGTACCGGCAGTGGCACCCCCAGCTGCGACGACACTAACCCTTGTACAGACGACGGTTGCGCCCCCTTGAGCGGCTGCAGCCACACGGCTAGCGGCAGCGACTGCAGCGACGGCACGGCCTGCACCCAGGGCGATGTGTGCAAAAGCGGCGTGTGCGTGGGCGGCGCGGCGGTCGACTGCAGCGACAGCGACCCGTGTAGCTTAGATAGCTGCGACGGCAAGCTGGGTTGCGTCCACAGCCCCGGCGGCACGGCGACCTGCGACGACGGCAACACGTGCACCAAGGGCGAGGCGTGCAAAAGCGGCGTGTGCACGGGCGGCAGCGCGGTCAGCTGCGACGACAACAACCCTTGCACGGCCGATGCTTGCGACCCTGCGAGTGGCTGCACGGCCACCCCGGTCAGCGCCGCCTGCAGCGACGGCGATGCGTGCACCAGCGGCGATGCGTGCCAAGACGGCAAGTGCACGGCCAGCGGCACGACCAGCTGCGACGATGGCTTGGCGTGCACAGACGATAGCTGTGGCCCCAAATCGGGCTGCATCCACACCGCCAGCACGGCGAGCTGCGACGACGGCAACCCGTGCACCGAGGGCGAGAAGTGCGTGGGCGTGAGCTGTACGGCCGGCAAACCTGCGGCGTGCGACGACGGCCTGCCGTGTACGGGCGACGGCTGCACCGTGCTAGGCGGCTGTGTCCACACCCTAACCAACGGCGCCTGCAGCGACGGCAATGCCTGCACGGGCAGCGATTTGTGCCAAGGCGGCTTGTGCGTGGGCGGCGCGATGGTGGCGTGCAGCGACGGCAAGGTCTGCACCGACGACGCGTGCGACCCCAAGCAAGGCTGCGTATTTACCGATAATCAAGCCGGCTGCAACGACGGCAACAGCTGCAGCACCGGCGACACCTGCACGGGCGGCGTGTGCAAGGCGACCGGCAGCATGGGCTGCGACGACAGCAACCCGTGCACCAGCGACGCGTGCCAAAACGGCTTGGGCTGCGTGCACACCGCCGCGAGCGGCACCTGCAGCGACGGCAATGCGTGCACCAGCAGCGACGCGTGCACCGCGGGCCTGTGCTTGGGCGTGGGCGGCGACTGCGACGACGGCAAGCCTTGCACCACCGATACTTGCGACCTGCAGGCCGGGTGTAGCCACGTCGACGTGCCCAGCGGCGGCCTCTGCACCGAGCCCATCGTCTGCACAACGGGCGGCTGCGACGACCAAAACCCTTGCACCAGCGACACGTGCAGTACCAAGACCGGCTGCGGCCACACGGCCAACTTGGCGAGCTGCGACGACGGCAATCCGTGCACGGTCAGCGACGCCTGCACAGCGGGCAACTGCGCCGGCAAGACCGCGCCCTGCGACGACAACAACCCGTGCACCGCCGACACCTGCGACTCGGCAGTGGGTTGCAAGCACCTAAATGCCATAGCCAGCTGCGACGACGGCAGCGTGTGCACGCTGAGCGATGCGTGCATGAACGGGGTGTGCGTCAGCGGCCCGCAGATGGGCTGCGACGACCAAAACCTGTGCACCGCCGATAGCTGCAATGCCAAGACAGGCTGCGCCCACGCCGCCACTACCCTGCCCTGCGACGACGGCAGCGCTTGCTCGCTGAGCGACACCTGCAGCGGTGGCACCTGCAAGGGCACCGCTGTGCTGGGCTGCGACGACAGCAACCCTTGCACCGCCGACGGTTGCGCCCCGCAGAGCGGCTGCACCCACACTGCCACCACCGCCACCTGCAGCGACGGCGACACCTGCACCGTAGGCGACCTCTGCGGCGGCGGGGTGTGCCAGGCCGGCGCGACCGTCAACTGCAGCGACAGCAACCCGTGCACGGCGGATAGCTGTGACAAAACGAGTGGCTGCCTGCACAGCGCCGCCGCGGGCACCTGCGAAGACGGCAGCGCCTGCACCGTGGGCGACACCTGCACCGCCGGCGTATGCAAGCCCGGCGCCGCGCCCAACTGCGACGACCAAAACCCATGCACCAGCGACGCTTGCGACGCCAAGCTGGGCTGCAGCCACGCCGCCAACACCCAGCCATGCAGCGACGGCAAACCCTGCACCAGCGGCGACTCCTGCGCCGGCGGCACCTGCCAGGGCGGCGCGCCCACGGTGTGCGACGACAACAATCCTTGCACCAGCGACAGTTGCGACCCCATCGCCGGCTGCAGCCACAGCAACTCGCTGGGCAGCTGCAGCGACGGCAACGCCTGCACCAGCCCCGACGGCTGCGTAGGCGGCGCGTGCAAGGCTGGCACCCTGCTCAACTGCGACGACAACAACCCTTGCACCAGCGACAGTTGCAGCACCAGCAGCGGCTGCGCACACACTGCCAATACCGCGGCGTGCAGCGACGGCGACATGTGCACCAGCGGCGATGTGTGCGGCGGCGGCACGTGCAAGGGCGCGACTCCCGTAGGCTGCGACGACAGCAACCCCTGCACCAGCGACGGCTGCAACGCGCAAACGGGCTGTAGCCACGCCACCTTGGCCGACTCGAGCGTCTGCAGCGACGGCGACGCGTGCACCAGCGGCGATATGTGTATTTTGGGCGCGTGCAAGGCCGGCAGCGCCGTCTACTGCGACGACAGCAAGCCTTGCACCAGCGACAGTTGCGACCCCACGAGCGGCTGCAAACACAGCAACGCGACCGCGGGCACGCTGTGCAGCGACGGCAACGTGTGCACCATCGGCGACAACTGCAGCGGCGGGGTGTGCTTGCCCGGAGCGCTCTCGACCACCTGCGCCGACGTGTGCGCCAGCAAGAACATCGACTGCAGCGACAACAACGCCTGCACCACCGACACCTGCAACCCCACCACCGGCGCCTGCTCGCACGGCACAGCGCCGAGCGGCACCACCTGCGACGACGGCAAGCCCTGCACCAGCCCCGACGCCTGCCAAAGCGGCACATGTGTAGGCAAGGTCGTGAGCTGCACCGACAACAACCCTTGCACCATCGACACCTGCGACCCGGTCAGCGGCGCCTGCGGCTTTGCCAACGCCGCCACCGGCACCACCTGCAGCGACGGCAACGCGTGCACGGTCAGCGACGCCTGCAGCGCGGGCACATGCGGCGGCACGCCCAAGGTCTGCAGCGACAACAACCTGTGCACCGACGATGTGTGCAATCCGCTGAGCGGCGGCTGCGGCTATCCGCTCAAGATCGACGGCGCGCTGTGCGACGACAAGAACCCGTGCACCCAAAGCGACGCGTGCAAGGTGGGCACATGCGGCGGCGCGGCGATCAAGTGCGACGACGGCAATGCCTGCACCGGCGATGCCTGCAACACGACGAGCGGTTTGTGCGTGTACGTGGCGGTCAGCGACGGCAACGCGTGCAATGACGGCGCCTTGTGCACGGTGTCGGACTTCTGCAAGGGCGGTAGCTGCACCGGCACGGCTAAGGTCTGCAACGACAACAACGCGTGCACGGCCGACAGCTGCAATCCGGCGACGGGCGCGTGCGTGTTTGGCCCGGTGGCCGACAGCTCGGTCTGCAGCGACGGCAGCGCCTGCACCAGCCCCGACTACTGCCAAGCTGGCCAGTGCACCGGCACGCCCAAGGTGTGCAACGACAACAATGCGTGCACCAGCGACACCTGCACCGCCAGCACGGGCGCCTGCGCCTACGCCGCCACCGCCGACGGCCAAAGCTGCGACGACGGCGCGCCCTGCACCCTGAGCGACGCCTGCAAAGCCGGCAAATGCACCGGCACCACCAAGGTCTGCAGCGACAACAATGCGTGCACGAACGACGCCTGCGTGGGCGGCAACTGCACGTTCGCCAACGTGGGCAACGGCAGCACTTGCACCGACGGCAACGCCTGCACCAGCAGCGACATGTGCCAAAGCGGCAGCTGCCTGGGCACCGCCAAGGTGTGCAACGATGGCTTGGCGTGCACGGCCGATAGCTGCAATTCGACCAGCGGCGCCTGTGTGTATAGCCCTGTAAGCGACGGCGTCAGCTGCGACGACAGCAAGCTGTGCACCGTGGGCGACGCGTGCAAGTCGGGCGCCTGCGTCGGCACCGCCTTGGTGTGCAACGACAGCAACGCCTGCACCAGCGACACGTGCAATGCCGCGAGCGGTCTGTGCAGTTTTGTCGCGGTGGCCAGCGGCACCCTCTGCAACGACGGCGACCTGTGCACCAGCCCCGACACGTGCACCAGCGGCAGCTGCGGCGGCAAGCCCAAGACCTGCGACGACGGCAACACCTGCACACAAGACAGCTGCAACCCGGTCAGCGGCCTGTGCGGCGCCAGCAATGTGGCCGACGGCAGCCCCTGCAACGACGGCAAGCCGACCACCACCCCCGACACCTGCACCGGCGGCATCTGCAGCGGCCCCAGCAAGACCTGCGACGACGGCAATGTGTGCACGGCGGACTCGGTCGATGCCAATAGCGGAACCTGCATCTTTACGAGCATTACCGCCCCGTGCGACGACGGCAACCCGTGCACCGTGAGCGATGTGTGCAGCCTGGGCAAGTGCGGCGGCAGCGCCAAGAACTGCAGCGACAGCAACGTGTGCACCACCGATGCGTGCGAGGTGGGTACGGGCAATTGCAAGTCGGTCAGCGTAGTCGACGGCGCGGGCTGCAGCGACGGCCTGGCGTGCACCACCGGCGACGCGTGCAAGCTGGGCACCTGCGCCGGCACGGCCAAGGTCTGCAGCGACAGCAACCCCTGCACCACCGACGGATGCGATGCGCTTACGGGCAGCTGCGCGTATCCCACTGTGGCGAACGGGAGCTCTTGCAGCGACGGCAAGGCCTGCACCACCGGCGACGCGTGCCAAAACGGCGTGTGCAGCGGCACCACCAAGAACTGCGACGACAGCAACCCCTGCACCGGCGACACCTGCGACACGGGCACCGGCAGCTGTATCAGCGTGGCCGTGGTCGGCGGCACCCCCTGCAACGACGGCAAGGCCTGCACCAGCAGCGATACCTGCCAAAGCGGAACGTGCAGCGGCACGGCCAAGGTCTGCAACGACAACAATGCATGCACCAGCGACGGTTGCGACCCCTTGACCGGCAGCTGCGCCTACCCAGCCGTGGCCGACGGCCAATCCTGCAGCGACGGTTTGCTGTGCACCAGCAGCGACGCGTGCAAACAGGGCAGCTGCAGCGGAATCGCCGCCAACTGCAGCGACGGCAACCCCTGCACCCAAGACGGCTGCAACCCCGCCACCGGCCTGTGCACCACCGCGGCGGTCAGCGACGGCACGACCTGCGACGACGGCGTGGCGTGCACCCAAGGCGACGCGTGCAAGACCGCCCAATGCAAGGGCACCGCCACCAACTGCGACGACAGCAATCCTTGCACGACCGATAGTTGCGACCCCAGCAGCGGCGTATGCAAGCACAGCGCGGTCAGCGACGGCATAGGCTGCGACGACGGCGCCTATTGCACCCTAAGCGACAGCTGCCAACTGGGCGCGTGCAAAGGCACGGCGCGGGTCTGCGACGACAGCAACCCCTGCACCAGCGACACCTGCAGCGACGTTACCAGCGCCTGCGTGCTAACCCCCGTGACCAGCGGCACCCCCTGCGACGACGGCAAGGCGTGCACGAGCAGCGACGCGTGCCAGGTCGGCTACTGCGTCGGCAAGGCCAAGACCTGCGACGACAGCAACGTATGCACCACAGATAGTTGCGACACGGGCACGGGCAACTGCGTGTTTAGCCCGGTCAGCGACGGCGGCCCATGCAGCGACGGCAATACCTGCACGGTCAGCGACAGCTGCCAAGGCGGCACGTGCAAAGGCAGCGCCAAAGTCTGCGACGACAGCAACGTGTGCACCAGCGACGGCTGCGATAAGTCGAGCGGCAATTGCGCGTACGTCAATGTGAGCGATGGCACCCTCTGCGACGACGGCAAGGCCTGCACCGTGCCCGACACCTGCAAGACCGGCGGGTGCAGCGGCACCCCCAAGACCTGCAGCGACGGCAACGCCTGCACCGCCGACGTCTGCGATGCCAGCAGCGGCACCTGCAGCTCGAGCCCCATCGCCAACGGCGGCGGATGCGACGACGGCCAAGCCTGCACCACCAGCGATGTCTGCACCGATGGCAGTTGCGCCGGCACCGCCAAGACCTGCGACGACAGCAACGTGTGCACCAGCGATGCGTGCGACAAGACGACGGGCAGCTGCGTCTTTACCAACGTGAGCGATGGCGGCCCCTGCGACGACGGGGCGGTGTGCACGACCAGCGATACCTGCAAGTCGGGCGCCTGCGCCGGCACGCCCAAGGTTTGCAACGACAGCAACGTGTGCACGCAAGACAAGTGCGATATCAGCACGGGCAATTGCGTCTATCCCAACCTGAGCGACGGCAGCAGCTGCAGCGACGACAACCCCTGCACGCTCACCGACAAGTGCAGCAGCGGCACGTGCGGCGGCACCGCCAAGGTGTGCAATGACGGCAACGCCTGCACCGGCGACAGCTGCAACACCAGCAGCGGCGTGTGCGTGTACACCAACCTGAGCGACGGCACCGGCTGCGACGACGGCAAGGCCTGCACCACCGGCGACGCCTGCAAGACGGGCGCCTGCGCCGGCACGGCCAAGGTCTGCGACGACGGCAGCGCGTGCACCACCGATAGCTGCAACACCAGCAGCGGCAACTGCGTCTTTACCAGCTTGAACAACGGCACCCCCTGCGACGACGGCAAGTCGTGCACCCAGAGCGACAAGTGCGGCGGCGGTGTATGCGCGGGCACCTTGACGCCCTGCAACGACAACAATGCGTGCACCAGCGACGCGTGCAACAGCGGCACGGGCAACTGCGTCTTTACCCCTGTGGCCGACACGACCGCGTGCAACGACAACAGCCTGTGCACCAGCGGCGACGCGTGCAAGGCCGGCAGCTGCGTCGGCACCGCCAAGGTATGCGACGATGGCAAGGCGTGTACCGACGACTTCTGCGTCCCCAGCCTAGGCATGTGCGACGTGGTCTACAGCCCCGAGGGCAGCAGCTGCGACGACGGCCTGGCGTGCACGACGGGCGACGCGTGCGCCGGCGGGGTCTGCGCGGGCATCGCGGCCAGCTGCGACGACGGCAACGGCTGCACCAGCGACGCCTGCAATGCCCAGGGCGTGTGCACCCACACCACCCTGCAAGACGGCAGCGGCTGCAGCGACGGCGATGCCTGCACCCAGGGCGACGTGTGCGCGGCGGGCAGCTGCAAGACGGGCACACCCGTGGTTTGCCAAGACAACAATGTCTGCACCAGCGATGCGTGCAATGCCACTACAGGCGGCTGCGCCTACAGCCCGGTCGCCAATGGCACCAGCTGCAGCGACGACAATGCCTGCACCACGGGCGATGCTTGCAAAAGCGGCATCTGTACCTCGGGCGCGGTGGGCAGCTGCGACGACAGCAACGGCTGCACCAGCGACGCCTGCGACAGCAAACAAGGCTGCCTGCACAGCGCCAAGACCGACGGCAGCTCGTGCAGCGATGGCACGGTGTGTACCAGCGGCGATGCCTGCAAGTCGGGCAGTTGCGTGGGCACCCAAGTGGTCTGCGCCGACAACAACGCCTGCACGGTCGACAGCTGCGACGCGGTCAAGGGCTGTACCTTCGCCGCCGCTAGCAACGGCACGCCCTGCAACGACAACAATACCTGCACCAGCGGCGACGCCTGCAAGACCGGCATCTGCCTTGGCAACAACGCCTGCGACGACGGCAACGAGTGCACCACCGACGCTTGTTCGGGCGGCTGCAGCTCGACCCCCAATACCCTGCCCTGCAGCGACGGCGACGCCTGCACCACGGGCGACGCCTGCGCCAGCGGCAGCTGCAAACCCGGCAGCGCGACGGTGTGCGACGACGGCAAGCCATGCACGCTCGACGGCTGCGACAGCACCAGCGGCACCTGCACGGTCAGCAACCTAAGCAACGGCGCCCCCTGCAGCGACGGCAACGCCTGCACCGGCAGCGATGGCTGCGTGGCGGGCACCTGCAAGGGCACCGCCCTGGTGGTAGGCGCGGCCTGTAGCGACGGCAACTTCTGCACCAGCGCCGATGCGTGCGAAGAGGGCGCACTGTGCAAGGGCGTAAAGCCCACCAGCTGCGACGACGGCAACGTATGCACCGCCGATAGCTGCGACACACCTGGGCAAAAGTGCCTAAACTCGGCCAGCAGCGGCGCGTGCGACGACGGCAACGCCTGTACGCTGAGCGACGCCTGCACCGCCAGCACCTGCACCGGCACGCCCGCCGACTGTAGCGACAACAACACCTGCACCACCGACGCCTGCGACCCAACCAGCGGCTGCAGCCACAGCGGCATTGGGCTGGGCAGCTACTGCGACGACGGCAACCCCTGCTCGGGCCCCGACCGATGCACCATGCAGCAAGGCGCTGTCACCTGCGTCGCCACTGCCCAGGCCGGCTGCGACGACAGCAACGCGTGCACCACCGACAGCTGCGGCGGCCAAGGCTGCGCCCACGGCCCACTTACCCCCGGGGCACCGTGTAGCGACGGCAATGCCTGCACCTCGGGCGACAGCTGCCAGACGGTAAGCGGCGTGCTCGCGTGCAGCTCGTCGGGGGTCATCACCTGCAGCGACGGCAACCCGTGCACGCCCGATGGCTGCAACGGCACCGTCGGCTGCATCGCCAGCGCCGGCAACTGCGACGACAGCAATCCGTGCACCACCGACAGCTGCGGCGGCAGCGGCTGCGCGCACGTGTATACACCCAGCCAGTGCGCTCACCTGGCACTGAACTTCGCTGACCCATTCGACTGTAGTGACACGCAGTGGGCATTTACACCCGCCATCGCCGGCGCCAGCAGCAGCACCAAGGCGGTCTGGGCCGTCGACACCACGCCCTCGCCACCGATGCCCAAGTCGAGCGGCTGTACCCTGAACTTCAACGACGGCACCGGCACGGCGGGCCAGAACAGCGGCAGCGCGGTCAGCAATGGCAGCTTTGATGCGACGGGTAAGACCAAGCTGACTCTAACGCTGTGGAGCTGGTTCGACCTGCGCACGGCCAAGGTGACCGACCTGCGCATCCTCGAGGCCTCGGCCGACGGCTTTGCGACGACGCCGGTGGCGGTGACGCTCGACAACACCGGGCCGATTCAGACGTGGGGCCTGGTGACCGTGGACCTGACGCCGCTGGCGGGCAAGGTGTTTCAGGTGCGGTTCAGGTTTGACGGCAAGACGGTGGAGCCGGTGGCGTGGCGGAGCGGGTGGTTTGTGGATGATGTTTTGGTGGTTGGGGAGTAGTGGGCTTCTAGATGGCGTCCAAAGCTTCGTCACATCTCGAATTCGAACGCAACGGCAGCACCTTACGCCCCTTCGCCCGCCATGCGGGAGAAGGGGATGGGGGATGAGGGTGCCGAAGCGGTGACAACAGCTTGCCCTGACTACCCAAGGGCCTGTCGACGGTTACGGCCCTCACCCCGCCGCTTCGCGTCTGCCCCTCTCCCGCGAGACGGGCGAGGGGCCGCTGCCGTTTGAAGATCTGCGGGATGCTTTGGGTAGAAGGCGAAGCCGGCCGGGTGAGGGGCCCGCACCCAAGCAAGACAACGTCATCGGGAATCGACAGGTAGCGTGGTCACGACGAGACAGGGTCGTAGGATTTGATTGATCGGCAGCATCTTCTAATCGATCGGCGCCGTCCTTTGATTGATCGGCACCGTCCTCTAATCGATCGGCAGTGTCCTTTGATTGATCGGCAGCATCTTCTAATCGATCGTCACCATCCTTTGATTGATCGACAGCATCCTTTTCGACCGCTTGCCGCCAACGCTCTCGTACTCCGTCGAGTCGTCGCCGTACTCCGCCTTGACGCCGCTGCGGATCCGCTTGAGCTTGTCGGCCAGGGCGGCGCTTGGAGGTCTTGGCTCATGGCTCCTCGCTGGCGGTGGTGCGAGCTTTTTGACAGTTTATACGTGCGAACTGTCAAAAAGCTTGCACGGGTGGGTCGTAGGCGCCGTACTTTGGCGCGGCTTTGAGGGTAATGCCAACTGCTTGGTGGGGCAAGTCGTGCCCGCGCTTCGTGTCGTCGGGCCGCCGTGAGTCCGCCCGGCACCACCGGTCTCAGTCTCACCGCGGGAT
>CAISBR010000215.1 GCA_903883645.1 uncultured Myxococcales bacterium | reverse complement strand
GTGCCGCGGATTTGGGCGAGAAACAGGCCCTCTGGCAGCGGCTGGCCACCTTCAGCTGACTGGGCCCAGGCGATGGCGAGTGGGTCGAGCTGCGGGCGGCCGCGGTTGGTGCGGGGGCGGAGGTCTAGGACGGGGATGGCGTTGGGTTGATTGGGTTTTGCGCGGCGCCAGCCGGTGCGAGCTAGGCCGTTTAGGGGGCCGGGGTGGCGCAGTGGCACGTCGTCGGCATCGGGGTCGGGCGGGGCCAGCAAGGTTTCTGGCGAAACATCGAGGGCTTGCGCTAACCGCCACAGTGACGACAGCCGCATGTCGTGTGCGCCGCCTTCGATCTTGGCAATCATCTGTGGCGACAAGCCCATTCGCTCAGCCAGTGTTTCTTGCGACCAACCGCGCTTTCGGCGCCAAAGACTAATTGTTTTAGTCACTTGCGCCATGAACGGACTTGCGGGGTGATCTGACTGCATGGCCGCATCGTTGGGGCCCCGGCTGGCTTGCGGCAAGCGCGCAATAGGTTGCGATATAGCCTAACAAGAAGAGGTCCGGCCGGCACCACAGATAGCCTAATTGCTAAGTTGTGACGACAAGACCACGACAATCTTGCGATGCACTACCGTTATGGAGTAATTAGCCGGTCGCCTGAACGACCCTCTGCATTGGGGTGCCGTGCCGTGGTCGGCGAAAGTGCGGCATTTGGCACCCGCAGGGCACCATGCGAATCCTCGGCACAAATTCCAGCACCCGCCCCCTCGACGTCATCGACGATGGCCTCGCGCGTGGCGACAGCCTCGACGCTGCCTCGCCGTCGCTGTCGCTGTTCGCTTTTGCCGAACTCGCCCGACCGCTCGAACGGGCCCGCCGCACGCGCTTGCTACTCCCAGCCGGCATCACGGTCGCGGAACTCCTTGGCTGCACAGCGGATCGCACCGCCCGCAACCGCCTAACCGGCCGCTGGTGGGCAAAGAAGTGCGCGAACTGGCTCGAAAACGCCGTAGAGTTGCGCCTGACCGATGTGCCAATTCCGCAGGGGACCGTGGTACTTCGCCACAAGGCCCACGCGGCCAAGCAAGTGGTGCTGGGTGCGGTAGCACTGACCACGCCCGGCCTTGGCACGACACCGGGAAATCGCCTCGGCCTGGTACAAGCATCTGAAACGGTAGAAGAAGCCAATCTTCTGAGTGCCTGGTTCGACAGCCAGTGGGCCAGCCTGCCCGACCGTCCCGAACAGCGTCAGCGGCTGATCGACACAGTGCGCAGCCTGGGCGAGCCCCTGCCGGCCGAGACCCTTTACAGTGCGATTCTCCATCATCTTTTTGCCCGGCGCGGCGATGCACTCGACGAAGATCAGGTGATCAAGGCCGGGACGGGCATCCGCAACACGCTGGTGTGGAAGAAGCTGTACAAGTTTCAGCGCGACGGCGTCATCGGCGCCATCGACAAGCTCAACAAATTCGGCGGTTGCATCATTGCCGACAGCGTGGGCCTGGGCAAGACCTTCGAAGCGCTGGCGGTCATCAAGTACCACGAGCTGCGCAACGACCGCGTGCTGGTCCTGGTGCCGAAGCGCCTGCGTGACAACTGGACGCTGTACACGACCAACGATCGCCGCAACGTACTGGCCAAGGATCGCTTCAATTTCGACGTGTTGAATCATACCGACCTGTCGCGCGACCGCGGCCTGTCGGGCGACATCGACCTCGCCCACGTCAATTGGGGCAATTACGACCTTGTCGTCATCGACGAGTCGCACAACTTTCGCAACAAGAAGTCGCCCAAGGCCGGCGGCGAGACGCGCTACGACCGCTTGATGCGCAAGATCATTACCGAAGGCGTGCGCACGCGGGTGCTGATGCTGTCGGCGACGCCGGTGAACAACCGCCTAGCGGACCTGCGCAACCAGATTGCCTTTGCCACTGAGGGCGACGACACCGCGCTGGCCGACCACGGCATTGCCAGCATCGAAGTGACGACCCGGCGCGCCCAGACCGCATTCAACCGCTGGCTTGACCTATCCGAAGCGAGTCGCACGCCGGGGCGCCTGGTCGAGATGATCGGCTTTGATTACTTTACCTTGCTCGATCTGTTGACCATTGCCCGCTCGCGCAAGCACATCGAGCGCTACTACGGCACGGCCGAAACGGGGCGCTTTCCCGACCGGCTGGCACCGATCAACTGTTACGCCGACGTCGACAGCGAAGGCCAGTTCCG
>CAISBR010000214.1 GCA_903883645.1 uncultured Myxococcales bacterium | reverse complement strand
TTCGCCTGCGTGAGGCAACCGAGCGCAAGGCTCGGCTTGAGGTCGAACGGGCGCAGAGTCGCCACGCCGCTGCCCAGCGGTGATGGTTTGGCGGTCGGGCCGAATTCACCGGATTTGGGCTGTTTGGGGGCGCCGGTAACAGAAAATCGGTCAGGGCTTCGCGGGCATTGTAGTCGCACTCTTCGACCAGCGCCGAGGCATCGATGGCCACATCGTCGGCGTCGTTGTAGGCGAGCTGGGCCGCCTTGAGGGCATCGTGCGCGGGTTTGAACTTGGGTAACAGCGCCTTGGCCTTGGGGTTCGCCTTGAGGCGAGCGAGGGTACGGCGCGAGGCACGCAGGATGCGACCTGCGGCTGTGGATTTGGGAGGCAGTTGCATGTTTTCTAACCGTGGGCCTGTCAGTGACCCGTACGGTATATGTAGCAGATGGCATAGGGTGATCAAGTTTTGTGGCGGGGGCTTGGTTTTGGGGTCGCGGGGCGTCGATTTTGCTGCGGGTGGTGGTCGAAGTCGATCGTCGCATGTCGATTTTGCTGCCGATAGCTGTCGGAGCAGATAGTGAGCCGTTACTATCGGTGCAGATGGTGGTGCGCGCACGTTTCGACGTGTCGATTTTCGTGCGGATGGTGGTGAGCGCGGGGATCAACGTGTCGATGGGCCTCCGGATGGCTACCTTGCACCACATAAGGAACCCAAGCCCGTGGCGACGGGCGCGGCACGTGTAGGCGTGGCTTTAGCCGCCGGCTGCCACCACTGCCGATCGGACCACCGCGGCTTGCCAGAATCGGATCCAGGTGCAAAACGTACATAGTTGCGGCGGATTTGGGTGGCTTAAGGCCGGATGACCGCGCGCGAGCGGTGGCGTAGGCGAGGGGTGCGTCGGATGCGCAGAGTCGCTTGCTAAGGCCGCAAGGTCCGGTTTGGGCGGGTGTGATAGGGTCGAGCTCGGTGCAAGCCGAAGGGGTAAGGACATAAAGATTCCTGCGCGTTTCGCCACGGTACCTAGTTATTTTATGATTTCAAACCGTTTGCGGCAAGATCATCACACTGTCGGCATTCTGCGTCACACTGTAAACGGCGGCAGCGGGAATTTAGCTTGCCGCGTGCCCGGTGCCAACCGAAGTTCGGGTTCATGCCAAAGGCCGGCCGGCAAAGGTTGCAGCGGATTTGGCGGCGAGGATAGGGCTCGGCGGTTCCGACGCGCCCAGTTAAACCCTGGGGCGTGTACATCCGTTTGATGCGGTCAGTGGGAGGTAAGTTTGAGGCTTTTTTCGGAATCTTTTGTCAACGGCGACGCGATCCCAGCTGAATTTGCGTTTGCCCGCACGGACGCCACCCAGCCCATGGTCCTGTCGACCAATCGCTCGCCCGCCCTGGCTTGGTCAGACGTGCCCACTGGCACCAAGGGGTTTGTGGTGCTGTGCCACGATCCCGAAGTGCCGACCTGCGCCGACGACGTGAACCAGACCGATCGTCGCGTGCCCTTCGACTTGGCACGCTTTGACTTTTTTCACTGGGTGCTCATGGACATTGCCGCGGATTGCCGCGCCCTGCCGGCGGGCGTCGGGTCCGAAGGGATCGAGCCGCACGGCAAGGCTGGGCCTGAAACCGGCGACGGCCGTCGCCACGGTACCAACGACTACACGCTGTGGTTCTCGGGCGATCCTGCAATGGCCGGAAATTACTTCGGCTACGATGGTCCGTGCCCGCCGTTTAACGATACCGTGGTCCATCCGTACATCTTTACTTTGTATGCCTTAGACGTAGAGCGCTGCCCAATCGATGGCGTAGTCGATGGACGGGCAGTCAAAAAGGCGATGGAAGGCCATGTATTAGCCACCGCCGCACTGGTCGGGACCTACACGCTTGCAGCCGACGCCCGTGCCCGCTGAGGGCCCAGTCAGGCAGCAAGCCGACGGGGTCGAGCTGTGAAGACGCAAGCCTGCGACCTATCAAGCAATGCAAGGGCCGCGGGGCAAAACCGAATTTGTTGCATGGGCGCCAACCGCCTGAAGAGCTGAGGTCCGCGTGAAAGAAGCAAATACAGCAGGCCTGTTATGGGTAGACCCGCGTCGCCAGTTGGAAGTGTTTCAAGCGGTGGCTCGGCGCGGCAAGAACATGGTCATCGTTACGGACCCCCAACAGCGGATAGAGTGGGTCAATTCGGTCTTCTGCGAGCATACGGGGTTTACGGCTTCAGAGGTACTAGGCCGTCGCCCCAAAGACCTCTTGCAGGGGGCCGATACCTCGCGCGCGACCCGCACGCTCATCGCCGAAGCTGTCGCCGCCGGACGGCCTTTTTCTGTAGAATTGCTCAATTACACCAAGGCTGGCGAACAGTACTGGGTAAACATCGAGTGCGAGCCTACGCACGACGAGCTGGGCGCGCTGACCGGCTTTATCGCGATCCAGACGGATGTCACCGAGCATCGCATCGACACTGTACGGGCCGAGGTAACACGGCGGATTGGCGATCAACTCTTGGCCTGCACGTCGATCGGGCAGGCGGCAAGCGTAGTGGTGGACGAGCTCGTTCGCGCCTACGACATCCGCGCGGCAGCCGTTTGGACCGTCGAGCCCGGCCGACCAACGCTGTCCTATGTCGCTGGAGCCGTGTCGCAACCAGAATTCGCTGAGTGGCTTGACGCGACCTCGACCGCTAGCTTTGCGGCCGGCGCGGCATGGGTTGTCGGCGTTGGCGCTCCCGGTGTGGCGTGGGGTACTGGCGCACGTTGTCAAAAAACTGACTTTTGGCAGCGAACCGAAAGTGGTGATTACTCGCGGCGGGCGCGTGCCGCTCGGCAGTCTGGCATCCGCACGGTGTGCGCTGTGCCGGTGATGGGTGCCGACGGTGTGCTTGCCGTGATCGAGTTTGGTGGCTCGCACACCTACCCAGGTTACGACCAACTGCCTACGCTGCTTGAGCAAGTAGCGCAGCAGTTCGGCGCCTTTATCAGCCTAGTCAGAAATCAGCAGGCGTTCAGTGCGCTGTTCGACCGCAGTCCAGACGCGCTGATTGTCGTCGACATGCAGGGCACGGTCTCAGGTGCGAACCACCGCGCCCATGAGCTCTTTGGCGCGCTGCTTAGGCGCAATATTTCAGAATTAATTGATAATATCGGCAACCTGAGCCACCTAACGGGTCCAGGCACCGTTGGCGCGCTCTACGAACGTCGGGCCCATCGCGCAGACGGCACCCCGTTTGACGTCGAGTTCACGATTTCGCACGGCAGTGGCGCCCAGGCCTCGCTCAACGTGGTGGCGGTGCGCGACTTGACCGAGCGACGCAGGCATCAAGCGGCAGAAAAAACCATTGAAGACATGAGGATTGCCGTAGACATTGCCGATTCGACCAGTCGCGCAAAGACGCAGTTTCTCGCCAACATGAGCCACGAAATCCGTACGCCGATGAACGCCATCATTGGGTTGTCGCGGTTATGCCTGCAAACCGAATTGACGGTTCGGCAGCGCGAGTACATCGCCGGCTTGAACAAGTCAGCGCAAGGGCTGCTAACTATTATAAATGACATTCTAGACTTCTCAAAGATCGATGCGGGCAAGGTCGTGCTAGAGCAGGCGAACTTTGAGACCCAGGCCTGCTTTGAACGGGTTGAAAGCATTTGCGGTTACCTGGCCGCAGACAAAGGATTGCGCTTTGTTACAAGTGTCGCCGCTGACGTCCCTGCGTTCTTGGTGGGCGACGCCGTGCGCCTCGGGCAGGTGTTGCTGAATCTGACCGGCAACGCCGTCAAGTTTACCGAGCGCGGCGAAGTGAGGGTTGAGGCGGTTCTGGTCGCTGCCGACGACCTGACCGTTGAGCTCGAGTTTCGCGTTTCGGACACTGGCCTTGGCTTGACCGACCAGCAAGTCGAGAATCTGTTTACGGCTTTTCATCAAGGCGATGCCTCAAGCACGCGCAAGTATGGCGGCACTGGCCTGGGGCTGGCCATCAGCAAGCACCTAGTCGAGCTGATGGGCGGGCGGATTTGGGTGCGAAGCGTTGCGGAGGTCGGCAGTTGTTTCTACTTTACGGCCCGGTTTGGTCTTGGCGAAAGGGCACGCATGCTGAGCGAAAACATTGCCGATACCGCGAGCCTGGTCGCAGCGCGAGCGCGCCTACAGGGGGCGCGGATCTTGGTGGCCGAGGACAATGAGTTCAATCAGATGTTGATTTGCGAGCTGCTCGAGCAATGCGGAGCCAAGGTCAAGTTGTGTAGCAACGGGCGCGATACGGTGGCGATGCTGGCGACTGAGGCCTTTGACCTGGTGTTGATGGACGTGCAGATGCCGGTGATGGACGGCTATGAGGCGACGCGGCGGATACGCGCAACTCCAGCTACTGCAAAGCAGTGCATCATCGCCATGACCGCAAATGCCATGGTCGGCGACCGGGCGCTCTGTCTTAACGCGGGCATGAATGACTTTGAAACCAAGCCAATCGATGCCGATCGGCTATACCTGACCTTGGCCAAGTGGCTGCCCGCCGCGGCGCCTTTGGCCGGCGGCGCGGCGGGGCTCTCGGCCACCTCGCCAGTGGCTCAAGCGGTTGCGGTGCAGACCGAAACGCCGCCGATTGACCTCAGCGTGCTGGGCAAACTGCTCAAGGTCAATCAGGCTAAGGCCGCCAGCCTAGCACGAAGGTTCTTAGAATCGCTGCGATTCGACCTGGCCAGGATTACAGCGAACGATTGCCAACCCGGTGAAGCCGACCTAGCGGCACTCAAGGACTTTGCCCACAAGCACAAATCGGCAGCCGCCACGGCCGGTGCTGCGAGCTGCGCCACGCTGTGCCAAACACTAGAGGCGGCCTGCGACTCGGGCGACCTGGCAGAGGCCACGGCGCTGCTGGCCCAGTTGCCGCCACTGGTTGCGCGCATCGCGGCCTATATCGAGCACGAAGTCGAGTAACACGCTGGGCCGCTAAAGCCCCCACTTCATGTCAATCTGCCCCGATACGCGTGCCGGCAGCCTAGTTTAGCCGCAGCGAAGCGTCGATATGCCCGCAGATGGTGCTGATCACAAGTTTCAGCATGTCGATTGTGCTGCGGATAGCTGTCGGCGCAGATAGTGAGCCGTTACTGTCGTTGCAGATGGTGGTGCGCGCACGTTTCGACGTTTCGATTTTCGTGCGGATAGTGGTGGGCGCGGGGATCGGCGCGTCGATGCGCCTGGGGATGGCTCTCTTTCGGCAAATTGGCGACTGCACAGTCGAGCCCGGGCCCCCAAGACCTCGCTCAGGGTTCCCGCGCGGCCGCTGCGCCGGTCCTGAACCTCGCGGCGGGAGCAAAATAAACCCCACACGACACGGCAATGTAGCGCTATCACGGCATCGCGTCGGCAGTACCGGCGTCCACCAACTAAGCCGCCACCCGCGCCACTTCGACCACCGGCAGCAACCGCGCGCTATCCAGCCACGGGCCCAGCCGCACCGTCAGCGCGCGCAGCTCGGCCAGCTCGGCCAGCGACAGCCCCACGCCCGCGCCCGTGTTCAGCATCGGGTCGAGCCGCAGCGCCCAAAGCAGCTGCCGCGGCCGGGGCATCCCCAGCTGCTCGGCACTGCGCAAGCCCCGCGCCAGCCACCGCAGCGCCTTGCCCGGCTGCCGCTGCCGCACCGCCCGCACCGCATGCGCCCAGGCACACCAGGGCACCGCCGGCGCATAACCCGCCGCACAGCGGTCGAGAAACGCCAGCAAACTCGAGGCCGCCGGCTTGAGCCAGGGCAGGGGCGGCGCCGCCTGTTGCGCCTGCTCGACCGCCAGCGCCAGGCACACACACGCGTGCGCCACCACGTGGCTGGTCGGCCGGCCCATGTCGCTCAAGATGTGGATGCTCTCGGCCACTAGCTGTGCCAGCTGGTCGGTCGCCCCCTGCGCCGCGTACGCCAGTGCCAGGTCGCCCAGCGCCACCAGCAGCTCGGCAGTGTCGTTGTCTGTGCGCAGCCGGGCCACAGTGGGCTCGAGCAGCGCCACCGCCCGCACCGGCTCGCCCTGCAGCACCGCCTGCTCGCCCAAGAAGCGGTCAGCCCAGCCCACCTGCTGGGTGTTGTGCGTCGCCACCGCGCGGTCGCGCAGCGCCTGGGCCCGCTCGCGCACGCTGGCATCGTCGCCTTGGTAAAAGTGCGCCCACGTACCCAGCGCCTGGGCACTGCCCCACGAACCCCAGTCGTGCGTCGCCGCCGTATGCTGCTGCACGCTAGCGGTATGCTCGGCCACCGCCGGCCACTCGCCACGGGCCACGGCGTTCAGCCCCGCCACCAGACTCACCCACGTCGAGGTATTGGGGTCGCCCAGCGCATCGGCCAGCTCGACCGCCCGCCGCTGGTAGCGACGCGCCAAGCTGGGCAGGGGCAGCACCGCCAGCAGCGTCGACATCGCCACCCACGCCGACGCGAGCTCGGCCGACGCCCCAGTCCGCTCCGCCTCGGCACAAAAGCGCAGGCAGGCCTGCACCATGCCCGGCTCGTTGTTCTCGAAGAAACGCGCCTTGGCCAGCACCTGCCAGTTGCGCGCCACGTCGAGCCCGCGGGCCCGGTCGCGCTCGGCCCGCCGCCGACGCAGCGCCGACAGACCGCTCAGCACCACCACAAACTGCAGCGCCGCATCGAACCAGCGCAGCGTGCCCGCCAGCGGCATGTGGCCGGCCTGCGCCAAGCTATCGACCGCCAACTGGCTGCTCTGCCGCAGGTCGCCCAGACTGGCAGCCACCTCGGCCAGCATTCGCAGCGTGCGCACCCGCCGCGCCGCGGCCTGGGCGTCGCCCTGTTCATGCAGCTTGTCGCACAGGTCTAGACTCATGTGGCCATGCGCCCGCGCCTCGACAAACGCCCCCAGCGCCATCGCTTGGCTGCACGCCAGCTCGGCATAGCCTTGGGCCTGCTCAAGCTCGCCCGCCAAGCTAAGGTGCCGCGCCAGCACCGCCGCCGGCGCCACCATCGGCTCGGCCTTTAGGTACCAGCTCGAGATACTGCGATGCAGCGCCTTGCGTTGCCCAGTAACCAGCCGTGCGTGCACCACTTCTTGCACGATGGCCTGCACAAAGCGCCAGTCTTCGGTGTCGTTCGCACTCGTCGGCGCAATCAGACCGCGGTTGTGCAGGCTGGCCACCGCCGCCGGCAGGCGAATACGCGCCTCGTCGCTGGGCAGCGCCGCCCGCAACAGCGCCAGACTAAACTCGCGCCCCACCGCGCTCGCCGCCTTTAGGGTCAGCTGGCCGTCGGGGTCAAGCGCATCGACGCGCGCCGCCACAATCCCCTCAATCGTGGTGGGGATGGCACTCAGCTGCCCCGCCGCACCGGGCGCCAAGTGCAGCACACCCGCCGTGACCAACAAGCTGCGGTTCGCGACCAGCATCTCCGTCAGCTGCTCTAAGAACTGGGGATTGCCCGCCGTGCGCTCGAGCAGCGTCGCCACCAGCTCGGGCGCCACACTCGTCGCCGCGGTGCGCGCACACAGCAGCTCCGTCGCGGGCTTGGGCCCCAGCGGCGCCAGCTCAAAGCGATCGGCATAGGGGCGCAACGCATCGTCGTCGCTCAGGTGCCGCGCCATCACCACCATCAGCGCCGCCGGCAGCTTGTGGTACAGCGAGGCCGCCAGCCGCCGCGAGGCCGAGTCGACCCACTGCCAATCTTCGAGCAGCAGCAGCGCTGGCGCCGCACCGATGCGGTCGGCCAGCCAATCCGACACCACTTCGTTGGTGCGATCGGCCCGCGCCGAGCCAATCAGATGGCAAGTCAGCGGCGTATCGTGCGGCGGCAGGCCCAGCAGCTCGGCCAACAGCGGCGCAAACGCGCCCACTCGCTCTGCCGCAACACTGGTCGCCGTGGCCGCATTGACCAAGTTATCGGCCGGCACCGCCGCCAGCCCCAGCACCCGCATCGCCACGCGGCGCCAAGCGTGCATCGACGAAAACTGCTCGAGCGGGTCGCCGGTTACGTCCCATACCTCCATACCCAGGGCCAGCGCCTCGGCGCGCACCTGCCGGCCCAGCGCCGACTTGCCCGCGCCCGCATCGCCCAGCAGCGCCAAGCAGCCCACGCGGTGCATCAGCGCCCGCCGCAGCGCCGCCGACAGCATGTAGCGCTCGCGCTCGCGGCCCACCAGCACATGCTCGGTCGCGGCCTCGCTGTCGACCGCCAAGGGCTGCCACGCTAGGGTAATGCCAGGGAATCCCTTGAGCTCGAGCGGCAAGCTAGCGCTACAGACCAGCCGGTGCCCCGCCGCGCTGCGGGTGGTGTCGCAGACCAGTACGCCGTTGTCGCACGCCTCCATCAAGCGCGCCGCCAAGTTGACCGTGGGGCCGATGACCGCATATTCGCGGCGTTGGCTGGGGCCGAGCGGCCCGCAATAGGCGCGACCGGTGGCGACGCCGATGCCGCAGCCGATCCCCATGCCGTTCAAGCTGGCGGCGATGGTGTGGGCGGCGCGGGTGCCGCGATTGGCGACGTCGTCGCTGGCATTGGGCGGCAAGCCGAAGAAGGCGATGACGGTGGGGCCCTTGGCGTCGAACAGGAATTTGTCGACCGTGCCATCGAAGCGGTTGGTGATGCGCTGAATCTGGCTCATCGCCGTCTGCAGCTGGGCAAATGCCTCGTGCGGCACCCCGTCTAAGCGGATGAAAACGACCGTTAAGATGCGCAGGTCGGCCAGCCACTCGGCTTGGTCGTGGCGCCAGCGCTCGCGCACCACCCGCGGCAGGTAGTCGTCCATCGCCACGGTCCGCTCAAGCGCCGGCGCAAGGGGCGGTACAGGGGTTAGGGCCGGCAGCGGCCTCGACTTTCGCGTCGTGCGGTTCGGCGGGGTCAGCGCCACCACTTCGCCCGTGTGGCTCGAGGCCATGCGCACTTCGTCGGGCCGACACGCCGCCTCGGCCGCCACCACCCGCGCCACCGCCGGGCCCGTGAGCGCCAAAAGCCACCGCCCCTGCACACCGCCCAGCCGCGACAGCCACGCTTGGCCCGCCGCGACCCCGATCTTGATGTGCAGCGCCGTCTCGCCCACCAAGTAACCTGCCAAAGCTGCCTGCAATTCATGGGCACAGGCAGTGGCGCGCTGCTCGGCCGTGGGGTCGTCGCGCAGGGGCCACCACGCCATGATCCCGTCGCCGGCAAAGTAAACCGCCTCGCCGCCATGGTATTCGATCACCCCCACTACGCGGGCAAAGTAGCGGTCGAGCACGGCGGTAATGCGCTCTGTACCCTCGACCCCGTGGCGCGCCCAGAACGAGGCGAGCGCGGTAAAGCCTGTAATATCGATAGACAGCAACGCAACCTTGACTTGGACCGCATGGGCCCCCAACTCTCTTGGATCCAAGAGATGGATAAGACGGCGCGGGACAAAGCTGGTGCTATCGTCTTTCATTACCGCAATCGTAGCCGCAGTCGTTGCGGTAAGCCACTATCTTGCGCAGTCTTGCCGAAAACAGTGTCGCCTTTATGGCGTTTGGCTTTACACCTCAAGCACTGCAGTGCCACGATAGACGCTCCCCAAGAGGAGGCAGAGTATGGCGAACAAGACCCCTTTCGACGCAGTAGTTGTGGGCACTGGCTTTGGCGGTGCGGTGGCGGTCGAGCGGCTGCACAAGGCGGGTAAGTCCCTGTGCGTACTCGAGCGAGGTTGGGAATACCACACGAACTTTTCGCGCGAACCCGAGCCCGAGCAATGGCTATGGCAGGCGGGGCGCTGCGGCCTTTTCGACGTGCAGCCGGGTCAAGACGTTGATGTGGTGACGGCGGCGGGTGTGGGCGGCGGCTCTCTGATCTATGCAAGTGTGCACTTGCGGGCGCCCGCGCAGACCTTAGATGCCTCGCCGTGGCGCGAACAGGGCTTAACGCAGCACGCGCTGGCGCCGTATTACAGCCGTGTCGAGCAGCACCTTTCGCTAAAGACTGTGACCCAGGCCGAGCAACAAGGGGTCGAATTGCCGCCCAAGACCGAGCATTTTCGCGCTGCTGCCGCGCAGTTGGGTCGCGCTGCCCACCGCGTCGACGCGCCGCTCGCCATCAATCTGTGGCACAACGCAGAGAGCGACTTGGCCGCGTGCACCTATTGCGGGCAATGCGACATGGGCTGCAACGTCGGCGCCAAGAATACACTTGACCAGAACTACTTGCGGCCCTTCTTGCAGGCCGCCGCGCGCCGTTTGATCGATGCAAGTGACGCGCAGCCGAGCTGTTTGCTCACAGGGAGCGAGGCTATTGCGATTACAGGCGAAAAGGGCAAGTACCGCGTGCAGTTTCGCCGCTACGTCGAGGTCAATGGCCGGCCTACTTGGCAAGAAGACTGCGTCGAAGCGGCCGAAGTGTTTGTGTGTGGTGGCGCGATCCACAGTCCGGCGTTGCTGCTGCGCTCGGTGGATGCCGGCCTGCCGCTGTCGCCCCACGTGGCGGGCAAGATTGGCAAGCACTACAGCGCCAATGCCGATACGTTTGGCCTGATTACGGGATCTAGCCGCACGGCCGAGGTGGGCGTGGGTCCGGTGATTACCTCGGTGCTGGTGCACAATCGGCCGCTGCCGGGCGGGCAGAATGCGTATTTCTTGGTCGAAGATGGCGGTATTTCGAAGCGCCTGGTCAGTCTGCTCGACACGCTGGGCGGCAGCGACACGGCGACCAAGCGGGCGCTGCATCAGGCGCGGCCGCAGCTGGGCAAGCTGAAGCACGCGTTTCGCAAGGCGGCGGCGACGCATACGGGCCATCGCGCCACGCAGGCGGTGCCGCTGCCCAAGGCCAAAGCGCTCGACTCGGTGCAGGTGCTGCTGCTGATGGGCCGCGACCTAAAGCAGGGGCAGATGCGCTTGGAGCAGCAGCCCGGCGACCTGGCCCGCATGGAAATTCGCTGGGATAACGCGGCGAACTGGCCCCTGACCGAAGAGCAGGTGGCGGTAGCGAGCGACCTGGCGGCGGCGATGGGCGGCACCTTTCACTTGACGCCGACGCAAAGCTACGCCCACACGGCGGTCACGGTGCATAGCCAGGGCGGCTGCGCGATGGGCGCGGTGGTCGATGCGTACGGCGAGGTGATCGGCGCCAAGGGCTTGTATGTGCTCGATGCGTCGATCTTTCCGGGCAGCGTGGGTGTCAATCCGGCGCACACGATTTGCGCGGTGGCCGAGCACCATCTGGACCAGATTCTGCTGGGCAAGCTTGAGCCGGCGCAACCCACCGAGCCCGCGCCGCTGACCGAATTGCCAGTAGTCATGCAGCCCATCGCACCCGTGACGCAGCCCGTGACCCTGACGATGGACGAGTTCATGCACGGTTTTGGCGGATCGCCCAGCGACGGGGTATTGGCCCGCTTTGTGCGCGAGGTGACGCCCACGCTGGTGCCCACGGCGTTCGACGTCGACTGCGATGCCGGGCGGGTGCGCGGTAGCGGCTGCCGGCTGTGGCTGACGCTCAATGTGGGCAGTATTGCAGCGTTCTTGGCCGAGCCGCAGCATCGCGTGCAGGTTGCGGGGACGGTGGCGGTCGACGGCCTGACGCCGCCCGAGGGCGTGGCGGTCCGCAAGGGTACGCTGGCGCTGCTGATCTCAGACGAGGGGTTCTACGCGCGGCACATGCGCTACGAGCTTGATTTTGTGGGGCATCACGGCAAGCTGTATCGGCTCGAAGGCATCAAGACCATGCCCGACCCCGAGCACATCTTGCCCAACCCGTGGCGCGATACGACGACGCTGAAGGTCGAGGTCTTGGCCCACAGCGACCGCGACAAGGTGGTGTGGCGGGGGATTGCGCGGCTGTCGCCTGTGGATTTTGCCCGGCAGCTGGCCTCGACGCAGCTGAGTGGCGGCCAGTCGACCGCAGAGCAAAAACTGCTGCTGGCGCGCTTTGGCGCAGCGTTTTTTGGCGAGCTGTGGCAGGCCTATGTGGCGCGCTTCTTGGCCCGCGCGGGCGAGCCGGGGGGCTTGGTCGCGCTGTCGACTGGCTTTATCGCGCAAGAGGTGTGGGATCATATGCAGCTGCCGCCCCGCATCGACGAGGCGCGCCACGACCTGGTGCACTGGGCCAAGTCCAAGCTGGCGCTGCCATTTGCGCCGCCGCCGCGTCCGCATCCGCGCATCGAGCTGGTCGAACGGCTGGCGGTGGATGTGCCGCTGTATCCCACGCTTGCGTATGGGGCGGGCAAGGTCGAGGTGGCGGACCCGGGCACCGAGTCGCTGCGGCTGTTTGTGTCGCGCTATGCGCCGGCGGGGCAAAAGCCGCGGGGCGACAAGCTGGCGCTGGTGGCGCACGGCGCGGGGGTGTCGAGCTCGAACTTTGTTCTGGATTCGCTGCCGGATCACGACAATTTTGCCACTTGGCTGCACGAGCGCGGCTACGACGTGTGGCTGGTCGACTGGCGGGCCAGTACCAAGACGACGATGAGCCAGTTCGACCTGGACGTGGCGAGCGCGGTCGACTATCGGGCGGCGCTGACGGTGCTGAAACAGGCCTACGGCAAGCGAGGACTGCCGCCGGTGACGCTAGTTGGCCACTGCATGGGCGCGAACACGCTGCTGCAAGCGCTGATGGTGGGGGCGATTTCGCGGGATGAGCACAACATCGAGCGGGCGGTGCTGTCGGCGATTGGGCTGCACTTTGCCGTGCCCGACATTACGCGGCTGAAGGTGGATGCGCGCGTCGCCGAGCTGATGCAAGACGCGGGCCTGGGCTACCTGACGGCGCGCGGCGATCATCCGGGCCATCGCATCTTGCATACGCTGTGGTCGGCGGGCCTGCAGCTGGTGCACCCCGAGTGCAACAATACCGCGTGCCATCGCATGAACTTTATGTACGGCTCGCCGTTTCGCCACGAGAACCTGGCGCACGCGACGCACGAGCGGCTGGCCGAAGAGTTTGGCTATCTGTCGGCGCATACGTTTGTGCACATCTCGCAGCAGGTGCGCGCGGGTCACTCGCAAACCTTTGACTATGGCGCGGCCGAAAACTGCAAGCGCTACGGGCAGGTGACACCCCTTAGCTACCTGCACATGACGCCGCCCAGCGATGTGGAGCTGGTGCTGTTTACCGGCGAGCACAACCAGCTGTGGCTGCCGAGCGGGCTGCGCGATACCGCCAAGTTCCTCAAGCTGACGGGGGCCAATCTGCGCGACCACAAAGAGATCCGCGGCTATGCGCACCAGGATTTGTACTGGGGCATCCACGCCCGCGCCGAGGTGTGGGACGGGTACTTGGCCGACCACTTGTAGCCGCGGCAGCCGTGGGCGCTATACTGACAGGCGACGAGGAGGTACCCGATGACTGACCTGGCCGCCCGAACTGAGCCCAAGGAACACAGCCCGCCGCTTGGCCTTAGCCCGGCCTGCACGCCCAGCCTGCGCACCTCGCTGCGGGGGCGGTTGCGGCGCAAAGTGGGCGAGACCTTGCTGAAGTCGGGCGGTTGGCGCTTGCAGGGCGAGCTGCCGAACGAGCCCAAGTTCTTGCTGGTCTGTGCGCCGCATACCTCGAACTGGGACTTTGTGCTCATGCTCGAGATCGCCTTTGCCCGCGACTTTGAGGTGCACTGGGTGGGCAAAGACAGCCTGTTTCGCCCGCCTTTTGGCACCTTGGCGCGGCTGGGCGGCGGCATTGCGGTGGTGCGCGGCGCTAGTCAGAACCAGTCGGGGCAGGTGGCGCAGGCGATTCGCCAGGCCGAGCGCATGATTGTGGCGATTGCGCCCGAGGGCACGCGCTCGAAAGCGGGGCGGTGGCGCACGGGCTTTTACCACATGGCGGTGCAGGCCGGCGTGCCGATTCAGCTGGGTTTTTTGGATTATGCCAAGCGCGTGGGCGGTTTTGGCCCGTGCATCTACCCCAGCGGCGACCTGGATGCCGATTTTGCCAAGATCGAGGCGTTCTACCGCGACATTCAGGGCAAATTTCCTGACCAGCAAGGCGCTATTTCGCACAGCTAGGCGCAAGACGAGGCCCAGATGACAGTTGCTTTTGTAGCGGGCGCAACGGGGTTTACGGGCAAGGCGCTGGTGGCTCTGCTGCGCGAGCGCGGCACGCCGGCGGTGGCGCACGTGCGGCCCGACTCGCGGGATCTGCAGCACTGGCAAGCGCTTTTTGCCGGGCAGGGCGCGCAGGTCGACACTGCGCCGTGGCAGCTCGAGGCGATGACGCAGACGCTCAAGGCCCGCGGGGTAACGCACGTGTTCTGTTGCGTGGGCACGACGCAGGCGCGGATGAAGGCGCACGGTGCGGCGCAGAACAGTTACGAAGCAGTGGATTACGCCCTGCCCAAGTTGCTCGCCCAAGCGGCGGCGGCGGCGGGTGTGCAGCGGTTTGTGTATCTGTCGTCGCTGGGTGCGGGTCCCAACGCCAAGGGCGCGTATTTGCAGTGGCGCTACAAGGCCGAACAGGCGGTGCAGGCGGCCGGCGTGCCGTTTACCATTGCGCGGCCCAGCATCATTACGGGGCAGCGCGACCAGCCGCGGGTGGCCGAAGCGGTGGCGGGCAAAGTGCTAGACGGTGCGCTGGGTTTGCTGGGTATGTTGGGCGCGACGACGCTGCACAACCGCTACAAGTCGACGAGCGATGCGCGGCTGGCGGCGGCACTGCTGCGGCTGGCGCTAGACCCGGCGCTGGTGGGGCAGGTAGTGCTGTCCGAAGACCTTGGCGAATAGCTAGTTTACGGCGTCTTGCCAGTCGGCGCGCAGCTCGATACGCCCGCGCCCACCACGACGTAGCCAAAGTTGTTGATGACCTTGGTGGTGACGCCGGTGGCGCCGTCGAGCTTAAACACCGCCGTCTTGGTTTGCGAGCCGGCGAGCGAGAACAGGTAGAAGTCGCCGCCCCAGCTGGCAAACGCCCAGCTTGCGATGCCATCGAAGTCAGCGGCGGGCAGCAAGTAGGCCTTGCCCACGTTGGCGTTGGTCTTGTCGAGCTGGCGCACGCTGGGCGGCGAGGTGCCGGCGAAGAATCCCCACAGCTCGCCGTTGCCGTTGCCGCTCAGGTCGGCGCCGAACACGATGGGCGACAACTTGGCAATCGAGGTCAGCTTGAACGTGTTTAAGTCAATGGTGGCAAGCTTGTTGGGCCCCATGGTAAAGCCGCCGGGTGAGCCGCCCAGTACGTAGAGTTGCTCGGTTATCGCGCCGGGGCTGTCGGCCGAAAAGCCCATGCCAAAAACGTCGAAGCCGGACTGGTTGGCCACAAATGGGGTCGCCAGGCAGCTCGCGTCGATGGTGCTGACGCGGTACAAGTTGCCGTCGTTGAACACGACCCACGCGGTGGCGTTGCGGTCCACGCTCATCGAGAAGGGGGAGCCGCTTTCGCCCGGGCAGTTCAGCGTGCCGATCAGGTTCGACTTGAGCGTGTCGGGCGAAAAATTGAACAGCTTGTTTTCTTGGGTGACGACGTAGACGATTTTGGCGCGCTCGGGGCAGTCTTCGTTCACCGTGGTCGCGTCGCTGGCTGCATCTGCTGCATCTGCTGCATC
>CAISBR010000213.1 GCA_903883645.1 uncultured Myxococcales bacterium | reverse complement strand
TGTTGCTGACCGTGGCCGTCGGTTGCGGCAGCTCGACGACACCGACCAACAACGACATCTGGTTTGGCACCGACCTAGGCCCCAATCCCGGCAAAGGCGATAGCACCGCCGGCAGCACCGATGGTCTTAGCGACGCCAAGTTGGCCGACGGCGCCCCCGCCCCTATCGAGGCCGTGGATTGCGTCGCGCCCGGCAAAGGCGAGTGCGACCTGAGCAGCGAGTGCGGCTCGGGCCAGTACTGCGACCCGTGCCTGCGCACCTGCAAGAAGTCGCGCGAGCCCTGCGACCCCTGCAACGCCGATATCGAGTGCAAGAACGCGGTCATCGACGGCAAGCCCGGCTCAATGTGCCTGACCTACCCTACCGGCGGCAACTTCTGCGGCTTGGCATGTCTGTCGGTCGCGGGCTGCCCAAGCGGCTATTCGTGCGAAAAACTGCCGGGAATCGAGCAGATGCAGTGCGTGCCCAAGACCAAGTCGTGCGCACCCGGCTCCGGCAAGTGCAAAAGCGACGCCGACTGCCCCTACACAACGGTATGTAGCAGCGATTATGGTGTCTGCGTCAAGGGTTGCACTCTCGATAACAACTGCGTGGCGGGCAAGGTCTGCGCCCTGGGCCACTGCGTTGACCCCTGCAGCGGCGACAGCGAGTGCACGCCCATCGCGCCCGAGGCGGTGTGCAAAGACAAACGCTGCATAATTCCGGGCGGTTGCATGGGCTCCGACGAGTGTCTTACCGCCGCGACCCACTGCGACCAGGGCAGCCACAAGTGCGCGCCGGGCTGCGTAATCGACAGCGATTGCAAAGACTTTGCCAAGAAGTGCGATGGCACCACGTGTGTCGACAAGGGCTGCAAGAAGAACTGGGAGTGCCCGTTTAACCACGTTTGCGATGTGGCCAGCGCCACTTGCAAGCCTGCCGAGGGCAAGTTTTGCGCCACCTGCGACCCTAACGACGACCAGGTCACCGCGTGCGGCGGCAAGCCCAACATGTGCTTCTCGATGAAAGACGCCAACGACCAAGACAAGGGCTCGTTTTGCGCCATTACCTGCGGCAGTGACCCGGGCGGGCCATGTCCGCAGGGCTACCAGTGCATGGATGTGAAAGACGACAAAGGCGTGTCGCAAGGCAAGGTTTGCATCCGCCCGTGCTACACGACGCCCGTGGCGCCTGGCGGGGGATCGTAGCGCGGCCGCTGTGGCCAATTCGTTACAAAAATCGCTCGAAGTGACATCACGGTGACGCCTGGGCAGGCTCGCCGGTTATGCTTTTCGCCAGCGCGGAGCTGGCATCCGCGGAGACGCACGTGACCCTTCTTATCGACGCGCCGGGCGCGCAACCCAAGAATCTTACTCATCATCAGCGCTTCATGGCGGCTCTAGCCGGGCAGCCGGTCGACCACCCGCCGGTTTGGCTCATGCGCCAAGCGGGTCGCTATTTGCCCGAATACCGCGCCGTACGGCAGAAGCACACGTTCTTGCAGATGGTGCACACCCCCGAGGTGGCCATCGAAATTACGCTGCAGCCGCTGCGCCGGTTTCCGATCGATGCGGCCATTCTGTTCTCCGACATCCTGACTATCCCCGAAGCTATGGGGATTACAGTCGACTTTCCCGAAGGCGGGCCCGTTCTGTCGCCCACGGTGCGCAGTCTGACCGATATTGAGAAGCTGCCCGGCGTCGCCTGCATCGAGAAAATTAGCTATGTCGCCGAGGCGTTGCGTGGCCTGCGCAGCGAGTTGGGCGACAGCCACGCCCTGCTCGGCTTTTCGGGCGCGCCCTTTACGCTCGCGAGCTACATCGTCGAGGGCAAAGGCACCAAAAGCTTCGAGGGTATCAAGTCGCTGATGTACTCGGATCCCAAGGCCTTTGTTGCACTACTCGACAAGCTGACCGACCTGGTGATTGCCTACCTGAAGATGCAGCTCGATGCGGGCGCCGATGCAGTGCAGCTCTTTGATTCGTGGGCTTCGGAGTTGCGCGACCACGAGTACCGGCAATTTGTGTTGCCGTCGACGCAGCGCATCGCCCAGGCCATCGCGGACCATGGCGGCAAGCTCATTCTATTTGCCCGCAATCCCGGCCACTTGCTCGATGCCACGTTTGAGGTTCCCTGCCAGGCCTATGGCATTGATCAGCGCGTGGATTTGGCGATGGCGGCGCGCAAGGCCAAGGCCCTGGGGCGGTCGCTACAGGGTGCCCTCGACCCCATCGAATTGTTCGCGCCGCCCGAGCACATTCAGCGCCGCGTGCTCGAGATGGCGGATGCCATGCAAGACTGCGGCTGGATTGCCAACTTGGGCCACGGCGTGGTACCGCAAACGCCTATCAGCGGCGTCGAAGCGTACATTGCCGCGGTACAGGGGCTGGCCAACCGCGCATGAATTCCCTGCAATCGTGGCAAGACCAGCCGCCGCTCGACCTGGCGGTAGTGGGTGCCGGGGTGGCCGGTCTGGCGGCTGCGCATCGCGCTCGGCAGTTCGGCTGGCGCGTCGGCGTGGTCGAGGCTGCGCGTGCGGTGGGCGGCAAGGTCCGCAGCGAGCGCCGCGACGGCTACTTGGTCGAGCACGGTCCCAGCTGTTTTGACCGGTCGTCTAAGACGATTTGGCAGTTGCTGGGCGAACTTGGCCTAGAGTCCGAGGTAATCACGGCACGACAGCCGGCGTATCGCTACATCTATCGCGACCGCGCGGCGCGGCGACTTCCTGAGCATGTGGCAGGCCTGCTCGCCGGTGACTACATGAGCATGGCCGGCAAGTTGCGCATGCTTGCTGAGCCATTGGTACTGGGCGACGCCCGCCCCGATGACACGGTTTGGAGTTTTGCCTGCCGTCGCCTGGGCCAAGAGGCCGCGCACTACCTGGTTGCACCGTTCGTGGCAGCGCTGCTCGCCGGCGACTCGCGGCAACTGGGCGCGCGCGATACCTTTCCGACCCTGTGGCAGTGGGAGCGCGAGAGCGGCAGCATGGGGCTCGGCGCGGCGCTGGCGCTGGGTGCCGAGGCGCTGCCCCGCGACGACACGGCTCTGGGGCGCTATACACTTCGCGATGGCTTGGGGAGCCTGCCCAAGGCCCTGGCGGCCGCGCTACCCGAGTTGAGCGTGCAGCTCAGCGCTCCGGTAGAGCATTTGCAGCGGCGGTCCGATGGGGTGTGGCAGCTGGTGCTACACCACGCAATGGCCGACAAGTACCCACCGATCCTAGCAAAGCGTGTGATCCTGACGACGCCAGCCAAGACCACGGCCGAGCTGCTAAAGACTCTAGCCCCGCTGGCTGCGGCGACACTCGCCGATGTGACAAGCGCGCGCGTCGCAGTCGTGCATCTGGGCGGCCCGGACCCGCACCGCGTGGCGCCGCAAGGCATGGGCGTAGCGATGGTGCCTGGCGAGGGGCTGCGTACGTTGGGAATTCTATTGCCGTCGTCGCTGTTTGCCGGTCGGGCGCCCGCTGGGCACTGGCTGCATACCGGGATGGTGGGCGGCGCAGGCGACCCCGAGGCCGTGGATCTACCCGACGAGACACTGATTTCGCTGGTCAGGCGCGCCCAAGAACAGGCGTTTGGCCTGAGCGGCGCCCGCGAACTGCCCGTCGAGTTTTCGGCGGTGATGCGCTGGCGCGACGCGATCGCTCAGCCGCGGGTCGGCCACAGCGAGGCCATGCAGCAGGTGACTGCCACCGTGGCGCGCGAGCTGCCGGGGTTGGCCTTGGCCGGTTCGTACATGTGCAGCTTGGGGGCGGAGCCTGCGGCGCGGGCTGGGTTGGCAGCGGCGGAGTCGCTCTTCGCAGCGCGGGCCGAGGCCTAAAGACGCGACAACGGGGCAAATACCCCCGAGATTTCTTGGAGTTTGGGGAGTCGATATGAGTGCACAAGTCCATCACTCCACTGCGAACCATGCGTTCGAGAGCAAGCTACCGTTTGCGGTGGTTGGCTGCGATTTTCGAGTGGCCTCGACGCAGTGGCGCGGCCGGCTGCTGCTCGACGCCGACGAGCGCGCTCGCATGACGGAAGAGCTGCGAACGTCGTGCGGTGCGGCGGGCCTAGTGGTGCTAGAAACCTGTAACCGCGTGGAATGGCTAGTAACGGCGACCGAAGCCGAGTGGGCCGGCGAGGTTATGCGCGCGCAGATGGTCGAGCGCTGGATGGGCGGCGTACCTAAGCCCCAACGCAAGAAAACGAAAACGCCCAAGCCCTATGTGTATTGGGGCCGGGCAGCCGTGGCCCATTTGCTTCGTGTCGCGGTAGGTCTCGAGTCGTTTGTGGTGGGCGAACGCGAGATTGCGGGCCAGTTGAACCGGGCGCTGACGGCGGCGCGGGTGGCGGGCCAGGCCTCGCCGTTCCACAACGCGCTGCAGACGGCCCTGGGGCGAACAGTCAAGAAAGTTCAGCGGTTGACCACCTGGCGCCACCATACCCGCGGTGTACATAGCCTCGCGCTCGAGGCCGTGCAGGCCTACTGGCAAGAGCTGGACAAGCCGCGCGACCAGCGCCCGAATGTGGTGGTCCTGGGCATGGGCGAGATCGGTCGCAAGGCCGCCACTCTACTGGCTTCTACTGGCCACTGCCAAGTTACGCGCGTGAATCGCACCATCGCGAGCGTGCACGAAAACGATTATCAGCCGATGAGTAACCTGGCAGCCTTACTGGCTAAAGCCGATGCGCTGGTGGTGGCTACCGGAGCGCGCGACGCCGTCGTCGACTTGGCGCAAATTGTCCCACTTCGGGCGGCAAACGGGCCGGCGCTGCTGGTGGTCGACCTGGGTGCGCCGGCACAAGTGGCCTCGACCGAAGTGGTGGGCGCGCGGTATCTCGACCTCGACGCGCTGCTGTCGCTGCCGGCAGTGTCGCCCGACGAGGCCGAGACGCGGCATGTGCTCGAGTTGGTCGACGTGGGAGTGCGCGAGTTCCTTCTTGAATGCCGTAAACGTGACCTCGCAATTCTGCTGCGGTCAGTGCACGACGTGTACGATCGCACCTCGTACCAAGATCTGCCAGCGCGACTCGCGACCGAATTTCCGAGCGAGGACCAGAGCGAACTGCGCAAGAAGGTCGAGGCGGCGATGCGCGATATCTTGCGCGACATGACCCGTGACCTAGTGCAACATATTGAGCATACAGCCGAAAATGTGAGCAAGCCCCGCCCGGTGGTCCCCCAATGAATCCGACGCTGGCGGCCAAGCAACACCTGATGCGACGGGCGACCCAAGCGTCGCTGGCGGTGGCGACCGGCTTGCTTGTAACCAAGCTAGCGGCGTGGCACCTGACCGACTCAGTGGCGATGCTGGCGAGTGCAGCCGACTCGACGCTCGATGCCCTAGCTTCGGCGGTGGCGATGCTGGCGGTGCACTGGTCGCTGCAGCCGGCGGACGAAGAACATCGCTTTGGTCACGGCAAGTTAGAGCCCCTGGCTGGGTTGCTGCAGGCGGTGTTGGTGCTGGCCTCGGCGGTCGGTTTGCTGGTGTCGGCGTTTCAGCGCCTGTTGGCACCGCGGCCGGTCGAGCAAGGGGCGTTGGGCTTGGCCGTGATGGCGGTCGCCACGGTGGCCACGCTGCTCCTTATGCGCTTTCAGAAGAAGGTGATCCTGGCGACCGATTCAACTGCGATTTCAGCCGACTCACTGCACTATGGAACTGACCTGGCCATGAACGGCGCGGTGGCCATAGCCCTGGTGGGCGCCTGGGGCTTTGGCTGGCTGTGGCTCGATCCGCTGCTAGGCCTGGCCACAGCGGTGCTGATTGGGCGCAGCGCGACTCAAATTGCCTGGAGTTCGATTCAGTTGCTGATGGATCGCGAGCTATCAAATGACGATCGGCAGCGCATCATCGCAATTGTCAAGTCCCATTCTGAGGTCTTGGGCATGCACGACCTGCGCACACGCCGCATCGGCCTGCACAGCCACATTCAGTTCCACCTTGAGCTTGACGGCGAAAGTACGCTTCGCGAGGCCCACGCCATCGGCCAGGCCGTAGAAGACGAAGTACGCGCCGCCTTTGCCGATTCTGAGGTTCTAGTGCACTTTGACCCGCAGCACGACCCCGATGAGCCGCCCGCGCAGTAGCGCCCACTAGGCGCGCAGCACTGCTTCCCAACCCAGCGTATTCTGAAACAAACGCTTGCAGACGATGCTCTTTTGCTCGTCGAGCGCAAAGCGGTGGTGCAGATTTGCCGGCACGATGATGAGGTCACCAGCCACCACGTGCACCCGCATCCAGCGGTCTTGGTCGTCGCGCAAGTCGAAAATGCCGGCGCCGTCCGTCAAGAAACGAATCTCCTCGTCGGTGTGCAGGTGCTCTTTGAAGAACTTATCGAGCAGCGCAGCAAGGTTTGGCGTCTGCTCGTTAAGTCGCACTTCATCCATCTGCACGTAACCACGCTCATCGCGAAGCTTTTGCAGCGATTCGGCATAATCAGCTTCCGCCACTGGCAGCTGCCGATAGAAGACGCCGTGGCGAGCCAAATCGTCACCACTAATAGCCAGTTCAGGCTGATCCAGAAAGTACGCGTTCATGTTGTAGCCTTGAACCTATTGAATGAATGGATTTTAGCTAATAACTGCCAAAGCGCGTTGCGGCAAGTCGGGCTGCGAGCGATCGTGGGTCAAGTGGCTGATTCCAGATGCATTCATCCGCACTACCGCCCGGCACAGCCAATCGAGGCACTCGGCCTGGGTCTTGGCGTGGATGGCCGACTTGCCCCAAATGTAGACGCCGTGGTTGCGCACAATGACGGCATTGGCCTTAGGAAACGCGAGGATCGCTTGCTCGACCCGCTCCTCGAGTTCGTGCTCAAGGGCCGTATTGTCGATGACCGGGATCTCGTGCACGTCGAAATACCCTACCCCTTCAAGACCTTTCATCATCTCTAGGCGGGTCAGCCGCAGCGGCTCGCCGGCCGGTACGGTCATGGCCGCCAACACGATGTCGAGCGAGTGCGAATGCAGCACCGCCCCGGCCTGGCGATGGCGAAAGGCGGCCAAGAAAAGCGGCGCGCAGGCGGTGAGCTTCAGGCCCGGAGTTAGGGGGGCTAGCGTGACGCAACCCTTCATATCAACTTCAAAAATATCCTCAGGGCGAACGTTTTCCTTCTCGATACCCGACGGCGCCATCAGCAGCGTGTGGCCCTCGCGCACCGCGATGCCGCCGCCGGTGCCGCTGGCCCAACCCTGCTCCCAAAACAGACGACAAAGGCGCGAAATCGCTTGCCGAGCGGGCAGATGGCTTAGGTTGCGCAGGGTATCGTGCATCGCGATGCTCCGCTGGTCGGGCCGCCAGCAGCGCGCATCTGAGCAAAGAAATTGATCCAGATCAACAAAGCGGTGACAAACTGCCCAGGTCGCTAGGGCTTTTTGCGGCGGGCGGCATAGCGTTGCTCTACGAAGTCGAGGCCTTGACGGCCAATGGCGAGTTCGATCTCGCGGCGGAACACGCTATGGAACGGCGCTCCGGGCGTGCTGGCCAACGGTCGCTGGCAGTCGGCCTTGGCGGGGATGTACTCGGTGGTGCGGTCCCAGGCCACACCGCCCTCGGAGCGGAGGACGGGAAAGGTCGCGCAGTCAAATGGTTTTAACCCGGGCCAGGCTAGCCCCAAGTCGCCGCTGGCGCGCTCGATGGCGCAGGTGTGGTCGGCCAAGGCAAACACGCAGGCCTGCCGGTCGCTGCCGTCGAGGCGCGGTAGTACGGCGGTGGCTAGGCCAAGACCGCTCGCAAAGTCGGGGTGCTCCATGGCCTCGCCGCTGAACCACTGGCGGGGATCGCGGCGTTCGGCGGGCAAATATGGGGCAATCTTGGGGGCATTCTTTACGATGTCATGCACTTGCTCGGAGTCCGTCCAAATCCCGCCGCCGCAACACGCGCCGCCACAGACCTCGAGCCGGCAGTTGAAGCCCGAGCTGGGGGCAAGCAAGCTCCTCGATATCCGCCAGTTTTCGAACATCCACGCCTTAGGCATCGCCGTCTACCTCCAATCGTGGCAGCATAGCGCGGACGCGCCGCATCCCCAACCGCCGACTTAGCGACCAGGGCAGATCGCAGCCCCGGGCCAAGCGTCTGAGAGGGTGGCGGCCATCGGCGCGCCGCGAGGGATGCTATGCACTTGTATCGAATGCTTGTTGTTCTTTCGTTGCTGGCAGCTGCAGGGTGCCAAGCCCGGCCAGCCGCTGCCCCCGCTCGAAATGCGCCGACTGCCGCCAAGCCCAGCGAAGCCGCATCAGCCAAAGCCGAGACAACGCCGGCACTTGCCAAAGAAGCGGCACCGCATGAGGTGGCCAAAGCGGCCCCCGCGGCAGCGCCCCAGGCCGACCGCGACGAGGCTGCGCCTGCAGATGCTGCATGGAATGCCCAAAAAGCCTATGCGCGGGCAGAAGGTGCGGCCCCTGCGGCCCAGCCGGATGCGCCCGGTGCCGGCGCCGACAAGCGCGCGAGGGGTGCAGGGGGTGCCGTTGCGCGCGCCGCAGAGCCGGCTCCGCCCGCGAAGGCCGTGGTGGGCGATGTCGCCACCGCCAGTGAGCCCAAGTTTAAGAGTGATGAAAAAGCACGCGATTTGGCAGACAAGACCGGAGCGGCCCAGCAACAGGGGCTGGGCACCAAGGGTGGCGAAATGCGGCCCGCGGGCTCGCCTCATGCGTCGCGGTCCGAGGCGGGGCCCGCGTTGCAAATTGCCGCGCCGGTCCAAGGGCGCAGCGCCAATCTCGGCAAGAGCGCGGTGGGCGCCCTGTTTGCACCTAGGCATACAGACAAGGTATTTCGCCCGTTGCCGCCGCGGCCGCTGTTCTATCCGCGCGATGCACGTTACCGCGCCAACTACCTGCCGGGGCGCGGCTATCTCGAGCGCTTGGGGGCTGAGGTCCGCAAGATTCCTACGCAACTGGCGGCGCTTGCCCTGCCCGACCCGGCGCCGCGCGCCCGCAGCCTGCCGCCGCCCGACAAGAATAGCCTGCGCGTGGCTGTCGACCTGTCGCACAAAGCGCTGCCGATCGAGGGCGGCGAGACGATCGTGAGGGTAAGGCTGCGCTCGACCGACCAACTTCCGGCGAGGCGGCAGCCGCTGCGTTTGCACCTAGTTCTGGACCGCTCGGGCAGCATGAAAGGCGAGCCGTGGCGCCAAGTTTGCGCGGCGGCCAAAGACCTGGCGACGCGGCTGACGCCCGAAGACCGACTGTCGGTGGTGGTGTACAGCGACGAGGCACGGGTACTGACCTCGACGCTGGCGGGCGGGCCGCAACTGGGCGCCGTCGCCAACGAAATCTGCAAGATGGCCCCCAAAGGCGAGACCAATACCCTGGCCGGGCTGGCGCTGGGCTACCAACAGGCGCGGGCGGCCTATGACCCGGGCTCGGTCAACCGGGTGCTGCTTGTGTCGGACGGTATGCCGACCATCGGCCCGAACGACCCGTATTCGCTGACGATTGATACGGCGCGGGCCCTGGGCGAGGGCATTACCACCTCGGCTTTGGGCGTGGGCCGCGACTTTGATGCGCTGCTGATGGACCGCGTTGCCCTAGAAGGCGGCGGCAATCATCATTTTGTGCGCGATGTCGCAGCGTTGCCGACCGTGCTGACCGACGAACTCGAGGTGTTGAGCCAGCAAGCCGCCGAGGCGGTCGACGTGCGTATACGCTTGGCCGACGACGTACAACTTATTGAAGTTATTGGCTCCGAGCCCTTGAGCGACGCCGAGGCGCTGCGGGTGCGCCAGGTTGAGGTAGCGGGTGACCAGCGACTGCAGCGCGACCAGGGGATTGCCGCAGACCGCCAGAAAGATCGCGAGGGTGGTGTGCGTTTCTTGCTGCCGACCTTCCGCGCGGGCGACGAGCACAGCTTCTTGCTGCGCGTGGGCGTTCCGCCGGGCAATGGGCGCCGCGAGGTGGCACGGGTCGAAGTGCGCTACAAGGATACGATCGCCGGTCGCAATGCCGCCTACGCGGGCGGTCGCGGCATCGAGCAAGGGGTGCCGCGCGAGACCGCTGAAGCCCAGGCCGATCAAGAGGTTTTGCTGGCCGAAGTCGAGGCGCGCGCCGCCGACACGCTACAGCGAGCGAGCGAGTACTTGGACCTCGCCAATCTGCCTGAAATTCGCCAAGAACTGTACCGGGCGGCCGTCGCCGTGCAGCGCGCAGCTGACCGCTCGGGCAGTGCCGTAGCCCATGTCGACTCGGACCGTCTGCGCCAGCTTGCCGATGCCCTGACGATGGCGATGCAGAGCGGCCAGCGCGCCTGGATGGTCAGCGCTTTTCATTACTATTGGCGGACTTGCGGCGTCACGGCGTGGCAGGGCTAGCGACCTCTTGCACAGCGAGGCCCGCGCGACCTAGATTGCCCGTTGCGCCCCCCACTGGCGCCCGGTGTGGCCATGCACGTTGTTGAACTGCGCGAATTTGGTATTGCCCATCTGCACATGACGCAGCGACCCGACCCGACTCCCGGACCCGAGCAGGTGCTGGTGCGCGTGCGGGCAGCATCGCTCAACTACCGAGATCTGATGATGATCCAGGGGCGTTACAACCCCAAGCAACCGCTGCCGCTGGTGCCGCTGAGCGATGGCGCGGGCGAGGTAGTGGCGGTGGGTGCAGGGGTCGATCGCGTCAAGGTGGGCGATCGGGTCGTGGGGCTGTTTTCGCAGAAGTGGCTGGCCGGCGAGCCGACGCGCGATCAGCTGCGCTCGACGCTGGGCGGCCCGCTCGATGGCGCGCTGCAAGAACTGTGGTTGCTCCATCAAGATGGGGTAGCCAAGTTCCCGCAGCACATGAGTTTTCGCGAAGCGGCGACCCTGCCCTGCGCCGCGCTGACGGCCTGGACGGCGCTGATCGACCACGGCCACCTGCAGCCCGGCGAGACGGTGCTGCTGCAGGGTACGGGCGGCGTGTCGATGTTTGCGCTGCAGATCGCCAAGCTGGCGGGGGCGCGGACGATCGTGACCTCGTCGAGCCCACATAAGCGCGAAAAGGCCGAAAGTCTAGGGGCTTGGCAGACCATCGATTACCGCGAAGACCCCAACTGGCACAAGACGGCGCTGGCGCTGACCCAGGGGCGCGGCGTCGATCACGTGGTCGAGGTCGGGGGCGCCGGTACGCTGGCCAAGTCGCTGCTCGCGGTGCGCGGTGGTGGGCATGTGGCGGTGATCGGCGTGCTGAGTGGCGGCGCGGGCGAGCTGCCGGTGACGACAATTCTCATGAATTCACTGCGTATTCAGGGTGTGCTCGTTGGGCATCGCCAAAACTTCGAGGCCATGACCCGCGCCTTTGAGCAGGCCCAACTGCGGCCCGCGATCGACCAGGTCTTCTCGTGGCGCGACCTGGCACCGGCGCTGGACCACATGGCGCAGGCCCAGCACTTTGGCAAGATCGTGCTCGACATCGATTGACACAACACACTCAACTAGTGATAGTTAAATATGAATATAGACAATTCGTGGTGTATGCGCCTCGGGTTGCCTAAGCTGGTCGCACTTTGTGAGGCACCGATGACCCCTGTGAACCCCAAGCACCTCGACGCCCGTACCGACCCCGCGCAGTGGTCGGTGCAGCAAGATCACGACACGACAGAGACGGCCGAGTGGGTCGAGTCGCTGCAAGCGGTGGTCGATGCCGCCGGCCCGGACCGCGCGCACTTCTTGGTACGGCGCCTGCACGAAGCGCTGCAAACGGAGGGGGTTAGCCTGCCGTACTTGGTGCAGTCGCCCTATGTCAATACGATTGGGCCCGAACATGAGCCCCCGTATCCCGGCGATTTGGCAATTGAAAAGCGTATTCGGCGCATGGTGCGCTGGAACGCGGCGGTCATGGTGCACAAGGCCAATCGCCGGTTTGAAGGTCTGGGCGGCCACCTGTCGACCTATGCCTCGGCGGCGATGCTGTACGAGGTGGGCTTTAACCACGCCTTTCGCAGTCCGCTGCATCCCGAGGGCGGCGATCAGGTGTTTTTTCAGGGCCATGCCTCGCCAGGTATGTATGCGCGGGCGTTCTTAGAGGGGCGGCTATCGCGCGAGCAGCTAGAGCACTTTCGTCGCGAGGCCCGGCCGATCGCGGGGGCGGTGGCCGACCCGTCGCTGGTTTCGCATGGCCTGCGCGGGCTTTCGAGCTATCCGCACCCGCGGCTAATGCCCGATTTTTGGCAGTTTTCGACCGTGTCGATGGGCCTGGGGCCGATTGCGGCGATTTACCAAGCGCGCATGAACCGTTATCTGCAGGCGCGCGGCCTGAGCGACACCAAAAATAGCCGCGTGTGGTGCTTTGCCGGCGATGGCGAGACCGACGAGCCCGAGACCCTGGGCGCACTGTCGCTGGCGGCGCGCGAGGGGCTTGATAACCTGATCTTTGTGGTGAATTGCAACCTGCAGCGCTTAGACGGCCCGGTGCGCGGCAATGGCAAGATCATCCAAGAGCTCGAGTCGGTGTTCCACGGCGCAGGTTGGAATGTGATCAAGGTGCTCTGGGGCACCGCCTGGGACGAGCTGCTGAGCGGCCCGGCGGCCGGTGTGCTGCGCCAGCGCTTTGCCGAAGTGGTCGACGGCGAGTTCCAAAAGTATGTAACGAGCGATATGGACTACGTTCGACAGAGCTTCTTTGGCAAGTATCCTGAGCTGCGCGAGCTGGTGCAGACCCTGTCGAACGTGCAACTGCGGCGGATGCATCGCGGCGGCCACGACCCGCTCAAGGTGTATGCGGCCTATGAGGCGGCGCAAAAGGGCAACGGCAAGCCGACGGTAATTTTGGCGCACACGGTCAAGGGCTACACGCTGGGCGAAGGTATCGAGGGTCGCAACGCCACGCACCAGCAGAAGAAATTTGGACTCGAAGAGCTAAAGGCCTTTCGCAACGTGCTCGAGTTGCCCATCCGCGACGACGAGCTGGAAGACGCGCCGTTCTATCACCCGGGTCGCCACAGCCCCGAGGTCGAGTACATGCTTGAAAGGCGGCGGCAATTGGGCGGCCCACTGCCGGCGCGCGTCGAGCCCGGGCCGCTGCCGCTGGCGCCCGCCGCAAACCTGTGGGGCAAGTTCACCACGGGCTCGGGCACTAGCGAAGTATCGACAACAAATGCGTTTGTGGGCGTGCTCAACGCTTTGGTGCGCGACCCGCACGTGGGCAAGGCCGTCGTGCCGATCCTCTGCGACGAGGGTCGCACCTTTGGCATGGAGTCGATGTTTAAGCCGTTTGGCATCTATTCGGCGGCGGGCCAGCTATATACCCCTGTAGATGCAGACTATTTGATGGCCTACCGCGAGGCGACCGACGGCCAGGTGCTGCAAGAAGGCATCTCGGAGGCGGGGTCGATGGCGTCGTGGCTGGCGGCGGCGACCAGCTATAGTACCCATGGTAAGATGCTGTTTCCGTTCTATTTGTACTACTCGATGTTTGGCTTTCAGCGGGTGGGCGACCAGATCTGGCAGGCCGCCGACATGAATGCCCGCGGCTTCTTGCTGGGCTGTACGGCGGGGCGCACCACGCTGATGGGCGAAGGGTTGCAGCACCAAGACGGGCACTCGCTGCTGATCGCCGCCTGCAATGCCGCCGTCGATGCCTACGAGCCAGCTTATGCTTACGATATTGCAGTGATTATTCGCGAAGGCATGCGGCGTATGGCGGCTGGCGAAAATGTGATCTATTACCTTACATTGCAGAATCAAGCCTATGCAATGCCTGCGATTCCTGGTGATGTCGAGACGGGGATTCTTCGCGGTCTGTACAAGCTGCGCACCGCCGAGGCGCTGGGCGGCAAGCCGGCGACCATGCAACTGCTGGGCTCTGGGGTCATCCTGCTCGAAGTGCTGAAAGCGCAAGCTATTTTGCTGAACGAGCACGGCATCGCGGCCGATGTGTGGAACGCGACGTCGTACAGTCAGCTGCGCCGTGAGGCACAAAGCACACAGAACTCTTGGCTAATGCAGCAGTTGGGCCCAACGACAGGGCCGGTGGTGGCCGCCAGCGACTGGTCGCGGATGTGGCCCGACTTGTTGGCGCCGTGGCTGGCGGGGCGCCTAAGCTCGCTTGGCACCGATGGTTTTGGCCTGTCGGATACCCGCGAGGGGCTGCGCAGCCACTTTGGCGTCGACGCGGCGAGCATCGTGGCGCATGTGTTGCAGGCTCACGGCGGCGAATAGTTGACGTTTCGCCATGGGTTGGGCACCTTGCAGAGCGGCCCGCGCCCCCACCTGGGCGCCGCTCGCGCAAGGAAGACGATGCCGAAGCCCCCGTTTTTGAACCCGAATCTGCAAAAGCTCAAGCCCTCCGTGTTTACGACATTGACCGCGCAGTTCAAGCTCCTTTCGGCGCCGCCGATTCCACTGCACCTCGGCGACACCTACCGCGCGCCGCCGGCAGAGGCGCAGTGGCCGCAGGTTATCGGCAAAACAACCGGTAATCCTTACCAATATGCCAGTCCTGCCGGCATGGAGGAGCTGCGCGCAGCGGTGGCCGAGAGCCTGGCCAAGCGCGGCTTGAGCGGCCTGACGACCCAGCACATTGCGCCCACCTCGGGTGGTACCGGGGCGCTGTCGCTGCTGGCGCACACCTGGTTCAAGTCGGGCGACGAAGTGCTGATTCTATCGCCGTTTTGGCCGATCATCCGCGGCATTGTCGACAGTGTCGGCGCGGTGCCGGTCGAAGTGCCATTCTACGGTCGGGTTAAGGCCGGCGAAGGTATCGATGAGATTTTAGATCCTTATGTAACTGATCGCACGGTAGCTGTTTACGTTTGCAGCCCGAACAACCCTTGTGGAACTGTGCTTTCGCCCGAAGAGCTGCAGGCGCTCGCCACCTGGTCGCAGCGCCACGACCTGTGGGTGATCGCCGACGAGGCCTATTACGACTTTACCTATGGCGATCATCACCACAGCTTCTTGGCGGCGCTGCCGGGCATGGCCGAGCGCACTGCAACGGTGCTCACCGCCTCGAAAAGTTACGCCTTGGCCGGTACGCGTGTCGGCTTTCTGATCGGTGACCCAGCCTGGCTCGACCCGGCACGGCTGATGAGTACGCACATTACCTACCAGCTGCCGATTGTGTGCCAGATCGCGGCATTGGGGGCCATTGAGCACAGTGCCGACTGGCTTGCCGAGACCCGTGGCCTGTACCAGCGCGCCGCCGAGCGGGTGCAGCAGCGCCTGCAGGCCAAGTTTGCGCCGGCGCAAGGTGGCGCCTATGTTTTTGTAGACCTGCGCGAGGCGCTGAACGGCCGCCACTGCGTGGACTACGTGTCGGAGTTGCTGCGCGAAGGGGTCTGCATTGCCCCGGGCGAGGCGTTTGGCAAGGATTTCGAGGGCTGGGCTCGCGTTTGTTACACGTCGGTGCCCCCAGACCAGCTTGAACTGGGCATCGACCGCCTGAACCGTTCGTTTGAGCGGCTGGCCGCCGGTCGCCCTCTGTAGCCGCTGCGGCCGGTCGTCGCAAGGGATGTCATGCCACTTAGCCCGCCGCCCCTGAGCCTGCCACCAAAGCCAAAAAGCTTGCGGATCGCCCATATCAGCGACCTGCATGTGCTCGATCTCGAGGGCGTTAGGTGGCACCGATTCTTGAACAAACGCGCTACCGGCGTGGTGAATCTGGCCGGCATGCGCCGCAATGCCCATCCGGTGCAGGTCGCCGACCACCTGGCCGACCACTTGGCCGAGCGGCTGGCGCAGGCCGACATCGACCATGTGATCGTGACGGGCGACCTGACCAACTTGGCCCTCGACGCCGAATTCGCCAGGGCGCGCAAGGTGATCGAGCGCATCGGGCCGCCCGAGCGGGTAACGTTGATTCCCGGCAATCACGACCTGTACACGCGGGGTTCGCTGCGGCACAAGCGCTTTGAGAAGTGGTTCAGCGACTACCTGTGCGACGATGCCGACGACGCGCAACTGGCGGCCCAACGCGGCCGCGAGCACTATCCTTTCGTGCGCAAACCCGCAGAGCACGTGCGCATTTACGGTCTATCGAGCGCTGTGCCCACCCTGCCGCTGCTGGCCTACGGGCATGTGGGGCGCGCCCAGCTCGACAAGCTTCGCCGCGAGATCGGTCGCGAGCCGGCCGAAGTCACGGTGCGCATCGTGCTGGTGCACCACAATATTCACCATCGCATGGGCATGGCCGAGCACGTGGCTTCTATGATTGACCGCAAAGCATTTTCGGCGGTTATGCACGACGTCGGCGCGACGCTGGTCCTGCACGGCCACACCCACCATCCGCACCAGGGCCATTTGCCGCGGGGCGAGCGCGAGGCCGAGCGCTGGGCGCGCCGCGATGCCGAGTACGACCAGAAGCTGGATACGGCGCTGGTGGGGGCGCTGGGCGACATTCCGGTGCTGGGCTGCGGATCGTCGACCTGGCACCGCGATGGCAAAGAATACGCGCGCTTCAATGTGGTCGAGGTGGGCAGTCGCGCCGTCGAGCGGGTGCTGGCGTATCGCTTTAGCGACGGACCTGGCGATGGACCCGGGCAGTTTACCGAAGAACACGACGACCTGCTCGACAAGGCCCTCGCAGACGCCAACGCCATCCACCTGTAGCCACAAAAGGACACCAACATCATGGGCTTGCCGGTAAAGACGGGGGCAATGCAGGGGCTGCGCACCTACCTGCGCGAGACTGCGGAGCCGATCCAAGCCGCCGCGCTGACCTTGCCGCTATTGGTGTGCTATGGCGTTGGGATTCTTGTAGTTCCCGAGGCGCGCAACGGTGCCGACCTGGTGTCGTCGGCGCTGCACGGCGTGATGGCGCGGCTGGGGCCGTCGGAGGCGCTGGCCTACCTAGGGTTTTACGGTCTGCTGGCGGTGGCCAATGTGGGCCTAATTATGCACCTAAGCAAGAATACGCGGTTTTCGCCGCGGTGGTTCTGGGCGGTGCTGGGCGAGGCGGCCGTCTATGCCGTCGCCGTCGGTACCGTGGCCGGGAACCTGACCCAAGACCTGACGCACATGCTGCAAGCGAGCAATTCTGCGAACGTAACCCACCACACGGGCATCGTGGCGGGCGTGGTGATGAGCGCCGGTGCCGGTCTGCACGAAGAATTGCTGTTTCGTTTAGCGGGGATGGGAGCTATCGGCCGACTGTGGCTCGGTGCCAACTGGCGCACGCCGTCGCTGCAGCTGCTGGCGCTCATGCTGGGAACTGCGCTGGTGTTTTCGGCCGCCCACCATATCGTCGAGCCGTTTGCGATCGTGCCGTTTGTGTTCCGCACCATCGCTGGCTTGCTGTTCGGTACGCTGTTTCTGCTGCGCGGCTTTGCGGTGGCGGCGTGGACGCACGCGCTGTACGACGTATGGGTGATCGTGTTCTTGCAGAGCTAGCGGTGCGATCTAGCCCACTTCTGCGACCACTTTGGCATCGTCTTCGCCAGCGCGCGTACCCGTGGTCTTCTCGATCAACTGCTCGAACCGCTTAAAGAATTGCACCTTGTCGAGCAGCGGATTCAGCCAGCCCGAGGTGATGCAGTAGTAGCGGTCGAACGGCGGCGTGTGGTGCTTGTCGTGGTGCTTGGTCTCTAGGATCAGGTGCGCCTTCATCAGCGCCACCACGAGCAACGGCGGCTGATCTTGATGGGCCCACTTGTGGAACTGGTTGGTTCCCATCACAAATAGACACATCGACGCCAGCACCAGCTGCAGCAGCAGCCACGGCAAGCCGGCGGCCGGGTCGAGTGCCGCGATCGGCAGCAGCACCGGCATGGTCGCGATGCAGTTATTGCCATTGGTTTCGACGAAATCGTGGCGGGTGATGCCCTTGGGGTCGACGTGGTGCTCGCGGAACGGCACGATGAAGTTGGCGCCCAACACGGGGGTGCTGCTCGTGCCGTAACGGTCGAAACCCCAGTGAATCAACCCAGATACAAAGTCAGCGGCCACAAAGCCGCCCAGCACCGCCGCGGCGGCCCACAGCGCATTGTGGTCACTGCGGAGCACCGGCCACGCCCGCGCGCCAATGAGCAGCTCAAGGCCAATAAAGCCAGTAATACCAAGAACTTCAACTATGCGATGGGGGATCACGGCGACCCACGTTGCAGACCTACCGGCGGCCTGCGGCGAAGCATTTTACACATGGTCGCGCCGGTCGGCTACCACTCGCCGATACCGCCCAGGTTGTAAGCCTTGCTGTAGCCCATGCTGCGCACAATCTGCGTCGCGACGGCACTGCGTCCACCTGCGGCACAATAAATTACCAATGTTTCTTCGGGCTTGGCAAGGCTGGCGATCTGGGTCGCGATGACCTGCACGGGTACGTTTATAGCGCCCGGCACCGCGCCGCCGACAAACTCTGCAGGCGAGCGTACGTCGAGCAACTTGGCGCCGTTCTTAACGAATTCATGGGCCTTGGCGCTGGCAATCTTCGAGTCGTCCATTTTGCATTCCTCTAACTTGGGGTGTGGGTTCACGTTGGCGGTCATTCCGCAGCCGACAGCCATCCCGCAGCCGACTTGCCCACGATATGAGCCAGCGCCGCCACCCAAAGGTTCTCGGCATTGAGCGAGGGCACTAGGCGCAGCTCGCCGCCCCCTTGGGACTCAAAATCTGCCTTGGCGCGGATTCCGATTTCTTCAAGCGTTTCAAGGCAATCAGCCACGAAGCTGGGCTCGAGTACCAGCAGCTTCTTTACGCCCTGCTTGGCCAGTTCGACCACCTTCTCGTCGGTATACGGGCGAATCCACGGCACTTTGCCCAAGCGCGACTGAAAGGCCGTGGTCACGTGCTGGGCCTCGAGCCCCAACTCGGCGACCAATGCCCGCGAGGTGCCAAAGCACTGGGCGCGGTAGCAGTTGCGATTGGCTATCACCACATTATCGCAGCAATTTGGCGACTTCAGACATGTCTGCCCCGTGGTATCGGTGCGCGTGCAATGGCGCTCGGGCAGGCCGTGGTACGAGAAAAGTACGTGATCGGGCTGAAATTCGGCGATCTGCTTGCGGGCCTGCTCGGCCACCGCGTGCAGGAACTCGGGCTCGTGCCAAAACGGCGGCACCACATGCAAGCTAGGAAGAACCCAGCGCTTTTCGGCATGGGCCAGCACCGCCGCCGCCGCTGAACCGTACGAAGCTGCGGCATAGTGCGGAAATAGCGGCACCACCACCAAGCGATCGATGCCCAGAGCCGACAACTCGTCGATCGCACTGGGAATGCTGGGATTGCCATACTGCATCGCCAGCCGCACCTGAGTGCCGCCACCCAGCTGATTTTGCAGCGCCTGCGCCAGGTTGTAGCCGTGCAGCCGCAGCGGCGAGCCCTGCTCGGTCCAAATTTGCTTGTACGCGTGGGCACTTTTGGCCGGGCGGGTCGGCAAAATAATGAGCTCGAGCAGCAGCCACCGGGCCAGCGGCGGCATGTCGAGCACGCGGGGATCACCAAGAAATTGGCGAAGATAGCGCCGCACATCGGGCGTATTCGGCGTATCGGGCGTGCCCGTATTGATCAGCAGAATGCCGACATCGGCCGACAAAGGAGACGCGGAACCGGTCATGGGCAACCACAGTGCGCGGCGAGCGCGGCGCAACAGTGTGCGCGGAGCCGGCGTTGGCGACAAGTGCAGGGGCTGAAGCGTATGAATCTGCGCTAGAAAGCGACAATGGGCCCGCCGGCCGCGGAACTGGGAATTTCGGTTGCGGTGGCTGTACAAACCCCGTACGCTGACGAATTGTTGCGGGAGTGTCGTAGGAGTGTCATGGCGACGAGTGTGGACCAGCTAGAACGCGAACTGCCGATGCTCAGCCGCAAAGGGTTAAGCAGTACAGGTCGTTGCGCCCTCATCGTCGCGGCACTGGTGCTCGCTGGCTGCGGCGCGACTCCACAGGGCAGCTTCGCGACGGCGAACGGAAAGACTGGCTTTGATTTCACGGACTTGGGCACGCTAGCTGGGCCAGATGCTGGGGGCAAGGACCAAGTCGCTGCGGGCAAAGGCGATGGGGCGGCCGGCGACGCCGAGGATGCAACCCAAGCTGGCGACACAGAATTGGCACTAGGTACCGACGACTCGACGGGTGTGGGCGAGGATGCCGCGAGCGACGACGCTGCCGACCCGACGGAAGACGAGTCTGCCGACGCCATCGACTTGGACGAGCAGGTTGAACCGGGCGAAGACACTGCGGAGTCGCTGCAAGATGGCGTAGAGGACACCAAACCGCCCTACGGCGGCCTGCCAGATACCGGCGAAGACCCCAATAACCCCTGGTACAGTAACCCGATTCCTGACGAGTATACCCTGCCCGACCTGCCGGATACGGGTGATACCGCCAGCGATACCAACGGCCAGGTTATGCCGCCGCTGTGCTCGCCCAAGACGGCGTCGCTGTCGGTGACCGAGACCTATGGCCCGGGCGGCAAGCTCGACATCATCATCTGGGTCGATACGTCGGGGTCGATGACCGAAGAGGCCAAGTGGGTGAGCACAAACATTAGCAAGTTCGCTGGTTTTGTAGCCACCAAGAAGATCGACTACCGCATCGTGTTGGTCGGCAAGACCTCCGGCGCGGTTGCGCTGTGCGCTGGCCCGCCGCTGGGAACGGGCTCGCCGCTGTGCGATACGGCGAATCCTGCGGTGTTTATGACGGTGAAGAAGCCGATCATGTCGACGGATGGGCTCAGCAAGCTATTGGCATATTATCCCGACTTTAAAGCCTTTTTGCGCCCCGATGCGGTCAAGAACATCATTGCCGTAACGGACGACAACAGCACACTCTCGGCCGCCAACTTCACGGCGCAGTGGAATGCGCTGCAGCCTGTTGGTGGGGCTAAGTTCGTGTTTCACGGCATTATTTCGTACAACAACGAGGCCAATCCCTTTGCCTCGACCTCGACCTGCTCGACAGGCGCCTCGCTATCCAAGGTCTACCTTGATTTGGCAAAACAAACAGGCGGTTATACTTTTCAGCTGTGCAAGCCAGATTGGACGCCGGCCTTTGATGCCCTGGCGCAGGCGGTAGCGGCGACGGCCAAGGCGGTGTGCACCTACAAGATTCCTGTCGACAGTTCGGTGGCTTACACCCCAAGCGCGGTCAAGATTCTGCATATAGAGAATGGTAGCGCCGTTGCCCTGCCCAACGTCTGTGGGCCTGAGGCCTGCGCCGGTGCGCCCACTGGGTGGTATTACGACGACCCCAAGAATCCGACGACCGTTACGCTGTGCCCCGACAAGTGCAAGGCGCTGGTAGGTGGCGCCCTGGCCTTCAATTTCGGTTGCGCCATGTCGGGTCCGTCCAAGGCGAGCGACGCTGGCAGCACCGACACGAGCACCGACACGAGCGGCAGCGACGCCGACGACGTCAAGGTCGGCAGCTGCGACACCGGGCCATAGGAGGCACCATGAAGCCGCAAGATTTTGAAAACGAAGAACTTTTGATGATGCTGCAAGACGTGCTGACCTCGGCGGCCTCTGGCCACACCGACAATCTGCGCTGCCCGGTCTGCGAACGTGCCGACTTGGACTGTGCAGTGGGCGAAGACGATTGGATCGAGGTTACCTGCCCCAAATGCGGTCTGAACTTCAAGGGTTTACTGGCCAATCCCGAAGAAAACTATACGCCTCGCAGCGGCAAGATGCGCGAAACGTTCGGCTAAGGATCGGTGCCTAAATAGCTCAATCGGGTGCTCCGACGGCGGAGCGGCGAGTCGGCTGTAGCGACGCAAGCTTGCGACCCACCTAGCAACAAGGACCTGTCCAACTTGTTGCAGGAAAGAACCTAAGGCGAAATCATGACGGCAAAGCCAGTGCAGCAACTGCGCATCCATGGGCGCGAAGAGACCCAGGTACGGGTCATCCCCGAGTCGGTCGATGGGCCGAGCGAAGACGAGAATCCCTATTGGTTGGGCGAAGATGGCGATGCCGCCCTGCCGACCCCCGAGCAAGGCTGCATTCAGCGCGGACTGTGCTGCAAGTCGAGCCCGGGGTGGTACGCGCCCGGTGAAGTCGAAAAAGCTGCGGAACTGCTGGGGATTGCGCCCGATGTGCTGGTGCGCAGCAAGCTGGTGGTCGACCGCATCGAGGTCGATGGGCAGATCGTGCACGTGTTCGCACCGGTCAAGCTCGATCGTTTTGGCAAGCCGGCCTTTGCGCCGGGCAAGGTGGTCGACGAGCTCTATCGGATGCTGAAGGGAACCTGTGTATTTTTCGATGGTAAGGGCTGTGGAATCTACGCCGCCCGGCCGCTGGAGTGCGCGCGCTACCTGTGCTCGCAGCCCGCCGAAAGGAACCTGAGCCACCACGAATTGGCACAGATGTGGCTGCAGGGGCAGTAACCGACGCTCACGCCCCTCGACAATACGCTGGCGCGACCTAAATTAGCTCGCCCCGCGCCGCCCACAATGCTCCCCCAGCAGTTGGGAAAGGAGCGTTGGGGAATAGCAGCGCGGCAACCGCCGTTGTTGCCCTGTGCCGCCCGCTAGACTGGGCTGCCGTTTGCCACCCGTGCAGGAGAGTGCCCGAAGATGCAGGACATTCGTTCGCTCAACGAGATGATTCGCCAAGAGTCGCAGTTCATCGACGCCATTACCGAAGAGGTGCGCAAGGTCGTGGTCGGCCAGCAGCACATGGTCGAGCGCTTGCTGATTGGCATGCTGACCGGCGGCCACGTGCTGCTCGAAGGCGTGCCGGGTTTGGCCAAGACGCTGACCTGCAAGACGCTGGCCAAGTCGCTGTCGATTGCCTTTCAACGCATTCAATTTACGCCGGATCTGCTGCCTGCCGACTTGCTGGGCACCATGGTCTACAACCCGCGCGACCAGAGCTTCTCGGTCAAGAAGGGCCCGGTGTTTACCAACCTGGTGCTGGCCGACGAGATCAACCGCGCGCCGGCCAAGGTGCAGTCGGCGCTGCTCGAAGCGATGCAAGAGCACCAAATTACCATTGGCGACACCACCTTTAAGCTCGACGAGCCCTTCTTGGTGCTGGCGACGCAGAACCCGATCGAGCAAGAGGGCACCTATCCGCTGCCCGAGGCGCAGGTCGACCGCTTTATGCTGATGGTCAAGGTGGGCTACCCGACCAAGGCGGAAGAGCTCGCGATTCTGAACGCGGCGACCAGCGGCTACGAGCCCGAGATCAAAGCGGTTGTCGACGGTGAGCGCATCTTGCGGGCGCGCAAAGTGGTGCAAGACATTCTGATCGACGACAAGCTAAAGCAGTACATCGTGGATGTGGTATTCGCCAGCCGCGATCCTAAGGCCTACGGTCTGAGTGATCTTGCGGACTTCATTCAATTCGGTGCTTCGCCGCGCGCCACGATCTTCTTGACCCAAGCGGCCAAGGCGCACGCGTTCTTGCGGCACCGGGCCTTCGTGATTCCCGAGGATATCAAGGCAGTTGGCCTGGATGTGCTGCGCCACCGCGTCATCTTGACCTATCAGGCCGAGGCGGAGCAGCTGAGCAGCGACGATGTTGTGCAGCGCATCTTTGATCGCGTTCCGGTGCCATGATCAACGCAAAATTGCAGAATAATTCAAGCGATGATGCCGTCTTAGACGTTGCAGATCGCGTTCGGCAGATCGAGATCATCACGCGGCGCCTGGTCAACGATACCCTCGCTGGCCAGTACCACGCGGTGTTCAAGGGTCGCGGCATGTCGTTCGATTCGGTGCGCGAGTACCAGCCGGGCGACGATGTGCGGACCATCGACTGGAACGTGTCGGCGCGGACCGGTGGCGTGTTCGTTAAGCAGTACGTTGAAGAGCGCGAGCTTACGGTGCTTTTGGCGGTCGATCTGTCGGGGTCGATGGGCTTTGGCACCAAGGACCGCAGCAAGCGCGACTTGGCGACCGAGATCGCGGCGGTGCTGGCGTTTTCGGCGCTGCGCAACAACGACCGCGTGGGGCTGGTGCTGTTTTCGGACCACATCGAACAGTACGTGCCGCCCAAGAAGGGTCGCGCGCATGTGCTGCGGATGATTCGGGATTTGCTCACCGTGACACCCAAGGGCACGCGCACGCGGCTCGACTCGGCCTGCGACTACTTGGCGCGGATTGTGCGCAAACGTTCGGTCGTGTTTCTGCTTTCGGACTTCTTGCAGCCCGATTTTGAACGTTCGCTGGGCGTGCTGGCGCGTCGCCACGATCTGGTGCCGCTGGCGATCGCCGACCGCGCCGAGATGACCCTGCCCGACCTGGGTGGCCTGGTGGCGCTAGAGGATGCCGAAACGGGCGACCTGGCCTGGGTGGATACCGGCAGCGCGGCGGTGCGGCAGCATTACTGGCAGCGGCAGCAGGTGGCGCGGCGCAAGATGGAGCAGGCCTTTAGGAAACACGGTTGCGACGCCATTGATGCCTGGGTGGGCGAAGACTACTTGGCCGGGCTGGTGACGTATTTTAGGCGACGGGCGGCGAGGCAGTAGATGGGGAAGATGCTGCTGAAAACGCTGATGATTTTACTGCTTGGCGGCTTCGCCCTGCCCGCGTTTGCGCAAACTGCGCTGCCGACGGCGGCCACGGCGGTGGGGCTGCCGGGTGCGGCTTCGCCCGTGCACATCGAGGTCAAGTGGTCGAATACGCAGCCGCTTTTTGGCGAGCGAGTCGAGCTGCGGGTGACGCTGAAGTACCCGAGCGGCTATCGCGTGTTCTTCCCCACCAAGCCCGACCTGCGGCCGCTGCTGGTGGATACGCGCGACCCAGGCAAGGTGGATAGGACTGAAGCTGCCGGGATCATTACTGAAACCATCGTGATTCCGGCACTGGCAGTGCGGGTGGGCCTGGCCAAGACGCCACCCATCGAAGTGCCGTGGCAAGCCGGTGGCCAAGACGGTCAAGCGGGTACGCTGACGGTGCCGCCCAGTCGCCTGCAGGTAAAGTCGCAATTTGCCAGCGATACCAACGTGCAACCGTCGCCCTTGCCGCAGCCGCGGCCGCTGGTCGAAGAGAATACCCCGGTCGAGATTGCGCTGGCCGTGGCGGCATTGATGCTGCTGGCGGCGTTGTTGACGGCGATTGGCCTTAAGTATTATCGCGATCGCGCGGCGCGGCATACGCCCAAAGAGAAGGTGCCACCGCATCTTACGGCGCTGCGGCGCCTTGCAGAATTTGAGAAGTCGGGGCGGGCCGAGACTACGGAACCGCGCGAAGTATTTGCCGAATTGTCTGAAATTCTTCGCGAGTACCTGGGGGCGCGCTACCATTTTGCCGCGCTCGACATGACCACGACCGAGCTGCTGGCCCAGCTGCAGGCCATTGCCGTGCGCGGCGTGGAGCCCGGCGAGCTGCAGAGCTTCGCCGAACTGTCGGATCTCGTGAAGTTTGCTCGTGTTCCGGCTACGGGCGAAGAGCTGCGCAACGAGGCGGCGTTTGTGCGCAAGGTGGTCGAGCGCTCGATGCTGACGGCGCTAGAGCAAGAGGAGCAGCGGCGCGCCGAGGCGGAGCGGCTAGCCCGGCAAAAGCGCTTGCGTTTGGCGGTGATGGCCCCTGCGCCGCTGCGGCTGCGGGCCTTTGCTATCGACCTATTTGTGGGGGCGCTGCTGGGCGCGCTGCTGGGCTGGGTGGCGATCGACACGGCCAGTAAGTTGTTGTTCGACTTGAGCTATTTACTGATCCTTGCGTGGCTACTGGTGCGCGATGTGCTGGCGGCGCAGTCGCCCGGCAAAGCCATTGTGGGGCTGCAGATCGCCCAGCACGACGACGGCGCGACCGAGCAGCCGGTCCGCTGGCACCATGACGCCGACGATGATGTGCCGACGGCGCAATTGGCTAGTATTGGCGCGCGCTTGGGCCGCAATCTGCTGCTGCTGCTGCCGCTGGCGGGCCTGACTGCCGAGGCCGTGACCTGCCTGTACCTGCCCGAGATGCGCCGCATGGGCGACCAGTGGGCGGCGACGCGCGTGATCGATGCCCGCTATGGGGTGCGCCGCGGTAAGCCCGGGTGGGTGCCGGCGATTTTGCTGCTGATTTTGGCGGGGCTGCTGATGGTGATGCCCATGCTGCTTGGAGGGCGCCCCTGATGAACAGCGGCTGGACCTTCGAACATCCTTGGTTTTTGCTGGGCTTAGCGGTGCTGTGCGCCTTGGCTTGGATGCGACTGCGGGCCGTGCCGGTGGCGACCCGCACTTCGTCGCTGGGCGCGGCGGCGGGGATGCCCGTTACGCTGCGGCTGAGGCTACGCAACCTGCCAGAATGGCTGCGGATTGCTGGACTGGCACTGCTGATTGTGGCGATGGCACGGCCGCAAATTGTCGATACCGAGGTGCTGTCGGGCGAGGGCGTCGACATCATGATTGCGCTCGACATGTCGGGCTCGATGAACGCCATCGACATGAGCCAAGACGACATCGCCGCGCTGCAGGCCAACGGCCAAGAGCCCGACAATCGCTTCGAGGCGGCGCGCAAAATCCTGAAAGATTTCGTGCGGCATCGCAAGTCGGACCGGGTCGGCCTCGTGGTGTTTGGCAACGAAGCCTACCTGCGCTTTCCGCCGACGCTCGACTACGTGCGGCTGCTCAATGCCCTTGATGGGCTGATCTTGGACGACGGGCGGCGCACGCAAGAAAACCAGAGCAATTGCATGAACAATTGCACGATCAACGGCTCGGGCACGGCGATTGGCGATGCGCTGAACCGGGCGTTTATGCGGCTGGATCAGGCCAAAAGTCGTTCGCGGATGCTGATTTTGATCACGGACGGCAAGCAAGAAGGCGGTGCGATGGACCCGCTGACGGTGCCCAAGTATGTGGCGTCGCTGCCCGAGAAGGACCGGGTAAAAGTCTTTACGTTTCAGGTGGGTTCGGGCAAAGAGACGCGACTGCCGGCCTATGACCCGTTGCGCGGCAAGCCGATGACCGACCGCTTTGGCCGGCTGGTGTATCAGCGCCCCGACCGGCCGTTTCCGACGGACCCGCAGCTGCTTGGCAAGATTGCCGATTTGACGGGTGGCAAGTTCTACGACTCGTACGACGCCGAGAAGTTTGGCAAGGACTTCCAAGACTTAGAGAAGACGACCTTCCAGGTCAAGGTGCGCACCCAACGCCGCGAGCTGTTCATGCCGTGGTTGCTGCTGGGTCTGGCGCTGATTGGCGTGGAATTAGTCTTGCGGCGCACGTGGTTGCGCACTTTCCCAGCGTAGCTCCGCAAGGCCCTGCGAGGGCGAGGTGCCATGAACGGCGATACCCTGACCTTTGGTAATCCATTGTATGCATGGGGCTTTGTGCCTGCTGTGCTGCTGGTGATTTGGGCAGCGGTGCAGACCGCCGGCTGGCTGCAGCGGCTGAAGAAGCTGGGCACCGGCAAGGTTGTGCCCACACTGATCGCGAGCTTTTCGCCGCAGCGGCAGGCGACGCGGATTTTCTTGTGGGGTTTCGCGCTCTTGCTGCTGGTCCTGGCGGTGATGCGGCCGCACTACGGCGTGCGCGAGACCGAGGTGAGCAACGCGGGGATCGATGTGGCGCTGGTGGTCGATGCCAGTAAGTCGATGCTCGTAAAGGATATTGTGCCCAGTCGCCTGCAAGGCACGGTGCTCGAAATCAACGCGCTGCTGGGCAAGCTGGCCGGCGGGCGGGTGGCGCTGGTGCCGTTTGCCGGAATCCCTTTCGTTCAATGCCCTTTGACTAGCGATCGTGATGTAGTACGTACGTATTTGGCCGACCTGAAACCCGAGGATATTCCGGTGGGTGGCACCAATATTGGCCGCGCGCTGACGATGGCGACCGAGCTGCTGACGGGCGAGCGCGAACATGCCGAGGCCGAGCTGCGCGACAACCTGATGCCGCAGTTTAGGGGAAGCAAGAATAAGGCAATCGTTCTCTTCAGTGACGGCGAAGATCATGAAGGAGCAGCTTTAGATGCGGCACGTAAGGCTGCGGAAAAAGGCGTAAAGATCTATACAGTGGGCGTGGGATCGGCCTTTGGCGACCCCGTGCCGCTGCTGGGGCCTGATGGCACGGTAACGGGGATTCTGAAAGACGAAAACGGCCAGCCGGTGTTCAGCAAGTTGAACCTTGACCTGCTGCAGCAGGTTGCCCAGGCGACGGGTGGCAAGGCCTTTCATTACGGCAATCAGAGCATCGTGCCCGAGCTGTTTCCGGCGCTTGATGCCCTTGAGAAGGCGGAATACCAGTCGCAGTTCAAGCAGTTGGGCGAGGATCGCTTTCAGTGGCTGCTGGGGCCGGCGTTGCTTTTGCTGCTGGCCGAGCTGGCGCTGGCACCACGGCGGCGGCCGACGGTGGCTAAGTTGCTGATGGGGCTGCTGTTTGTGGGTCTGGTGGCGCGCCCCCTGCCCGCTCAGGCGGCGTGGGTCGAACGCGAAAATCCGGATATCCGCAGTGGGCGCGAGCAGTTAGGCGAGAAGAAGTACGGCGATGCATTGCAATCGTTCAAGCAAGCCCAGGCAACTAGGCCAGAACATGCCATGATTTGGTACGACATCGGCATTGCGCAGGCGTGGATGGGGCAGCAAGCCGAGGCGGTAACTGCGCTGTCGCGGGCCCTTGGCGCATTGGCGCAACGCGATGCCAAGCTTGAGGCCGATATCCACTACGCGCTGGGTACGACGCAGCTGCAGTGGGCGCAGAAGCTCGACAAAGAGCAGGCGAGTACTAAGCCCGCGCCCGACAAAGACAAAGCGCCCGACGACAAGGACAAGCCGGCCGAGCCGCCGCCGCCCAGCGATACGCCGCTGCCGCACTTTAAGCTGGCGGTGCAGAGCCTAGAGCAAGCGCTTTTGGCCGATCCGACCCGCACCGACGTGCGGCGCAACCTAGAGTTGGCGCGACTTGGCGCGTTTCCGCCCTGTGCTAGCCGCGACAAAGAGCAAGAGCCCAACGATGCGCCCGAGCAAGCCAAGCCGCTGACGATGCCCGAGGGCCAGCGCGAGGCGACGCTAACGCTGCGGATGTGCCCGGGTGACCGCGACATGTTTCAGCTGGCGGTTGAGCCGGGCGACCGCGTGACCGCCAAGGTGCTGGCCAAGCCGGAGCCGGCGGGCGCGAGCGACGACTCGACCGCGGTGCCCGGGCAGCCCGAATTGGGTTTGGCGGTGCTGAGTTCGGATGCCAAGCAGGTGCTGGCGGGCACCGAGCCCGAGCAAAAGGCCGTGCAAGACGTGGCGCTGAGCGGCGTGACGCAGCCGCAAAACGTGCTGCTGGATGTGCGCGACCGCGGCGAGGTCGAGACGCCGTACGACTTGACGGTCAAGGTGTTGCCGGCCTGTCTGCGCACCGAGGACCCGGCCGAGCCCAACGATACGCCGGCCCAAGCGCGCGCCGTGTCGGTGGGTCAGCCGCTGCAGGGGCGGCTATGCCCCCGAAATGCGGACTATTTTAAGGTGACGCTGCTGCCCGGGCAGGGCCTAAAGGTGGCGGCCAAGCCCAAGTACGACCTGGGGGCCGAGCAGCTCTCGCTAGATATCGTCAATAGTTCTGACCAGGTACTGGCCCATGGCGTCAGTGGCAAAGAGGGTATGGGCACGCGCATTGTGGGCACGCCGGGCGGCGAGGTGCTGATTCGCGTGGTGGGCGGCGTAGATACCGAGGCGGATTACCAGTTGCAAATCGAGGTGTTGCCCCCCTGCGGCGAGCGCGACGACCCCTTTGAAGACAACGACCAGGCGCTGAGTGCCAACCCGCTGACCAGCGAAATGCTGAGTAAGCCCATGGAAAACCTGCAGCTTTGCCCGAACGACGACGACTGGTATGCGGCGGACCTGAAGGTGGGCGAAAGCCTGTTTGTCGACCTGAGCGCGAACCTAGAGGGGATGCCCGATGCGGCGGACCTGGCGGGGCAGCTGACGGTCGAAGTCTATGACGAGAAAGGTACTGTTTGGGGTCAAGGCGTGGGCAGCGCGGTGGCGCAAGGGGGCTCGCTGGTGCGGACGGTGGTGGTGCTTGAGCCGCCGCCGGGGCGTTATCGGGTGCGTGTGACGGGCGGTGGTGTGGATGCGCCCAAGTTCCCCGCGGGTGGTATTGCGAATCTGCCGGCCGCGCCGATGGGGCCGCAGGGGGCGCAACCCGGCCAAACGCTTGGCCAACCGGGCCAGCCGCCGCCGGGGCCTGCGCAGCCGCCGCCACCCGGGATGCTGCCCCAGGGTATGCCACGGGGTATGCCGCGCGGGATGCCGGGTATGCCACAGGGTATGCCACAGGGTATGCCGCAAGGTGGTCCAGGGCAGCCCGGCCCAGGGGGCCAGCCTGGGCAAGGGGGCCAGCCGCCAATTCCGCAGCCGATTCCGCATATTATGCTGCCACCGGGCACGCCTGGGCCCACGGTAGACCTGCAGCGGCCGCAGCTGGACCTGCCGTATACGCTGCGTTTGCGCATTCTGCCGCCCTGCCCGCAAGGCAAC
>CAISBR010000212.1 GCA_903883645.1 uncultured Myxococcales bacterium | reverse complement strand
GCCCAAAACTTTAGGCAAACTGGCGGTCTATACGGGCCCGTCGAACTTGTGCACGGCGTTTGCCGTCTGCACCGCCGCGCGGATGGGGCTCAAGTGTGCGTTTCAGGGCGGCGGGCTGGCGGAATGGCCGGTTGAGGCTGGGTCGGTCCGGATTGCCGCTATTTCTTGAACAGGGCCTCAAGCCGGGCCCGAGCGTCGGCCTCTTGCTTCGGTGCGGTTGCAACGCTTGGCGATGCAGGGCTTTTCGGGCCACTGCCGCCACCGAACAGGGCATTAAGCTTGGACTTGGCGTCGTCGAGCTCTTTGCTGTTGTCTTCGCCGACGACGCGGAACTGGAACCAGTTGCAAAAGTTGCCCGCCTCGCGGTCGCGGATGAATTCGCCCTGATTCTCTGTGCATTGGTTGTGTGCACCGATGCTCCAGAAGCGGCAGTTGCGGCACGAGTGCAAATACGCGCTGCAGTTGGGGCAGGTGTCGAGGCGGCCGATCTTGACCTCGAAGACCAGATCCTCTTCGCACTTGTAACACTGGTGGCGCACTTCGTTGGCCATGAAACTGCTCCAGATCCTTAAGGTTATTTGTTAGCGGGCCGTGCGCCGACGCATTGCGATCCAGGCTGCCATCGCCATGCCGAGTAGCCAGCCAAGTCCGGTGGTCCCGGTGCTGCCGCTGCTGCAACCCGAACTGCTCGACGAGCCGGTGCTGCTGGGCTTGACCGTGGTGGTCGTGCTGTCGCTCGACAAAGCTGTGTCGTTGGCGGTGCTTACGTCGCTGCTCGCGCTGTCGGTGCTGCCGGCGTCGCTGCCGGGTTGCACGACCTCGCCCTTGGCGTAGGGGTTGATTGGCGTGTGGTAATTAAAGGTGTTGTGCAGATCGTGGCCGTGGTAGGGCCACTCGTTGATCGCGCCCTTGATCTTGCCGCCCGTCTTCCAGGCGAACACGAAGCCGTCGCGGGTGCCGGCGGCGAGGTCGAAGTTGCCGTCGCCGTCGATGTCGCCGAGCGCGGGCGCGGCCAGCACCCAGCCCATGGTCATCTTGGGGAAACCTTTGGGAATGTCGCCCAAGTAGTTCCAAGCGTGCACCATGTAGCCGGCGCTGCTGACGAGGACTTCGGGCTTGTTGTCGGCGTCGATGTCGACGATGGTGGCGTTGCCGAAGAACTGCCAATCCGGGATGACGCGCGGCCAGCCTTCGAGCGCCTTGCCGGTCAGCGTGTCGTAACCCGCGACTTGGTGGTCGAAATCGGCGCGTTTGCCGCCCGAGGCGAAGGTGAGCGCGATGTTGAAGCCCGCGGCCGCCTTGACGTAGTCGATGCCACCGGTCGGGTCGATCTTGCCCAGGGCGCCCGAGGCGATGAGCATGTACGACGGCGAGTCCTTGCTGTCGCTTTTGGGTCCAAACGTCGCGTTATCAAAAGTAACTTTGCACTTGCCGGCCTTCTTGCCGGGGCAGTAGGTCTTGCCCTCCCAGGTAAAGAAGGTGCCGGCGGCGCCGATGGTGTCGAAGTTGACTTCGAGCTTGCCGTCGTAGTCGAGGTCGGCCATCGAGGCCGCGCCGGGCACACCCGAGCCGACCGTGGGCAATACATACGCCAGCACGCCGTAGGTGGCCACCGGGAAATTAGGGAAGTACGGACCGGACTTATGCAAGTTGCCGTCGTTGTACAGGATGTAGCCGCGGCCTTCGTTCTTGGCCTTGTCGGCGCCCATGACCTCGTTGGTGCCGACCGCGATGTCGAGCTGGCCGTCGCCGTCGATGTCGCCGACCGAGGCGGTAGCAATGATGCGGTCGCCCATGGCGTCGCCGAGGACCGGGTCGCGCACCTGTACTGGCCAGCCGGCCTGGGGCTTGCCGTCGAAACGCCAGACGTAGACATACGAATCCATGCCGGGCGTGATGATCTCGAGTTTGCCGTCTTTGTCGAGGTCGGCCAGCGTCGGCGCGGCGAAGAAGCCGTCGTCCCAAAGGTGCTCGGGGTCGCACTTAGCGATGTGGCTGCGGTCGATGCTGACCGGGAAGCCGGCCACCACGCTGCCGTCGGCGTGCCAGGCCAACACGTGACCGTCGTAAGTGGTCTGAACAACTTCGACTTTGCCGTCGCCGTCCAAGTCGCCGACCGCGGGGGTCGAGACCATGAACTCGCCGTAACCGCCCTTCATCCCGCCGTTCTTGGCCTTACAGCCCGTCTTGTCGGTGCGGTAGGCGCAGGCCTTGCTGGTGCTGCCGGCGAAATCCTCAGAAAGCTCGCGGCGTACCGGCACCTTGACCGGCCAGCCCTTGAGGTCGCTGCCGTCGGCCTGCCAGGCGTGGATGGTGCCGTCGTTGATGGGGAAAATGATCTCGTCTTTGCCGTCGCCGTTCAAGTCGAACATCTTGGGCGAGGACTCGACGCTGGCCCAGGTGTTGATGGGGAAGCCGGGCAGTAGGCTAGAATCCTTATATAGACCAAGAGCTTTGCGAAATTCGTTCTTGACCGTCTTGCCGCCCTTGGTCTGGGCCTCGACGCGCAGGCGAATGGTGAACGTGTACTGATCGTGATCAACCAGCGGCGCGGAATAGTCAATAAGTTTACTAGCTTCTGCGGCATCAAACTGGGCGAGCTCGCCCTCCATGCCGGTGGTCTTGTCTTCTTTGATGGTTGTCCAGCCGGTCTTGGGATCGACGCCCTTGGCATACTCGAGTACATACGAGTAGTTGGCGTAGCGTGGCGCCAGGCCGTCTTTGCGGTTGCCTATGCGCGCTTCGATCTTGACCTTGGGCGTGCGAGTGACCTCGATGGGCTCGAACCAGCGCGGGCGCCAAATGTCGACTTCGGGTGGAATTTCGGCAGCTTGTACCATATCGACCGAGGCGCGCACGTTGTTGCGGCCGTAGCCGAACTGGTGATCCCAGCCGGGGCCCGAGGGGAACTTGGTCGAGTCGGTGGCCGATTCGGGCACGTCGATGTCGTCGCTGCTTTGGATGAGCACGCCGCGGACCTCTTCGGCCGAAAGTGGAGGCATCAGGCCACTTTGCAAGGCCATTGAGTAGATCATGCCGGCGTGGCCCGAGGTGACGCCGGTGGCTTCGGACGAGCAGCCGGTGCCGGGCGAGCTGAGCAGCAGATTGGCGCCCCAGTTGGTGCAGTTGTTGAAATTCAAGAAGGTTGTCGAATTCTTTGCACTTGGTCCGTCGAACACGATGGCGTGGACATAGACCGTGTGCTCGGTGGTGCCCGGTTGGTTGTGGTGAAAGCTGAGTTCGTCGGCGGCCGAGGCGATGACGACGACGTTGTTGGCGTACGCGTAACCAAGGGCTTCTTCGGCATAGAGGCCGCGATTCAGCGCGCCCAGGGCTTCTTGGATGACGCTGGCGCCGTTGTCGACGGCGAACGTGACCGCAGCGCCGAAGTCGTTGCCGTCTGCGACGAACGAGTCGGCGACGCGGACCATCATGACGGTGCAGTTGGGGCAAATACCCGCGCTGCCGCGGCCGTTGTTGCCCTCGGCGCTTGAGTCGCTCGCTTCGCCCGAGCCGTGGCCGTAGCGGGTGTCGTCGTACGGGTTGTTATCGTTGCGGAAAAAATCCCAGCCCGAGATGTTGTCGATGTAGCCGTCGTTGTCGTCGTCTTTGCCGTCGGAGAACACCGTGATGAGGTCGCCGGCGTCGATCATGTTGTTGTTGTTGGTGTCTTTTACCTTGGGGTCACACGGCGTCTTAGGGATGCCGGTGCCGTTTTCGGAGACGTAGTCCATGGTGTTGAAGATGCCGTCGCCGTCGGCGTCCCACGGGTCGCTGGCCTTGAAGTTGGGGCCGCGACAGGCTTCGGCAGGGGGAGGCATCTCGTTGCGATTTAAGTAGAATTTGTTGACGAGGTCGTCGGAGTCCCACTTGATGCCCGAGTCGAGTACGGCGATGAGGACGCGGCGATCGCCGGTGGTCTTTTGCCAAGCTCGATCGGCGTGCATGCCGGTGCCGAGCTTCTTCTCGACTTGGCGAAAGCCGGGGAACTGGTCCCACTCTTGGCTGCCGGGCTTGCCGGCGGGCATGAATGACCACTGGTTCCACTCGCCGCCGCTGATCCAGAACTTGCCGTCGGCGTCGGTGCTGCCTTGAGCAAAGCCGCCGTCATTCGGCCAGTTTTCGGGTTTGCTCATGTCGGCGCCGTCGGCGGGCGGCCAAGCGGCGCTGGCGACCAGCGGCAGGCCGAGCAGGGCGAGTACAGTCGACAAGATCGCAAGACGCAGGAACCAGTTGCGGCGGGACATGGCGGCCTCGAGCACGAGAAAGGGGGCTGCGCAAACGTGGGGGCGCGCCAGGCAAGGTACACCAAGGGGGCCGCGCGTGAAAAGCGCTAATGAGACGCCGGTGCAGATCTACAAGCATCCATTTTCTACCCGTTGAAATTACAGGGCCTCGCAACTATTTTCAAAAATCTTTGCGGTGGGGCCAAAAAAACCGCGGCAAAAGTAGCGCCCAGATCGATCAACTAGGAGAGGGAACTGCTTGCCCTCGCCGAGG
>CAISBR010000211.1 GCA_903883645.1 uncultured Myxococcales bacterium | reverse complement strand
TATCGGCCTGCTCGAGTTGCGCGCCGGCGAATGCCTGGTTCGACTCGACGCGCTGAATCCCGAGCACGCCTCTTGCACGGTCCAACTGGGCCGCGACGCCGAGCTGTTGGGCGAGTGGCTGCAGGTCATCCGCTAGCACACAGGCCCCCGCGTCAGCGACACGAGCGCGAATGCGAGCTAGCGCGGCGGTGCGCGGCTGCAAGGGCCTGCGGTGCGAAATAGGCAAAAGACAATACCTGACACCCTCCCCCACTGCGGCGACTTGACTCACCGCCACGCCCCGCGCAAAGTCGCGCCCCAGCCGCGGCAGCAGCGCCGCCAACAGGCCAGCATGAAGACCTTCGTCCTAAAGATTGACCCGTTAACCGGCGAGGAATACTACGAAGTCTACGTTCGCGGCCGGCAGCTGCTCAACGATCCGCACCTGAACAAGGCCTCGGCTTTTAGCAAAGAAGAGCGCCTGAGCCTGGGCCTCGACGGCATGTTGCGCCCCGGCATCGCCGACTTGGAGTCGCAGCTCGACCGCACCTACGAAGCGTTTTTGCGCAAACCCGACGATATGGAGCGCTACATCTACCTGTCGGGCCTGCTCGACCGCAACGAGGTGCTGTTTTACCGCTTGCTGCAAGACCACTTAGACGAGATGGTGCCGATCATCTACACCCCGGTGGTCGGCCAGGCGTGCTTGCAGCTCAGTCGCATCCAACGGCGCTTTCGCGGCATCTACATCACGCCCGAGAATATTGCCAATATTGACCAGGTTTTCAAGGGCTTATCGCAGCCGCAGGTCAACCTCATCGTCGTGACCGATGGCGAGCGCATCCTAGGCCTGGGCGACCTGGGCTCCGACGGCATGGGCATTCCGGTAGGCAAAGTCAGCCTTTACGTGGCGGCGGGCGGCGTGCACCCCGGCGTATGCTTGCCGATCACCTTGGATGTGGGCACGAACAATCAGCGACTGCTCGACGACCCGCTGTACTTGGGCATTCGCAAGCCGCGGCTGCGCGGGGCTGAATACGAGGAATTGGTTGAGAAATTTGTGCTTGGCGTGCGCCGCAACTTCCCCGGGGCGCTGCTACAGTGGGAGGATTTTGCCAAGCAAACCGCCTTTAAGAACCTCGCGCGCTACCGCGACCGCGTGCTCTCGTTCAACGACGATATTCAGGGCACCGGCGCCACCGCCTTGGCCGCGCTGATGACGGCGATGCGTATCAAGAAAAGCCGTTTCAGCGAAGAGCGTTACGTGATTGTGGGCATGGGTCAGGCCGGCACGGGTATTGCGATGAACATCCGCGCGATGCTCAAAGAAGAGGGGCTGAGCGACGACGCGGCCCGGGCACTCATCTATGCCGTCGATATGCAAGGGCTTTTGCTGCAAGGCGATCCGCTGCTCGAAGGGCCGCAAGAGCCGCTGGCCCAGCCGCGCTCGGCGGTGACGGGCTGGCAACTCAGCGATTCGCAACACATTGGTCTGCACGATGTGGTGCGCAACGCCCATCCGACCGTGCTCATCGGCGTGACGGCGCAGCCCGACCTGTTTAGTGCTGAAATTCTTGCCGAAACGGCCAAGCACACCCCGCGGCCGGTGGTGCTCGCGCTGTCGAACCCGACCCACAAGTGCGAGTGCACGCCCGAGGCGGTGTTCAAAGCGACGGGCGGCAAGGGGCTGGTGGCGACGGGAAGCCCCTTTGATCCCGTGGAGTTCGAAGGCAAGACCCTGCTGTCGTCGCAGTGCAACAACATGTACATCTTCCCGGGCGTGGGCCTGGGCGCGCTGGTGTGCAGGGCGACGCGGGTGACCGACGGTATGTTCTTGGCCGCCAGTCGCGCGATTAGCGCCCTAGTGTCACCCGAGCAAGAGGCGCAAGGGCTGCTACTGCCCGAAATGAAAGATATTCGCGCGGTGTCGGCCGCCGTGGCCAAGGCCGTGGGTATCGAAGCGCGCGACATCGGCCTGGGGCGCCTGCTCGACGACGACCAGATCGAGGCAGCGGTGCGAAAAGCGCAATGGACTCCCGCCTATATCCCCTATCGGCCCGGTACGCCGCGCCACGACGACTAAGGGCTCATGCAGGATATTGCTAAAACTATCAACGATCTACACGAAGGCACCTGGGCCGCGACCTTGGGTCTGGTCGTACAGACCGCCTCGCGCGACGAAGTGACCGCTACGGTCGATGTCGCTCGCCTGCATCACCAACCGCACGGCATCGTCCATGGTGGCGTTTATTGCAGTATTATCGAGTCGTTGGCATCGATCGGCGCGGCCCTGGATGTCATGCCGCACGGCAAGCACGCGGTGGGGCTCGACAACCACACGTCGTTTATCCGCGCCACCCGCACGGGTACCCTGCACTGCCGCGCTACGCCCGTAACCCGGGGTCGGCGCACGCAGATCTGGGATGTGACCGTGCACAACGACGCCCGAGAGCTCGCCGCGAGCGGGCGGGTGCGGCTGCTGGTGCTCGATGCGGGCTCGCAGGTAGCGGGCGAAGCGCTGACGACGCAGATCGACGAGTAGTCTAGTGCTGTCGGCTATTTGCAGGTGCCACTGCCACAGGTCTTGCCAACGCCGCAGCTAAGGCCGTCGGTCGCAGCGGTATGCAAGCACACGCCTGCCAAGCAATTTTCAAAGGTGCAGGGGTTGCCGTCGTCGCAGCCGGCGTAGGTTTGGCTGGCGCAGCCCGCGCTTTCGGTGCAGCCGGGGTTGCCCCAGGCATCGACGCGGAAAAGGCTGGCCATGCTATAGGTTGTGTTGGGGTCGTGTAGGGCCAAGACCGCGCCGCTGCCGCTGGGGGCTGCCACGGGCACGTATCCGGCTAAATTGCCCACGACATTCCAGTTCTTGCTAAAGACTACTTTGCCGTCGCTCACACGCATCCGCGTCCAAATCCAGCCCGCCTGCTGGGAGGTACCAAGGCTCGACACCACCACCAGCGTGTCGCCTTCTTGCCAGATTCCACCGACTTGGTCGCTGACTCCCAGCGTGTTCACCAGCGGCACAGCCCACACCACCGCGCCCTCAGGGGTAAAGCGCACCACTCCTACATCTGTGTAATTGCTGCCACAATACTGGCACGGCGCGAACGTGCGCCCCGACACGATGCGGTCGCTCAGGCCCGTGCCGCTCGCCGGCAACGTGACCGCCTGCAGGTCGGTCCAGCCCGGCCAGGGCAGGCCTGCGATCTGCTGCGGAGTGCTGGGCTGACCATCCGCTGTAAGTTTAAACACATAGGTAGGTGTCGGGTCTAGGCCCTGCACGGTAGTAATCAGCCGGACCTCGCCATTGGCGGCGACGTCGAGCACTCCTTGGCCCGTCAGCAGCGGCACCTTGGTGCGCCAAGCCACCGAGCCCACAGCGGTGACGCGGACCACGTCGGCCTGGAAGCCCGATGCCCCGGTCGAGCTCGTCATCACCACCACCACGCCGCCCTGGGGATGCACCGCCAGCGACACGATACTGGGCCACCCATAATTGGGCGGCGGCGGGATCACCACCTGCAGTTCCGGCGCGCCAGAGTTGTTGATAAATAGAAGGCTATTTTGCTGCGCGGTCCAGGTTCCCAGTGGGGTCCAGACGGTCGCTGCCGCGTTAGCGCCGCCCGAGATCGGCCACGACGCGGTGATGCTGCCGGTCGCCGACGTTCGCGCCAGCCAGCCCGCGCTACTTGTGCTGCCCGCGGGGACCCAAGTTCCGACCCACTGCACGCTGCCATCGGGCAAGGCCTGGGCGCGATAGGGGGTGCCAGTGCCGCCGGCCGCGCCAAGAACCTTTTGCCAGAGCCCGGCGCCCTGCGAGGTGCACACCCCAGAACTGCAAGCGAATACCTCGCAACCGCTGCCCTTGCCGCTGCAACTGGCGCCGTCGGGCATCGCAGTCTTGGTGCAGACGCCGCCCGCGCAGCCGTCGCTGGTGCAGGGGTTGCCGTCGTCGCAGATCTGATCGACCCAGGCTGTGCCAAAACTATTGCACACTTGCGCCCAGTTGGCGCTGCACTGCTTGGCACCGGGGGCGCACAACTTGGCGCCAGTCACGCAGCTGCCGTCTTTGCAGACCTGGCCGTTGAACGCGCAATCGTCGACGGTGATCGGCAGCGTGCCCGTAGCATCGCACTTCATAACGAGGTTGCCCTGGCAGTAGGCGGCGCCCGCGTCGCAGATTTTCCCCTTGCACTCGCCCTTGTTTACGCAGACTTGGTTACCCGGACACGCCGCCTGTTTGAGCCAGATGCCCTGCTGGTCGCACACCGCGGGCACGCCGTTTAGGCAGGTGTATTCGCCCGCGCCGCACTTGCTCGACACACACGCGCCGGCCTGGCAGGTGCCCGGCAAGGTGCTGCAATCGCTGCTATCTTGCCACAGCCCCGTGGCGGTGCAGGTCTGGACCTTGTTGCCCGCGCACTGGGTGGTGCCGCTCGCACACACCGGGTCGATGCACTTGCCGGCCGAGCAGGTCTTGCCCGTGCCGCACGCGAGCACCGTCGCGGCGCTGCCATCGAGCAGGCAGGTGGCTAAAGTGCTCGAATCGGCGCAGGTTATTTCGCCGGGTGCGCAAGGTTTCTGCAGGACGCACGCGCCATCGCTGCACGTGGCCACGCTGGGGCACGCTGCACCGGTGACCTTGGCTGTGCCGCTGGCGCTGCAAACCGCCACCGCATTTCCGACACAGCTCTTGGTATTTGGCTTGCAGATTAAAGGCTTACAAAGCGGAGCACCGTCCTCTGTGGTACAGACTTGACCCGTCGCGCAGGGTTTAAGCTGGCTCTGACCCTGGGCGTCGCAGGTCTGAATCGTGTTGCCGGCGCAGGTCTTTTGACCGGGCGTGCAGGTCTTGTCGACACAAACACCTTGAATACACGACTGTTCTGCGCCACATACCACCGGCGCCAGCCACGCCGTGCCCAGGTCGTTGCACGGTACGGACGCGCCGGCCTCGCACTTTGTGCTGCCGATCTCGCACACGAGCACCGCGCACTCGCCGCCGTCGCACGCCTCGTCGCTGGCGCAGGCGACTTCGACCCAGCTACCCTCTTGGCATACCTGCTTGATTTGACTGTTCTTACACAGAGCTGCACCGGCCGGGCACAGCTTGGTGACGCACAGATTGGCCACGCAGTCTTGGCCGTCGCCGCAGTCGTTCGCAGTTAAGCAGTCGACGCACACACTTTGCACAGTGTCGCATACCTGGCTGGAACCACAGTCTTTGCTGCTGGAGCAGGCCTTGGGCGGAGCCTGGCAGACGTGGTCGGCACACTTCATGTCGCTTGGGCAGTCGGGCTGGTCGTTGCACTGCACGCACAGGCCGGTCTCAAGGTCACATACGGCATCAAAGGCCGCGCAAGTCTTATGGCTTTTGCAGGCGGTCCCCGCAGCACATACGCCGCCAAGGCACGCCTGACCTGCCGGGCAACCGGCCTGCCCCTTGCACGCGGCGGCGGCATCGGCTTGCTGGTCAGCGCCGTCGTCTGCAGCGGCGTCTTGCGCCACATCAACCACAACACCTTGATCATTCACGATATCGCCAGTCTTGACTAGCGTAGGATCTTGCACGGCCGCCTGCGAACACGCCGAAGCCAAGGTCGCAGCGAATAGCAGTGCGCGCAGCATCAAGGGGTTGCGGATGTCCATGCGTGGCCTCTGGGGCGCATCCAGTTTCCTGTTCTGCCGCCCGTGAAACCGCACGATACTAGTGCACAGCGAGCTTGGTCAAGCTGTTTCAGAGCGAAGCAGCCTGTTCTACTCGTTGAAAATACTAAGTGTCCGCGCTGCAGGCACGCCCGGCGACAGGCTCACGCGCGTCGTGGTGTTTTCGCGCGCCCGCCACCCCCAGTGCTATGCTCGCCCCGCCAGCCCGCCTGGCCAAGGCCCACCGCAATGCCCCCTTGCCCACACAACCTTGCTCTGCTGCTGGTCTTTGCTGTGCTCCTGCCGCTGGCGGCGTGCCGGACTGGCATGCCGGGCGGCACGACTGGAGTGGGTAATTTCGCCTTGCGCGAGCGGACTTGGGTGCGCTACGACCCCACGCAGCCCAGCAAAAGCCCGCGTCCGCTGCTGGTGGCGCTGCACGGCTACGGCGGCACGGGCCAAGACATGCGGCGGCTGACGGGGCTGGATGCGGTGGCCGAGCGGCACGGGTTTTCGGTGGTCTACCCCGATGGCCTGGATAAGCGCTGGCGCGACGGGCGGTTAGCAGGCGATGGCGTGGACGATGTCGCCTTTGTGACCGAGCTGGTGACCGCCCAGCTCCGCACCGGGCAGTTTGACGGGCGGCGGGTGTATCTGACTGCAATGTCGAATGGTTCGTTTATGCTGTACCGCCTGCTGTGCGAGCGCACCGAGCTGTTTGCCGCAGCTGCACCGGTGGCGGGTGGCATGGCGCCCGAGCTGCTGGCGACATGCAAGCCTAGTAAACCCTTGCCGCTATTGGTGATTCAGAATACTGACGATCCGCTGGTGCCCTATGCCGGCGGGCCGGTGGCGTCGCGCGATGGCAGCCGCGGCTATGTCGCCCCAACAGGTCAGACGCTGCTGGCCTGGCGGCGCTGGAACGGCCAGAGCGGCGGGGTGCTAGACGGTGATGCCTGTAATTCCTGGAGTTTGCTGGCGAAGCCACCCGACGGCACCCGCGCGGTGCTGCTCGACTTCTGTGGCGGCACGGCGCCGGTGTGGCTGGCGCGCATCGAGGCGGGCGGTCACACCTGGCCGGGCGGGCGGGCCTATCTGCCCGAGGTCTTTATCGGCAAGACCAGCCGCGCCTGGAGTGCCAGCGAAGGCATGTGGAAGTTTTTCAGCGCGTTATGAGGACTGCCCATGGGTCTAGCCCGGGTGAAACACCACCGGCCAGCGCACCACGCACACCCCCGCCTCGGGCACGGCGAACTGAATGCGCCGCAGCACCCGCAGCACACAGTCGCTGACCACCGGGTTACCCATGGTATCTTCTACGGTTTTGTCGCCACTCACATGTCCATCGGCCCCCACGGTCCACTGCAACGTCACCTTGCCGGCTAGGTCGGGGTGGGCCAGTAGCTGCGTCTCGTAGCAGGCGCGAATCGAAGCACTGCGGGCGCGCACATTCTTGCTGATGTCGCCGCGGTCGCAGCCGGCAGTGGGCTGAGGCTCACCAAGTGGCTGATGTTTTACACCAATCCGCGGCTTCTTGGCCAGCGCCACCAGCGCGCGCCGGTCTGTGCCATCCACGAGCGGACCGTCTTGCCAGCCGACAATGCGCGCCAGCTGGTCATCGCCGCCACCGCCGCTCCCGGTGCCCTTGAGGCCAAACGGGCTCGTTCCGTGCCCCACCTCAAGCTCGCTGCCGTCGCCGTTCATCGCCATCGCCATCTTGCTGTTGATAGCGCCGGTGTCGCCCGCAAAGATGGTACCTATCGCACCTTGCATCGCCGCTGGAGCTGAAAGTGCTTTAGCCAAGCCCAGTTCGCGCACATCGACCTTGCGCAGCGGCGCATCCACCTTGGGTACTTTCGACACTTTGTTCGGATTGACTTCAGGGTCGCCAAACTTGCCCTCTTCGCCCTCGGCCTTCGGCTCGCTCTGGCGCGGCTCAATCGGTTCAAGCTTGGGCACCTCGGGCACCTTGGGCTCTTCGATCGCGACCTCGATGAAGCCACGATTCTTATTTAGCAAAGCCTCGCGCGCTGCATCGTCGTCGGGGTCGCGCTGCGCCGTCGCCAGCACCACAAAGCCGATGACACAGGCCGAAAATACCAGGGCAAACGACAGCCCCAGGGCCTCGTCGCGCCGCTGCCGGCCACCCGCCAGGGCACCCTGTTGCGCGGCGGTAAAGTCAAAGCGCAGCTCTAGGCCATTGTCGAAGCGAACGGCACCGCGATAGCCGTCGTGTACAGCGACAACGCCCTCAAATTCAACAGGCTGCCCCCCTTGCTCAACCTTGGCCTGCGCGCCAAACGGCAGCACCAGCTGATACGCATCGCCTTGCAGCGGAGTGAGCAGAATGTGCGAATCGAGCCCGCCCGCCGGCACTTGCAGCAAGTTGCCCGCCGCCTCGCCCACCGTCACCGGCTGCGGCGTAAACAGCACGCGCTCGGCCACCACCTGCTCGCCCCAGTGCAGCGCGACCCGCAAGAAACGCCGCTCGGCGGGGTACTCGGTCAGCGCCGCCAGCACCCCCGCACCGCCCAGCACGCCCAGCGCGCCGCCCAGCACCAGCCACACAAGGCCGCTCATGTGCAGATACGTCTCAGGAATTAGACCGCCACCGGGGTCGCACTGCGGCAGGCCCAGCGCCTCGCACGGCACCGCGCCGTAGATGCCGCGCCACAGCAACCCTGCCAGCCCTAGCTGCAGCGCACCCGTCACCAGCAGCAGCCAGCCGAGTTTTTGTTGGCGCTTGCGCAGCACCCACGCGGCCGAGGCTAGCGAAGCCACTGCTAGTACGGCAGAAATTTGCCCGGGCCACGTCTGCAGCAGCGCCACACCGCGGTAGCCCAGCTCCTCGGAATACGCCGCCGAAAAGAATTGGCGCCATAGCGACGGCCCCTCGCCGCTACCGGCGCCCAGGTTGCTACCCAGCAGCGCAATTAGGCTGCCGATGATGGCTAAAATAGCTCCTCCGCTCATGATTTTCCTCCTGTCGGGCGCCTTGGCGACCACGGCGAAGCTCGATGGGGGCGAGCTCGCATTACGTTCGACGCATGGGCCGGCGAGGGGGTCTAGGCAAAGGACTGCACGCGGCCGATACGTTAGGCGACCTAAAAAGCGGTTGGATGGTGGTGCGCGCGCTGGCGCAGCCGTTGACGTTAGCTCGCTTGGAGGCGAACCTGCGCACCTGCGCACCCGCCGCGGTCCGCATGAGGTCGACACATGAGAGCTTGGTGGTGGATCGGAGTCGTAGTGCTGGCAGCCGGCTGCGGCAGTAGCAGCGAAGGGGTCAAAGCCCCTGTAACAACGACAGATGTAGTGGCCGACAGCAACGGCGACAGCAGCGGCGACAGTAGCGCGGACAGCCAAGGCGACAGCGCTGCCGACACCGCCACTGCCCCAACACCCACCGGCGTCTGGGCCGACGTATCGACCAGCGACAGCCACGCGTGCGGCTTGACGGACTTGGGCTGGGTGGCCTGCTGGGGCAGCAATGCCGACGGCGAGCTGGGCGACGGCACCACACAAAGCCGCTCTGCGCCTCGCTTTATTGGCGGCATGGACAAGATCGCGTCAGTCACGACCCTAGAGGGCACCACCTGCGCCCAGTCGAGCAGCGGCGGATTGTGGTGCTGGGGCCACGCCATGGCCGCATTGGGCGTGCAGGACCCGACCCGACCGGGCGCGCTACTGCCGCCGCAGACCGTGACGCGGCTCGCCACCACAACTAGCGCGATTTGCGCGCTTTTTGCAGACGGCGGCGCGGGTTGCGCAGTGCCCACCTTCGTCGGCGGCATCAAGTGGCTCACCTTAGCCGGCGTGACCGGCGCCAAGGCCCTAGACATCGGCGACGACCTGTATTGGCTGAACAAAGACGGCAAGTTGCAGGTCGGCGGCTTCGACGACACCGTGGCGCCCACCCAGCTGAGCTCGCAGGTGCTGGTTGACCTAAAAGTGTCTGGCACTCAAGTACTTGGCCTAGATGCCAAGGGTCAAGTGTGGCTGCTGGGGCCGCACGATCTGAGTCCGCCGCCGGCCGGCTGCGACGCGACCAAGTGCGACAAGCTGACGCAGATCCCCGGAGCTACTGATATCGTTGATCTTTCGACTAGCTGCGGCCGGCGCGCTGATGGCACCGCGGTATGTTGGCGCTACCTGCCCAGTGCTTGGCAGGGCACCACGGCGACCAAGGTAGCCGCAGCTGCAGCCATACCGGGAATCGGCGGCGCGACCAAACTCCGCAGTAGTTTCACCAGTTTTGCAGCCATCAATGCCACCGGCGAACTGCGCATCTGGGGGCATCGCGCCTCGGCCGGCGCCGACGTGCAATGGCAACCCGCGGCCGTCACGGGGCTCAGCGGCGCGGCGAGTCTTATCGGCGGCAGTGCGGGCTACTGCGCCCTAGACAACAAGGGCGCGCACTGGTGCTGGGGGCAACACCCCAATGCTGCTAAAGTTTTGGCTGCATTCGAAGATGTGGCAACGCCGTACTTGGGCTTGGCCACGGCGACCAAACTGGGCTTCCACAGCGCGGCGATGTGCGGCATCGACGCTGGCGGCAAGGTGCTGTGCCAGGGCTCGGCCGCCCCCGCCGATCCCGGCCTAAAGATCCCCGACCGCGACTGCCAAGCCGAGGCCTGCAGCGTGCCCGAAGCAGGCAGCGGCATTACCGATATTCGCGCCGCGGCTACGGGCGGCAGCCGTTGGTGCGCCGTTGACACCAGCGGCAGCGTGCGCTGCTGGGGCGACCCAACCGGCCACGTCGCCGACCTGGGCACAGGCAGCACCGCCACCGACACCGTATGGCCACCGGTCAGCAACCCCAGCTTGCCAGCGGCCTCAACAACTTGCTTTACTGGTGGTTTTGGCTGTGCGCTGACCACCGCCGGCAAAGTCTGGTGCTGGGGCGAGCGCGCCAACTGGGGCACGTCGGGCACGGCCCCGGCCGAAGTAAAGGGTGTCAGCGACGCCACGGAGCTGCGCTGCCACTTGGGCGCGGCGTGCGTGGTCAACTCGGCCGGCGCGGTGGTGTGCTGGGGCTCGCACATGGGCAAAGAAGCGATCGAGCCGCTCGCAGCGACCCCCGTGGCCAGTTTGCCGCCCGTCAAGGGCCTGGCGATGGGTGGCGCGGCCGACGCGGAGCACTACTGCGCGATCGACAAGGGTGGCCAGGTGTGGTGCTGGGGCCAGGGCGACGAGGGTCAGCTGGGCGCGGGCATCGGCACAAAAAAGGCTAGCACTCCTATAGCGTTAGCAGGCGTCACCAACGCGCTGGCGATCGCAGGCGGCGTGCAGACCATGTGCGCAACGTTGGCGACGGGCGAAGTCGTATGCTGGGGCACGCAGCTGACCGGCGAGCTGGGCAACGGCGCGCTGCCCATGACGACACCGCAACTGCTCGCGGTGCCGAACGGCAAGTAGCTGGGCATAACTACTGAGCGTCGACCGTGCCGTCGCGCCACCAAACCGGCGACCGAGGCCCCATGATTCGCTTGACCGTTGGCCTAACGCTCGTGTGCAACCTCGCCCTGGCCGGTCATTTTTTGCGCGACGGTACCCTAGTTGGTGTGGTGCTGACGCTGGCGGCGACCGTGGCGCTGTGGTCGCATCAGAAGTGGGCAGTTTTGCTCAATATGGTAACACTGGGCGCGGGTTCGCTGATGTGGCTGTCGACCGCAGGGCAAATCCTGGCGCGGCGGCAGGCCGAGGGCAAGCCGTACCAGCGGATGTTGGCGATTTTGGCGAGTGTGGCGGCCGTGTCGCTCCTTACCGCGGTGCTGTGGGCGGTGCCCAAGGTTCGCCACGCGTGGCTGCGCCCGACTCCGGCGGCCAAGTAGCTACAACGGCTTCACGAGAATAGAATCAGCTACCTGCGCCCCGTGTGCCGCCCGCAAAACAGTTGATTTAACGGGTTTGGCCAAGTCGACCGACCTGAGCGGCGACCTGGGCACGTGCATCGGCAAGAATCCCAAGGGCATCTGGTCGATCAACGTCGCCGACTTGGCCGGCAGCCATGGCGCACCCGACGGCCAAGCGAACAGCATCACGGTCAACAACCGCTACGACAGCGGCGGCGCGTTCGCGTGGTTGCCCATCGACATGGCGGTCTGGGGCCGCTAGTCGTCTTTGGCCTGGATCACGGTGTTCACCGCCGACTCGTACTTGCCTAGGTCGAGCGTGCCCGTGCCACTGGGCTCAAAGTACATGATCGGCGAGCCATTCTTGGCAAAGCCGTAGCCGCTGTTGCGAATCTCGGAGCCTTTGAACTTGCTAGCGTGGCCCTCGTTCATCTTGGCCCAAGCATCGACCTGCGGCGTGTCTTGAAACACCGGAATCGTCTTAACCATCTTGAGCAAGTCTGCGGAGTTCGAGGTCTGCTTGTCGGCAATCAGCACCATCACCGTGTCGGCATGGCCGGTAGCAATCGCCTGATCTTGCAGCTTTTGCATCATCTGCGCCTGCGAGCGGCACGAGGCACACCAGTCCGAAACCAGCGCCACCACTACCTTTTTGCCCTTGAACGCGTCGAGCCCGTAGGTCGTATCGTGCAGCGCGCTGCCCGGGTTAATGTCTTGCAGCTGCCACGCCGGAAAATCGTGAAACGTCTTGACGCACTGGGCATTTTCGTCGCCGGTGCTGGTGATGTCGCCCTTAAAAGTGATTTGAGACAGGTCAACGGTAAAATGCCGCCCCAAGTACTTCATCGTCACGGGGCCGCCAAAGGTGGGAGCAAGGGTGCGATTGCGCAAAATCGCTTTAGCCATGCCGGCTTCGGGCTGACCAATTAGCTCGAGCGGCAGAGTTCCAGTGGCCACGGTCGAGGCGTAGACCACCTCCGTACTGCTCGGTTCCTTGCTGGTCCAACCGGGGCAAAGGACCAATTCAGTCTTGCCGCCGCCCTGGTCGATTAGCGCACGTGCCCAAAACTTAACGCTTTTTAGCTGCAGCCCCTCACCTTGGAAGCCGGCCTCGTAGTCGAGCTGGAGCTTGCATGTACCATCGGGCTGCGCCACCGCCACTGAAAGCGCCGGCACGCAGGCTAAGCCGCCAGGATCCTTATTGATCTGATGCGTCATCGTCGCCGTAGCCTTGAGGCCCTGGTACGACACCGTAAAGTCGGCTGCGTCGATATTGGCGGCAAAGGCCCCGCTCGCACTGAGCGGCGTGTCCACGGGACCCATGGCGCTGGTGGTTCCAGCCTGGCACCCTGCCGCGAGCACAGCAGTGGCGGCGACAAGCCAGGCAACCCGATTCTTCAAGTGCGACAAGACCATACAATCCTCCAGATCGTCGATAGCCACGCCAGTGCGGCGGTGACGACGGACCAAATCACGCTACCACGCTCCGGCGGCGGGCAAAAGCAAAACTAGCGCTTATGGTGCGACCGGAGTGGCCGCTTCTGGCAGAAACTTTGCATAATCAAATGCTTCAGCTCCTGCTAGCCGTTTCCGCAGCCGGCCATCCACACCGTAAATATCGACCACGGGCAGGCCAGGTACGGCCGGCAGCAGGCGGTCCATGGTGGGCGCATCCCAGTCGCTGGCATCGAGGCGAACCACATGCAACTCATTGTTCTGCTTACTAAATTCTTCGAGTTGCCCCGCCAGCTTTTGGCAAGGTGCGCACCATGTCGCCCAGTAATCCACCACTGCGACCTTGCCCGACTGCAGCAGCGCCGCCACCTCGGGCTGCGGCCGGTCGCCGGGCTGGGCGGGCTGCACGGTGGGCTTGATGGGCGGCGCTCCTACCGGCTGCGTCCACGACAGACCCACAAATACCCAGTAATTTGGTGGCGTTTGCAGGCCATAGACATCGCGTTGCACGGGCTTGCGGCCCGTCAGGTCCAGTGCCACCTGTTCGGTCAGCTGGCCGCGCAGCGAGGCCGTCAGGTCCGTATAGTCGCCGCCCACACTGGCAGAATCGACCCGCACCCCCTGCCAATCGAGCTCGGTCGGCATCTTGCGTTGCAGCCAATCGAGCGACGCGCTGACCGACAGGTGCTTGGGCCAAAGCTGCGCCGCCAGACCACCGCTGACCGCCGTCTCGCGACCCCAGCGAAAACCGTCGTCGCAATCGCTGAGCGGCGTGCGGGTGCGCAGGGCCACAAACCAGCCTAACTGCTCGAGAATACGCCCATAGAGCTCCGCATCCGCCAAAAGCCACCACGCGCCGCGCCCCAGCGACAGCGTCTTGTCGAGCACCTGCCCCGGCTGCAGCTGGGCTACTTTGAGTTTGGACACATACGGCCCAGTAGGCGCGGCCACACCGGCACTGAGCAGCAGCCGCGGCAGCCAGCGGCCGGTCACATCCAGAAGCCGAAAAAGATCGGTACGGGCACGGAGTTCAAGGTCACCTAGGCCAAAATCGTCGGTTGTGCGCGCGTCCGACTCGCTGCGAATACGCCCGGTCGGCAAGACCAGACTAGCGCCCAGACCGTTCGCTAAGTCGAGGCCAGCACTGAAATTGAGCAGCTGCAGGCGAATCTTGAAGTGGTCGTAATTGGTCAGCGCTTTTTGCCCGCCGTAGGGCTGGTCGCCATAGGCATAAGCATACGAAAGCCCTGCACGCACGCGGCTTTGCGGGCTATTGGTGGCACCATCCAAGGCGCGCGACATGTCAGTGTCTCCCACCGGGAGAGCGGGGTTACCTCAGGCCGAACACTGCGCCCAAGCCGGGGTGGCGAGCAGGCCAAGGGCCAGCGCCAGCGCGAACAGTAGCGGGCGAGGATCGAGCAATTTCTTAGCTTTCATGCTGAGTTCCGCTGGCACGCCCGAGCGCGGCCTGTACGCCGCAGTCTGGCATTCAGGGCTTGCCGGTGCAAGACGGCCGGGGCTCAGATCGCCGCGGCAGTGGCCAGTTCGCGCAGCACATCGACGTCGGCAACTACGTCCGCGACGGGCAAGACTGCAGGGGCGGCACTGGGTTGCGGCAAGGGGGATCGCAGCTTGCCCTGCACCGCCGGGTGGCCCATGATCGCCCGCGCTGCGCAGCCCGCTGCTGCCCAAGTCGCCATGCCGAACACCCCGGAACTGCAGACCCATCATCGCGTTTTTGCGGGACGAGCGACCGCCATGCTGCAGCTTGGCCGCGGCCCGCCCGCGGTGCTGGTCCACGGCTCGGCCGACAAGCCGACGACCTGGCTACCGGTGATGCAGGCGCTGTCTGGGCAGTTTACTCTTTATGCTCCGGGTCTTGCGGAGATCGAGCCGTGGCAACCGGCGGCGGGTAAGCTGGCGGTCAACCTCGACCTGCCTTGGCTCGACGCCGTGATGGCCGAGACGGGCGCGCGCGTGCTGGTCGCGCATTCGTACGGCGCGCTTTTAGCCTTGCGGTGGGCGCTGTTGCATCCCAATGCCCTGGACCGGCTGGTGCTGCTTGAGCCCATCTGCTGGGGTATGCTGGCGCAAGACGGCACGGCCCGGCAAAAACTGCAAGAGCTGCGCGACCTTTGCCTGCTCGCCTTTGCCCGCGGCGCCATCGAGCCGGCGACCCATTGGCTCGTCGATTACTGGAATGGCGACGGCTTTTATGCGGGCCTGCCCGAGAGGATTCGCGCCGGTCTGCTGGCCTTGTATGCGCGCACATGGGCCGAGGTGGCGAGCGGCGGTGGCGATCACACCCATGCCAGTGAACTTGCTAGATTAACAATGGATGTGCGTCTGCTGGCCGGCGAGCACAGCACTGCGGAGTCGCTGGCGGTGATGCACGCCCTGGCTGCAGCCCTGCCCCATGCCCCGTTTGCGGTGCTGGCCGGCGCGACCCATCAGTGCCTTAAGAGCCATGCGGCGCAGGTGGCGGCGGCGGTGGGCATGCCCAAGCAACTACATGTTTAGAAAGGTGATGTAATGAGCGAGCATATCCAGATTCTGCGCCAGGGCGACTTGGCCGAGGTGCGGCTGAACCGGCCCGACAAGCGCAACGCCCTGAGCTTTGCCATGCTGGGCGATCTGATCGATGCGGCGCAATCGCTTAGTAAAGACAAAGATTTGCGAGCCGTATTGCTGACGGGCGAGGGCGAGTGCTTCAGCGCGGGTATCGACCTGGGCGATCTGCGCGACAAGAAGAAGGCGCTGCGGGCGGCGTGGGAGCTGGCGCAGCCGACGGCCAACCTGTTTCAGCGGGCTTTCTTGTGCTTTCGCGACCTGCCGGTGCCGGTGATTGCGGCGATCCACGGCCACTGCCTGGGCGCGGGGCTGCAGCTGGCGCTGGCGGCGGACTTCCGCATTGCGCGTCCCGATGCGCAACTGGCGATTATGGAAGCCAAATGGGGTCTGGTGCCCGACATGGGTGCGAGTGTGACCCTGCGCGGGCTGCTGGGCGCCGACACCATGCGCGAGCTGATGATGACGGCGCGACTGGTAACTGGCGAAAAGGCCAAAGAAATTGGGCT
>CAISBR010000210.1 GCA_903883645.1 uncultured Myxococcales bacterium | reverse complement strand
TTCGCCTGCGTGAGGCAACCGAGCGCAAGGCTCGGCTTGAGGTCGAACGGGCGCAGAGTCGCCACGCCGCTGCCCAGCGGTGATGGTTTGGCGGTCGGGCCGAATTCACCGGATTTGGGCTGTTTGGGGGCGCCGGTAACATGTGGCCATCGATGCCTCGGCGCTGGTCGAAGAGTGCGACTACAATGCCCGCGAAGCCCTGACCGACTTCCAGCTCGACCTGGTGGCCTTTGTGCGCCGCGACTACACCGCCGCGCTGTACGTGCACTTCTTTAAAGACGGCCTGGGTGCGGCCAAAGACGGCCAAGGCCAGGTGCTGCAAGCGACGTTAACGGCCGTGATCGGCCACTTGGCTACCCTGCCCGCCGACCACAAGCTGCAGGTGCACGCCAAGCCGCTGCAGACGGCGCTGGCGGCCTACGCCGAGCCCTTGGCGGCCGAGACCAAGGCGCTGGCGGCCCGCGATGCCGCGTGGACGGCCCTGGATGTCGCGCGAAATCAGTGGCTCACGGCGTACGATGCCTTGGCGGGCTCGCTGCGGGCGCTGTTTCCGGGGCGCAAGGCGTTTGTCGACGGGTTCTTTGCGCGGTGGACGGGCGGAAAGGGCAAGGCGAAGGTGGATGCGGGGCCGGCGCCGGTTTAGCTGGGTGGCTGGGCTCACTTGCAGGTGCCGGCGGTGCAGTGACTGCTCGTTGAAAGCGATACCGAGGATTCCATGATCGAGCTGCGCATTTTGGCAAACCCGAGCTGCGGTTGCCAGGAGATACGTTGTCCCCGCCCGTGCTGATTCCGAATGGCCAAGTGCTGGTCCACGCCCGAAGGTAATGCGCGCCCATCTATAGCGCTTCCGGCAGAGCTGGCGCACAGCCAAATCCGGCAGGAGGTTGCGCGAGCCCAGGTGCCCCGCTACAACTCGCGGTGTCGCATGTCAGATGACATTCGCCGTTTACGCACGCCGCTGCCAAGTTGTTAGGATGCTCCGTGTTTGGCCGATACACGCAATCATCGTCAGATGTGCACAGGTATACACATTTTCCACCACTGCATTCAGGCCGCCGAAACATCGCGAGGCGCTCCTTGGAATTGCACCAAGACGCGTCGCAATCGATAGGATGGCGACAGACTCCCTGAACACATCGATCTCCCGGTTGACACACCTTGCTCCATTCTGGGCACTCCTGGCAGTTCGCGTCCGCGTCGCACAGATGCGTGCATCGCAATGCGCCATCTTCCTCAACACAAAGTGGGCACCCTGTCTGCCCGCAGACGGCTTGGCGGCAAAATCCATCCATGCAGACAGCGCTCTCCATCGGCTGGCAAGTCTGCAAAGTTATCAATGGGACACAACAGTCCTTTACGCTTGCGCACCGTGTCATACACAGCGAATCCATGGCTAGTTGGTTGGGTCTGGGCTGCGCGGACGCCGATCCGTTGTCGCCGATATCTGTCTTGCCAGCAAAATTCGGCACGGATGGACGCTTCTCTGCGCACGCAGATGTTGCGATGGCAGCCAATATCAGTCCTCGTGTCAGCCACATGCCGGACATACATCTGTCTGATTGGGTTTGCAGATTCCGTATGTATCGATATACCATCCCGGATCTTGGTGCTTCTGGTACCAACTTTCGTCCTTCTTCAGCGACAGGTAAGTCGCCTCTGCACATTGGAAGTCGTCTGGCGCTTTGCCCGTCCTGTGTATGACACATCGTTGCTCGCAGTGGGTAAATTTCGGACATGAACACCCTTTGGCACCAAGGCAATCGTCATTTGCAAAGTCAGCGCAAATGCACCGGCCAATTACTGGGTCGCACCCCCAGGTCTTGCCTTCTTGCCCAATCTTCTGATCGATGGTAAGCCCAGACTTAACCTTGCAATTGCCAGGGCAGCACTCATATTTCTCGCAGCATTTCCCCATTACGCAGCTTCCATTCCCACAAGTCCC